>NZ_JAKKFI010000075.1 GCF_022230955.1 Micromonospora cabrerizensis
GAAGCCGCTCACCCATTGCACTGGCGGAACGCAACACCCCCGGGCGTGCCGTGCACACCCCCGATGGAGAGGAGCACGCCATCATGCGGACCGATCTGATCCGTAAGAGCGCACTCACCGCCGCTGGGATCGCGTTCACCGGTGGTGCCATCGTCGGACCCGTGACCGCCGCGTTCGCGGCGCCGAGCACCGCCAAGCCCACCACCCAGACCCAGACCGACCGCAAGCCCTCGGGTGAGCGGGAGCTGGGTGTGCGCTACGAGGCGCAGCCGAACTTCTACTACTGCGGGCCCGCCGCGACCCGTAACGCCCTGAGCGTGCAGGGCAAGAACATCAACGTTGATGACATGGCCAAGGAGATGGGCACCACCGAGGCCGGCACCAACTCCATCAACGACATCACCCCGGTACTGAACAAGGAAACCGGTAAGGCCGACGCCTACCACAGTGTGGAGATCAGCAAGCCCGACGCCGACGCCCCGCAGACCGACAAGCTGCGCACCGACATCGTCCGCACCGTGGACAACGGCCGGGCCGTGGTCGCCAACATCGCCGGCACCAGCACCGACACCGACGGCGTCACCCACTCCTACGAAGGTGGGCACTACATCAGCGTCGTCGGCTACCGCGACAACGGCCAGACGGTGAAGATCGCCGACTCCGCCGACCCGAACACCGCCTCCTACTGGATCACCGTCGAGCACCTCGCCGACTGGATCGCCACCCGCGGCTACGCCACCAGCTGACCCGCCCCGGCACACAACACTGCACCCACACACCGACCGACAGCCGAAGGGCCGGACCCCACCACGGGGCCCGGCCCTTCGTCATGACCGGATCAGGTCTCGGCGAGGACGGCCAGGATCTGTTCGCCGTACTTGGCGAGTTTGTTCTCGCCGACGCCGCTGACCCCCGGCAGCTAGTACATCTAGCCCGACGCTCCACTGACGCTCTTACTGACAGTGGCGCCCTCATACTACGAGTACTTCGTGTGCACCTC
>NZ_JAKKFI010000076.1 GCF_022230955.1 Micromonospora cabrerizensis
CGGCCACGAAGACCCGCAGCCGGCTGGCCACCCCGAGCAGGCCGATCAGCGCCACCAGCAGCAGCGCCACCGAGCCCGCCAGCAGTTCGGGAGCACCCACCCAGCGGGCCGGCCCGAACGGCGCGACCGGGTCGCCGGAGCCGACCGCGAGGGCGCCGGCCGTGAACGCGTACGGCAGGGCGTAGCCGCCGAGCGTCGCCCCGGCGGTGCCGTCGCCGTTGGCGCGGGAGGCCACCGCACCCGCCACGGTGAGCAGCAGCGCCACCACGGCGGCCGCCAGCCAGCCGGCCCGGTGCGTGGGGCCCCCGGCGAGCAGGGCGAGCAGCCCGACGGCGAGCGGCACGGCGGCACCGGCCAGACCGGCGGCGCGGGTGGCGGTGGGCGACCAGGCGCCGCCCCGGCGACGGGCACCGTCGGCGATCGCCTCGACCACGTCGTCGTACTCCAGCTCGGGCCAGTGCGCGCGGGCCGGCACCAGGTGCAGCACCTCGCCGTCGCGGACGCCCTGGGGCAGCAGCGCCTGGGCGGTCGCCAGCAACGCGCCGTCGGTGCGGCGAAGGACCCAGCCGCCGTGCTGTTCGCCGTCGTCGGCCAGCCCGACGCCGGCGTGCCGGAGCACGTCGGGCAGCAGCTCGGCCAGGGGCACCTGCTCCGGCAGGGCGACGTCCACCCGTCGTTGCGGCGCGCTGATGGTGACGCGGGCCAGCCCGGTAGTCATCGACTGGTCTCCATATCGAGGGGGATCGGAGGCTGCGCGGACGACAGGACTTTACCTACCATGAGTCCGGCTCGGGTTACCCAGCGCTGTCAGGAGGCCGAGTGTCCACCGTCGTCATCAAGCGTCCGCCACGTCGACCAGCGCCGGAGATCCCCGGCGGCGAGCTGCCGGTCGAGGCGCCACCGGAGATTCCCGTGGTGGCCGGCGGGCGGTGGCAGCAGATGCTCATGCTGCTGCCGATGCTCGGCGGCACGGTGGCGATGGCGATGATGTTCGGCCGGGGCGGTGGCGCCTACTCGTACGTGGTGGGCGGGATGTTCGGGCTCTCCTCGTTGGCGATGTTGGTGACGTCCTGGGGCAGCGCCTCCGGCACCCCGAAGAAGTCCGAGATGATGGCCGCCCGCAGGGAGTACCTGCGGCACCTGGCCACACTGCGGCGACGGGTGCGGCGCACCGCCGGTCAGCAGCGGGCCGGGCTCTTCTACCGGCACCCGGACCCGGGCGGGCTCTGGTCGACGGTGGACAGCCACCGGGTGTGGGAGCGGCGCCCCGCCGACCCGGACTTCGCGGTGGTACGCGTCGCCGTCGGGCCGCAGACCCTGGCCACGCCGCTCGTCCCGCCGGTCACCCGGCCACTGGAGGAGCTGGAGCCGATGACCGCCGGCGCGCTGCGCCGCTTCCTGGACGCGTACTCCGTGGTGCCGGACCTGCCGGTGGCGCTGTCGCTGCGCAGCTTCGCCCGGGTGCACGTCCGGCCCGCCGGCCGCACCGGGGGTGGCACCCCGGCCGCCAGCGGGCCACCGACCGGCGACCCGGCGGCGCAGGCGCTGGTCCGGGCCGTGCTGACCCAGCTGGCGGTCTTCCACGCCCCCGACGAGCTGCTCGTCGCGGTGTGCGCGGGACCGGAACGCCGCGCCTGCTGGGAGTGGGTGAAATGGCTCCCGCACGCCCATCATCCGAGCCGCACCGACGCGCTCGGCCCGGTCCGACTGGTGACCAGCTCCGCCGCCGAGTTGGAAGGGCTGCTGGCCGACGTGCTGGGCAGCCGCTCCCGGTTCAGTCCGGCCGGCCCGGCCACCGACGGCCCGCACGTGGTGGTGGTCCTCGACGGAGGTGAACTGGCCGGTGCCAGTGACCTGACCGGTGACGGCGGCATCGACGCGGTCACCGTGCTGGACCTGGACACTCCGCCGCCTCGGCTGCTCGACCGGTACGCGTTGCTGCTGGAGTTGCACGGCCGGCGACTGCACTCGCGGTCGTCCGACGGGCATGCCGAGGTGGGCATCGCCGACCAGCTCGACCTTGCCGACGCCGAGGCGGTCGCGCGACGGTTGGCGCCACTGCGGCTCGCCGGTGCGGCACGCGGGCCGGACGCCCCGCTCCAGGCCGACCTGGGCCTTCCCGAGCTGCTCGGTCTCGGTGACCCGGAGAGCTTCACGGCCGAGCAGGGCTGGTTGCCGCGCTCGGCGCGGGAGCGGCTGCGGGTGCCGATCGGGGTGGGCACCGACGGCGGTGCCATCGAGCTAGACCTCAAGGAGTCCGCCCAGGACGGGATGGGCCCGCACGGCCTGCTCATCGGGGCGACCGGTTCCGGCAAGTCCGAGCTGCTCCGCACGCTGGTGCTGGGGTTGGCCGCCACGCACAGCTCCGAGCAGCTCAACTTCGTGCTGGTCGACTTCAAGGGTGGTGCCACCTTCGCCTCGTTCGACCGGCTGCCGCACACCGCGGCGGTGATCACCAACCTGGCCGACGCGTTGCCCCTGGTCGACCGGATGGTCGACGCCATCAACGGGGAGCTGGTCCGCCGCCAGGAGCTGCTGCGGCGCGCCGGCAACTTCGCCAGCGTGCGCGACTACGAGCGGGCCCGGGCGGCCGGCAGCCCACTGGCCCCGCTGCCGTCGCTGCTGCTGATCTGTGACGAGTTCTCCGAGCTGCTGTCCGCCAAGCCGGACTTCATCGACCTGTTCGTGCAGATTGGCCGGCTGGGCCGGTCCCTCGGTGTGCATCTGCTGCTCGCCAGTCAGCGACTGGAGGAGGGACGGCTACGCGGGTTGGACACCCACCTGTCGTACCGGATCGGCCTGCGCACCTTCTCCGCGCTGGAGTCCCGCACGGTGCTCGGTGTACCGGACGCGCACGAGCTGCCCCGCTCGCCGGGCCACGGCTACCTGCGCGCCGGCACCGACCCGCTGGCCCGGTTCAAGGCCGCGTACGTCTCCGGCGCCGTCCGCCGTCGGACCGCGCCGGCCGGCGTGGCCGTCGAGGGCGGCGCGCGGCTGCTCACCTTCACCACCCACGTCGTGCCGGTGCCCGAGCCGACCACCCCGGTCGTGCCCGTCGTGGCCGATGACGAGGGCGGGGGCACACTGCTCGACCTGCTGGTGGACCGGCTCGTCGGGCAGGGCCCACCGGCGCACCAGGTCTGGCTACCGCCGCTCGGTCAGCCGCCGACCCTGGACGAGCTGCTCGGCCCGGTCGAGGTGGACCCGCGACGCGGCCTCACCGTGGGCAACCCGGAGCTGCACGGCGCACTCGGCGTGCCGCTGGCCGTCGTCGACAAGCCGCTGGAGCAACGCCGGGACCTGCTCTGGCTGGCGCTCGACGGCGCCGCCGGGCACGTCGCGGTGGTCGGCGCGCCGCAGAGCGGCAAGTCCACCGTGCTGCGCACGCTGATCTGCGCGCTGGCGCTCACCCACACACCGGCCGAGGTGCAGGTCTACTGCCTGGACTTCGGTGGCGGCGGGCTGGCCGCACTGCGCGACCTCCCGCACGTGGGCGGGGTCACCGGTCGGGCCGACCCGACCGCCGTCCGGCGCACCGTCGGCGAGATGACCACCCTGCTGGCCGATCGGGAACGCCGCTTCGCGGAGCTGGGCGTGGAGTCGATGGCCACGTACCGGCAGCGCCGCGCCGCGGCGGGAACGACCAACCAGCCGGGCACCGACCCGTTCGGTGACGTGTTCCTGGTGATCGACGGCTGGAGCACCGTCCGGGGCGAGTACGACGACCTGGAACCCCTGGTCACCGACCTGGCCACCCGGGGTCTGTCGTACGGGCTGCACGTGGTCGCCACCGCGCTGCGCTGGCTGGACTTCCGTCCGGCGATCCGGGACCTGTTCGGCTCCCGTCTGGAGTTGCGCCTCGGCGACCCGTCCGACTCGCTCGTGGCCAGGCGTGCTGCCGCGAACGTGCCGGAGCGCCCGGGTCGGGGCGTGACCGCGGAGGGGCTGCACTTCCTCACCGCGCTACCTCAGCTCGGCGCCGCCAACGGGGACACCGCAGACCTGGTCAAACGGGTCGCCGACGGGTGGGCGGGGCCTCCGGCGCCCCGGGTTCGGCTGCTCCCGCCCGTGCTGCCGTACGCCGATCTGGACGTCGCCGCGACGACCGGGCTGCGGTTGCCGATCGGGATCGCGGAGGCGGACCTGCGCCCGGTGCTGCTCGACTTCGCCACCGAGCCACACTTCGTGATCTTCGGGGACTCGGAGTGCGGCAAGT
This sequence comes from Micromonospora cabrerizensis, assembly GCF_022230955.1. Classification (GTDB taxonomy): domain Bacteria; phylum Actinomycetota; class Actinomycetes; order Mycobacteriales; family Micromonosporaceae; genus Micromonospora; species Micromonospora cabrerizensis. The sequence continues at coordinate 4,217 of NZ_JAKKFI010000076.1, forward strand.
CCTCGTTCCTGCGCGCGCTGGCCACGTCGATCACCACGCGGTTCACTCCCGAGCAGGCCCGGGTGATCCTGGTCGACTACCGGCGTAGCCTGCTCGGCGCCATCGAGACCCCGCACCTGATCGGTTACGGCACCGCCGCGGCGCACACCGCCGACCTGGTCGAGTCGGCCGCCGGTTACCTGGAGCGGCGGGCCCCCGGGCCGGAGGTCACCCCGCAGCAACTGCGGGACCGCTCCTGGTGGACCGGGCCGGAGCTGTTCGTGCTGGTGGACGACTACGACCTGGTGGCGTCCGGTCCGTCGAACCCGCTGCGGGCGCTGGAGGAGCACCTGCCGCACGCCCGCGACGTCGGGCTGCACCTGGTGCTGGCCCGTCGTTCCGGTGGCGCGGGCCGCGCCCAGTACGAGCCGATCGTGCAGCGGCTGCGGGAGCTGTCCACTGCCGGTCTGGTGATGGCGGGCAGCCCCGACGAGGGCGCACTCGTCGGGCCGGTGCGCCCCGGCCCGCTGCCGCCGGGCCGTGGCCGACTGGTCACCCGGCGAGAGGGCGTACGCCTCGTTCAGCTGGCACAACTTCCGCCACCATGACCTGACTCGCCGGTTCTTCCCGTGACAGGTGGGGAAACCGGTAATCTCCGATCGTCATGGTTCCGTCGGGATGAATGGCTGAGGATGTGACTGGGGTTCGGCACAGCGGCCCGTCAGTGGCCCGCCGGACGGCCGGCCGGGCTCTGCTCGGTGTGGCCGCGGTGCTCGCTGTCGTGGCTCCGACCGCGGCGGCCGCGCCCGTCGCCGCGCCCACCAACGGCGGGCAGCTCGCCGGCGCGCCGATGGCGTTCGCTCCCGGTGACGCCGTCACCCGCACCGATCAGGTTCGCGACGAGCAGTGGCAGCTCGACGAGTTGCGGGCGGAGACGGCCTGGCGCAGCTCGACCGGCCGGGGCGTGATCGTCGCGGTGGTCGACTCCGGAGTGGACGGCAATCATCCCGACCTTGCCGGCCAGGTGCTGCCCGGCAAGGATCTGGTCGGCCCCGAGGGTGGGGCTGGGCCGGATCCGGTGGGGCACGGCACGACGGTCGCCGGTCTGATCGCCGGGCGCAGCGACGACAAACGAGGCGTGGTGGGCCTGGCACCGGACGCCCGGATCCTGCCGGTCCGGGTGCTCGACGAGCAGAACCGCTACGACGACGCGTTGATCGTCGCCCAGGGGGTTCGCTGGGCCGTCGACAACGGCGCCCGCGTGATCAACCTGTCGTTGGGCGGCAGCGGTGACAGCCCGGCCCTGGCCGCGGCCCTGGACTACGCATTCGTCCGGGACGTGGTCGTGATCGCCTGCACCGGCAACCTGGCGACCTCGACCAGCACCAAGGTCTGGTACCCGGCCCGCGAGCCGGGCGTGATCGCGGTCTCCGGTCTCGAACGCAGCAGCGACAACCTGTGGTCCGGGTCGATCACCGGCCAGGCGACGGTGCTCACCGCTCCCGCCAGCGGGCTCGTCGGCGCCAAGTCTCCCGACGGTTACTGGCGGGTGCAGGGCACCAGCTTCGCCGCGCCGCTGGTGACGGCCACCGCCGCGCTGGTCCGGTCCCGCTACCCGCGGATGCCCGCCGGCGAGGTGGTCAACCGGTTGCTGGCCACCGCCCGGGACCTCGGCCCGACCGGGCGCGACGACCGTTTCGGGTACGGGGTGGTCGACCCGGTGGCCGCGCTGACCGCTCAGGTGCCGCCGGTGACCGCCAACCCGCTGGACGACCAGACGTCGCCGGGCGTGACGGGTTTCGGCCCGGCCCCCGGCTCGGCTGACGGCGACCCGGTGGCGGGCGCCGGCAGCGACCCGCTCGGTCTCGCCGCGCCCCGCCAGCAGACCAGGTGGACGGCCCGGGCGGCGGGCGGCCAGGACACTTCGGCCCCCGGGCAACTGTGGACCGGAGTTGTGCTCATCGTCGCCCTGGCCGGTGGCGGTGCCCTGCTGGTGCGCCGACTTCGACAGCGCACCCGCTGATCTCAGCCCACCGTCAGGCCTGACCGACCGGCCGGTCGGGTAGAACCGACACATGAGTACGCATCAGCCGCCCACCCTCGTCCCCGTCGGCCAGCCGTCCTGGCGGCGGCGCCGACTCGACCCGGACCACGCGTTGGGTCTGCGGCTGACCCTGGCCGCGACGGCGGCGTTCCTGGTGCTGGTGCCCTTCGCGCTGCTCACACTGCTGGTGCTCGGCACATGGGCTCCGCTGCACCGGTTGGACACGGCGGTCACCCGCGCGTTGCACGGTTATGCGCTCGACCACCCTGCCTGGGTCACGGTGATGCGGATCTGGACGGAGGTGTTCGCCCCGATGCCGCTGCGCGCCGCCGCGCTGCTCCTGGTGATCTGGCTGCTGCGTCGGGGCGCCCGTCGGCTGGCCCTCTGGGCGACCACCACCATGGTGGTCGGTGGGCTGATCGGCCCGCTGCTCAAGCTGCTCGTCGGTCGGGACCGGCCGGAGCTGCTGGACCCGGTGGCACGGGCCGCCGGCTACTCGTTCCCCTCTGGGCACGCGTCGAACGCCACCCTGGCCGCCGGGGTGCTGCTGCTGGTGTTCCTGCCGTTCGCCGGGCAGGGAGCGGCGCGGGTCGCGCTCTGGGCCGCCGCGCTGCTGCTCACCGTGGTCACCGGGCTGAGCAGGGTGGCGCTCGGCGTGCACTTCGCCAGTGACGTGCTGGGCGGTTGGCTGCTCGGTGTGGCGGTGCTGGCGGCGACCACCGCCGCGTTCACCAGTTGGCGGGCGCACACCGGTCTCCGGCCGGTCCGGCCGACCCGCGACGGCGTCGCTCCCGAAGTGGAGCGGCATCCCGGAGCGGCCTGAGGCGTGCCGACGAGGTGGGCAGGGTACTGGCCGGCACATGTCCGAGACCGCGCTTCAGATTGTCCGGCGGGTACTGCTGCCGGTTTCCCTCCTGCTCGGCCTCATGGTGCTGCTCGGGGTGCTGGTCACCCGCGTGTTCGCCCGGACCTGGCCGTTCACCGCGGAAGACGCGGTGAACCGGGAGTTGGCCGCCGACCGCACCGGCGGCTGGAACGACGTCTCTCTGGTGTTCAGCACGTTGGCCAGCACCCAGATGATCGTCGTGGTCACGGTGTTGGTGGCGCTGGCGCTGCGGCTCTGGCTCAAGCGCTGGCGGGAGCCGCTGTTCCTGTGCGCGGCGGTGACCGCCCAGGCGCTGGTGTTCCTGCTGACCACGCTGGCGATCGACCGGCGGCGGCCGGCGGTGGAGCACATGGATGTCTCGCCGCCCACGTCGAGCTTCCCGTCCGGGCACACCTCGGCGGCGGTGGCGCTCTACGTCGGTATTGCCGTGCTGATGGCGTTGCGGGTGCGCAGCACCGGGGCGAAGGTCGCCTGGTGGAGTCTGCTGCTGACGGTGCCGCTGGGGGTGGCGCTGACTCGGATGTACCGGGGGATGCACCACCCGAGCGACGTGGTGGCGTCCTTCCTCAACGGCGGCACCTGCGTCGTGATCATGGCTCGTGCCGTCCTCGACCGAGGGGTGAGGTGGGGGCGGGCGAAGCTGCCGACCGTGGGGCGACCGGCGCTGTCGACCCGGGGCTGACCTCGCGCCGCCCTCAGGTGCATTCGCCGGTGGCGACCTGCCGGTTGCGTTCGGCCCCGGCCAACGCCACCGGGCGGGCCTCCGCGGCGGTCACCGCGAAGCCGGTGTTCGGGTCGTCGGCCGCCGCCGCGAAGATCACGCCGAGCACCAGCCCGTTGGCGGAGAGCAGCGGGCCGCCGGAGTTGCCGCTGCGGACCAGGGCTCGGATGGTGTAGATCTCCCGGGTGACGTCGCCGGAGGAGTAGATGTCCGGGCCCTTGATGCGGTCGACGTCGCGGACCCGCGCCGACTGCGCGTTGTAGGGGCCGTCGAGCGGGAAGCCCAGCACGATCGCGTCGGAGCCACTGCCGGCGTTTCCGGCGGCGAACCGCAGGGACGGGCCGGGCAGCCCGGGCACGAGGAGCACGGCCAGGTCTCGGTCCGGGTCGTAGACCACCACCTTGCCGTCGTACCGCTCACCGCCCAGCTCCACGGCGACCGAGCGGGTGCCGGCGACGACGTGCGCGTTGGTCATCACCCGGTCGTCGGCGTACACGAAGCCGGAGCCCTCGATGCGGCGCGAGCAGCTGGGCGCGGAGCCGAGCACCTTGACGACCGACCGCTGACCGTTGACCACGACCTGCGAGCCGGCCAGTGCCGGGTCCGGTGGGTCGACCTGTCGGGCCCGGGTGGGCGTGAGGTCACCGAAGACGTCCGGGAACCCGTCGGTGTCGACGGTGTCCTCCAGGGCGGTGGACAACTGGTGGGCCTGCTCCGGCACGACCCGGTTGACCACCGAGATCAGCGCGCTGTTGCGCACCGCGGCGGCGAGCCAGGGCACCGAGGACGAACCGAGCGGCACCGCGACCAGCCAGGCGAGCAGGAGCACCGCGAGCAGCGAGACGAGCGCACCACCCACGTCGTCGGCCCGTTTGCCCACGTCGCTGGTGATGGTCTTGCGCAGGTGCGAGCCGAGCCAACCGGCCAGCGCCTGCCCGACCACGGCCAGCCCGAAGATCGCCACGAGCGAGATCAGCACGCGGGTGCCGGCGTCCACGAACTGCCGGGCGAACAACGGCCCGAGCTGGAGGCCCAGCAGCAGACCCAAAAAGAAGCCGGACAGCGATGTGATGCCGATGACGAAACCCTGGCGGTATCCGCTGATCGCGAACACGAGCATGAGCAGCAGGAGGACGAGATCCACGACGGACACGGGTCAAGCGTACGGGCAGTGCGCCCCCCGGATGACCATCGCTTGCTGAAGGTGACCGTGCGGTCAGCGCAGGGCGGTCTCGTCCGCGTCGTCGGTGCCCGCGGAGGGCGCCGGTGTCGCCCCGCTCGGCGGTAGCTCGACCACCCGGCCGCGCGGCCACGGGCGCGCCCAGCCGCCCATCTCCAGGAGGGTGGCCAGCACCCCGGCGGTGAAGCCCCAGACGAGCATCCCCCGCGCCGAGAACGCCGGCCCGACCCAGCCGCTCGGGTGGCGGACCCGCATCCGGTTGGCCGGGTCGACCAGCTCGCTGACCGGCAGCCGGGCGACGTGCGCCACCTCGGCCGGCTCCCGGGGGTGCACCGGGTGCGGGTCGTGCCACCAGGCCAGCACCGGGGTGACCACGAAGTCGCTGACCGGGATCCACAGTTTCGGCAGCTCGGCCAGCACGGTCACGCTGGTCGGGTCGAGGCCGACCTCCTCGTTCGCCTCGCGCAGCGCGGTGGCGCGGACGTCGGCGTCCTCCGGGTCGGCGGCGCCGCCGGGAAAGGCCGGCTGGCCGGCGTGGTTGCGCAGGGTGGCGGCCCGTTGCAGCACCAGCACGTCGGGGCCGACTCCGGGTTGCTCACCGAGCAGCACCAGCACGGCGCTCTCCCGGCCGCCCTCGGCCGGGGTGGTCAGCCGGGTGAAGTCCTCGGCGCGGGCGGTGCCCAGCCGGGTCAGCAGCGGCTCGATCCACTCGGGCGGTCGACGGGTCACGCCGGCACCGCCAGGCCGAGGTGCTGGCGGACCAGCTTGGCGAGCTGGGCGTCGTCGAGCGCGCCGGTCGCGTCGATGTGCCGGATCTGGCCCTGCGCGTCGACGAAGAGGGTGAGCGGGAAGGCGTTGCGCTCGAGCTCTCGTTGCAGCGCGTCGCCCTGGTCGACCAGGATCGGGAACCGTACGCCGAAGTCCTCGCCGATGGACTGCGCACCGGCCCGGCTGTCGCGGGTGTTGACCCCGAGCACCTGGAGCTGGCCGGCGGCCCGCACGCTCAGCCGTTGGAAGGCGGGCAGCTCCTTGCGGCACGGCCCGCACCAGGACGCCCAGACGTTGATCACCGCCGGCCCGGCCACGTCCCGCAGCGCGACGGGAGCGCCGCCGGTGAAGCAGGACAGCGTCAGCTCCGGCAGTGCCTGCCCGCTGACGGCGGCCGTCGTGCCGGTCGGGGTGGGGGCGGTCGACGTGGGCGCGGTGCCGAGCGTGGAGCAGTCCCGGAACGGCGACGGTCGCTCAGCGGCGGCCGGCCGGGGGGCCGGGTCGTCGTCGGCCTTACCTGCGGTGCAGCCGGAGACGACCAGCAGCAGCGGCAGGACGAGCAGAGCGAGGCGACGGTTCACGGCACCTCCGCGGCGATCGCCTGCGCGGGCACCAGCTCCGGGTCGACCCCGGCCGCCACCGCCAGATCACGCGCCCGTGGGCCCTTGAGCAGCTTGGCGGCGGCTGCCGGGTCGGTCGGCCCGGTGCCGTACGAGGGGCAGAGCTTCGCGAGGGTGCACGCCCCGCAGGCGGGCTTGCGGGCGTGGCAGACCCGTCGCCCGTGGAAGATGATCCGGTGCGACAGCATCGTCCAGTCGCGCTTCGGGTAGAGAGCGCCGACCGCGTGCTCGATCTTGACCGGGTCGGTCTCGGTGGTCAGCCGCCACCGGTGGACCAGCCGCTGGAAGTGCGTGTCGACGGTGATGCCCGGGACGTCGAAGGCGTTGCCGAGGATCACGTTGGCGGTCTTGCGGCCGATGCCGGGCAGCGTCACCAGGTCGACGAGTCGGCCCGGGACCCGGCCGTCGTACCGGTCGAGGAGCGCCTGGCCGAGTTTGAGCAGCGAGTCGGTCTTGTTGCGGTAGAAGCCGGTGGGCCGGATCAGCTCCTCCATCTCGCCCCGGTCGGCCCCGGCGTACGCGGCGGCGCTCGGGTAGCGGGCGAAGAGCTTGGGGGTGACCTCGTTGACCTTCTTGTCCGTGCACTGCGCGGAGAGGATGGTGGCGACGGCCAACTCCAGGGCGTTGGAGTGGTCCAGCTCACAATGCGCGTCGGGATGCGTTTCGGTCAGCACCCGACCGATCTTGCGGGCACGACGGGTGCGCCCGAGGTCGGTCTCGCTGGCGCCGGGAGGACTATCGGTCACGACGGTCAGCCTACGTCGCGCCCCGGACGTTCCCGGCGGGTCAACCGCCGGCCGGCGGCGAGATCTTGCCCTGCCCGTCGAGCCGGGCACCGGCCTTGGGGAAGTCGGCGCGGCTCAGCTCCGTGATCAGGCCCAGGCCCCGGTCGTCCGGGTCCATCGTCGGCTTGCCGGCGTCGTTCATGTACGTCGAGGTGAACGAGCCGCCGGCCCAGGTGCCGTCCGGCTTGAGCGACACCTTCAGCACCCCGCCCCAGCCGAGGCGGCCGTCGTTGTTCAGCGAGTTGCCGCCGCCGGCGAAGTTGCCCAGGCTGTACGCGATCAGCCGCCCCTGGTAGAACTCCATGCCGCGCAGCACGTGCGGCCCGTGCCCGACGATCAGGTCCGCGCCGGCGTCGATCATGGCGTGGGAAAACTTGACCGGGTCGCCCCGGTTCTCGCCGAGGAACATCTCGGTGCCCGGCTTCACCCGGGTCTTCTCCGCTCCCTCGCCGCCCATGTGCACCTGCACCACGACCAGGTCGGCCATGGTGGCGGCCTTGGCGACCACCGTCTTCGCCTTGGCGATGTCGACCAGGCTGTTGGACCAGACGTACGACGAGAAGCCGGCCACGGCCACCTTGACGCCCTTGACGTCGACGACGGTGATCTGGTCCGGGGCGCCGGTGTGCTCCAGGTCGTACTTCTCCAGCGCCTTCTGGGTGTTCTCGTAGCCCTTCGGCCCGTAGTCGTAGCCGTGGTTGTTGGCCTGGTTGAGCACGTCGAAACCGGCGTCACGCAGGTGTGCGGCGTACTCCGGTGGGGCCCGGAACTGGAAGCAGCGGGTGGAGTTGGCCCCGCACTTGCCGGTGCCGGTGTCCACCGTCAACGGCTCCTCCAGGTTGCCCATCACCAGGTCGGCCTTGAGAGCCTCGGTGACCGACGTGAAGAACCCCTTGCCGCCGGCGGCGGGCAGTCGGCTCGGCGCGTTGCCCATGATGATGTCGCCGGTGGCGGAGAGCGAGATCGCGCCGACCGCACCGGGGGTCGCGCTCCCGGTGGCATCCGGGCCGGCCGTGGTCACCGGAGCGCCCGTGCCACCGCCACCGGCGCCGGGCTGCCACACGGGGGCATCGCCGCCCGAGTCGGAGCAGCCGGCGACGAGCAGGGCGGCCAGCAGCGCGGCGAGGCCGAGGGCGACGCGGCGACGCGGGCGGGACGCAAGAGAGGCGGGAGCGTACATCGTCCGCGACCCTACCGGTCGACAAACGCGCCGACGACAGCCGATCGGTCGAATATTCAGCTGGTCAGCTGGTCCGACCAGGGCACGACCGCCCGGGAACCGCCGGCGAGCACCGCCGCGTGCACCGCGCGAGCCAGCGGAGCACCCCAACGGGAACGCGGGCCGCCGTACGCGGCCTCCGGCCCGTCCACCGGGCAGAGCACGGTGACCGCGTCGGTTGGTGTGCCGGTTCCCGGCAGTCCCAGCTCGCTGATCGCCTGGGTCTTCGCCTCGGTTGCCGTGGCCACCGCGTTGACCAGTGCCGAGTCGGCGAGCCGTGCCGGCACGTACACCACGATGTTGACCGTGCCGACCCGCTGGACGAGCCCGGCCGGGCCGGGCGCGGCCGCGGGCACCGGCGTGCCGAGCCCGACCGTCGCCCAGGCCCGCACTCCGGTGTCGGTGCGTGCCACCACCTCGCCCACGTCCACGCCGGTCAGCAGACCGACCCCGGGCCCGTCGAGGGCCAGGTCGGCGGCGAGGGCCGTCAGGTGCGCGGCGGGGTCAGCCCGGTCGTACGACATCGGTACGGTCGCGTTCAGCACCCAGCGCCGGACACCGATGCCACCGCCCAGTGGGCCGCTGCTGACCGCCCGCAGGGGCACTTCCGCGCGCCAGACGAGCAGCGGAATGTGCCGCCCATCCTCGGCGCGGCTGGTCAGGGTCGGCTCGCTCAGCACGTCGGGCAGGTTACGCCCACCGATCAAGATTCCAGGGGCGACCTCTGATTCATGCTCACGTGCGCCTAGACTTGGCGGCGCGCGAGGGGATCAGCGGACGGCGGACCCGGCCGACGGACGGCACGCGTAAGCGGAGGTGCGCGATGGACGAGGTACTGGCCCGCAGCGGGATCTTCCAGGGTGTTGACCCGGAAGCTGCCGAGGCGCTTGCCAAGGAGATGGAGACGATCGAGGTCCGCAAGGGCGAGATCGTCTTCAATGAGGGCGAGCCCGGTGACAGCCTCTATATCCTGCTGTCCGGGAAGATCAAGGTTGGTCGCCGCGCAGCGGACGGCCGGCAGAACCTGATCGCGGTGATGGGGCCGTCGGACATGGTCGGTGAGCTGTCGCTCTTCGACCCTGGCCCGCGTACGGCGACCGCCACCGCGGTGACCGACACGCGGCTGGTGCGACTGCGCAAGCAGGCGCTGCGGCCGTGGCTGAACAACCGTCCGGAGATCGCCGAGCAGTTGCTGCGGGTGCTCGCCCGGCGGCTGCGTCGGACCAACGACTCGCTCGCCGACCTGATCTTCACGGACGTGCCGGGCCGGGTCGCCAAGAACCTGCTCCAGATGGCTGGGCGGTTCGGCACCCGCGACGGCGGTGTCCTGCGGGTGACCCACGACCTCACCCAGGAGGAGATCGCCCAGCTCGTCGGCGCCTCCCGGGAGACGGTCAACAAGGCGCTGGCCGACTTCGCCTCGCGCGGATGGCTGCGGCTGGACGGCAAGAGCATCATCATCCTGGACCCGGAGCGCCTGGCTCGTCGCGCCCGCGTCTGACCGGTACGTCGCGTCCCCGCCTTCCGTCACCGACGGACGGCGGGGACGTTTCGTCTGCCCGTCGCAGAAATGCTGGCTCGGGGCGGCCGAGGCGGTGAGGGTGGGGCCATGGCGAACAGCGTTGCGGTGCTCTCCGACATCCACGGCGTACTCCCGGCACTGGAGGCCGTGCTGGCCGAGCCGGACGTCGCCACCGCCGACCTGATCGTGCTGACCGGCGACATCGCGGCCGGCCCGCAGCCGGTCGAGGTGCTGGACGTGCTCGCCGGCCTCGGTGACCGGGTCTGTTGGGTGGGTGGAAACTGCGAACGCGAGCTGGTCGAGGCCCGCGCCGGCCGACCCGCCTCGATCGAGGTGTCGAACTGGGCCGCCGGGCAGCTCCGCGACGACCAGGTGGCCCGCCTCGCGGCCCTGCCCGCGACGGCGACGGTCGAGATCGACGGCCTCGGGCCGACGCTGTTCTGTCACGCGACCCCCCGTGACGACGAGGAGGTCGTGCTCGTCGACTCCCGGATGTCGCGCTGGGCGGAGGTGTTCGCGGGCCTCCCTGCCGAGGTCTCGACGGTGGTCTGCGGCCACACCCACATGCCGTTCACCCGGCTGGTCGATCGACGTCTGGTGGTCAACCCGGGCAGCGTCGGCATGCCGTACGGCGGCGCGGGCGCGTGGTGGGCACTGCTCGGGCCGGGCGTCCAGCTGCGCCGCACCGCCTTAGACGTGGACGCGGCGTGCGCCCGGGTGGCGGCGGAGTCGACCTTCCCCGACGCCGCCGCGTGGGCCGACGAGTACCTGCGCTCCCAGCACAGCGACGCCGACGCGCTGGCCGTCTTCGGCCCCCGCGACGGCCGCTGACGGTCGGGTCGGCCTCGACCGGCCAGCCCTCTGGTCCACGCTCCGGGCTCAGGCGCGGGAAACGGTCCTCGCTGCCGGTAGAGCTGCCCCAGATCTTCACCTGAAGGCAGGGCAGCCTCCGCCGGTCACCACGACACCTGCCCCGTCCGTGGGGCAGCTCTACAGGGGCCGCCGTACAGGGCCGCGCCCAGCTCCGCCCGCACCGAGTGCACAGAAAAAGTCAGTCTTGACTGTTTGTTTCTCAGGCCGCAGGCTGTTCGCGTGTCCCCCGCATCGACGCGCGTCCCCCAGCAGGAACGCAGCCGCGCCACCCAGGCCCGGCTGCTGGAGGCGACCGTCGACTGCCTGATCGAGCACGGCTGGTCCGGCACCACGACGACCGTCGTCGCCGCGCGGGCCGGTGTCTCGCGCGGGGCCCAGCTGCACCACTACCCGACGAAGGCCGCACTGGTCACGGCCGCCGTGGCCCATCTCGCCGAGCGGCGGGCCGCCGAGTTGCGCACCGAGGCCGAAGCTCTGCCGGCCGGCCCGCAGCGGTTGGACCGGGTGGTCGACCTGCTGGCTGTGGCGTTCACCGGGCCGCTGTTCGTGGCCGCTCTCGAACTCTGGGTCGCCGCCCGCACCGATCGGGAACTCCGGGACGCCCTGGTGCCGTTGGAGGCGACGGTCGGCCGGGAGATGCACCGCCTCACCGTTGCCCTGCTGGGCGTCGACGAGCGTCGACCCGGCGTACGCGAGGCGGTGCAGGCCACCCTCGACCTGCTGCGCGGGCTCGGGGTGGCCAACCTGCTCAGCGACGACTCGGCCCGTCGTACCGCCCTGTTGACCACCTGGAAGCGCCAGCTCGCCACCCTGCTCACGCCCTGACCGCCGGCCGCACCGGCCACCACCGACCGGAGGCACCATGGTCGACCTCACCGACCTGATCGCGGATCTGGCCGCCGAGTCCGGCCAGCTGGACGCCCTGGTGGCTCCGCTGCCGACGACCGACTGGGCCCGGCCCACCCCGGCGTCGGGCTGGAGCATCGGGCACCAGATCGCCCACCTCGCCTGGACCGACCACGTGGCGCTGCTGGCGGCCACCGATCCCGAGGCGTTCTACGCGACGGTGACCACCGCCCCGGACGCGACCCGGCTGGTCGACGCGGGCGCCGAGGAGTTCCTCGCCCCGCCGGTGGAGCTGCTCGAACGCTGGCGGGCGGGCCGAACCGCACTTACCGACGCGCTGACCGCCGTTCCGGCCGGCGAGAAACTGCCCTGGTACGGCACCCGGATGTCCGCCACCTCGATGGCGACGGCGCGGATCATGGAGACCTGGGCACACGGTGAGGACGTGGCCGACGCGCTCGGCGTCGTCCGCCCCGCCAGTGACCGGCTCCGGCACGTCGCGCACCTCGGTGTGCGTACCCTCGGGCACGGCTTCGCCGCCCACGGCCGGGCGGCACCGACGTCGCCGGTCCGGGTCGAGCTGCTCGGGCCCGACGGCGACACGTGGAGCTGGGGTCCGACGGACGCCGCTGACCGGCTGACCGGCCCGGCCAGGGACTTCTGCCTGCTGGTCACCCAGCGCCGACACCGCGCGGACCTCGCCCTGGTCGCCACCGGCCCGGTCGCCGACGAATGGCTCGACGTGGCGCAGGCGTTCGCCGGCCCGCCGGGTGCCGGCCGTGAGCCGGCCGGCGCGGACGGAGTACGAGCGTGATCCGGATCGGCAACGCCTCCGGCTTCTACGGCGACCGGTTCACCGCCTGGCAGGAGATGCTCGACGGCGGCGAGCTGGACGTGTTGACCGGTGACTACCTCGCCGAGTTGACCATGCTGATCCTCGCCCGGGACCGGCTGCGCGACCCCGGCCTGGGCTACGCGAAGACTTTTCTCCGTCAACTGGAGACCTGTCTCGGCACCGCCCTCGACCGTGGGGTGCGGATCGTGACCAACGCCGGCGGGTTGAACCCGGCCGGGCTCGCCGCGGCCATCGGCGCCCTGGCCGCCCGACTGGGCCTGCCCGCCAGGGTGGGGTACGTCGAGGGCGACACGATCCAACGCCCGGACGCGTTGAGCGCCAACGCCTACCTCGGCGCGTTCGGGATCGCGGCCTGCCTCGACGGAGGCGCGGACGTGGTGGTCACCGGCCGGGTCACCGACGCATCGCTGGTGGTCGGCCCCGCCATCGCCCGCTACGGGTGGAGCCGCGACGACCTCGACCAGCTGGCCGGGGCGACCGTCGCGGGGCATCTCGTCGAGTGCGGGGCGCAGGTCACCGGCGGCAACTTCAGCTTCTTCACCGAGCTGCCCGACGGCGGGCACCGGCCCGGCTTCCCGATCGCCGAGGTGTCCGCCGACGGCTCGACGGTCCTCACCAAGCATCCGGGCACCGGTGGCGCCGTCACCGTGGAGACGGTCACCGCACAACTGCTCTACGAGGTCGGTGGGCCCGCGTACCTGGGACCGGACGTGGTCACCCGACTGGACACGGTGACGTTGCGCCCCGACGGGCCGGACCGGGTGCGGGTTTCCGGCGTCCGGGGCACACCACCGCCGGCCACGCTGAAGGTGGGCGTCAACAACCTCGGCGGCTTCCGCAACTCGATGACGTTCGTCCTCTGCGGCCTGGACATCGAGGCGAAGGCGTCGCTGGTGCGCGGGCAGGTCGAGGAGGCGGTCGGCAAGGACGGGCTGGAGTTCGTGCTGGCCCGGACCGACCACCCGGACGCCGCCGACACCGAGGCGGCCAGCGCCCTGCTCCACGTCCACCTGCGCCACGGCGACAAGGCTCGGGCCGGCAGGGCCTTCTCGGCCGCTGCCGTGGAGTTGGCCCTGGCCTCGTACCCGGGCTGCACGTTGACCACGCTGCCGGGCGACGCGACACCGTACGGCGTCTTCACGGCCGACGTGGTGCCGCAGGACGCGGTGTCGCACGTCGCGGTGCTGCCCGGCGGCGCACGGGTCCCGATCGCCCCGCCGATCCGCACCGCGCCCATTGCGGCGGACGAGACAGCCCCGGGCGGCGACGCGACCCACGACGGCCCGACCCGGCGCGGCCCGCTGGGCGAGCTGGTCGGTGCGCGCTCCGGGGACAAGGGCGGGGACGCCAACCTCGGCGTGTGGGCGCGCAACGACGAGGCGTACGCGTGGCTGCGCGCCTGGTTGACCGTCGACCGGCTGGCCGAGCTGCTGCCGGAGACCGCGTCGCTGTCGGTGCGGCGCTACGACCTGCCGAACCTACGCGCGGTCAACTTCGTGATCGAGGGTCTGCTCGGTGCGGGGGTGGCCGCGTCCACCCGGTTCGACCCGCAGGCCAAGGCGCTCGGTGAGCTGCTGCGCGCCCGGATCGTCGACCTGCCGGCCGACGCGCCGACGGGGGTGGCGCGATGAGCATCGTGGACACCCCGGAGCGGCGGCAGTTGCGGGAGCTGACCCGCGCCTTCGTGACCCGTGAGGTGCTGCCGCACCTGGACGAATGGGAACGGGCCGGCGAGGTGCCCCTGGCGCTGCATGCCACCGCCGCGAAGCTCGGCCTGCTCGGCATCGGCTTCCCCGAATCGGTCGGCGGCAGCGGCGGTGACCTGCTCGACTCGATCATCGTGACCGAGGAGGTGATCCGCTCCGGCGGCTCGTCCGGGCTGGTGGCAGCCCTGTTCACGCACGGCATCGCGTTGCCGCACATGGTCGCGGCGGCCGGTGCACGCACCGGTGGCTCGCTGGGCGGCCGGCTCGGTGGCACCTCGCCGCCGGGCGACGACGGCCTGATCGAACGGTACGTCCGGCCCACCCTGGCCGGCACGATGATCGGCGCACTGGCGATCACCGAGCCGGACGGCGGCTCCGACGTGGCCGGCATCCGCACCATCGCCCGCCGCGACGGCGACCACTACGTGGTGAACGGGTCGAAGACGTACATCACCAGCGGGCACAGGGCCGACTTCGTGACGACGGCGGTCTGCACCGACTTCCCCGGCAGCGGCGAACTCACCCTGCTGGTCATCGACAAGGGGCTGCCCGGGTTCACGGTGGGGCGCCGGTTGGACAAGCTGGGCTGGCACTGCTCGGACACGGTCGAGCTGTCGTTCGTCGACGTGCGGGTGCCGGTTACCAACCGGGTCGGCGCGGAGAACACCGGCTTCCTGGCGATCATGCAGCACTTCGCGGCGGAGCGGCTCTCGCTGGCCACCCAGGCGTACGCGACCGCGCAGCGCTGCGTCGAGCTGGCCGTGCGCTGGTGCCGGGACCGGGAGACCTTCGGGCGTCCGCTGGCCAGCCGGCAGTTGATCCGGCACCGGCTGGCCGAGATGCACACCCGGGCCGAGGCGGCCCGGTCGTACGTGCACGAGGTGGCCAACCGGGTGGCTGCCGGCGAGCCGGTGGTGACCGAGGTGGCCATGGCCAAGAACGTGGCGGTGGCCGCCTGCGACCAGGTCGTCGACCAGGCGCTGCAACTGCACGGCGGCTTCGGTTACCTGCGCGACGCCGAGGTGGAGCGGCACTACCGGGACGCGCGGATTCTCGGCATCGGCGGCGGCACCACCGAGATCATGAACGAGATCATCGCGAAGGGCATGGGTCTGTGAGCACACTGGACAGCGCGATCGACCCGACAGCGCCCGGGTACGCGGCGAACCGGAAGGCCCTGCTGGAGCGGCTGGGCGAGCTGGACGCCGCGCTCGGGCAGGCTCGGGCCGGCGGTGGCGACAAGTACGTGGCCCGGCACCACAAGCGCGGCAAGCTGCTCCCTCGGGAGCGGATCGAGCTGCTGGTGGACGCGGACAGCCCGTTCCTGGAGTTGTCGCCGGTCGCCGCGTTCGGCACCGACTTCCCGGTCGGGGCCAGCGTGGTCACCGGCATCGGCGTGGTCGAGGGCGTGGAATGCCTGATCGTCGCCAACGACCCGACGGTACGCGGCGGCGCCGTCAACCCGTGGTCGCTGGCGAAGACCCGGCGGGCCGGTGAGATCGCGCTGGCCAACCGGCTGCCGATGGTCAACCTGGTCGAGTCGGCCGGGGCGGACCTGCCCACCCAGGCGGACATCTTCATCCCGGGTGGTCGGGTGTTCCGTGACCTGACCCGGCTCTCGGCCGCGGGCATCCCCACGGTCAGCGTGGTCTTCGGCAACGCCACGGCCGGTGGCGCGTACGTGCCGGGGATGTCCGACCACGTGATCATGATCCGGGACCGCTCGCAGGTCTATCTGGCCGGGCCGCCGCTGGTGAAGATGGCGACCGGCGAGGTCACCGACGACGAGTCGCTGGGCGGCGCGGAGATGCACGCCGGCACGTCCGGGCTCGCCGACTACCTGGCCGAGGACGAGCGGGACGGTATCCGGCTGGCCCGGCAGTGCGTCCGCCGGCTGAACTGGCGCAAGCACGGCCCGTCGCCGCGCACGGCGGTGCCGCAGCCGCCGAAGTACGACCCGGAGGAGCTGCTCGGCGTCGCCAGCGCCGATCTGAAGGTGCCGTTCGATCCCCGTGAGGTGCTGGCCCGGATCCTGGACGGCAGCGACTTCGACGAGTTCAAGCCGGCGTACGGGACCGCGTTGGTCACCGGTTGGGGTGAGCTGCACGGCTACCCGGTGGGCGTGCTGGCCAACGCCCGCGGGGTGCTGTTCAGCGAGGAGGCGCAGAAGGCGGCCCAGTTCATCCAGCTCGCGAACGCCGCCGACACCCCGCTGATCTTCCTCCAGAACACGACCGGCTACATGGTCGGCACCGAGTACGAGCAGCGCGGCATCATCAAGCACGGCGCGTTGATGATCAATGCGGTGTCCAACTCGACGGTGCCACACCTGACGGTGAACCTGGGCGCCTCGTACGGGGCCGGCAACTACGGCATGTGCGGCCGGGCGTACGAGCCGAGGTTCCTGTTCACCTGGCCGAACGCCAAGTCGGCGGTGATGGGCCCGGCGCAGCTCGCCGGGGTGCTGTCCATCGTGGCCCGGCAGGCGGCCGCCGCACGGGGGCGCGACTACGACGAGGACTCCGACGCGGCGATGCGGATGATGGTCGAGCAGCAGATCGAGTCCCAGTCGGGCGCGCTGTTCCTCTCCGGCCGGCTCTACGACGACGGCGTGATCGATCCCCGGGACACCCGGACCGTCCTCGGGCTCTGCCTCTCGGCGATCCACAACGGCCCGGTCAAGGGTGCCGACGGCTACGGCATCTTCCGGATGTGAGGGGCGAACTGATGATGATTCGGAAACTGCTCGTTGCCAATCGGGGGGAGATCGCGCGTCGGGTCTTCGCGACCTGCCGCGCGCTCGGCGTGGAGACGGTCGCCGTGCACTCGGACGCGGACGCCGCCGAGCCGTTCGTCGGCGAGGCCGACCAGGCGGTCCGGCTGCCGGGGGCCACGCCGGCCGAGACGTACCTGCGGGTCGATCTGATCCTGGAGGCGGCCCGGCGCAGCGGCGCGGACGCCGTCCACCCGGGTTACGGCTTCCTCGCCGAGAACGCCGAGTTCGCGGCGGCGGTGACCGATGCCGGGCTGACCTGGGTCGGCCCACCCGCCAAGGTGATTGCCGCGATGGGCGACAAGCTGGCGGCGAAGGCACTGCTCGCCGACGCGGGCGTGCCGATGCTGCCGAGCTGGACCGACACCGATGGGATCTCCGACTTCCCGGTGCTGGTGAAGGCGTCCGCCGGCGGCGGCGGGCGGGGGATGCGCATCGTCCGGGACGCCGCGGAGCTGGCCGAGGCGGTCGCGTCCGCGCGCCGCGAGGCGGCTGCCGCGTTCGGCGACGGCACGGTCTTCATCGAGCGGTACGTCGAGCGCGGCCGGCACGTCGAGGTGCAGATCTTCGGCGACACCCACGGTCGGGTGGTGGCCCTCGGTGACCGGGAGTGCTCGATCCAGCGCCGGCATCAGAAGATCGTCGAGGAGGCGCCGGCTGTCGTTCCGGAGCGGGTGCGCACGGCGTTGCACGAGGCGGCGGTGGCCGCCGGGCGTGCTGTCGAATACCTGGGCGCGGGCACTGTGGAGTTTCTGCTCGCCCCGGGTGGTGAGTTCTTCTTCCTGGAGATGAACACCCGCCTCCAGGTGGAGCACCCGGTCACCGAGCTGTGCACCGGCCTGGACCTGGTGGGGTTGCAACTGCTCGTCGCCGAGGGGGAGCCGCTGCCGGCGACCCTGCCGGTCAGCGCCGGGCACGCGATCGAGGTGCGTCTCTGCGCCGAGGACGCCGGGGCGGGTTGGCGGCCGGCGACCGGCACTCTGCACCGGTTCACGGCCCCGGCGGTGGCGGCCGAGTTCGGCGGGCTGGCCGGGCCGGGTCTGCGGCTCGACTCCGGTGTGGTGGCCGGCTCGGTGGTCGGGGTGCACTACGACTCGATGCTGGCGAAGCTGGTCGCCTGGGGGCGTACCCGTGCCGAGGCGACCCGGATGCTGTCCACCGCGTTGACCCGGGCCGAGCTGCACGGGGTGACCACCAACCGGGACCTGCTGGTACGCGTGCTGCGCAGCCCCGCGTTCGCCGCCGTGGAGATCGACACCGGATTCCTGGACCGGCACCCGGAGGTCTTCGCCCCACTGCTCCCCGCCGACCGTCTCCCGATCACCGCTCTCGCCGCGGCTCTGGCTGCGGCTGCCCAGCGTCGGGCGACGGCACCGGTGCTGTCCGGGCTCCCGTCCGGCTGGCGAAACGTTCCCGCCGTCCCCCAGACCACCCGCTTCGCCGGGCCGGACGGTGCCGAGATCGAGATCCGCTACCGGCTGGACCGGACCGGAGGGCTGGCCGACTGGTCCGGTACGTCAGCGGTTGAGAACTCCGCCGAGCCGCCGACAGCACCCAGCGTGGCGCTGGTCGAGGCCAGCCCGCAGCGGGTGGTGCTCGACGTCGACGGGGTGCGGTGCGCGTACCGCGTACACCGGGTGGGGTCGGCGGTCTTCGTGGACGGCCCGGACGGGGCGGCGAGCCTGGTCGAGCTGCCGCGTCTCCCCCTGCCAACGGCGGAGGTGGCCGCCGGGTCGCTGCTCGCGCCGCTGCCCGGCGCGGTGACCCGGGTGCATGTGCAGGTCGGTCAGCGGGTCTCGGCCGGCGAACCGCTGCTCACGCTGGAAGCGATGAAGCTGGAACATCCCGTGCTCGCCCCGACCGACGGTGTGGTCGCCGAACTGCCGGTGCCGGCCGGCGGTCAGGTCCGGACGGGCGCCGTGCTGGCCGTCATCGACGGCTCCCCCGCAGCCGGCGACCTGGCGACGTCGAACCCCGAGGAGGACCCCCGATGACCTTCGACCTCACCCCCGAGCAGGACCAGTTGCGCGACGCCGTGCGCGCGTTGGGCCGTCGCTACGGCCACGGTTACTTCGTCGAGAAGGCGAAGGCCGGCGAACACACCACCGAACTCTGGGCCGACGCCGGGCGGCTCGGTTACCTGGGTGTCAACATCCCCACCGAGTACGGCGGCGGTGGCGGCGGCATCACCGAGCTGGCGATCGTGTGCGAGGAGTTGGCGGCTGCGGGCTGCCCGTTGCTGCTGCTGGTGGTCTCCCCCGCGATCGCGGCCACCGTGCTGAGTCGGCACGGCACCGAGGAGCAGCGCAAACGGCACCTGCCCGGCCTCGCCGACGGGTCCCAGAAGATCGTCTTCGCGATCACCGAGCCGGAGGCCGGTTCCAACTTTCACCGGCTCGGCACGGTGGCCCGCCCCGACGGCGACGGCTGGCTGCTCAACGGCCGCAAGTGCTACATCTCCGGGGTGGACGAGGCCGATCACGTCCTGGTGGTGGCCCGGACCGAGGATTCCTCCACCGGGAAGCTCAAGCCCGCGCTGTTCCTCGTGCCGACCGACGCGGCCGGGCTGACCAGGTCCAAGCTGGACATGGAGATCGTGTCCCCGGAGAACCAGTTCCTGCTCTACCTGGACGACGTGCGGCTGCCCGCCGACGCGCTGCTCGGTGAGTCGCTGGACGCCGGGCTGCCGGCCCTCTTCGCCGGGCTCAACCCGGAGCGGATCACCGTGGCCGCGATGGGGGCCGGCACGGGTCGGTACGCCATCGAGCGGGCCAGCGAGTACACGTCCACCCGCAAGGTCTGGGGTGGTCGGAGCATCGGCTCCCACCAGGGGGTGTCGCACCCGTTGGCGCACGCGGCGGTGCAGGTGGAACTGGCCCGCCTGATGATCCAGAAGGCGGCCACCCTGTACGACGCCGGCCGTGACCTGGAGGCCGGAGTGGCGGGCAACATGGCCAAGTACGCGGCCGGGGAGGCCGCCGCGCTCGCCGTGGACACCGCCGTCCAGGTGCTCGGTGGGGCGGGCATGACCACCGAGTACGGCGTGGCTACCCTGCTCGGCGCGGTGCGGGCCGGCCGGATCGCCCCGGTCAGTCGGGAGATGATCCTCAACTTCGTGGCGCAACACGTCCTGGGCCAGGACAAGTCGTACTGACCCCGCCGACGGGCGGGCCGAGCCGGCCCGCCCGGCCGTTGATCGACTCGGTTTCCTGAATTTCGGGGTGCCCGAGAGCCAGTGACACCCCGATTTCCAGGAAGCCGAGTCGATCAGCCGCTCGGCCGCGTGACGCGCGGCCTCCTCACGCGCCTTGTGGGCCCGACCGCTCCCGGCGGTGCAGGATGGTCACGGCCACCGCGAAGAGCAGCGCGGGCGCCAGCACCAGCGTCAGCCACTGCGCCAGGGTGAGCGCATCGAGGACACCGTCGTGGCTGGAACGCCGCAGGAACCTCCCCGTGGTGCCGAGCCCCACCCGGGTGAGCACCAACGTGACGCCCACCGGAACCACAAGCGCGAGCAGGCGTCGCCGCAACACCGCCGGCGTCGACAGGATGACGAGGGCGAAGAGCAGGTATCCCGCGGTCAGCAGGATCGCCTCGATCCGGCCGACGCCGAAGGTGAAGATCAACGTACCGTCGATGGGAGTCGTCGAGTCATCGACAGCAGTCAGCAGCGCGATGCTTGGAGCACCGACGCTGACCAGCGTCGCCGCCGCCAGCGTGCCGAGCCGCCAGCGCGCGAGGGAAGCCGTCACGGAACGGGGAGCACGGACGGCGAGCACCAGCGGAACCATCGCGGCGAGCACGGCGGGCCAGAGATTGAACACCGTGGAATATTGCCCGTAATCCTCGGCGACCCGCACCACCTCGAACGTCGCGCCGCCGACGGCGATCGCGGCTGCTGCCCGGCCCCATCCGAACACGACCGACACCGCCACGGTGAGCCACAGCAACGCCACGAGACCAATCGGCCAGAAGACGAACTTCTCACCGATCCCATAGGGGTAGCTGTCCGCGAACATGGCGGTGTGCAGCACCGGAACGCGCGCATCCCGCACGAACAACATCAACGCGGCGATCAGGCCGAGCGCCTGTGCCGCCTCCCGCCACGCATCGCCCGAGAATCGCGCACCAGCCTGGCGGACATGCGCCTGCAACGCCCCGCCGAGCAGGGCGAGCACGTCTCGCGGCACAGGCCTGCGCTGACCCGGTGACGCGTCGTCCAGCAGCACCCCGATCAGCTCGTCCTCGTACTGCCGACGGTAGGCGCGGGGATAACAGGCCAGCAGCCGCCGGTAACCGTGTTCCAACGTCATGCCGCACCGCCATCGAAGATGAGGCCGGCTCGGCGCAGTCGCACGCTCGCCGCGTCGGCGTTGCTCCGCAGCCGTGCCGACTCCTCGGCGAGTCGCTGCGCTCCCGACACCGTGAGCCGGTAGTAGCGGCGCAACCTGGACTGCACCTGCTCCTCGCGCTCGATGTCGATGAGGCCCTCGGTCCGCAGTCGGTCGAGGGCCGCATAGAGGGTGCCGGCGCGCAGGTCGACCCGCCCATCGGAGATCTGGCGGACCTCTTCGAGGACGGCGTAGCCGTGCCGTGGAGCCTCGACGAGCGCGGTGAGGATCAGGTAGGTGGATTCGTGTAGGGACGCTTTCGCCATCCCGGCAGCATATACCGTCCGACTGTATATACGCCCAGCGCGCCGCCACGATCCGCGTCGTGTCTACCGGCCCGCCGCGCCGGAGAGGTGGACCGGCGGCCTTCGCCGCGGTCAGCGTGCCACTGGCCACCGTCACCCTCGTGCGGGCCAACCGCCGGGAACCGTAGGCGACGAAGCCGCCGGTTGGCCGGGTCAGCCCGGCGTACGACAGGTGGCATCGATGCGGTGCACCGGTCGGACCCGCCGGCCCATGCCCTCCAACAGCGAATCCTCGACGTGGAAGTCGTGGATGCGCAGCTGGTGGCGGGGCAGCTCCTCCTCGCTCGGGCAAAGCACCTGCGCGCGGACCAGGCCGACCGGGACGTACCGGACTCCGCCCTGCTCCTGGAGGATCACCATGTTGACGTCGTCCGTGGTGACCACGTGCCCGCGTACGTCCTCGGTCGGCCCGTTCTCCTCACCCACGGTGGTGACCGTCAGCGGCAACACCGGCGTGCTGATCACCGGCACCGCGGCCCAGATCAGCGTGGCCAGCACCGCCACCTCGGTCACCGACGCCAGCGGACGGATCACCACACCCGGCAGCGGCCCGGCGATGAACAGGGCCAGCAGCGGAGGCACCACGATGAGCGCCAGCACCAGCTCCTCGCCGCCCTGCTGCACCGCCTCCCGCAGGGTGGGCAGCATCAGCCAGCCGTACCCGGCGAGCAGCGCGACGATGATCAGCAGCCGTGGCACCACCCGCTCGTGCAGGCGCGCGGAACGGAGTTGGAACGCGGCCACGAAGGCCGGCAGCAGCAGCGGAAGGTAGAGCAGCGGCCAGGTGATCAGGGCGAGCAGGAAGCTGGCCAGCACCACCCAGGCCGGCGTGATGTCGGCCCAACGGGCGAAGAGCGGACGACGACGGGTGCCCGGCGGCAGCCGGTCGGCGCTGACGGCCAGCACCGCGCCGAGCGCGAAGACGGCGACCAGTCCGGTCGAGAGCAGCCGGGCTGCCGTGGTCAGGAAACCGGCCAGCAGGTTGACCGGCCCGACGTTCGCCACCAACAGCAGTGTGGTCTGGAGTTCGCCGCCCGCCTCCACCCCGAGGCGGAGCACCGAGAAGATCGCCGGTACGCCCACCGCGGCGGTCCAGAACGACTGACTGGCGCGAGCGCGTCGCTCCGCCGGGTCCCAGCGGACCCGCCCGGGCTCGACGTCGGCGACGATCGGCTCGACTGGTTCCGCGACCGGCACACCGGCCGGCCAGTCGACACCGTCCACCCCGGCCGGCGACGCAGGCCCCGTACCGTCGATGGTCGGCCCGGCTGCGGTGTCCGGCACGGGGCTGCGGGGCGGCGGGACCGGGCCGTCACCGCCGGCGGCGGTGGTCGCCGCGCTCACTTCGCGGGCGCCTTGTCGTCGAAGTCGACCAGCTTCGGCACCTCCAGCGGCTGCGGCTGGCGCTTCTCGGCCTTGAGCCACGGACCAAGCGTCCGGTTGTACGAGGTCTGCCACGGGCTCGCCTGCTCGTCGCGCCCCTGCTGGTAGCTCTTCTGCAGGAAGAACGCGACCAGGTCGCGCAGTGCCGGGTCACCGATCGGCACGCCGATGCCCAGCAGCTCGCTGGTGCCGAACGGCATGTCGACGATCTCGAACTCCTTCGGGTGGCGGGCCAGGAAGCCGGCGAGGATCGTCTCGTCGGAGCTGACCGCGTCGTAGCGGCCCGCCCGGATGCCGGCGACGCAGTCACCGACGGTCTTCACGACCAGGACCTTGACCTGGTGACCTCCCAGCTCGGCCTCCGAGGTGGAACCGCCGCTGGTGCAGATCTTGTAGTCCGGGTTGCGGAGGTCCTCAATGGTGCTGATCTTGCCCCTCAGCCGGGTCGGCACCATCACCTCCTGGGTGGTGACGAAGTACGGCCCGGCGAAGCTCACCACCTTCTTACGCTCCTCGGTGATGGAGAAGCTGGACACCACGAGGTCGACCGTGCCGCCCTGCAGCGCGGGGATCCGCTCCTCGGTGGCCACCGGAACGAACTCCAGCCGCTGGTCCCCCTCGTAGCCGAGCGAGGCGGCGATGTATTTGGCGATCTCGACGTCGAACCCGACGTGCTGGCCGTTGCGCAGCTCACCCATCAGCGGCTCGTTCGTGGCCACACCGATGCGCAACTTCGACTGGCCGTAGATGTGCGTCTCGCGCATCTTCTCCTGCACCGAGGACAGTTCCGGTTCCTGCCGGCTGTCGCAACCAGCGGCGGCGGCCAGGGTGAGAGTGAGGGCCACCGCCAGCGTCGACGCGACCGAGCGGAGCCGGGACTGCGAACTGCCTGAGTTCATGGGCGACCTCGCTGCCGGAAGAGCCTGCGGGACACCGAGAGTAGCGGCTCTTGTCCAGCGAGTGTGGACGTCGGAGGCCATGTCGGCAGGCCGTCAGATCGACGTTGGTCGGCGCGGCGGTCGGCTCTGCGGTTGACAGCGGGCCCCGTGACGACATGCTGGACAGGTGAGTCGATTGCCCAGACCCGATGCGCGGACGGTGGCGGTGCTCGCGGCGCTGGGAGCCCTCGCGCCGCTGGTCATGCTGGTCATCTGGCGCCGACAGGATCTCGTCGGCGTGGTCCTGGCGCTACTCTGCGTCCTGCTGACCATGGTGGCCGGGGTCGCCGTCTCCGCTGCCCGTCAGGCCGACGACCCGGAGCCGGCGGAGCGTCCGGCGTCCATCGGGCCGCCCGAGCTGATGCCGTACGGGATCGACGCGGACACCCTCGACGCCCTGGACAGCCGGGCCGCGTTGCGTGCGGTACGTGACCGGCGACGCGGGTCGAACGGGCTCAGCGGCGGCCGGTGAGGGTGGGCGCGGCGAGCGCGTCCACGCCACGCCCGGCCAGGCACCGGTACGTGCGGTCGATGCTGCCGTCGACCGGCGGTAGCACCTCCAGGTGCCAGCCGGTCGGCTCGGTGATTCCGGTGGTCAACCGGAACGTCGTGGCGCTGCACACCTGCTGCACCGGCGCAGCGCCGATCACCTCGTCGTAGTCGGCACCGACCAGCGACACCGGGAGGATCCCCTCGGCGTACGTCTCCCAGGTGTGCCGGCTGGCGCAGGGGAGCCGAGCCGCCTCGGCGCGGCTGCCGCGGATCCGTACCGGGCCGAAGCACTCCAGCTCGGGCAGGCAGCGGGCACCCTCGGGCAGCGCGGTCGGCGAGCCCGTGCCGGTCACACAGCCCGGCAGCGGGCCGGTCGCCGGTGCGGCGACCTGGGTGACCGACGGGCTCGGGGTTGGCGATGGCGCCCGATCGGCGACCCAGGCCCCGGCGGTGGCGGAGGCGGCGAGCGCGAGCACCCCCGCGCCGCCGAGGAACCAGCGCCGCCAGCGCCGGCCACCGGTCACCACCGGCTGGGTGTCCTCGATGGGCGGGCGGGGCACCGGCTGACTGGCCGCGTACGGGCCGGAGAGGGTCACGCCGCCGCTGACCGGGGCACCGCTGACCGGGGCCGACGGTGAGCCGAGGGGCACGTTGGCGAGCAGGTCGAGCAGTTCGAGGGCGGAGGGACGCTCGGCCGGGTCGTTGGCCATGCCGAGGCGCAGGACGTCGATCAGCTCGTCCGGTACGCCGGGCAGGGCGGGCAGCGGCTGGTTGAACATCTCCAGCACGGTGACCAGGCTGGGGTTGCGCTCGGACTGCCAGCGGGGCGGCCGGCCGTGCATGACCGCGTAAAGGGTGGCGCAGAGCGCGTACACGTCGACGGCCGGCGACGGCGGGCTGTGGCTGAACATCTCCGGTGGCGCGTACGCCGGGGTGAGCACCTCCAGGGTGACCGAGGCGTCCCGGTGCTCGGCGAGCACGGCCAGCCCGAAGTCGGCGAGCACGGCCGAGTTGAAGTGCGAGTGGAGGATGTTGGCGGGCTTGACGTCGCGGTGCAGCACGCCGGCGCCGTGCGAGTGGGCCAGCGCGTCGGCGATCTTGATGCCGAGGTCACGGGCCTCGACCGGCCCCAGCGGCGACGTGCGCATCCGTTCGGCGTACGAGCCGTCGCAGAGTTCCATGATCAGGTAGGGGTGCTGGTCGACGGTGACCCCGACGTCGAAGAGGTCCACCACGTGCGGGTGCGACGACATCCGGCCGGCAGCCCGCGCCTCGCGCAGGAACCGGGCCTGATCCCGCTCGCTGTCCAGCGTCCGGTTCTCCACCTTGACGGCGACCTCGCGGCCCACCGAGATCTGGGTGGCCTGGTAGACGGTCGCGTAGCCACCCCGGGCAAAGACCCGCAAATCCGTCAGACCGGGCACGATCGGAACTCGCAAGCCGCCGGTCGGGGTGTCGGTCACCGCTCGAAAATACCCAACCCGGCCGGTGGCTCAGCGCACCGCGTCCGCCGGAGCGGCACCGGCCGGACCGGTACCCTCCTCAGCGCCCGCAACCGCCCCTGCACCGTCGGACGTCACCACGTCGTCAGCCGGCGCGCCCCGGCGGGCATCCAGGCGCAGGCCGACGGCGGTGGCCACCGCCCCCAGCCCCTCCCAGGCCGCCACGCCGAAGAACCGGTCGGGAGCGATGTCGGCCAGCACCGCGATGGTGAACACGGTGAACGTGACCAGCCGGAAGACGACGGTGAACCGGTAGAACGCCCGCCACTCGGTGACCGTGGCCAACAGGTAGTAGACCCCCATGTTGAACGCCGCCATCGAGGACGCCAGGAGGAACGTGCCGGTGTGGTCACCGACGGCGCGCGTCTCCGGCACCTCGAAGCCGAGCATGCGCAACTGCGCCTCCGGCCAGAGCAGCCCGACCGCGCCCATCACCAGCGCCAACACGCCGAAGACCGCGATGGTCCAGCCCGCGATGGAACGCGGCAGCTTCATGAAAGGGCCTCCCCAGGCACGGCGACGGTCACCACTGTGGACCGGCACACGGTGGTGACACGCTAGCCGCTCCCCCCGACCGCCACATCCCCAGAACCGGCAAAAACCGCACCGTCCCTGCCCCACCCCGCCCCCCACCCTGCCCCCGCCCTGCCGCCCGCCCTGCCGCCCACCCTGTTGATCAAGAGGTTTCGGTCACCGGGAGCGCGATTCCTGACGCAAACCTCTTGATCACCGAGGGCCAGGCGGGGGTGGGGTGGGGTGGGGTGGGGGTTGGGGTCAGGGGTCAGGTTGGGGGTGGGGTTAGGCGGGCGCGGAGGGCGTCGGCGGCGGCGCGTTCGCTGCGCTGCTCGGTCGCGTACGCCAGACGGACCGCCTCGTCCGCGCTGGCCAGGGCCTCCGTCGGCTGGCCACAGGCCGCCAGCGCCTCGGCCAGCACACGGGCCGCGATCACCTGGCTGCGGACGTCCTCGGCCGGCGCGGTGACCGCCCGCCGGGCCCAGTCCAACGCCTGCTCCCGCTGACCGTGGGCGAGCAGCGCCGCCGCGTACTGGGCCATCGTCTGGCGACGGGAGAAGAGCAGCGAGGGTGCGTTCGCGGCGGCCGTGGCCACCGGCGCGAGCAACCCGACAGCGGTCGCCGAGTCGCCAGCGGCCAGGCGTGCCGTCGCCAGCAGCACCCGGGGTGCCACCTGCGCCGGGGCCTGCGGGTTGTGCGGCTCCACGGCGGTCAGCACCGCGCGGGCCACCCGCTCGGCCGTCTCGCAGTCGCCCATGTCCAGCGCGACGAAACCGCGAAGCGCGCCGGCCATCCCGGTGAGCAGCGGGTGCGAGGTCCGCTCCGCGTACGCCAGGGCGTCGGTGAGCAGGTCCGCCGCGTGCTCCGGCTCGCCCAGCCCACGCGCCACCACCGCGCGGACCACCAGCGCGAACCCGCGCCCCCAGTCGTCCGAGGCGGCGGCGAATTCGCGGTACGCCCGCCGGGCCTCCCGGTCCGCCTCGGCCAGGTCACCCAGCTCGGCGGTGGCGAAGGCGGCCACCGCACGCAGTGTGCCCACCGCCCACGCCTCACCGACCCGCTCCCCGAAGGGCAGGAACACCTGCGCCATCCGACACGCCTCGCGCAGTCGGCCGGCGAGCAGTCGGGCGAACGCCGTGGTGCCGCGCAGCCAGGCCCGCCCGTACGGGTCCTTCAGCTCGGCGAAGAGCCGGGCGGCCCGGCCGAGCACCGCGTCGGTGCCGGCGAAGTCACCCCGGGTGGTGGTCACCCAGGCCAGGTTCTGCAACGACCAGGCCTGCCCACGCCGGTCCTGCGCGCCGAGGCTGACCTGGTACGCGGCAGCCAACCGGCTGCTCGCCTGACTCAGCCGCCCGGCCACGAAGTCGGCCATGCCGAGCCGGCGCATCGCCGTTGCTCGCTGAATCGGCAGCTGGCCGGCCGTGGCCACCTGCAACGCCTCCTGCCAGGCGGTCACCGCCCGACTCTGGTCACCGAGGGTCTCCTGGGCCTGCCCGGCGAGCAGCAGGGCGCTGACCCGGGTGACCTCGTCCCCCGCGTTCGCGGCGATCTTCTCGGCGTACGCCAGCGCGTCGCCGACCCGGCCGACCTGGAGCAGCGCCCGAGCGTGCACCACCCGATCGGCCGCCGGCATGCCGTCGCGAGCCAACTCGGTGGCGCGCTCGGCGTACTCGACGGCCAGCACCGGCTCACCGGCGGACAGCGACCGGCGGGCGGCCCGACCGAGCGCGGCGACGCCGAGCGGGACCACCGCCCGGGCCGGCGCGTCCGGGCGCAGCTTCACCGCGTCGGCGAGCGTGGAAGCCCGTTCGACGTGCGTCGCCACGAAGTCGTCCCGGGCCTCGTCGGTGAACCCACCCGGCGCACCCGCGGCGGCCTCGTTCGCCGGGGCCGCCCAGCGGGCCAGCGCGGCGTGCCGCTCGGCCAGCTCCGCCTTGCTCACCCCGGCGTACGCGGCCTCCCGCATCAGCGGGGTCGCGAACGAGTAGCCGGTGCGGGAGCGGTGCAGCATCCGGCGTTGCAGCAACTCCTCGACAGCCCGGTCGAGTTCCACGGCGACCACGGCCGACGGACGGCCGTCGCGGCCGGCGCGCTGCTCGCGCATCGCCTCCAGGGCCCCGGTCGGCACCGTGTCACCGATGACCGCGGCGTCGCGCAGCACCGAACGGGCGTCCGGCGGCAGCGCGTCGATCCGGGCGGCGAGGACGGCGGCGAGGTCCCGGGAGAGCAGCCGGCTGCCCAGCGACCCGGGCACCAACCGCCAACCGGCCGACGGGCTCTGGTCGCGTTCGCCGGAGCTGGGACGCTCCGCCGGGACGCGCCCACCGCGCGCCGACTCCGACGCTCGCGCGCTGCGCGCCGACTCCGTGGTGAGCGCTCCGCGCTCGATGAGCAGGGTGACCAGCTCGGCCAGGTAGAAGGGGTTGCCCTGTGCGGTGGCGAGCAGCCGGTCCGTGTCGGCCTGCGGCAACTTGCCGCCGCCGAGGTAACTGGTGAGCAGCCGCGCCGCGTCGGCACCCCGCAGTGGCGGCAGGGAGTGCACCTCGGCGTCCGCGACCCGGGTCAGCGCGCCGGCGGTACGGACCAGCTCCGGTCGGCCGAGCAGCAGCACCAGCACCGGGCCGGTGAGCCGGGACAGGGTCAGCCCGAGGGCACTGATCGTCTCGGTGGTGGCGTCGTGCAGGTCGTCCACCACGATCACCAGTGGCGCTTCCGAGGCGAGCCCACTGAGCAGGTTGGCGACCGCGTTCGGCACCGCCTCGGCATCCGCGGCCGGGATCCCCGACCCGCCCCACTCGCCTGAGTCGGTGCCCCCGTGTGCCGGAAGTTCGCCGTAGCCGAGCAGGGCGAGCAGTTGCTCGACGGCGATCGGGGCGGTCTCACCGCCGGAGCGGGCGAGCCGCTGCCCGAGCCGCCGCAGCCTCTCGTCCACCGCCGGCCGGGTCAGTGCGGTGGAGGCGTCACTGGGCAGGCCGACGGCGGCACGCACCAGGTCGGCCAGCGGCGCGAGCCGACGTCGCTCACCGAACGCGGCACACCGCACCGACAGCACCCGCGCGCCCGTGTGCGCCGCGTACCGGCCGGCGCCCACGTCGTACCCGGCGGCGAGGCGCTCGACCTCCGCGGCGAACCGGGACTTGCCGATGCCCGCCTCGGCGGTCATCAGCAGCACCCGGGGGTCGCCCTGGTCGATGACCTCGGCGAGCCGGCCGGCGACCCGGCCGATCTCCGTCTCCCGGCCGACGTACGGGGCCTCGTCGCCCAGCCCCGAGCGGGTGCCCGGTGCGTCCAGCAGGCCCAGCAGCTCGTACGCCTCGACCGGCTCGCGCTTGCCCTTGAGCCGCAGCGGGCGCAGCGCCCGCCAGGACGACACGTGTCGGGTGGCGGCGGCGGTCCGGCCGCCCGCGTAGACCGCGCCGACCGCCGCGGCGTCGGCCAGCCGGGCGGCGGTGTTCACCGTGTCGCCGATGACCGTGTATTCGATCGCGGCCTGGATGCCGGCGATGACGTCACCGGTGTTCAACCCGACCCGCAGCCCGAGCGGCGCGCCGCCGCCCCGCTCGTCGTCGAGCACCCGGCGGACGGCCCGCTGCATGGACAGGGCGGCCCGGACGGCACGTTCGGCGTCGTCCTCGTGCGCCACCGGGGCGCCGAAGACCGCCATGATCCCGTCGCCGGTCAGCTTGTCGACGTGCCCGCCGAAGGTCTTCACCGCGCCGGCGAGCGCGGCGAGCACCCGGTCGGTGACCGCGCCGACGCGTTCCGGGTCGAGGTCCTCCGACCAGGAGGTGAACTCGGAGAGGTCACCGAAGAGCACGGTGACCACCCGGCGCTCGGCTGCCGGCAACGTGGCGGCGGCCGGCAGCGCGGCACCGCAGTTGTGGCAGAACCGCGCGCCGGGAACGGCGACGGTTCCACACACGGGGCAGGTCACATGTGCTCCAACCCACTGACCCCCGGCGCAGATTCCCCGGTGCCGACACCGAGATGTTCCAGCTGCGCACGCACCGACCACTCGGCGGCCCACCAGAGCGAGCGGTCCACGTCCGCGTAGACCGCCGCCACCACGTCGGCGGGCGTGCGGGCGCCGGCCGCGACCGCCGCCCGGACCTGGTCGAGCCGGGCCCGGCGGTGGGCGAGGTAGAAGTCGGCGGCGGCGGCGCAGTCGGCCAGCGCCGGGCCGTGCCCGGGCAACGCCGGGATCCCGGTGTACGCGGACAGCAGCTCCAGGCTGGTCAGATAGTCGCCGAGGTGCCCGTCCGGGTGGGCCACGACGGTGGTGCCCCGGCCGAGGATGGTGTCACCGGTGAACACCGCCCGCTCGTCGCCGTGCTCGACCAGAAAGCAGACCGAGTCGGCGGTGTGCCCTGGCGTGCTTAGCAGACCGATGTCCAGGCCGAACCCGCCGAGGCGTTCGCCCGGCTCGGTCAACGGCTCACCGCCGATGGTGTGCGCCGGGTCGGCGGCGAGGACGTGCACACCGCCGAGCAGTTCGCTCAGTCGGGCGGAGCCCTCGGTGTGGTCGGGGTGGCCGTGGGTGATCAGGATCAGCCCGATCGGGCCGTGCTCGGCGATCCGGGCCAGGTGTCCCTCGTCCGCCGGCCCCGGGTCGACCACGACGGCGTACTCGGCCGACGGGGCGCGCAGCACCCAGGTGTTGGTGCCGTCGAGGGTCATCGGCCCCGGGTTCGGCGCACGCAGCAGTGTCACCCAGGTCGGCAGCTCGTCGGCAAGCGCCGCAGCCGGTGCCGTCACGTGCCCGCTCATGGCTGCGATGGTACGACCCCGCCCGCAACACCCCACGATCGTTGCCCACCCGAGCCGGAGGAAGGGCCCCGTCGACGCCTGACGGCGAGGAAGGGGCCCCTCCTGAGCACGGTCGCCCGGCGATGGCGACGCGTCAGGCGACCTCGACGATCAGTTCGATCTCCACCGGGGCGTCGAGGGGCAGTTCGGCCACTCCCACCGCGCTGCGGGCGTGGCGACCAGCCTCGCCGAAGACGGTCCCGAAGAGGTCGGAGGCGCCGTTGATCACTGCCGGCTGACCGGTGAAGCCGGGCGCGGAGGCCACGAAACCCGTCACCTTGACGATCTTGACCACGTTCTCCAGGCCAACCAGTGAGTCGACTGCGGCCAACGCGTTGAGCGCGCACCGCTGGGCCAGATCCTTCGCCTGCTCGGCGGAGATCCCGGCGCCGACCTTGCCGGTCGCCAGCAACTTGCCCTCGGCGATGGGAAGCTGGCCGGAGACGTACACGTGCTGCCCGGACTGCACGGCCGGCACGTAACTGGCCACCGGCGGCACGACCTCGGGCAGCTCGAACCCCAGCTCGGCGAGTTTCGCGTGCGGGCCGTTGCTCACGCCTTGGGCCGCTTCAGGTAGGCGACCAGCTGGTCCGGGTTGGGCCCCGGGATCACGGCGACGAGCTCCCACCCGTCCTCGCCCCAGTTGTCGAGGATCTGCTTGGTCGCGTGGACCAGCAGCGGGACCGTGGAGTATTCCCACTTCTGCATCGCTGAAGGGCTCCCTCTCGGTGCGGAATTGTTCGAGGGACAGCCTACGGTCCGCTGGCGGGGCGAGGCGCGGGACGCTGCTCCGGCGCGGCCGGCAGCTCACCGCAGCGCCCTTCGTGCTCGTATCCCTGCGGGCAGCGGGACCGGTCGGGCAGCAGCAGGTCGCAGAAGACCCGGTGCCGGTTGTTCTGGTCGTCGGCGTTGGACACGGTGGTCTCGCCGGCGTCCAGCTCGGGCAGGAAGCCCAGGGACACCGCGACCCGGCCGGCCAGCACGGTCGCCGCGGTCAGACTCGGCACCCGGATCGGCAGGTGGATCACGAAGCCCGGCTCGTCGTCGTCTCGAACCCGCTCGGCGGGGCGGCTCGGTGCCCGCGCGGCCTCCGTCTGCTCCGGCATCCGGCGGTACGACCGTTCGTTGACCGGTTGGCTGCCGACGGGCCCGCCGGTCTCGACCACGGACCCGGGCCGGCGCGGCCGGTCGTTGGTCGGGAACTGGGTGCGAGGGATGTTGTCCGCGTCGCGCATGCACTGCCTCCGGTCGTACCTCTCGGATCATGCTTCCGGTCCGAACCCATTGGTCCGTTCCGGCCCCCGCACCGGACGAAGGTAGGTCGGTGGCCGCAGTCCCGCCAATAGGACGCGCACATCCGGTCACCAACAGTCACATATGCGACAGATCGTCAGTCGGGGAATGGGCTGCCGAGCTGAGCGCGGCTCATCATCGACCAAACCGGCGGGCTGCGCGGCATGGCAGGGCGACGCCGATCCGCCTGTCGACCGCTACCCTTCCGGTCGGACGGTCGCGCAGCGCCCGGACGCCCGCTCGATCACGCTCGGCGCCAGGGGTGGCGGCGGGCGCCGCACCCACGGGGGAAAGACCATGACCCAACCGCCCAGCGGCGACCAGGCCGGCCCACCCGCTCACCCGCCGGCCCACCCGGATCCCGCCGGCCAGCCCGGCTCTCCGACCGTTCCCACCCAGCCAGCCCCCGCCGCACCGCACGGGCGGCTCGCCCTCCCCGCATCCCCGGCCCAGCCGGCGCTCCCCGCCGAGCCGGCCGTTCCGTCCCAGCCGGCCCCGCCCGCCCCGTCCGGCGGCGCTGACGGTGCCGGTCAGCCCGAGGGGCCGGGTGGCCTGGCGTCGGCCGCGGCACCGACACAGCCGGGCAGCCCCGAGATCCCGCCACCGCCGTCGGGATATCCGCCCTACCAGGGCACGGCGGCACCGAAGAAGAAGCGCGGCCTGCTGATCGCGGCGATCGCACTGGTCGTGATCATGGTGCTCTGCGTGGGCGGGGGTGTGGTGGCGTTCCTGACCCTGCGCAACGCCGAGAGCGGCGAGGGCGCCAAGGAACCGGCGATCGCCGTCGACGAGTTCCTCACCGCGGTCTACAAGGATCGCGACGCCTCCAAGGCTGCCGATCGGGTCTGCGCCGCTTCCCGCGACGACGAGAAGATCGCCGCGAAGGTCGCCGAGGTGCAGAAGTACGTCTCCGCGCACCAGAACCCGCGTTTCCGGTGGACCACCCCGAAGGTGGACAACCAGACCGGGGACCGGGCCACCGTCTCCACCCGGGTCACCATGACCACCTCCGACGAGAAGGTGGCCGACCAGGACCTGCGCTTCACTGTGGTGCAGAAGACGGGTTGGTGGGTCTGCGAGGTCGCGTGACCGCCGGGCCTGGATAGGCTCGACGGGTGTGTGCAGCTGAGCGGCCGATCGAGCCGGCCGGTACCGGATGGTCCGCCCGCCTTCATGTGGTGACCGGCAAGGGCGGCACCGGCAAGACCAGCGTGGCGGCGGCCCTGGCCCTCGCGCTCGCCGCCGGTGGCCGGCGCACCCTGCTGGTCGAGGTCGAGGGGCGACAGGGCATCGCCCAGCTGTTCGGCATCGACCCGCTGCCCTACGAGGAGCGGCACCTCGCCGACGCGCCGGACGGCGGCGAGGTACGCGCACTCGCGGTCGACGCCGAGGAGGCGCTACTCGAGTACCTCGACATGTTCTACAAGCTGGGCGCGGCGGGCCGGGCGCTGCGCAAGCTCGGCGCCATCGACTTCGCCACCACCATCGCGCCCGGCCTGCGCGACGTGCTGCTCACCGGCAAGGTGAAGGAGGCCACCACCCGCACCTCCGGGCAGCGGCGCGTGTACGACGCGGTGGTGCTGGACGCTCCGCCGACCGGGCGGATCGGCCGCTTCCTCAACGTCACGGCCGAGACCGCCCGGCTGGCGAAGGTGGGCCCGATCAAGACCCAGAGCGAGGGGGTCGCCGCGCTGCTGCGCTCCCCGATGACCGCGGTGCACGTGGTCACGTTGCTGGAGGAGATGCCGGTGCAGGAGACGGTGGACGCGATCGCCGACGTGACCTCGCTCGGCTTCGGCATCGGAAAGGTGATCGTCAACGGCGCCCGGCCCCCACTGCCCGCCGGTCAGGCGGTCACCGCCGCGGAGCTGCGGCGCGGGCTGGTCGCCGCCGGCCTGCCGGCCGATCGGGACACCGTGGCCGGACTGCACGACGAGGCTCGGGACCAGCTCATCCGGCGCGAACTGGAGGATTCGCTCCGCGCCGAGCTGGTGGAGTTGGGGCTGCCGATGGTCGAGCTGCCGTTGCTGCCCGACGGGGTGGACCGGGCGGGCCTCACGACACTGGCCCGGGCCCTCGTCAGCGCCGATTGACTCACACCTGAGCTCAGCACAGGCGCATGGACCCGTGCGGCCCGATACGCTCGATTGGTGCCTTCCGAAGACGCGGCGCCGCAGCTGGACGTCGACCAGATCCTCGCCGACCCCGGCGTGCGGATCATCGTGTGCTGCGGTGCGGGCGGGGTGGGAAAGACGACCACGGCCGCGGCGCTGGCGCTGCGGGCCGCCGAGCACCACGGCCGACGCACGGTGGTGCTCACCATCGACCCGGCCCGCCGCCTGGCCCAGTCGCTGGGCCTGACCGAGCTGGACAACACCCCTCGCCAGGTCAAGGGGATCGACGTCGAGAGCAGTGGCGGCGAGTTGCACGCCATGATGCTGGACATGAAGCGCACGTTCGACGACGTGGTGCTGCAGCACACCGATCCGGCGAAGGCCGCGGAGATCTTCGCGAACCCGTTCTACCAGGCGATGAGCTCGACCTTCGCCGGCACCCAGGAATACATGGCGATGGAGAAGCTGGGTCAGCTGCACGCCCGCGGCGAATGGGACCTGATCGTGGTGGACACACCGCCGTCCCGCTCGGCACTGGATTTCCTGGACGCGCCGGCCCGGCTCTCCCGTTTCCTCGACGGCCGGATGCTGCGACTGCTGCTGGCTCCGGCACGCAGCGGCGGACGGAGCATGTTCAGCCTGGTCACGGCCTCGTTCGGGATGTTCTCGAAGGTGGTGCAGAAGGTGCTCGGCGCACAACTGCTCACCGACCTGTCCGGCTTCGTGGCCGCACTGGACTCGATGTTCGGTGGTTTCCGGCAGCGCGCCGAGCAGACGTACCGCATCCTCCAGGCCAGGGAGACGGCCTTCCTGCTGGTCGCGGCACCGGAGCCGGACGCGGTCCGGGAGGCCGCCTACTTCGCGGGTCGTCTGCGGGACGAGCGGATGCCGCTCGCCGGCCTGGTGCTCAACCGGGTCCACCGACCGGCGGTGCCGGAGCTGGACGCCGAGCAGAGCCGGGTCGCCGCCGAGCGGCTGACCGAGCTGGGCGGGCACGAGGCCACCGCCGACGTGCTGCGGGCGCACGCGGCGCTGGCTCGTCAGGCGGTACGCGAGCAGCAGGTCGCGGCGCGGTTCACCGAGGCGTTCCCGGCGGTGCCGGCGGTGTCGGTGACGGCACAGCCCGCCGACGTGCATGACGTCGACGGGCTGCGGACGATCGGCGCGGCGATCAGCCGGCCGTGACCGGTGTCAGGTGGCCGCGCTGACGAGGATCTTGTCCTTGCCGGTCTTGTCCTTGCTGTTCTTCTTCATCGCGGCCTCGAACATCTTGCGCCAGCTCGTCACCTGCGGGTGACGGCGCAACAGCGCCCGCCGTTCGCGTTCGGTCATGCCACCCCACACACCGAACTCGATCCGGTTGTCCAGCGCGTCGGCCAGGCACTCGTACCGAACTGGGCAGCTCCGGCAGATCCGCTTCGCCACGTTCTGTTCGGCGCCCTGTACGAACAACGCGTCCGGGTCCCCGTTCTGACATGCCGCCAGTGACGGCCAGTCAGTGATCATGCCCATGTGTACACGTCCCCCCTTGCAGTACCTACCGACCTCGTCGATGCACGTCAGCCGGCAATTCCCCCCGATCGCCCGGCCTGCCTTCCCCAAGGCGGCGCGGACGACATGTGGCGCTGTCGCCGCCCCCATCATGCTCTGTAGTCGACTGATTACGCAACGTTGTCGGCGAAATCCATCATTCCGGACACTCCCGGCTTCCCGGGCCTTCGACCGCCGGTTACCCCGCCGAGGTCAGCGATAACGCTGCGCCCCCTCCCCGAATCAGAGGAGACTCACGCCAGGTCACACGCAACCAAGTACCGGGGGTCGTGCGTTTAGCACAACGAGGGCAGCGCACGCAGGAAATGGGGAAAGAACGCCCCAGCGCCCCTCGTTCCCTACTCGCGTACCCTGTCGAGGTGACCTGGATGCGGAAACGTGACCACAATGTGCTGACCAACGCCGCATCGCTACTCGTGTGTGGCCTGTTGGCCGGCGTGGTGGTCGCTGCGGCGGCCTTCCCCGCGGTGGCGATGTCCGGCTTGGCCGCGAAGGCGGGCGCCGAGACATTCGGCAACCTGCCCACGGAGCTGACGGTGGCCCGCGCGCCACAGATCAGCTACCTGCTGGCCTCCGACGGCAAGACACCGCTCGCAACGATGTACGACGAGAACCGGCGCGACGTGAAGCTCGCCGACATCTCCCCCAACATGCAGAAGGCCATCATCGCGGCCGAGGACCACGACTTCTACAAGCACAACGGCGTCGACATCAACGGTGTCGCCCGCGCGTTCGTCAACAACCAGGCCGAGGGCTCCGGCCGGCAGGGCGCCTCGACGCTGACCATGCAGTACGTCCGGCTGGCCATCGCCTACTCGGCCACCCACCCGGCCGACGTGGTCGCGGCGACCGAGGACACCAGCGCCCGCAAGCTGCGCGAGATGCGGCTGGCCCTCCAGGTCGACAAGGAATTCTCCAAGGACGAGATCCTCACCCGCTACCTCAACCTCGCCTCGTTCGGCAACGGCGCGTACGGCATCTTCGCCGCCAGCCAGGTCTACTTTGGCAAGCCGCCGAGCAAGCTGAAGATCGAGGAAGCGGCACTGCTGGCCGGCATGGTCAAGGCCCCGACGACGAACGACCCGACCACCAAGGCGGGCTTCCCGCTCGCACTGGAACGGCGCGACTACGTCATCGACAACATGGTCGAGATCAAGGCCATCACCCAGCAGGAGGCCGACGCGGCCAAGGCCACCAAGCTCGAGGTGAAGGACAAGCGCACCCCGAACGGCTGCGTCTCCGCCAACGTCAACAGCTGGGGCTTCTTCTGCGACTACTTCTACCGCTGGTGGATGCAGCAGGAGACGTTCGGTTCGACCTCGTACGACCGGGAGCGGCGGCTGAAGAGCGGCGGCTACACCGTCGTGACCTCGATCGACGTCCAGGCGCAGAGGGGCGCTGACAAGGCGGTCCGCAAGGCCAAGAGCGAGAACAGCAAGGAAGCCGCCATGGTCGCGGTGGTCGAGCCCGGCACCGGCCGGGTCCGGGCGCTCGCGGTCAACCGGCAGTTCAAGCTGGACGACCCGAAGAACCCGAAGAACAAGATCTCCAGCGATCCCGCGAAGAGCAAGAAGAAGATCCGGGGCAACTACCCGGCGACGGTCAACCCCCTGCTCACCGGCGGCGACGGCATCACCGGTTATCAGGCCGGCTCGACCTTCAAGATGTTCACGATCGTGGCAGCGTTGGAGAAGGGCATCCCGCTCAGCTACTCCTTCAACGCGCCGAAGCAGTTCAAATCGGAATACATCATCCGGCCTGGCCCGGCGGCCTGCCCGGGGACCAACCTCTACTGCCCCACCAACTCGACCGAGAGCATGGCTGGCCCAGCCAACATGTGGACCGCGTTCGGCCGGTCGGTGAACACCTACTTCGTGCCCCTGCAACAGCAGGTCGGCGCGGAGAACGTGGTCAAGGCCGCCAAGCGGCTGGGCATCAACTTCCGGTCCGAGGAAGACCTGACCCTGGAGAAGGGCGCGCACCAGTGGGGCGCGTTCACCCTGGGCGTCTCGCAGACCACTCCGCTGGATCTGGCCAACGCCTACGCCACCCTGGCCGCGGACGGGACCTACTGCGAACCGATCCCGGTGCAGGAGATCCGCGACCCGGAGGGCAACAAGCTCGACATCGCCAACCCGCGATGCGAAAAGCGGTTCAGCACCGACGTGGCCCGCGCCGCGGTGGACGCGGCCCGCTGCCCGGTCGGTGACAAGTCGTCGTCCTCCCGTTGCGCCGGAGCGACCGCCGGCAACGTCCGCAGCGACGTCGGCTACCCGGTGGCCGGCAAGTCCGGCACCACCGACTCCGAGAAGACCGCCGCACTGGTCGCGATGACCAAGCAGTACGCGGTCGCGGGCATCATGGCCGACCCGGACTGGCCGCAGACCAACGTGAAGATGAAGCACGCGGAGAAGGACGGCATCAACCCGCCGGTCTGGGAGACGCTGCGGGACGCGATGAAGGGCAAGAAGGCGATCCAGTTCGAGGCGCCGGGCCAGAAGATCTCCGAAGGTGACCAACGGAGCATCCCCAGCGTGAGCTGCATCCCGGTGGAGCAGGCGAAGTCCCGGATCAAGGGCGCCGGCTTCGAGCCGGTGGTCTCCGACACCAAGGTCAAGTCGTCCTGCCCTGCGGGCACCGCCCACGGCACCAGCCCGGACGGGCGCACCATCAAGGGTGGCGTGGTCACCATCCAGGTCAGCAACGGTGGTGGCGGCACCACACCGGGCAACACCGGTGGCGGCGGGCAGCCCGGCAACACCGGTCGACCCGGTGGTCGTCCCGGCGGCTGAGCCGACGAGCAGAACACAACGGGCGGGCACCCTCCTCGGGTGCCCGCCCGTTCGTCTGTCCGGATGACCGCTACCGCCACCGATCCCGGGGCGGCGGTAGCAGTGCCGCCGGGGGGGTCAGAGGGCGAGCTGTCGGCGTACCTCGGAAGCCACCCGACCACCCTCGGCCTGGCCCGCCACCGCGGCCTGGGCCGCCTTCATGGCCGGGCCCATCTGGGCCTTGCCGGTGAAGCCGCCCGCGGCGAGCGCCCCCGACACCAGCTCGGCCAGCTCGGCGTCGGAGAGCTGCTTGGGCAGGTAGCGGTCCAGCACCTCGCCCTCGGCCGACTCCTTCGCGGCCTGCTCGGCGCGACCGGCGTCGGCGAACGCGGTGGCTGCCTCCCGGCGCTTCTTGGCTTCCTTGGTCAACACCGCGAGCACCTCGTCATCGGTGAGCTCGCGCTTGGCCTTGCCGGCGACCTCGGCGGTGCCGACGGCGGCCAGGGCCATCCGCAGCGTGGAGGTGGTCAGCTCGTCGCGCGCCTTGAGCGCGGAACGCATGTCGGCAGTGAGGCGGTCCTTCAGCGTGCTCATGGACGGTCAAACTACCCTGAACGCCATGCGAAAGCGCACACTATTCCGGCTTGCCGCCGGAACCGCCACGGTCGGCGCGGCCACCCTCGCGTACGCGTCGCTCATCGAGCGCAACATGTTCACCCTGCGGCGGTACGACGTGCCGGTGCTGCCGGCCGACGCGGAGCCGCTGCGTGTG
Source organism: Micromonospora cabrerizensis (assembly GCF_022230955.1). Classification (GTDB taxonomy): domain Bacteria; phylum Actinomycetota; class Actinomycetes; order Mycobacteriales; family Micromonosporaceae; genus Micromonospora; species Micromonospora cabrerizensis. The sequence goes on from NZ_JAKKFI010000076.1 coordinate 43,826, forward strand.
CTGCACCTGTCGGACCTGCACATGATGCCCGACCAGGCGCGTAAGCAGCGCTGGGTCGCGTCGCTGGCCGCCCTGGACCCCGACCTGGTGGTGGTGACCGGCGACAACATGGCGCACCCGGGCGCGGTGCCCGGGGTGCTGCGCGCCCTGCAACCGCTGCTGGACTTTCCCGGAGCGTTCGTGTTCGGCTCCAACGACTACACCGGGCCGGTCCTGAAGAACCCGTTCACCTACTTCCTGCCCGACCGGGAGTACACCGAGGGCGTCGAGCTGCCCTACGAGGAGCTGCGTCAGGTGTTCACCGGCGCCGGCTGGGCGGACCTCAACAACGTCCGGACCACCCTGAAGGCCGGCGGTCGGCAGCTCGACCTGGTCGGCGTGGACGACCCGCACATCGAGCGGGACGACTACCCCTCCGTGGCCGGTGCGGTCTCGTCCTCGGCCGACCTGTCCATCGCGCTGACGCACTCCCCGGAGCCACGGGTGCTCGACCAGATGGCCGCCGACGGCTTCGGGCTGATGCTGGCCGGGCACACCCACGGCGGTCAGGTCTGCGTACCGGGCTTCGGTGCGTTGGTGACCAACTGCGGCCTGCCCCGCTCGATGGCGCGCGGTCTGCACCGCTGGCCGGGCTCGGACTCCTGGCTGCACGTCTCCGCCGGCCTCGGCACCCACCCCACCGCCCCGATCCGCTTCGCCTGCCCCCCGGAGGCCAGCATCCTGACCCTCATCCCCCGCTGACCCACCCACACCCCGCTGACCCGCCACACCCCGCGCCCGCCCGCGCGGGCCGCGGGCCGCGGGCCGCAAGATCCGCGCAACATCGGGGATGTTGCTGCCTTACGCCGCGCTGAGGCAGCAACATCGGGGAAGTTGTGCGGATCTTGACCCGGACGGGGTCCGGGTGGCGGGGGTACCGAGTTTGACCATCGGGGCGGGTGGGCTACTATTTGTCGGCACGCCTCGGGGTGTGGCGCAGCTTGGTAGCGCGCTTCGTTCGGGACGAAGAGGTCGTCGGTTCGAATCCGGCCACCCCGACCAGAGGTAACAGCAGGTCAAGGCCCCTCCACCGAGGGGCCTTGATTCGTTTCCGGCGACGGCTGCCCACCTCGTCTCCGCGCACGGCATCAGACGGCGCGGTGCCCCGTGCGACTCCGGTCACGAATCGAGTGCCGGCGGCGGTCCAGCGAGGCCCCGTGTACCGGACCCGGCGAAAGCTGACGCGCATCCCGCCAGCCTTCAACCTTTCGGCCCTCGACGGAGTCGTGTTGGGTAACCAATCGAGGCGGGGGCTTATGGCAGTTGACGACGAGCATTTCCGAGAGTTCGTCGACACGCGCTACATGGATCTCCTACGCGTGGCGTACCACCTGACCGGGTCGGCACAGGATGCCGAGGATCTGGTGCAGGCGGCGCTGGTGAAGGTGATGCGGCGGTGGCGGCGGATCGATGATCCGATGCCCTATCTGCGGCGAGTCATGATCAATCAGCACATCAACAGCTGGCGTCGCCACCGGGTGCACGAGGTCGTGACGGCGATCCTGCCGGACCGGTCCACCCGGGACATGACGGACGTGGTGGCGGAACGGCACACCCTCCACGAGGCCATGCGGGCGCTGACGCCGCGCACCCGGGCCGTGATCGTGCTGCGGTACGTGGTCGACCTGCCGGAGGCGGAGGTTGCGGCCGCCCTGGGCTGCTCCGTCGGATCGGTCAAGAGCCGCGCGTCGCGAGGACTGGCTCGCCTGCGTCTGGCCCTGGCACCCGACCCGCCGACATCGACATCAGCGGCAGCTGATCCAGCACCACCCGGGACGACGACGATGACGGGGGTACCACGATGAGTGTCGACGAGGATCTGAGCCGGGCCCTGGCTGAGCTGACCAGGACGCTGACCCCACAGCCGGATCCGTACGGTCGGGCCAGGGTGCGGTACCAGCGGGCGCGGCAGCGACGCCTCGGCGGGTTGACCCTGGCCGTCGTGGTCGCCGTCGGCGGCGCTGCCTTCGCCGTCGCGGGGCCGGGCCGGCACACGCAGCCGCCACCGGCCGACTCGACCGAATCCATCGCACCGGTGCTGGCCTGGTCGGACAAGCTTCTCCAGTCGCCGCCCCGCGGTGCCGTCGCCCGGGACAGCGTTTACGTCGGTCAGCTCTCCGACATCCTGATGGCGACCCAGCGGCGGGGAGAACTTCCTCGACTGACCGTGCCGGTGAGCACGGTGAAGGTGCTGTTCGTCGATGACGTCGACGGCCAACGGATCGCGCTCGCCGCCTTCGTCCGCGACCAACCCGACCCGGTCACGGGCTGGCCCAGCGCCGCGGTGTGGCTCGTCGCCGAGGAGGGTGCCAGCGCGGAGAAACTGGCCAGCACCGCTGCGACTCGGGGCACCAGTGACGCTCTGGAGCCGTACGAGAGCCTGGCGGTGGACTATCCGTCCGCTGCCGGCAGGTCGGCCCACGTGGCGATCGCGCCTGCCGGCTGTGTCTTCCTCAGCGCACCGCTGTCGAACGGGGCCTCCCAGTGGACTCCCGAGCCGACCGGCTCCTACCTGGTCCGGACGTCGCAGACCCAGCGACCCGAGTGGTGGCGGGTCGACTGCGGTGCGGTGACCCGCAAGGTGACGCTCGGGCCGGGGTCGCTGGCGTCAACGTCAGTCACCGACGCCCAGCTCACCACCGCGATGTCCCGCGCCCGGGGCTCGGTCGAAAAGCAGCCCGCCCGGGAGCTGTTGAATCGGTGGGTCCAGTCGGAGGGCTACCGACTGACCGCGCTTCCGAGCGTGGTGTGGGGCGGGCACGTTGCGAGCGTCCCCACCGACACGGCCGGGGACCCGTCGGCGGACGGTGCCCAGGTGACGTTCCTGGCCGCTCCCGCCGTCGGCGGTGGCTGGGTCGGCGAGGTGACGATCACTCCCGCTCAGCCGTGGCCCGACGGGGCGGTCAGCTCCGGCACCCCCTTCGCCGTAACGGACGACCCCAGCGATCCCGCCAGCGTGCTGGCCGTTCCCATCGGCGATGACGTCGCCGCCAGCGAGGGCCAGCAGCCCCTGCTGGTGGTGACGCCGGCAGCCGCCACCACGGTACGGGTCCTGCGCGACGGGCAGGAGGTGGCGAGGGCCGCGGTCAGTGGCTCCGGGGCGGCGATGACCGTGCCCCGCCCCACGACGGGCCTCGTCGTGCAGGCGCTCGACGCGTCCGGTCGGACGCTCGCCACCGGGCAGGTGGCCGACCAGGACGCACAGCGGACACCCGAGATGGACGCCTGGAACGAGGAATGACCCGGTCGGACCCGGTGCGCGCCGGCAGGGCCATCTGCCAGCCAATATAGGTGTTTCTACCGATCCCCGGAGGCGCCGCCACACCTAGCGTCAGTGGCACAACGAAGCGTCCGAGGGAGACCACCGATGACCACCGCACTCGATCTCACCGCCGTGAAAGCCCGCCAGCAGGTCACCTGGGCCAGCGGCGACTATGGCGCGGTTGCCGCGCTCATCCACCCGATCTCCGAGTTACTGGTGACCGAGGCCGACCTGTCCGCCGGCGCCCGGGTGCTGGACGTGGCCACCGGCACCGGCAACGCCGCCATCGCCGCCGCCCGCTGCGGCTGCGTCGTGACCGGCGTCGACTACGTACCCGAACTGTTGGACCGGGGCAAGGCGCGGGCCGAGGCGGAGCGCCTCCCGGTCGCGTTCGTGACCGGGGACGCCGAACGTCTGGCGTACGTCGATGGCGCCTTCGACGCGGTGCTCTCCGTCGTCGGCGTGATGTTCGCCCCGAACCAGGAGCGGGCGGCGGCCGAACTGGTCCGGGTCTGCCGGCCCGGTGGCACGGTGGCCCTGGCGTCGTGGACGCCGCAGGGTTTCATCGGCGAGTTGTTCCGCACGGTGGGCCGTCATGTGCCGCCACCGGCGGGGCTGCGCCCGCCGGTGCAGTGGGGCGACGAGGGCCGGGTCCGCGAGTTGCTCGGCGGGGCCGTGGGTGACCTTCGGGCGGTACGCCGGGAGTTCGTCTTCCGCTTCGGTACCCCGGAGGAGTTCGCCCTCTTCTTCCGGGGCAACTACGGCCCGACGTTGAAGGCGTTCGAGGCGCTGCCCGAGGAGCGACGAGCGGAGCTGCACGCCGACCTGGTGGAGCTGGCCCGCACGCACAACCGGGCCACCGACGGCACCGTGCGGATACCGGCGGAGTACCTGGAGGTCGTGGCACGGCGGACCGCGGACCCGGTCTGACGCGGATTCGATCCTTCCGACCAGCCGCCCAGCCAGCCGAAAGGTGGTTGCTGGATGGCAATCCCGCACGCTTTGATGCGCCTGATCATCCGTTCAGCAGGCGGATGACACACGGGGAGGACCATCCACTGTGCTCAGATCCAGGCCGCGCCGTGCCGTCGTCAGCGCACTCGCGCTGACGCTCGGCCTCAGCGGGCTCAGTCTCATCTCCACCGCGAGCGCCGCCGTCGCGGCGCCGCACTACGACGACCCGCCGGCCGTGCAGATTGGCTGGACCGACTCGGCGACGCCGAAGAAGGCGTACCCGATCGACAGCAACACCAACATTCCGCTCGGCACCTGGCAGGACGACGCGGGCAAGAGCCACACCTCCCGGGTGTACGCCACGTACGACCTCTCGGCCCACGAGGGCAAGAAGATCTACGGTGCCAAGGTCTTCCTCGACGAGCGCAGCGTCGCCGACTGCACCAAGCGGGACGTCGAGATCTGGCGGACGAAGCCGGTCACCTCGACTCCGACCTGGAACCGGCCGCCCGCACCACTCGCCAAGCTCGGCGAGGTGCTCACCCCTCCGCAGATCTGCCCCGGTGCCATCATCACGTTCGACGTCGGCGCGGCGGTGCAGGACGCGGTGGCACACCGGCAGCGGTACATCACCTTCGAGATCCGGGTGCCGGAGCAGCACGAGAGCGACGCCTCCTACGGCCGGCGGTTCCACCCGTACCGCGGCGTCCAGCTGAGCACCCAGGTCAACTCGGTGCCGCAGATCGACAACGCCCACCTGTACAACGGTGGCCTGCCCTGCACCCAACTGGCCCCCTACCCGCGCATCGGCGGGTTCGCCAGCACGTTGCAGGCGGTCGGCACCGACGCCGACGAGTACGACGAGCGCTCGGTCAAGACCGAGGTCGCCATCTGGCCGAAGGCCAACCCGGAGGCCCGGCAGGTGTTCACCGGCGAGCACGGCCAGTCCGGCCGAGCCAACACCGTCAACCTGCCCGAGGGCACCCTCACCGACGGGAAGTCGTACGTCTGGCAGGCCCGGGTGACCGACGGCGCGGACTACTCGCCCTGGTCGAAGAAGTGCTTCTTCACCCACGACCGCACCGCTCCCAGCGCGCCCACCGTCGCATCGTCCAACTACCCGCCGGACACCACCGGCGAGTGGGGGCCGGTCGGTGTGCCGGGCATCTTCACGTTCTCCGGCAACGGCAACAAGGACGTCGCCGGCTTCGAGTACTCCTGGCTCGGCCTGGGCGTCCACGGCTGCTCGGCCAGCGGTGACCACGGCCAGTGGGAGTGCCACAACCCGCTCGACCAGCCCGGAGCGGTGCGCTTGCAGACCCCGGGTGGGTCGGCGACCGTGACCATCAATCCGCTTCGCTCCGGCCCGCAGCGGTTGAGCGTGCGCGCCATCGACCTCGCGGGCAACGTCTCGGAGACCGTGACGTACAGCACCTTCGTCGCCTCGGGCGAGCCACAGGTGCAGGTGCAGAGCGGTCGGCCCGAGTGGGGCCAGGAAGTGTTGTTGAAGTTCGTCCCGGCTCCCGGTGTCACCGTCCGGGACTACGAGTTCGTCCTCGACGGCGGAGAGCCGCAGACGCGGGACGCCCAGGAAGATGGGACGGCCTTCTTCAGCTTCGTCGCCACGAACCCGAACGGGCACCGACTCACCGTCCGCAGCCGTAGCGACAACGGGTACGTGTCGCCGGAGAGCCGCTGGGACGCGTACTTCGATCCCGGTCCCGGGGTGAAGTCCGACGTCTACTACTCGCCGGACGGTTCGCCGGTCGGCGGGGTGGGGGTCGAGGGCACCTTCACCTTCTCTCCGCCGCCGGGTTGGACGGACACCACGGCCTACCGTTACAGCTTCAACAACGCCGAGGCGACCGAGGTGGCGGCCGACGCGAACGGCCGGGCCACGATCACCTGGGCGCCGACCGCCAGCGGGTTCACGGACCTGACCGTCTACGCCGTCCGCGCGGACGGCACGGTCAGCGACTACCCCAACTGGTACTACTTCGACGTGGCGGCCCCGACCGCCTGACGTGTATGACGGGGGCGGCCACCGGTGTGGTCGCCCCCAGCCGTCAGTCCTGTCGTTCGGTGCGCTCGATCTCGGAGAACGCGGCGGCCAGGTAGTCGTCCAACGGCACGCTGGTCCCCGCCAGCAGGTCGGCCACCAGCAGCGGGGCGTGCCGGGCCAGGGCGGACGCGTCCGGCGGTGACTCGTCGCCCTCCGGGTCGTACACCCCCAGAGCGCCGGCCAGCAGGACGAGCACCACGTGCGGGTCGACGTCCGAACGCCACCGCGCCGCCCCCTGTACGCAACGGGTCAACACCTGGCGGATGTCGTCGCCGGTCAGCCCGTCCGGGTGGCTCTCCTCCAACAGCAACCGGACCACCGCGCCGAGGACCAAGCCGGAACGCTCGTCGGCGGCGAGCTTGCCGACCACCTCGTCGTACGCCTGACCGTCGCGTGCCTGGGCTGCGGCGACGGCCGCGGTGGCCGTCACGGCGATGGCGCGGGCGGTAGCGGGCAGATGTCGCCAGGTGCCGGTCATCGGGTCAGCATCGCAGACCCGGCGGACACCGACGGACCGGCGAGAGGGGTCGGGTGATCATCGTGGGCTCAGTCACTCGTCGGCCTGCACGAAGGCGCGGCGCGGCGGAAAACGAGTCGCGTGGTGTCACACCCGACCAACAGAATGCCGGTCATGCTGCGCCGTGCTCTGCCCCGCCGTTCGGAAGCCCGCCGGATCCTTGTCGGCACCCTGCTGTCGGCGATCGGGCGCGGCCTGACCCTGCCGTTCCTGTTCATCTACCTGACCGACGTACGCGGGCTCACCGACACCCGCGCCGGGCTCGTGATCGGCTGGTACGGCGTGGTCACCCTGGCCCTGTCACCGCTGGGCGGGACGCTGATCGACCGGTTCGGCGCGCGTCGGGTGGTGGTGCCCTGCCTGCTGATCGAGGCGGTCGGCACCGGTTCGCTCGCGCTGGTCAACTCGACCGGGTCGGCGCTGCTGGTGATGACGGTGATCGCCGTCGGCAGCTCGGCGATCTGGTCCGGGCAGAACACGATCCTCGCGTCGCTGACCGACGACGATGAGCGGCAACGGGTCTTCGGGCTGAACTTCGCCCTGCTCAACCTGGGCATCGGCATCGGTGGCATGACCTCCGGCGCGATCGTCGACACCGACCGGCCCGGCACCTTCCAGACGATCTACCTACTGGACGCGGTGACCTACCTGCTGCCGGCTCTCATCCTGCTCACCCTGCCCACTGTGGGCCATCGGCTCGGCCGCCGTCGAGGCGACGACGAGCCGTCGGCCGGCGGTTACCTGACCGTGCTGCGCGACCGCCCCTTCCGACGACTCGTGATCTTCGGGCTGATCCTCACCACCTGCGGATACGCGCAGGTGGAGGTGGGCTTCGCCGCGTACGCGGTGCGGGTCGTCGAGGTGAACCCCCGGGTGGTGGCGTGGGCGCTCGCGGCGAACACCGTGATGATCGTGCTCGCGCAACTGCTGGTGATCCGCCGGATCGAGGGGCGCAGTCGCACCCGGGCACTGGCCGTGGTGGGTGCGGTGTTCGCCGCCGCCTGGCTGGTCCTCGGCGCGGGTGGCCTGGTCAGCGGTGAGAGCGCCCTGTTCGCCGCCCTGTGCGTGGTGGCCTGCTCGGCGATCTTCGGCTTCGGCGAGACGATGCTCTCGCCGGTGATGCCCGCGCTGACCAACGCACTGGCCACCGACGAGCTGCGCGGCCGTTACAACGCCATGAGTTCGATGATCTTCGGGGTCAGCGGTGTGATCGGTCCGGTGACCGCCGGCCCGCTCATCGGCGCCGCCAACGGCATGGTCTGGGTGGCGACGGTGGTCGGCGGCTGCCTGGTCGCCTCACTGGTCGCGCTCTCCCTGCGCCGCCTGCTCAGCACCGAGCAGGACGGCCGAACGACGACCACCCCGGCGACACCCGCCCCGGCCCCCGCCCCCGCCTGACCTCGAACGATCCTGCACGGCCCGTGACATTGCCCCCGCCGTGGGGTGCGGCCCACCGCGCCGAGCCCTGCGCCGCACCCCGCCGCTCCCCGGGCCGCACCGCCCCGCGCCGCACCCTGCCGAGGCCGCACCCCGCACGCACCCCGCACCCCGCACCCCGCACCAAGATCCGAGCAACTTCCCGGATGTTGCTGCCTGCGGCACGCAGGAGACAGCAACATCCCTGATGTTGCGCGGATCTTCCTCGTTGATCTCGCCACGCACCAAGATCACGCTCGATCCAGGATGTAGTGGTATCCCCGCGTGCCGATGCCACTACATCCATGTTCGAGCGCGATCTTGCCCCGAGCGGGCGCGGCAAACGCGCGCGCGGACAAACACGCGCGCGGACAAACACGCGCGCGGACAAACACGCGCGCGGACAAACACGCGCGCGGGAGCGGGCAAACGCGGGAGCGCGGAACGGGGTCGGGCCCCGGAGCGGATGCTCCGGGGCCCGACGTGCGCGAGGTAAGCCGTCAGGCGGCGGGAACCTCGGCGGTGGTACGGATCCGGTCCAGCGTCGGCGCGGAGACCGGCGACTGGGCGGTCAGGTACGCCACGAAGGCGTCCAGGTCGATCAGGCCGGTGACCAGGTTCGTCCCGCCGGTGAGGGCGCTGAACCCGTCACCGCCGCCGGCCAGGAAGTTGTTCACCGTCACCCGGTAGGTGGCGGCGGTGTCGACCGGGGTGCCGCCGAGGGTGAGGCTGCCGCGGACCACACGGGTGCCGGCGCACGGGTCGGCCACCGTGCCGGTGGTGCCGTTGGGGTCGACCACGTAACCCACGGTGGCCGACGGGTACAGCGTCCGGTTGGTGACGAACTGCTGTTCCAGGACGCAGTAGAGCTGCGCGCCGGTCAGGTCCAGTGTCACCAGGTTGTTGGCGAACGGCTGGACGGTGAACGCCTCTTCGTAGGTGACCGGGCCGGCGTCGAGGTCGGCCCGGACGCCGCCCGGGTTCATGAAGGCGGCGACCGCGTTCTGCTCGTCGTCGGTGGCGGCGAGCTGCGCGTCGGCGATCAGGTTGCCCAGTGGCGATTCACCTAGACTCGTACCGAAGAGGGTTTCCTGGCTCCGGGTGATCGCCTGGCTGGTCACGCCGACCTGGCGGTCGGCGACCGGGCCGAGCACGGTCTTGTACCGGTCGATCAGCGCGGTCTGCTTCGGGTCCTTGGCGACGTCCCGGCTGACGACGACGTTGTTGGCGGCGGCGGAGATGACGTCGCCGGACCGACGGTCGATCTTGAGGTCGATGTCGGTGACCAGGCGACCGAAGGAGCTGGCGCTGGTGACCAGCTTGCCGTTGATGTCGCAGTTGTACGCCTGGTGGGTGTGCCCGCTGACGACCACGTCGATCGACGGGTCCATCCGGTTGGTGATGTCCACGATGGGCCCGGTCATGCCGACGCAGTCGTTGATCCCGCCGGTCGCGGCCTGGGTGCCACCCTCGTGCAGCAGCACGACGATCGCCTGCACGCCCTTGCGGCGCAGCTCGCGAGCGTACCGGTTGGCGGTGTCCGCCTCGTCGGCGAAGCTGAGACCGGCGACGCCCTGCTGGCTGACGATCTGCGGGGTGCCCTCCAGGGTCATCCCGATGAAGCCGACCTTGACGCCCTGCACCTTGTGAATGGCGTACGGCGCCATCAGCGGCTTGCCGGTCGCGGTCTTGAAGGCGTTCGCGGACAGGTACTTGAAGCCGGCCCCCCGGTACGGGGTGCCGTCGGCGCAGCCGTCGACCGGGTGGCAGCCGCCGTTCTGGATCCGCAGCAGCTCGGCGGCACCCTCGTCGAACTCGTGGTTGCCGACGCTGGCGTAGTCCAGGCCGGCCATGCTGAGCGCCTCGATGGTCGGCTCGTCGTGGAACGCGGCGGAGAGCAGCGGGGACGCGCCGATCAGGTCACCGGCGGCGACCGTGATGGTGTTCTGCTTCTTGGCGGCGGCGCGCAGCTCGGCCAGGTGGGTGGACAGGAACTCGACGCCACCCGCGGCCTGCCCGGCGATGGTGCCGCTGGACCCGCTCGGCGGTTCGAGGTTGCCGTGGAAGTCGTTGAGGGCCAGCAGGGTGACGTCGACCGGCTTCGGCCGCGCGTCGGCTTGCTCAGGGCTCGTGGCGACCGCGCCGAACGCGGCCACCGCAAGCGCGGTCAGGCCGACAGCGGCCCGACGCATCCTGGTTATGGACATGGATCTCCTTGTGAGAATCGGCGCGTGCGGTGCCCGGCCTCTGGGTCGACCGGGCCGCCGGCCGGCGCCGTCGAAAGGGTCGCGAGTGGCGGCGGTTGGGGTTGGCCGCCCGCCCCGACAGCCTCTCATCCGGACGCCGCCGGGTCGACCCAGGCAACACATCAGAGCTGCGGGTACGACTCGACCAGGGATCGACCGCCGGTTGGTGCGTCTGCCGGACAGTGTCGGCTCCAGGGTCTAGAAAGGACGGGACAGCCAACGCGGACGGAGGCGGCATCGTGGGCGAGGAGACACCGGTGGTGGAGCAGGTCCGATCGACGGACGGCACACCCATCGCGTTCGAGCGGTCCGGTGCCGGGCCGCCGATCATCCTGGTGGGTGGCGCGTTCAACGACCGCAACACGAGCCGCGCACTGGGTGCGGCGTTGGCACCGGATTTCACCGTCTTCGGGTACGACCGCCGGGGTCGGGGTCAGAGCGGCGACACCCTGCCGTACGAGGTCGACCGCGAGATCGACGACCTGGCCGCCCTGATCGCGGCGGCGGGTGGCTCCGCCGCTGCCTACGGGGTCTCCTCGGGGGCGATCCTGGCCGCCCTCGCCGCCGCGCGGGGGCTGCCGGTGACCGGGTTGGTCCTGTTCGAGCCGCCGTTTCAGGTTGGCTCACACGCCGGCGTGCGAAGAGACATCACCGCGCAGCTCATCGAGCTGATCGCCGCCGACGACCGGGACGGCGCGGTGGAGACCTTCCTCAGCGTCTCGGTCGGGCTGCCCCCGGGGGTGATCACCGGGATGCGGTCGCAACCGGTGTGGGGCGCGCTGACCGCCATCGCGCACACGTTGCCGTACGACGCCATCGTGAGCGCGGGAGGGCGCCTCCCGGCTGACCGGCTCGCCGCGATCACCGCGCCGACCCTCGCGGTGGACAGCACCGGCAGTCCACAGTGGCTGCGTGACGGCAGCCGGGCCGCGGCCGAGGCGATCCCCGGCGGCCGGTCCATCAGCCTCGACGGTGACTACCACGAGGTGCCGCCGGCAACGCTCGCTCCCGCGCTGCGTGAGTTTCTGCTCGGCTGACGATCACACCGGCACACGACCGTTCCACCGGGCCGGCGTGATTCAGGGGTCGGCCGCCGAGCCGGCAGGACGCGGCCTTCAGGCGTCGGGCAGCGCCTCGCGGGCCAGCACCTCGCCGGCCAGCACCTCGCCGGCCAGCACCTCGCTGGTGAGCACCTCGCCGGCCAAGGCCCCCGTGGCCAACGCCTCCGTGGCCGACGCCTCCGTGGCCAACGCCCCCGCAGCCAACGCCCCCGTGGCCGACGTTTCCGCAGCCAGGGCATCGCTGACCAGGGCCGCGACCGCCTCCGGCGGCCAGGCGTCCGCCACACCGGGCCGGACGGCCAGATAGCTGGCGATCCGCTCGGCCGGCCAGCCGTGCGACTCGCGCAGGCCGCGGGCGATCATGGCGAGGTAGGTCGGCGCGGGTGGCCGGCACCGCACACCGGACGCCCCCTCGGGTGCGGTGAAGGTGAGCATCGGGACGCCGCTGCGGCTGCCCGGGCAGACCAGCGTCTCGTACCGTCCGGGGCCGAGCGTCGCCCGCCCGGTGGCCACGGCGGCGTCGATGGCCGCGCTGGTCGCCGGGACGAGGTCGGCGGTGTCGTCCACTGGGCGGTACATCTCCTGTGCCGCGATGTCGGTGAACTGTTCCAGGGTGACCAGGTAGGCGCGTGCGGCGGCCTCGCCCGGCAGGTGCGGGTCGTAGAAGGCCATCCCGCCGGTCCAGGCACCGGACTCACCGGCGAAGTAGATGCCGCCGGGCAGCGACAGCGGCAAGGACCGGCTCGGTGGGCGGCGGTCCCGGCAGCCCGGGTACGTCCGCTTCCCGCCGGGCGGGCAGCCGCCCCCGATGTACCACGCCAGCCGGGCGGCGTGCAGGTTCGAGCCGTACGCGACGTACCAGACCCTCACGTCGGGCGCCGTCAGAAGCCGCAGGTCTGGCCGGCGGAGTGGCTCACCTGCACGGTGTGTGTCACGCAGCCGCCCGGCTCGACCAGGTGCAGCAGGAAGGCGGTCGGCTCGTCGACCCAACCGATCTGCTCGTCGGCGCTCATGGTGAGCGTGCTCTGCCTCCAGGTGCTGGGCGCCACGGTGAGCACCGTGCCCGCGTACGCCGTGGTGACCGGGCGGTGCAGGTGGCCGGCGGCTACCCGGACGACGTGCCGGTGACGCCCGATCACCTCGGCGAGCGCGTCACCGTCGGCGAGCCGGATGGAGTCGGCTGCGGGGATACCGACCGCGACCGGCGGGTGGTGCAGGCAGACCACGGCGGGCACCTCGGGCCGCCCGGCCAGCACCCCGTCGAGCCAGCCGAGCTGCTCCTCGCCGAGTTGGCCGCCGTCGCTGCCCGCGACGAGCGAGTCGAGCACCACGACCGTCGCCGCCTCGTGGTCGACGTGGTAGTAGGCGGAGAAGCCGCCCCCGAGCCACGGCGTGCCCCCGAAGGCGTCGAGCAGCGACTCCCGGTCGTCGTGGTTGCCGGGTACGAGGTGCACCGGCAGCGGGAACCGGTCGATCAGCTCGCGCAGTGCCGCGTACTCGTCGGGTCGCCCGTGGTCGACCAGGTCACCGGTGATCACCACGCAGTCCGGTCGGGGCCGCAACGCGAGCACCCGGCCGAGCGCACGGTGCAGCCCCGCCGCCGGTGCGGCGGCGAGCAGGCCGGTGGTCAGGTGCGGGTCACTGAGCTGGGCGATGATCATGGCTCGCTCCTCGGCGCCGGGATCTCCACGCTATCGCCGGGCACCGTTTCGCGGTGCCCGACCGCGACCCACAGCGCGGAGCCCGAAGCCCACAGGCTGCGTCCACAGCCTGTGGATAGAACATGTGTACGACGCTGATCGACTCCGCGCAGCCGGAAGTACGCTTGATCGCGCGGCTCGGCGACGCCGGGCTCCTCCCCTATCTGGAACGACGTGCGAGTGGATCATCAGCGAGTCATCCGTGACGTCACCGTCCGCCTGCCGATGGCGTCGAGCGCGCCGGAGGCCTGTCGGTGGACGGTCAGTGCACTGTCCCGCCACACCCCGGCGACCATCTCCGTCCTGCTCGCGGTCCACGACCGCCTGCGCTGCGTCGCGGCGACCGGGGCCTGGCAGGTCTTCGCGACCGTGCCGGCGCGGACCGGCATCGTCGGCCGGGTGTACGACACCGGCACCCCTGCTGTCGTCCCGGACGTCACCGTCGACCCGGACTACCTGCCGGTACGCCCGGACGTGACAGCCGAGCTGTGCGTACCGGTGCTGGACCCGGCGGGCCGGGCGATCGGCGTCCTCGATGTGCAGTGGAGCGAGCCGATCGACCTGGAGCCGTGGCGGGAGACCACGCAACAGCTGGCCGACCAGCTCGGCGCGCGGATCGCCGCCCTCGGTGGCCCACCGGCGGAGAGCCGCAGCGAGAAGCTGCTCCGGCACGCTGCCGCCCTCTCCTCCGCACCGACCGAGGCCGACGTGCTGGGCGTGGCGGCCTGCGCCGCGCGCGAGGTCTCCGGCCTCTCCACCGCGGTGCTGCTGATCGCGGGGCAGCTCGGCGCACCCCCGGCGGCGCCGAGCGACCTGGAGACCCGGATCCGCGCCGAGCTGACCGAGTCGGGTCCGGCCGCGCTGGTCCGGATGGTCGACCGGGCACACCGGTACGGCGCGGGGTACACGCTGGGCGAGGCGGGGCACCCCCCGACCGAGGACTACCGACCGCTGACCCGGGCGGGCGTGCGCACTCTGGTCGCCGTTCCGGTCGGGCCGCCGGACGCCGGCGGGGTGCTGCTGGTCGCCGACGAACGGGCACTGCGCCCGGACCCGACCACGGTCAGCCTGATGGAGCTGCTCGCCGGGCAGGCCTGGACAAGCCTGGACCGGCTGCGCACCCTGACCCGGCTGCGCGAGCAGGCCAGCTCCGACCCGCTGACCGGGTTGCGGCACACCGGCCCGTTCGGGCAGCGGATCGCGGCGGCCACCCCGGGGCGTACGGCCCTGCTGGCGATCGACGTGGACGGCTTCAAGACCGTCAACGACACGTACGGGCACCAGGCCGGCGACCGGGTGCTGGTCGGGTTGGCCCGGGCGCTGGAGGGGGCGCTGCGCCACGGCGACGAGCTGTACCGGATCGGCGGCGACGAGTTCGTCGCGGTGATCGAGGTGAGCCGCCCCGAGGAGGCGGTCCGGATCGCCGAGCGGCTGACCGAGGCGGCCCGGCGAGTGGGCCGCACGATCAGCGTGGGCGTCGCACTACCCCGCCCCGGCGAAACCCCCGACCGCACCCTGAGAAGAGCAGACCAGGCCCTCTACGCGGTGAAACGCCAGGGCCGAGACGGCGTACACCTCTCCGCCGCCTAACCCCCCACGCCCCCGCCCTCACGCCCCACCCCCGCCGCGTCGATCAAGGAGTTGTGGTGCCCCGCAGAAGGCGCGGGACCGAGCAATTCACCCACCACAACTCCATGATCGACCGCGTTGGGCGGGCGCGGCGCGGCACGGCACGGCACGGGGCACGGGTTAGGGGTTCTTTAGCTCTTTGGCTAGGAGTTCGGCTATCTGGGCCGTGTTGAGGGCTGCGCCCTTGCGGAGGTTGTCGCCGGTCACGAAGAAGTCGAGGGCGCGGGGGTCGTCCAGGGCGCGGCGGATCCGGCCGACCCAGGACGGGTCGGTGCCGACGGCGTCGATCGGCATCGGGAACTCCCCGGCGGCGGGGTCGTCGACGAGGATCACCCCGGGTGCGTTGCGCAGCGCCTCGCGGGCGCCCTCGGCGTCCACCTCGGTCGCGAAGACCGCGTGCACGGCCACCGAGTGGGCGGTGACGACCGGCACCCGGACGCAGGTGGCGGACACCTTGAGGTCGGGCAGGCCGAGGATCTTGCGTGACTCGTTGCGGATCTTCATTTCCTCCGACGACCAGCCACCGTCGGCTGGGGAGCCGGCCCAGGGCACCACGTTGAGCGCCATGGGCGCCGGGAACGGGCCCAGGTCGTCGCCGACCGCCTGCCGTACGTCACCGGTGCGCGAGCCCAGCGCCCGATCGCCGGCGACCTTGGCGAGCTGGTCGTGGAGGATGTCGACGCCGGACTTGCCCGCGCCGGAAACAGCCTGGTAGGAGGCGAGCACCAGCTCCCGTAGGCCGTACTCGCGGTGCAGCGGCGCGACCGCGACGATCATCGCGAGGGTGGTGCAGTTGGCGTTGGCGATGATGCCCCGGGGCCGGTTGCGGACCTGCTCGGGGTTGATCTCGGGCACGACCAGCGGGACGTCCCGGTCCATCCGGAACGCGCCGGAGTTGTCGACCGCGATCGCGCCTCGGGAGACGGCGATCGGTGCCCACTCGGCGGAGACCTCGTCGGGCACGTCGAACATCGCCACGTGGACCCCGTCGAATGCCTCGGGGGTCAGCGCCTGGACGACCATCTCCTCGCCCCGGCAGCGCACCTTGCGCCCGACCGAGCGTTCGGAGGCGAGCAGCCGGATCTCACCCCAGACGTTGCGACGCCCGGTGAGCAGCTCACACATCACGGTGCCGACGGCACCGGTCGCTCCGACCACTGCGAGGGTGGGCAGCGCCGTCATCGGCGCTACCTACCCGTCCCCGCGTAGACCACGGCTTCGGTGTCGCCGCCCAGCTCGAACGCGTCGTGGATGGCGCGGACGGCGGCGTCGAGGTCGGTGTCCCGGCAGACCACGGAGACCCGGATCTCGGACGTGGAGATCATCTCGATGTTGACTCCGGCCGCGCCGAGCGCGGCGAAGAAGCCGGCGGCCACACCGGGGTGCGAGCGCATGCCGGCACCGATCAGCGAGACCTTGCCGACGTGGTCGTCGTAGAGCAGGCCCTTGAACTTGACCGGCTCCTGGATCTTGCTGAGCGCGGCCATGGCGGTCGGGCCGTCGGTCTTGGGCAGGGTGAACGAGATGTCCGTCCGACCGGTGCCCTCGGTGGAGACGTTCTGCACGATCATGTCGATGTTGATCTCGGCGCCGGCGACCGTGTCGAAGATCCGCGCGGCGGCACCCGGCTCGTCGGGCACCCCGACGATCGTGATCTTGGCTTCGCTGCGGTCGTGCGCGACTCCGGTGATCAGTGCCTGCTCCACGGAAAGGTCCTCCATCGATCCGGTGACCATCGTGCCGGTGTTGGTCGAGTATGACGAACGGACGTGGATAGGCAACCCCGCCCGACGGGCGTATTCCACGCTACGCAGGTGCAGAACCTTCGCGCCGCACGCGGCCAGCTCCAGCGTCTCCTCGTAGGTGATGTGCTTGATGTGCCGCGCGTTGGGCACGATCCGAGGGTCGGCGGTGAAGATGCCGTCCACGTCGGTGTAGATCTCACAGACGTCGGCATGCAGGGCCGCGGCGAGCGCCACGGCGGTGGTGTCCGAGCCGCCCCGGCCCAAAGTGGTGACGTCCTTGGTGTCCTGGGAGACGCCCTGGAAGCCGGCCACGATGACCACCGAACCCTCGTCGAGCGCGCCCTTGAGCCGCCCGGGGGTGACGTCGATGATCCGCGCGCGACCGTGCACCGAGGTGGTGATCACGCCGGCCTGCGAGCCGGTGAACGAGCGGGCTTCGTACCCCAGGTTGTGGATGGCCATGGCCAGCAGCGCCATGGAGATCCGCTCCCCGGCGGTGAGCAGCATGTCCAGCTCGCGGCCCGGCGGCAGCGGGCTGACCTGGTTGGCCAGGTCGAGCAGCTCGTCGGTGGTGTCCCCCATCGCGGAGACCACCACCACCACGTCGTCGCCGGCCTTGCGGGCGGCGACGATGCGCTCGGCCACCCGCTTGATCCGCTCGGCGTTGGCGACGGAGGACCCGCCGTACTTCTGCACCACGAGTGCCACGACGGTGCACTCCCTCCCAGTGACCCTGAGCGTGCCGACGCCGCCGGAACCGGGGCCGGCGGCGCGTGTCAGACCCCTTGAGGGTATCCGGCGGGTAACGACGACGGGTCAGGTGATCCCACCATCCGGCCCGCGCGGGGTCGGCGGGGCCGGTCCCACCAGGTCGGGCGGTACGCGGACGAGACCTCGTCCGACACGCCGGAACGGGCCGGTACGCGTCGGCACCCACCAGCGGCCCGCACCCACCAGAATGGGCCGGTGCCCGTCCTCATCCGCCCGACCGGCCGTGTGCTCGGGCCGCTCGTGATCGCCCTGCCGGCACTCCTGGCCGCCTGCACCAGCGCGCAGCCCCCGAGCCCGCTGCCCACGGGCACCGGGACAGTGGAGGTGGAGGCGGCTCGGGACGAGCTGGCCGCGCTGGCCGCGGCCGCCCAGGACCGCCACCTGGTGGCGCAGTACGTGTACAGCCGGCCGGGTCAACCGGACCGCACCATCGTCTTCACCAGCGCGAACGACGGGAGCTGGCGGGTCGACGTGCCGGGCGGCGCCCTGGGTGGCGAGGCGGACGTCTCGATGGCCGCGACGGCCGACGGGCTGTTCCAGTGCGCCCTGCCGTCGGTCGGCCGACCGGAGTCGGCGAGCTGCGTACGCCTCGGTGACCGCGACGAGGCGATTCCGCGCCGGTCGGACCCCCGGATCCAGCATCCGCTCACCGACTGGCTGGACGTGCTCACCGACCGGCGGGCGCCGTTGGCGGTGGCCCCGGCCACCGCGCCGGAGGGTGTCACCGGCTCCTGCTACTCGGTGGACTCCACCTCGGCGTCGCTCAACGCCCCGCTGGACGCGGGCATCTACTGCTACGACCGAGACGGCACACCGACGGGTGTACGGACCGGAGCCGGGACGCTGCGGCTGGCCGCACCACCCGGCCCGGCACCGGCCACTGTGCAGCTCGCCGGCCCGGTGGTGGTCGACCGGGACCCGCTCGACACCGCAGCGCCACCGACCCCTGACCCGTCGGACAGCCCGAGCGCGGGAACGCCCTGATCTTCGTCCCGTTACGGGTGCTCTTGCCCACATTTGGCCCCTCCCCAGCAACGGGGGCGAATCGCCCATACGGCACACTTCTCCCCATGGCCGATCTCACTCCTCTTCTCGCCTACCGCTGGAGCCCTCGGGCCTTCGACCCGAGCGCCGAGCTGACCCCGGACGAGGCGGCCTCGCTGCTGGAAGCCGCACGATGGGCGCCCTCGACGGAGAACCGGCAGCCCTGGCGGTTCGCCATCGGCCACCGGGACGACGAGACCTGGAAGCGGATCCTGGTCAGCCTCCCGGGCAGCGACCAGGGTTGGGCCCGACACGCCGCCACCCTGGTGGTCGGCGCGCACGCCGGCGTCGACGCCGAGCGGGCCGCGTACGACCTCGGGCAGGCGATTGCCCACCTGACGGTGCAGGCCACCGCGCTCGGCCTGCACGTGCGCCAGCTCACCCGCTTCGACCAGGCTGGCCTCACGACCGAACTCGACCTGCCCGGCGACGTCCGCCCACTGGTGGTCGCCGCCGTGGGTCAGCTCGGGGACCCGTTCGCCCTCCCGGCCGACCTGCGCGCCCAGGAAGTCGGCCTGCGGCACCGCCGTCCGGTCGCCGACCTGCTGCTCGCCTGATCACGCCGTCGGGTCATCCACCCTGACTCGCCCGGAGCAGGACCCTCGCGGCGTCGGTGTTGCGGTAGAGGACGTGCCGACCCTCCCGGGACCGGTGCACCAGGCCGGCGGCGTGCAGCGCGGCCAGGTGCTGGGAGACGTTGCCGGCGGACATCCCGGTGAGTCGGGCCAGGCCGGTGGTGGTGGTCGCGCTGTCGAGCAGGTGCAGCAGCGCGGCCCGGCCGGGGCCGATCACCCGTGCCAGCGGGTCGCCGGGCGGCGGCGCGGTCGCCTCCCAGAGCGTGCCGACCGCACGGACCGGGTACGCCCCGACCGGCAGCGAATCCTCCAGCAGGTTCCACAGCACCCGCCGGTTGGAGAACACGGCCGGATTCAGCGCCAGCCCACGCCCGCGAAGGTCGAAGTCCCGCTCGAATGGGTCGTCGCTGACCACCCGGTCGCCGAGCCAGCGCAGGCTCGGGTGGAGCTGTTCGAAGAGCCCGCCGGCACCACCCTCGGCGAGCTGGGCGGCGCGGTACGCCACGTCGGCGTCGAGCAGCGCGCGCATCCGCGGCCAGTCCGGGGCGATCGCCTCCTCGTGCCAGACCCGCACCGCGTCCACGAGCTGGGGCAGCAGCCCGCGGGGATCGGTGAGCAACGCCCGCCCGAACGCGCCCAACGGCCGGCGCGGGGTAGTCGCCAGCAGGTCCCGGACCACCACCTCCGGCGGCGTCGCCGCGATCTGGTCGAGCTGCTCGGCCATCTCCACGTTCGGCCGGGGCGCCGGGGTGAGGAAGTCGGGCAGCCAGCAACGCGGCCGGGCCAGCTCCACCAGTGGTCGGACCCGGCCGGCCACCTCCGGACGACGCAGGGTCACCCGGGCACGGTCGATCCAGGGCAGGTGCACCGGGTAGTGAACCGGGCTGGCCAGCGCCCACATGCTCATGACCGTCTCGTTGACCGGCGACACGGCGAGTCGCACACCCGCCACGTCGGCCAGAGTGAACCGCAACTCGGACAAGGCCACCCCCGGGCGCAGGATTTGCCTCAGCCTAAAAGGCTCGACCGACGTCGTGGGGGCACGGTTCACTCCCGGCCATGGGGGCCAGAGAAACCATCCGCACCGCTGTCCGAAACGTCGTACCGCCGGCCGGGCTGACCCGCGCCCTGGCCGTGCAGGCGATGGTCTACGCCGTCGGCAGCGGCCTGTTCCACGCCGGCAGCGCCGTCTTCTTCACCCGGGCGCTCGGGCTCAGCGCCGCCCAGGTCGGGCTGGGCCTGTCCGTCGCGGCCGGGGTGTCACTGCTGGGCACGGTGCCGCTGGGAGGGCTCACCGATCGGTACGGACCACAACGGGTCTGGGTGGTCGGGCTGGTGCTGGACGCGGCGCTCTTCGCGACCTACCCGTTCGTGGGCGGCTTCGCCGGGTTCCTCGCCGTGGTGGTGGCGCTGGCCGCGGTGGACGCCTCGACCGGCGTGGCCCGGCAGGTCTACTCGATCAACGCGCTCCCCCCGGCCGAACGGGTCACCGCGATGGCGTACCAGCGTTCGTCACTGAACGTCGGTTTCGGGTTGGGCGCGGTGATCAGCGGCGTGGTGCTGGCGGTGGACACGATCGAGGCGTACCGGGGAATGGTCTGGTTCATCTCGACGGTCTTCCTGGTCACGGCCCTGTTCGTGCGGCGGCTGCCCCGGCTGCCGCAGGTGGCCCGGCCGACGGAGCCGATGAGTCGGCTCGCCGTGCTCCGGGACCGCCCGTTCATGGTGGTGTCCCTGCTGTCCGGGCTGCTCACCGCGCACCAGACGCTCTACCTGACGGTGCTGCCGCTTTGGATCCTCAGCCACACCGACGCGCCGAAGACGGTGATCGCCGGGCTGGTGCTGCTCAACACGGTGCTGATCGTGCTGCTCCAGGTACGCGCCAGCCGGGGCGCCGACACCGCGTCGGGCGCGGCCCGGGCCTCTCGCCGTGGCGCCCTGCTGATCGCCCTGTTCTGTCTGGTCCTGCCGATCTCCGGGATCACCCGGGGGGCGCTCACCGTGGTGGTGCTGGTGGCCGCCGCGACGCTGCTGATCCTGGCCGAGCTGATCGAGTCGGCGGGCGCCTGGGGGCTCACCGCCACCCTGCCGCCGGCAGCCCAGCGCGGCGCGTACGTGGGGGCGTTCCGGCTCGGCACGCAGGTGCAGTACCTGATCGCCCCGGCCGGGCTGACCGCGCTCGGGGTGAGCACCGGCGGTTGGGGTTGGTTACCGATTGCAGCGATCTTCGTGCTGGTCGGGCTGGTGATCGTACCCGTGGTGACCTGGGCCGGACGCACGCCGAGGCTGGGTGCCGAGGCCGCGGAGCAGGCCATGACTCCGGTCCCATAGTCCGGACCTGCCTTCCCACCCTCCCTTCCATCACGTAGTGTCACCTGGTCATGTGGCAGGCGCTGCTCCTCCTTAGCCGCCGCGACGAGGCCTGACCGGCCGGCACCTCGTCGCGGAGTCGCATCGCGCCGTCCAGCACATCCGAGTTTCTTCTCGGCACCGCCGCGCATCGTCGCCCGGCATCTCGCCGACACCTTCCGATCTGCTGACGCCACATGTTCCAGGGAGCACTCTGAGATGGCTCAACCTGTCACCGACGCCGAGACCGATCCGATCGCTCGGCAACGCCCCAGCCGGATGCCGTACCACCGCTACCAGCCCTACCGCGAGCAGTTCCGGGTCGAGCTGCCGGACCGCAGCTGGCCCACCCGCACTGTCGAGGCCGCCCCCCGGTGGTGCGCGGTGGATCTCCGCGACGGCAACCAGGCGCTGATCGACCCGATGTCGCCCGAGCGCAAGCGGCGGATGTTCCAGCTGCTGGTCCAGATGGGCTACAAGGAGATCGAGGTCGGCTTCCCGTCGGCCAGCCAGACCGACTTCGACTTCGTCCGGCAGCTCATCGAACAGGACATGATCCCGGACGACGTGACCATCCAGGTGCTCACGCAGTGCCGGGAGCACCTCATCGAGCGGACGTTCGAGTCGCTGCGCGGCGCGAAGCGGGCGATCGTGCACTTCTACAACTCGACCTCCACCCTCCAGCGTCGGGTGGTCTTCGGCCTGGACCGCGACGGCATCGCCGACATCGCCACGACCGGCGCGCGGCTCTGCCAGAAGTACGCGGAGATCCACACTCCGGACACCGACATCTTCTACGAGTACTCGCCGGAGTCGTACACGGGCACCGAGCTGGAGTACGCGCTGGAGGTCTGCTCCCGGGTGATCGACGTGATCGACCCGACGCCGGACCGGCCGCTGATCATCAACCTGCCGGCCACCGTCGAGATGGCCACCCCCAACGTGTACGCCGACTCGATCGAGTGGATGCACCGGCACCTGCCGCGCCGCGACAGCGTGGTGCTGAGCCTGCACCCGCACAACGACCGGGGCACCGGGGTGGCCGCCGCCGAGCTGGGCCTGCTGGCGGGCGCGGACCGGATCGAGGGCTGCCTGTTCGGCAACGGTGAGCGCACCGGCAACGTCGACCTGGTGACGCTGGGGCTCAACCTCTTCTCCCAGGGCATCGACCCGATGATCGACTTCTCGAACATCGACGAGATCCGGCGCGCCGTCGAATACTGCAACCAACTGCCGGTGCACGAGCGCCACCCGTACGCGGGCGACCTGGTCTACACCGCCTTCTCCGGCTCCCACCAGGACGCCATCAAGAAGGGCTTCGACGCCCTGGCCGCCGACGCGAAGGCTGCCGGCGTACCGATGGACGAGCACACCTGGGCGGTGCCGTACCTGCCGATCGACCCGAAGGACCTGGGCCGCACCTACGAGGCGGTCATCCGGGTCAACTCGCAGTCCGGCAAGGGCGGCGTCGCGTACATCATGAAGAGCGAGCACCAACTGGACCTGCCCCGGCGGCTCCAGATCGAGTTCTCCGGGGTGGTGCAGCAGGTCACCGACCACGACGGTGGCGAGGTCGACCCGGGCACCATGTGGGAGATCTTCGCGACGCACTACCTGCTCGACCACCAGCCCGACCCGGCGGTCCGGCTGGCCAGCTACACGATCGGCACGATCGACGGCAAGGTCGAGATCGAGGCCCAGGTCGGCGTGGGCGACGAGCAGCGCTCGCTCGCCGCGGTCGGCAACGGCCCGATCGACGCGTACGTCAACGCGCTGCACTCGGTCGGGGTGGGCGTGCGGGTGCTCGACTACCACGAGCACGCGCTCTCCTCGGGTGGGGACGCGCAGGCCGCCGCGTACGTGGAGTGCGAGGTCGACGGCCGGACGGTCTGGGGTGTCGGCACCGACGCCAACATCGTGACCGCCTCGATCAAGGCGGTCACCAGCGCCGTCAACGGCGCCCGCCGCTGATCCGCCCGCGACACCCCCGGGGCAGCTACTTCGGGGGTGTCGCGGCGGGCATCGAGTGGCAGGGCTGCGACGGCGGGGCTGCCCGGGGCGGTCGGTGCACCAGCACGAGGGCCAGCACCGCCCCGGCCACGAGCAGGCCGGCGCACCACTCCATCGCGCCCCGGAACGCGTCGGTCAGCTCGGCCTTCTGCTCGTACCCGCCGCCGGAGAGGCCGACCAGCAGCGGCAGCGCCGCCACCGCGAGCAGACCGCCGGCCCGGGACGCGGCGTTGTTGAAGCCGCTGGCCACTCCGGAGAACCGGTCCTGCACGGCGGCCAGCACCGACGCGGTCAGCGGTGCCACGACCAGGGTCAGCCCGATGCCGAAGAGCAGCACCCCGGGCAGCACGTCGGTCCAGTACGACGCGCCCGGTCCCACCCCGCGCAGCAGCAACAGGCCGACCGCGGCCACCACCGGCCCGATGGTCAACGGCAGCCGGGGCCCGATCCGCGCCGACAACGCTCCGGCGCGGGCGGACCCGACCAGCAGCAGCAGCGTCATCGGCAGCAGCGCGATGCCGGTGCGGAAGGCCGACCACCCGACCACGTTCTGGAGGTAGACGGCGAAGAAGAAGGTGAAGCCGCCGAGCGCCGCGTAGACGACCACGGTGAAGATGTTCAGCACCGAGAAGAGCCGGCTGCTGAACAGTCCGGTGGGCAGCATCGCGGCATCGCCACGTCGCCGTTCCAACAGGACGAAGGACACCGCCGACACCACTCCGACCAGCGCCGCGATCAGCACCGGCGCGGAGTCGTAGCCGCGCGCCGGGGCGTCGATCAGGGCGTACGTGACGCCGGCGAGCGCGAGTGCTCCGAGCAGGGCTCCCGTGACGTCGAACCGCCGCCGGGTCCGCCCCGGCCCTGCGGTCCGGGAGGCGCTCTCGTCGCGGCTCTCCGGCACCCAGTGCATCGTGGCCAGCACCACCAGCACGGCGATCGGCAGGTTGAGGAAGAAGATCCAGCGCCAGGAGAGCGTGTCGATCAGCCAGCCCCCGATGAACGGGCCGAGCGCGGTGGACACCCCGGACAGCCCGGCCCAGGCGCCGATCGCCCGGCCCCGGTCGTCCGGGTGGAAGCTGGCCTGGAGCACCGACAGCGACCCGGGCGTGAGCAACGCGCCACCGGCACCCTGGAGGAACCGGGCCGCGATCAGCCAGCCGGTGCCCTGGGCCAGCCCGCACAGCACGGACGCGGCGGTGAACCACACCACGCCGATGAGGAAGATGCGTCGCCGGCCGAAGCGGTCCCCGAGTGCACCGCCGAGCAGCACGAACGCCGCCAGCATCAGCAGGTAGCCGTTGATGGTCCACTGGAGATCGGCCACGTTCGCGCCGAGATCCTGCCCGAGCTTCGGCAGCGCCACGTTGACGACCGTGCTGTCGAGGAAGACCATGCCTGAGGCGAGTACGGCGGCGAGCAGCGTCCCACGGCCGGCGGCGGTGCCCATCCTGAGGGCAGGCGCCGGTACGGGTGCGGTCATCCCACCAATCTGCCCTGCATCATGTGGGAGACGCCACGAAATGCCAAAACCATCCCCGGGTACTGTGCGCAATCGCCGGGAGACCGCAAGCTGGAGAGGTGTCGTCTGTGCGTACCACATCAGGACCGCGAGCGGCGGTGATCGCGCTCGCCGCGGCGCTGGCGCTCGGCGTGGCCGGTTGCGTCCCGCAGGACGAGCCGGACACTCCGCCGTCGAGCGACGGCGGCAATGCGGTGCAGCAGCTTGGTCAGCTCACCGTCGCCACCGCCGGCTCGATGAAGGGCTACAGCCGGGACCATTTTCCGCACTGGCGGGACACCGGCAAGAACTGCGACGTGCGGGACAGCATCCTCCAGCGCGACGGCAAGGACGTGAAGCTCTCCGGCTGCAACGTGGTCGATGGTCGCTGGGAGAGCGTGTACGACGGCCGCAGCGCCGCCGATCCCGCCGATGTGGACATCGACCACATGGTGCCGTTGGCCAACGCGTGGCGCTCGGGTGCCGACGAGTGGGACGACCAGAAGCGCGGCGACTTCGCCAACGACACGACACGTCCGCAGCTCATTGCGGTTTCCGCGTCGTCCAACCGGGCAAAGGGTGACCAGGACCCGTCCCAGTGGAAGCCGGCGAACCGCGAGTACTGGTGCAAGTACGCCGAAAGCTGGGTGACGGTCAAGCACTACTGGCGGTTGACGGTGACCAGCGCCGAGAAGGCTGCCCTGACCGACATGTTGGAGGGCTGCACAGTGGGAAACGAGTCGTGACGGCCGCCGAGGAGAGCGGCCCGGCCGCCGCCGGCATGACCGCGGACGGCACCGCCGAAACCCCCGCAGCCGTGCCGGGTGCCGGCATGGTCGCCGATTCGGGTGGTGCGGCTGGTCCGCAGAGCGGCGCCCCGGCCGCTGGTCCGCAGAGCCGCACCACCGACATCGTGCCCGGCCCCGGCGGTGTGATGACCGACGAGGTCGGCGTCGTCACCGGCGACCTGACCCTGCGCACCGAGTACGCGGACGGCAAGGTCACCCTGCGGGTGCAGTACAAGGACGCCGACGAGTGGTACGCGGTCACCGGCGCATCGGTGGCGCTGGCCGACCCGGCGGGGCTGGACGCGGTGCACGACGTCGCGGTGGGCCTGCTCAACCGCCCGGAGGGCTGAGCACCCCGACGCCGCCGGCACCGCGTCCAGTCTCAGACGTACGAGCCGGGCTCGGTGGGCGCGGAGACGACGGCCGGCGCGTCCCCCTCGCCCTCGGGGCGGACGATCTGCGCGCTGACCCCGTGCGGGCGCAGCTCGCCGCTGGCGATCTGCTCGGCCCAGTGGCAGGCCACCCGGCTGACGCCGATGTCCCGCAGCACGGGCCGCTCGTCGGCGCAGCGGGTCGGCTGTGCCCACGGGCAGCGCGTGTGGAAGCGGCAGCCGGACGGCGGGTTGGCCGGCGACGGCAGGTCACCGGCCAGCAGGATCCGCTCCCGACGGTCCTCCACGTCCGGGTCCGGCACCGGCACCGCGGACATCAACGCCCGCGTGTACGGGTGCAGCGGCTCGGTGTAGAGCCGGTCGCTCGGCGCCTCCTCGACCAGCGCGCCCAGGTACATGACGCCGACGGTGTCGGAGATGTGCCGGACCACCGCGAGGTCGTGCGCGATCACCAGGTAGGTCAGCCCCAGGCTGTCCTGGAGTTCGTCGAGCAGGTTGACCACCTGGGCCTGGATCGAGACGTCGAGCGCCGAGACCGGCTCGTCGGCGACGATCAGCTCCGGCCCGAGCACCAGCGCCCGGGCGATGCCGATGCGCTGCCGCTGCCCGCCGGAGAACTCGTGCGGGTAGCGGGAGAGCGCCCAGCGGGGCAGGCCCACCGCGTCCAGGGTCTCCCCGATGATCCGCCGACGGTCGGTGCGGTCGGTGCCGATCCCGTGGGTCTGGAGGCCCTCGGTCAGGATCGACTCGACGTTCTGCCGGGGGTCGAGGCTCGACATCGGATCCTGGAAGATCATCTGCATCCGGCGACGCATGTTGCGCAGCTTGCCCGATGCCAGCGTGGTCAGCTCGACGCCGTCGAAGCTCACCTCGCCGGCGGTCGGCGGGGTGAGCTGGAGCAGCGCCCGACCGAGCGTGGACTTACCGCAGCCGGACTCGCCGACCAGGCCGTACGTCTTTCCACGCGCGATGCTCAGATCGACCCCGTCGACGGCCTTCACGTGGCCGACCACCCGGTCGAAGAGCACACCCCGCTTGATCGGGAAGTGCACCTTCAGGTCGCGTACCTCGACGAGGATGTCGTTGTCACTCACGCCAGCACTCCGCTTCGCTCCGCGCTGGCGCGAGGCGCCGCACTGCTGTGCCTGATGGTTCGCTCGCTACGCTCGCTCACGCTTGTTCCTCCTCGCGCGGGGCGGGCACCGTGCCGGGCACCGGCTCCGGGTTGACGCACCGGTAGCTACGTCCGTCGTGCGTGTGCACCAACTGCGGCGGTTCGCCCACGCACTCGTCGATCCGTCGGGCGCAGCGCGGGGCGAAGGCACAGCCGTCCGGCCAGGGCAGCAGGTCGCGGACCGAACCGGGGATCGGGTTGAGCTTCTCGCCCCGCCCGGCGTCCAGGCGCGGCACCGAGCCGAGCAGACCCACGGTGTACGGGTGCCGCGGCTGGCGGAACAGTGGACGGCGGCGGGCCGTCTCCACCACCCGACCGCCGTAGAGCACGTTGACGGTGTCGCACATGCCGGCGACCACGCCCAGATCGTGCGTGATCATCAGCAGCGCGGTGCCGGAGTCGCGGACCAGTTCCTTGAGCAGCTCCAGGATCTGGGCCTGGATGGTGACGTCCAGCGCGGTGGTCGGCTCGTCGGCGATGAGCAGCCGAGGCTGGCAGGCCACCGCCATCGCGATGAGCGCCCGCTGGCGCATACCACCGGAGAGCTGGTGCGGGTACTCCTTCAGCCGCCGCTTCGGGTCGGGGATGCCGACGCGGTCCAGCAGCGCCGCCGCCTCCTTCGCGGCGGCCGCGCCCTTCATCCCCCGGTGCCGGGTCAGCACCTCGGTCACCTGCAACCCGATCGGGATCACCGGGTTCAGCGAGGAGAGCGGGTCCTGGAAGATCATCGCGATGTCCCGGCCACGGATGTCCCGCCGCGACCGGTCGTCGAGCTGGAGCAGGTCCGTGCCGTCGAAGACGGCCTTGCCGCCGACCCGGAGGCCGGGTTGCTTCGGCAGCAGACCCATGATCGCGAGCGAGGTGACGCTCTTGCCGCAGCCGGACTCGCCGACCAGGCCGACCACCTCACCGGCGTCGACCGAGAAGGACACCCCGTCGACCGCGTGCACGGCCCGCTGGCCGCGCCGGGCGAACGTGACGGACAGGTCGTCAACTTCAAGCAGTGCCATTGGGGGCCTACTTCCGCAGCTTCGGGTCGAGGGCCTCGCGCATCGCCTCACCGAGCAGGGTGAAACCGAGCGCGGTGATGATGATCGCGACGGCCGGGTAGATCGCCAGTGACGGCCGGATGCCGAGGTACTGCTGCGCGTCGGCGAGCATGACCCCCCATTCCGGTACGGCCGTGTCCGGGTTGCCGAGGCCGAGGAAGGAGAGCGCCGCCGCCTCGATGATCGCGGTGGCCAGGGTCAGCGTGGCCTGCACGATCACCGGGGCGAGCGAGTTCGGCACCACGTGGGTCAGCGCGATCTTCGACTTCTTCACACCGAGCGAGGTGGCCGCCAGCACGTAGTCGCTGTTGGCCTGGGAGATCATCGAGCCGCGCAGGAGCCGGGCGAACACCGGCACCGAGACCACGCCGACCGCGATCATCACCGTGGTCAGGCTGGCCCCGAGCAGGGCCGCGATGCTCACCGCCAGCAGCAGGCTCGGCATCGCCAGCAGCATGTCGATGAACCGCATCAGGGTCGTGTCGATCCAGCGACCCCACCGGCCACCGAGGCCGGCCGCGGCACCGGAGACGCCACCGATCAGCGCGCCGATCGCCAGGCCGATCAGGGTGGAGACCACACCGACCAGCAGGGTCTGGCGGGCGCCCACGATCATCCGACTGAACTCGTCACGGCCCTGGTGGTCGTAGCCGAACCAGTGGTCGCCGTTCGGGCCGGGAATGACACCCGGCTTGATCAGCCCCTCCCGGATGCCGATCGTGTCCGTCGCCGCGTACGGGACGAGGAACGGGCCGACGACAGCGACCAGCACGAAGAGCGCCAGGATGACGGCGCCGACGATCGCCGCGGGGTTGCCGCGCAGCCGGCGGAACGCCTCCTGCCAGAGGCTGACGCCGCGCTCGTCGTCACGGGCGGCCAGCTCGGAGAGCCGGTCGATCTTCTCGCGCTTCTTGCCCGGGCTGAGCGTCATCGCACCCTCACCCTCGGGTCGATGAAGCTGTAGGAGAGGTCCACCAGGAGGTTCACCAGCACGTACACCACCGCGATGATCAGAATGAAGCCCATCAGCACCGGATAGTCGCGCTGGCCGATGGCCTCGGCGACGAAAGCTCCGATGCCACTGAAGGCGAAGACGGTCTCGGTCAGCACGGCGCCGGAGAGCAGGCCGCCCGCGAGCAGACCGATCGAGGTGGCCACCGGCAGCATCGCGTTGCGCAGCACGTGCCGACGACGGACCGTCTGCTCGGTCAGGCCCTTCGCCTCGGCGGTGCGCACGAAGTCCTCGTTCAGCACCTCCAGCACGCTCGCCCGGGTGATCCGGACGATGATCGCCAGCGGGATGCTGGCCAGCGCGATGGCGGGCAGCACCAGATGCCAGAGCGCGTCGGCGGCGGCGTCCCACTCGCGGGTCATCAACCCGTCGAGGACGAAGAAGTTGGTGACCCGGGTCGCCCCGAGCGTCGGGTCCTGCCGACCGCTGGACGGGAACCAGTGCAGGTTCTCCGAGAAGATGGCCTTGAGCACGTAGCCCAGGAAGAAAACCGGGATGCAGATGCCGATCAGCGAGCCGCCCACGGACGCGTGGTCCAGGAACCGGCCGCGACGGCGGGCTGCCAGATAGCCCAGCGGGATGCCGACGCCGATCGCGATGATCATCGCGGTGATGGTCAGCTCGACGGTGCCGGGGAAGCGCTCGATGAACTCCGTGGTGACCGCCCGCTTGGTGGAGGTCGAGGTGCCCAGGTCGAGCTTGATCATCCGTCGGACGAACCGGCCGTACTGCACCAGGATGGGCTCGTCGAGCCCCATGTTGCGGCGGATGGCGGCACGCATCTCGGGCGTGCCGCGCTCGCCGAGGATGGCGGTCTCGGGGCCGCCGGGGAGCCGGCGGAGCCAGATGAAGAGCAGGAGGGAGAGCCCGAACAGCGTGGGTATCAGCTGAAGCAGGCGCCTGACGATGAACCGGAACACGGCGGCCTCGAAGGGGTGCGGAGGGTTGCGGGCGGGCGCTGTGCGACAGCGCCCGCCCGCGTTCCTTGCTGCGTCAGATCAGGACTTACTTGAACTCGGCGGTGGCGTACCGCTCGTCGGTGAGCGGGCTCGCCTTGACGCCGGTCACGTCCTTGCCGAACACGATCGCCGGCGGCGAGTGCGAGATCGGCACACCGGGCAGGAACTCCATCACGGACTTGTTCAGGGCCTTGTACTTCTCGGTCCGGGCCGCGATGTCGGCGGTGCCGTCCGCGTCCTTGAACTGGTCGAACAGGGCCTTGTTGTTGAAGCCCCACTCGTCCTTCGGACGGTCGAAGAAGGTGCCGATGAAGTTGTAGGCGTCGCCGTAGTCACCGGTCCAGCCCAGGAAGTGGATGTCGTGCTTGCTGCCCGAGGTGGTGGCGTTGAGGTAGTCCGGGCTCCACTTGAGCGGGATCGCCTCGACGGTGATGCCAACCGCCTTCAGGTCCGCCGACAGCAACTCGAAGATGTCCTTCGGGTTCGGCATGTACGGCCGGGTGACCTCGGTCGGGTAGTGGAACTTCAGCGTCAGGTTCGACGCGCCCGCCTCGGCCAGCAGCGCCTTCGCCTTGGCCGGGTCGTAGGCGAACTTGGGAACGTCGCCGCTCCAGCCCTCGACGGTGTCCGGCATGAAGTTGTCGGCGACCTTGGCGCCCGGCGGCAGCTTGGAGGTGACCAGCTGCTGACGGTTCAGGGCGTACGCGATGGCCTGCCGGACACGGATGTCGGCGAGCTTCGGGTTGCCCTTCTGGTTGATCGCCAGGTAGAGCACGTTGAACGCCGGGCGGGTGAGCATGTTGAAGCCCTCGCCCTTCAGCGGCTCGACGTCGGCCGGGCCAACCAGGTCGTAGCCCTGGATGTCACCGGAGCGCAGCGCCTGCTTGCGGGCGTTCTCGTCCGAGATCGTCTTGAAGATCAGGGTCTTCAGCTTGGCCTTGGCGCCCGAGTAGTCCTCGTTGCGCTCCAGGGTCAGCGTCTTGTTGGCGACGTCCCAGGCCTTGAACTTGAACGGGCCGGTGCCGGTCGGGTGCGCCGTCGCGTACGCCGGGTACTTGATGTCCTCGGCGGTGCCCGCGACGTTGCTGGCGTCGAACTCCTGCAGCGCCTTCGGGCTGTGGATGGAGAACGAGGGGAGCATCAGCGCGGCCGGGACCTTGCTGGAGACGCGGGTGAACGCCAGGTCCACAGTGGTCGCGTCCTTGGCGGCGCACGACTTGAAGAGGCTCGGCGGCAGGTCTTCGCTCTCGTTCTTGGCGAAGCCACCCATGACGTCCTGCCAGTACGCGGTCACGTCCGGGCTCTGCATGAGGCCCTTGGCGTTGTACCAGCGGTTGAAGTTGACGCAGACGGCCTCGGCGTTGAAGTCGGTGCCGTCGTGGAACTTCACGCCCGAGCGGAGCTTGAAGGTCCAGGTGGTGCCGGCGGCGTCCGGGGTCCAGGACTCGGCCAGGCCGGGGGTGACCTTCGTGCCACCCTCCTCCGGTCGGACCAGGGTCTCGAAGACCTGACGGGCCACACGCAGCGACTCGCCGTCGCTGGCGAAGCTCGGGTCGAGCACCTTCGGGTCTCCGGCGACGCCGAAGACGAGGGTGTCCTTCTTACTACCGCCGGATTTGTCGTCGTCGCGGTTGCTCTCGGCGCAGCCTGCTACCGCGAGGGCCGCGACCGCGATGGCCGCGATCGCGACCTTCGGCCTGGGTGCACGCATGTGTGCTTCACCTCGTCCTTGGGGGTACGGACAACGTGGTGACAGGGGTCACCGATGGCGGTGACCATAGCTCCCGTTGCGTCCACCCGGAAACCGCCAGGTGGACGGTTGGTATCGGATCGTGCCTCAACCGCCGCTTGACATTCGATTCGAAGGTAAACAGCCAAGAAAACCGAACAATCCGCGACCGCGATGCCAAACTGTTACGTCGAACAGCCCCGATGAGGGATCAAGTGTCAGATCAATTCCGGGCAGTGACGGGCACCGACACGACGATGGCCGACACCCCGGTTCGGGTGCCGGCCATCAGCCGTGGACGGATGTCAGACGGCCCGGCGACCCTCGAAGGCCCGGCCCAGGGTGATCTCGTCGGCGTACTCCAGGTCGCCGCCGACCGGCAGCCCACTGGCCAGCCGGGTCACCGCGATGCCCATCGGCTTCACCATCAGCGCGAGGTAGGTGGCGGTCGCCTCGCCCTCGGTGTTCGGGTCCGTGGCCAGGATCAACTCCCGCACCTCGCCACCACTGAGCCGGATCAGCAGCTCCCTGATGCGCAGGTTGTCGGGGCCGATGCCCTCCAGCGGATTGATCGCGCCGCCCAGCACGTGATAGCGACCGCGGAACTCACCGGTGCGCTCGATGGCCACGACGTCCTTGGGCTCCTCCACCACGCACAGCACCTCGTGGGTGCGGCGTTGGTCTCGGCAGATCCGGCACTGCTCAGACTCGGCCACGTTGTAGCAGGTCGTGCAGAACCGCACCAGCTCCTTGACCTTGCGCAGCGCGCCGGCCAGCCGGTTGACGTCGGCAGGATCCGCCGACAGGACGTGGAACGCGATCCGCTGAGCGCTCTTCGGGCCCACGCCCGGCAGCCGACCCAGCTCGTCGATCAGGTCCTGGATGGCACCTTCGTACATCTGCCGGCTCAGAAACCGGGCAGGCCGAGGCCGCCCATGCCACCGGCGACCGGGCCCATCTTGCGCTCGGTCAGCTCCCGGGCCGCCTCGGCGGCGTTGTGCACGGCCGCGACGACCAGATCCTCCAGCGTCTCCACGTCATCCGGGTCGACGGCCTTCGGGTCGATCTTGATGGCCTTGAGCTCACCGGAGCCGGAGACGGTCGCGGTGACCAGCCCACCGCCGGCGGTGCCGGTCAGCTCGGCCTCGGCCAGCTCAGCCTGGGCGGCGGCGATCTGCTGCTGCATCTTCTGCGCCTGCTTCAGCATCTGCTGCATGTTCGGCTGTCCACCTGGGCGCACGGATGGCTCCTTCTCGCACTCGTCTGCTCGGCCGCCGCCCAGCCTATCCGCTGGGACCGACCCCGCCCCGCCCGGTGGCGTCCGCCCACGCCGAGCCCTCGGGTACGGCTACCTCTACCCCGAACCGGCCATCTGCTGGTAGTGCGCCCACTGCCGTCGCGCTGGTGTGCTCGTGGCATGAACCTCCACCCCACCGGCCGGGTCGGCGCGCTGTGCTGGGCCGTCGCCGCGCCGATCTTCCTCGTCGCCAGCCTGGTCACCGGCCTGCGGTGGCGCGAGCCGACCTACAGCTGGGCCCTGCACAACATCAGCGACCTCGGCAACGTCCACTGCGGCATCTGGGACACCACCCGGCCCCGCTACGTCTGCTCACCCTGGCACCCGCTGATGAACGCCGCGATGCTGCTCACCGCCGTGCTGCTCGCCGTCGGGCTCCTGCTGACCTGGCGACTCCTCGGCCGCGGCGGCGTGGTGCGCTCGGCCCAGACGCTCCTGCTCCTGGCCACCGGCGGGTACGCCCTGGCGGCCCTCTACCCGGCCGACGTCGACGAGAACCTGCACGTCCTCGGCGCATTCCTGATCATGGGCCTGGGCAACGTCGGCCTACTCCTCGCCAGCTTCGCCCCGGGCACCACGACGCTCGGCCGGTGGCGACCGCTCACCCTCACCGCCGGGCTCATCGCCCTGGTCGGGACGGTGTTGTTCTTCGCCCAGCAGGGCATCGGGATCGGGGTGGGCGGCATGGAACGGGTCGCCGTGCTGCCCTTCCCCCTCTGGGCCTGCGGCCTGGGAGTCCTGCTGGCCGAGACCCCCGCCCCCGCTCGCGGGGCGGCGGCTAGCGGGCGTCTACCTCGTTGATCTTTTCCGCGCCGAAGGTCTCCCGGAGCAGCCGTACCGCCTGCTCCTCGCTGGACTCCCGGGCGGTCTTCTCGTCGATGACCTCGTCCAACGGCTCGTCGCCCGGGTCGAACCCCTCGTAGACCGGGGCCGCCGGGGCCGCGCCGCCCGGCCGACCACCGCGCGTCGGGCCGTCGAAGTCCGGGTCATAGGGAGGCTCGCCGGCCCATTCGGCGTCCGCGACGGGCCGGGCTGCCGCTCCGGTACGCACACCGCGCCCCGCCGCCGCCGCGCGAGCCGCGGCGATGGCGCTGCTCACCGGTGCGCCACCGGCTGTCGCCGGCTGCCGGGCCGCCGGTGTCGGGTTGTCCCGCCCGCCCGGCTTACCGCCACCGGCCGCCGCGCC
>NZ_JAKKFI010000077.1 GCF_022230955.1 Micromonospora cabrerizensis
CGCGCAGGTCGCGGCCGCGCAGGCCGACGACGCCCGGCAGGAGGCCGCGGAACTCGCGGCGCGGCTGCGCGCGGAGCTGGCCGCCACCGCCGCGCAGCGGGACACGCTGACCGCCGAGCTGACCGCGGCCCGGCAGGCCACGGCGACCGCCGAGGGTCGCCTCACCGCCCTGACGGTACGACTCGACGCCGCCGAAGCCGACCGGGACCTGGCCCAGCGGCGGGTGGCGCAGCTCGGCGACCAGGTCAGCGACCTGGCGTTGGCGCTGGCACGCCTCGGCGCGGCCACTCCCGACGACGCCACCCGATGATCGGCGCGCAACCTTCGCTACGCTTCGGCGGTTAACATCCCCGGTGGCAGCGGACGCACAGCCCGTTGCGACCCGCCTGGTGATCACCTCACCGGGTGATCGTCCCGGCCGGCTACCCTTGGTCCCGGCCCACCCGTGGACGCCTCACGCCTTCGGGCGGGAATGGCTCGACGGGCACACACCGTTACACCCAGAAGACCAGCACCACGAACGAGGGGAAGTCGATCATGGGCGAGCGTATGCTGCGCGGAAGCCGCCTTGGCGCGGTGAGCTACGAATCCGACCGCAACACGGAGCTCGCGCCGCGTCAGACCCGCGAGTACCTGTGCGCCAAGGGCCACCAGTTCGAGGTGCCGTTCGCCGTCGACGCCGAGGTCCCGATGACCTGGGAATGCAAGTTCGACGGCAGCGTCGCCCGACTCGTCGACGGCAACGAGCCGGAGCAGAAGAAGGCCAAGCCCCCGCGTACCCACTGGGACATGCTTCTGGAGCGGCGCTCGATCGCCGAGCTGGAGGACATCCTGGAGGAGCGTCTGCAGGAGGTTCGGACCCGCCGCGGCCGCGCCTGAGCCGCACGACGAACGACGACGGCGCCCCCGGGTTCTCCCGGGGGCGCCGTCGTTGCTCTGTACCTGGTCTGACTGGCGACCGGGGCGCCTGGTCTCAGTGGCGACCGGGCTCGACGATCTCGCCCTCGATGGCCCGCCCGCCGTCGACCACCACCGGTTGCTCCGGTTGCGGCGTCGCCTGCGGGGTCGGTTGTGGCGCACCCTGGCGCACCCGCACCGTACGCGGCCCGAACAGGTCACCGGCGACCATCGACGACACCCGCCGCTCGGTGGCACGGCGCACCCCGGCGCGGGCCAGTCGACGCACCGGCGGCACCAGCAGCAGCAACCCGATCAGGCCACTGACCAGGCCGGGCACCGCCAGCAGCAACGCCCCGGCCAACCCGACGAGCCCGTCGGTCACCTGCCCACCCGGTGGCTGTCCGGCCGCCGCGGCGGAGCGGAAACCACGCCAGGCGCGCATCCCCTCGCGGCGCAGCAGCACCAGCCCCAGCAGGGACGCGGCGAACACCAGCAGCACCGCCACCCCGAACCCCAGCGCCCGCCCCACACCGACGAACACCGCCAGCTCCAGCACCACCGCCAGCAACAGGGCCAACGGCACGAACCTCAGTCCTCGGCGCATCTCACCTCATCGCCATTCCCGCGGGCACCACGGACGTGTCCCGCTCATCCAGCATGACACGACAGCGCTCACGGCCACCGCGCCTGACCGGTGGCGGTGCCGTGCAGACCTCGGCGTACCGCCTGGCGTCGGTCCTGCACGCCCCACGCGGTGATCCGCCACAGCGCCTCGGCGACGATCTTCGGGCTCATCTTGCTGTCGCCGCGTTCCCGCTCGGCGAAGGTGATCGGCACCTCCACGATCCGCACCCCGGCCTGGTGCGCCAACCGGGACAGCTCCACCTGGAACGAGTAACCCTGGGAGGTCACCGACTCCAGGTCGATGGCGTCCAACGCGCTGACCCGGTACACCCGGTAGCCGCCGGTGGCGTCCGAGACGGGCATACCCAACGCGAGGCGCGCGTACATGTTGCCGCAGCGCGACAGCAGCAGCCGCCGCAGCGGCCAGTTGAGCACCCGCGCGCCGCTGGTCCACCGCGACCCGATCACCACGTCGGCGTCGCGGGCGGCGTCCAGCAGCGCCGGCAGGTCCTCCGGGGCGTGCGAGCCGTCGGCGTCCATCTCCACGACCGCCTGGTAGCCGCGCTCCCGCGCCCACCCGAACCCGGCCAGGTACGCCGCGCCGAGGCCCTGCTTGCCGTGGCGGTGCAGCACCTGCACGTGCGCGTCGCCGTCGGCGAGGGCGTCGGCGATCGCGCCGGTGCCGTCGGGGCTGTTGTCGTCGGCGATGAGGATCTGCACCGCCGGGGCGGCGCGCCGGACCCGGCCCACGATCGCGGCGATGTTGTCGGCCTCGTTGTAGGTGGGGATCACCACCAGCACCCGGCCCACACCGGGCACCTCGTCCGGGCGTCGGATCGTATCGGTCGCCTGGATCACGGTTCCTCCGCTCCCGCCGGCGTACCGGCTGTTGCTATCCGGACATGACCCGCTGCCGGCGGCGCAGCACCGCCGCGCCGACGAGGGCCGCCGCGGCCAGCGCGGCGAGCGCCACCTCCGGCCACCAGCCGAGGCGGGTGGCGAGGGTACGACCGTCGTCGAGCCGCACCTGCCGCACCACGACCTCCCGGGTGTTGAACCCGGTGGCATCGCTTACCCGCCCGTCGGGTGCGACGAACCCGGACACGCCGACCGTGGAGGCCATCAACGCCGGTCGGCCGTGCTCCACCGCCCGCAGCCGCACCATGGCCATCTGCTGGCGGGCCTCCGCCACGTCGAAGGTGGCGTTGTTGGTCTGCACCACCAGCAGTTGCGCGCCGCCGGTGACGGTGTCGCGGACCACCTCGTCGTAGGCGACCTCGAAGCAGATCACGTCACCGAGGACGGCCGGGCCGGCGCGTACCACGCCCGGGGTGCTTCCGGGCACGAAGTCGGCGCGGATGAGGTCGACCTGCTTGCTGACCATGCGGGCCACGTCGCGCAGCGGCACGTACTCCGCGAACGGCACGGGGTGGCGCTTGGTGTACAGCTGGTCGAGGTCCGCGCCGGTGCCGGGGCGCCACAGGATGCCCGCGTTGCGGACCTGCCCGACGCCGGGGCCGAGCAGCACCGCTCCGACGAGGATCGGCGCGCCGATGGCGTCGGCGGCCTGGGAGATCCGCGCGCCGGCGGTGGGGTTGCGCAGCGGGTCGATGTCGCTGGAGTTCTCCGGCCACACCACCAGGTCGGGTTGGCGTTGCTGCCCGGCGGAGACTCGCGCGGCCAGCTCGATGGTGGCGTCGACGTGGTTGTTGAGCACCGCCTGCCGTTGGGCGTTGAAGTCCAGGCCCAGGCGCGGCACGTTGCCCTGCACGATGGCCACGGTGACCGTGGCGCCCGACCCGGCGGTGGCGACCGGCACGAGCAGGCCTCCGGCGGTCAGCGCGACCGCCACGGCGGCCGGTACGGCCACGGGCGTCCACCGCCGTGCCCGCGTGACCCCCTGCGGGCCGCCAGCGTCCTGTGGGCTGTCAGCGTCCTGTGGCCTGTCGGCGTTCTGTGGGGCGGCGGCGTCCTGTGGAGTGTCGGCGGGTGCGGTGCGGGCGGCGGCCCAGCCGCGCCAGACGGCGGTGACCAGCAACCCGCCGACGAGCGCCACCGCGAAGGTCACCAGCGGCGCGCCGCCCAACGCGGCCAGGCGCAGCAGCGGTGACGTGTCCTGGCTGAACGCCAACCGCCCCCACGGGAACCCCCCGAACGGGGTGCGGTCACGCAGCGCCTCCTGCCCCACCCACAGCAGGCCGGTCAGCACCGGCCACGCCCAACGGACGCGGTCGGCCAGCGGCGACACCCAGGCGGTGGCCGCGCCCAGCAGCGCCAGGTAGGCGGCCTGCAGCAGAGACAGCAGCACCCACGGCAGGTAGCCGGTGTGCAGGTTCGTCCAGGCCAACAGGGGGGCGAACAGCGCCACCCCGGTGAGGAGGCCCAGGCCGGCGCCGGCACGCAACCGCCGCCGGTGCGCGGCGGCGGCCAGCAACGCCACCCCGACCGGGGCCAGCGGCCACACCCCGTACGGGGGGAACGCCACCAGCAGGGCCAACCCGGCGGCCACGGCCAGGGGCACGGCGACGCGCAGCGGCAGCGCCCGACCGGTCACGACCGGCTGACTCGGCGCCGCCGGGCTGTGCGTGTCGTCCCGGTCCAGAATCGTCACCGCTTCACCTCGATCACGGGGCGAAGGCTACCTGGCCGGCGGCCGGAGCGACCGCATCGGGCCGCCGGGCACGAACCGCCCGACGGACATGAAATCGGGGCGCGGCTCACGCCGCGCCCCGATGCTCCCAGGCCCTTCCCGGCCGGTGTGGCGAGGATGGGGTACGACGACCTTCGGACCGACCGGACGCGGACTGGCTGCCCCCGCCGGGCCGTTGTCTACTGGCCGTGCACCTCACCCTGCCCGTACACCGGTAACCGCGGCCGGTTCGCGCCGCCCCGCCGACCCCCGCCCGCTGGACCTGGCCGCCGCGACGATGACGCTCAAAAATGTCGCTCGGCCAGCGGACGAAGGGACGAAGCGAACAACAGCCGCTTCCCGTGGTAGGACTCAAAGACGGTACGTGCCGACCCCCGTCGGTTGTCAACCCACCCCCGGCCTGTCGTGTGTTGCGCCACGGCGTGTCGGGTCGGCGAGTCTCAATGCGTCCGCAGATGGTGACGCAGCAGCGCCCCCGCCGCGACCCGATGGTCCTCGGCCAGCAACCCCCCGGCGGCCAGCACGTAGTCGGCGTCGACCACGGCGGCGGCAGCCCGGGGCAGCGCCCACCCGCCCGCATGGTCGGCCAGGACAGCCGCCAACACCTGCGCGGACGCCTGCGCCGGCGCGTGCCGCAGCACCCCACCGGAACCCACCATCAACCGCACGTCACGCAGGTCCCGCCCGGCCCGCTCGCCGGTGGCGGCACCGCGGGCGTGCCGCCGCAACGCCACCGTCGCCGCGAGGGTGGCGATCCGCCGGTCCACGGCCCGCTCGACGTCGTCGACGGCGAGGAACGCCGGATCGTCCGCCCGTCGGGCCGCCGCGGCGGTCAGGTCGTCGGCCTCGTCGGGGATGAGCAGCCGCTCCTCGACGGCGGCGCGCAGCACCCCCGGGGCGCTCCACCGCATACCCAGGTCGCCCTCCACGGTGCGGGCCCGCCAGAGGCTGCCGGCGACCTCCCGCGCGGGGCCGGTGGCCCGCTCGTCGGGGGTGAGCACCGAGTACACGTCGGTGGTGGCCCCACCCACGTCGACCACCGCCAGGTCACCGCCGATGGTATCGGCCAGCACCTCCACACCGGTGAGCACCGCGTCCGGGGTGGCCGCGCGCACCAACCGCGCGAACCGGGTGCCCCTGGACAGTCGTTTACCCCCGATGACGTGACGCAGGAACACCGCGCGGATCGCCGCCCGCGCCGACGCCGGGGCGAGCACCCCAATGCGCGGCAGGACGTTCTCCGCGCCCGTCACCGGCACCCCGGCGGCCTCCAGCAACCCGGTCAGCTGCGCGCGGACGTCGGCGTTGCCCGCGTACACCACCGGCACCCGCCACCGGGCGCGGGCCAGCCGCGTCGCGTTGTGGGTGATCGTGTCGGCGTCACCGCCGTCGGTGCCGCCGACCAGCAGCACCACGTCCGGTCGGGCCGAACGCATCGCCGTGAGGTCCGCCGCGCCGAGCCGACCGGCGGCCACGTGCACCACGTGCGCCCCGGCGGACAACCCGACCCGCCGACCCGCCTGCGCGGTGACCAGCGGCTCGTAGCCGACCACGGCCAGCCGCAGCCCACCGCCGGCCGACGAGCACACGTACCACGGGGCGTCGCGCACCCCGAGCCCGGCGGTGGCCGCCGCGACCGCCGCGTCCAGGCCGTGCAGCACGTCCGTGCCCACCGTGGTCGGCGCCGCCGCCGCGCCGACGAGCACACCGGCGGCAAGGTCCACCACCGCGACCTTGGTGTACGTGGAGCCGACGTCCGCGCAGACCGCCAGGGTCACGAGCCGGCGGGAACGACCACGGTGCCGGTCGCGGTGACCGCCACGATCGGCGGGTCCAGGACGTCGGCGGCGGACTCGGAGCGCTCCGGGCGGCCCCGGCACACCACCGCGCACTCCAGGTCCAGGGTGCGGCTGCGGGTGCCCACCCGCGACACCCGGGCGGTCACCTCGACCACGTCGCCGGCGCGCACGGGCGCGAGGAACCGCACGTCGGCGTACCCGGCGAACAGGCCCTCGTCGCCGTCGGTGCGGATGCACACCTCCGTGGCGACGTCGCCGAACAACGCGAGGGCGTACGCCCCGTCGACGAGGTTGCCGGCGTAGTGGGCGTGCGAGTACGGCACGTAGCGCCGGTGCGTCACGGTCAACCCGAGCCTTGCGTCGGTCATGCCATCGCCTTCCGTTGCGTGATCAGGGCGTGCACGAGGTAGCTGGCCACCTCGCCGGGGGTGGTGCCGCGACCGAAGATGCGGTCCACGCCCAACTCGTCGGTCATCGTCTCGTCGAAGCGGGGCCCGCCGACGATCAGCAGCGGCCGCCTACCGGCGGGCATCGCCTCCCGGAACGCGGCGGACATCTCCCGGGTGTTGTGCAGGTGCGCGTCGCGTTGCGTGACCACCTGCGACACGAGCACCGCGTCGGCCTTCTCCGCCCGGGCGGTCTCCACCAACTCCGGCACGCTGACCTGCGCGCCCATGTTGGTGACCTTCAACTCCCGGTAGTACTCCAGGCCCTTCTCCCCCGCGATTCCCTTGACGTTGAGGATCGCGTCGATGCCCACGGTGTGCGCGTCGGTGCCGATGCACGCCCCGACCACGGACAACTTACGCCGCAGCCGCTGTTTGATCACCGTGTTGACGTCCTTCGCCGACAGCAGCGCGAAGTCGCGTTCCACCACCTGCACCGCGTTGAGGTCGACCAGGTGGTTGACCCGCCCGTAGACCACGAAGAAGGTGAACCCGTCACCCATCGGCTTGGCGTGCACGACCATCGCCGGGTCGATGCCCATCTTGTTGGCCAGCTGCACCGCCGCGCCCTCGGCGCGCTTGTCGTGGCTCACCGGCAGGGTGAACGACACCTGCACCATCCCGTCGCCGGTGGTGTCCCCGTACGGCCGCACGATCTTCTTCGCGGCGTCGGTGGCGCTCATGCCGCGTCCCCTTCCAGGATGTCGGTGGCCGGGTTGCAGTAGTCCGCCTCGTGCGCGGCGACCCCGGCGAGGCCCTTGCCCCGGTCCGCGGGCCGCTTCATGATCCCGAACGTGCCCTCGGCGATCGCGGTGAGCAACGTCTGCTCGCCGATGCGCCCCAGCAGGTCCAGTGCCTCACCGAGAACCTGGTTGGCGCGTCGGCGGATGAACCCGTCCGGCGCCGGCACGAAGTCCTCGTGCAGCCCACCGGCGGCGCCCAGCACGTATCGCACGTTCTGCAACGCGATGTCCCGGTCGGACAACCACGGCGTGACCACCGCCTCGGTCATCATCCCCACCAGCAGGATGCCCTGACCGGTCAGCGCGCCCGCCAGGTTGAAGAACCCGTCGAGCAGGTTGCCCCGGAACACGTCCCCGGTCATGTGCTTCGTCGGCGGCATCCACTTCAGCGGCGCGTCGGGGAACAACTCCCGGGCCAGCAGGGCGTGCGCCAGCTCCAACCGGAACGACTCCGGCACCTCCGGGTTGATCTCGAACGCGTGCCCCAGCCCCAACTGCCAGTCCGCCAGTCCCGCCTCGTGCGCGAAGAACTCGTTGAGCAGCTGCGACACCGTCACCGTGTGCGCCTCGTCCACCGCGTCGGCGGTGGTCAGGTAGTTGTCCTCACCGGTGTTGATGATGATCCCGGCGCGGGCGTGCACCTGCCGGGAGAACCGCTGGTCGACGAACGTGCGCACCGGGTTGATGTCGCGGAACAGGATCCCGTACATCGAGTCGTTGAGCATCATGTCGAGCCGTTCCAGGCCCGCCAGGGTCGCCATCTCCGGCATACACAACCCGGACGCGTAGTTGGTCAACCGCACGTAGCGGCCCACCTCCTTCGACGACTCGTCCAGGGCCGCGCGCATCAGCCGGAAGTTCTCCTGCGTGGCGTACGTGCCGGCGAACCCCTCCCGGGTCGCGCCCTCGGGCACGTAGTCCAGCAGCGACTGCCCGGTGGAGCGGATCACCGCGATCACGTCCGCGCCCGCCCGGGCGGCGGCCTGCGCCTGCGGGATGTCCTCGTAGATGTCCCCGGTGGCCACGATCAGGTAGATCCACGGCCGCTGCTTCGGGTCACCGTGGCGCTTGATGAGCCGGTCCCGCTCGGCGCGCCGCCGGTCGATACGCCGGACACCCGCGCCGACGGCCCTGCGCGCCGCCGTCCGGGCGGCCGTCGCGGCCCGACCGGTGGGCAGCGTGAACCGCACCGACCCGGCCGCGGCCTTCTGCGCCAGCAACGTCACGTCGGTGATGCCCTCACGGGCCAGGGCGTCGAACACCGGCACCGCGACCCCGTGACCCAACCCGACGTCCGCGGCGACAGCGTCGACGAGCCGGTTCACCCACGGAATGCCGTCCGGGTCGGCGCCGGCCACCCCGGCCAGCCGCAGCACCGCCCGCTCCACCGACACGGTGGTGTGGCTGCGCGCCAGGTCCACCACCGGCTGCCCGGCGCGGCGCGCCAACTCCCGCGCCCGCGCCACCAACACCGGGTCAAGATCAAGCTTGCCGGTCACGCCGTCGCCCCCGCCACATCCGTCAACCGCTCACTCACGTCACCGCTTCGCGTCGGCGCGAGCGCCCCGCTGCTGTGCCTACCGGTTCGCTCGCTCTGCTCGCTCACGACGACCCTTCCTCGTAGATGACCTCACCGCGCAGCACCAGCCGCCGGCACACCGGCAACGGCGTCGGGTCGCCCGGACCCCGCTGCTCCGGGTCCTCGGCGAGCAGCACCGGCAGGCCCCGCTCCACCCCCGCCGGCGTCGACCACACCGCGAACGTCGCCGGCGCACCCAACGCGAGGACCCCCTCGACGTCCAGGTGCACCGCCCGCCACCCACCACGGGTGTGCGCGGCGAACGCCGAACGCACACTCATCCGCTGCGCCGGGTTGTGGTGCGCCGCCGCCGCCCGCACCGACCCCCACGGGTCCAGCGGCGTCACCGGCGAGTCCGACCCGAACGCCAACGCCACACCCACCGAGTGCATCGCACCCATCGGGTTGGACTCCAACGACCGGTCCAGACCCAGCCGCGCCTCGTACATCCGGCCCGCGCCACCCCACAGCCGGTCGAACGCCGGCTGCATGCTCGCCACCACCCCGTACTCCACGAACCGCGCGATCAACCGCTTGTTCATGATCTCGGCGTGCTCGATGCGGTGCCGGGCCGCCCGCAGCCGCTCCACGCCCAACGTCGCCGCCGCCGCCGCGAAACCGTCCAGGACGGTGCCGATCGCCGCGTCACCGATCGCGTGGAAGCCACCCTGCATACCGTGCGCCGCGCAGTCCAGCAGGTGATCACGCACCTGCTCGGCCGTCAGGTACCCGTGCCCGCAGTCGTCACCGTCGCCGTAGGGCTGCGACACGTGCGCCGTA
Organism: Micromonospora cabrerizensis; assembly: GCF_022230955.1. Classification (GTDB taxonomy): domain Bacteria; phylum Actinomycetota; class Actinomycetes; order Mycobacteriales; family Micromonosporaceae; genus Micromonospora; species Micromonospora cabrerizensis. The sequence continues at coordinate 9,522 of NZ_JAKKFI010000077.1, forward strand.
CGTGAACCCAACGCCCCGTCGGCGAACAGGTCACCTCCGGCGCCCACCGCACCCAGCTCCCGGGCCCGTGCGGCGCCACCCAGCTCACCCCAGTACCCGTACACCTCCGGCAACCCCGCACCGGAGATGCCCAGCAACCCGGTGAAGTCCTCCTCGTCGGAGATGTCCGGCCCGCCGCACTCGTGCACCGCCGCGATCCCCAGCGACGCCGCGTGCCCGAGAGCGACCCGCTGCGCGGCGACCCGCTGCGCCCGACTCACCGACGCCTGCGCCGCCGCCCGCACCACGTGGTGCGCGTCGCGCCGCAACCACCCCGACGCGTCGTACCCGGGCGCGCTGGTCACCTGCGGGCACGCCGCCAGCAACGCCGACGACACCAACGCCGAGTGCAGCGACGCCTGCGACACGTACACCCGCCGGCCCCCGGCCGCCCGGTCCAACGCCGCCGCGTCCGGCAACGTCGGATCCGACCAACCCGACTCGTCCCAACCGTGGCCCAACAGCACCGCGTCCGCCGGCAGGCCCGCCGCGAACCCGGCCACCGCGTCGAGCAGCTGCGCCGCCGAGCGCACCCCGGACAACTCCAGCCCGGCCAACGCCAACCCCGTGTCCGTGGCGTGCACGTGCGCGTCGACGAACGCCGGCGTCACCAACGCCCCATCCAGGTCCACCACCCGGTCGGCCGGCGGCGCGTCACCGTCGGTCCCCAACCAGGCGATCCGCCCACCGGACACCAGCAGCGCGGTGGCGCTCGGGTCGGCGGGGCAGTGCAGCACGCCGCCGCGGTACAACGTCGAGGGGTTCGTCATGACCTCAGTCTGCCGCGACCCGCGCCGTGAACAGCTGACGCACCCCCGGCTCGGACCGCAGCAACCCCAACGCCAGCTCGGCGTGCCCCGGCACGTACCCGTTGCCCACCAGCATCGTCACGTCCGCCGCCAGCCCCTCGGCGCCCAACGCCGCCGCGGAGAAGCTCGTCGCCATCGAGAAGAAGATCACCGTGCCGCCGTCCGCGGTGGCCAGCACCGCGCCGTGCTCACAGCCGGGCACGTCGACGCACACCACCGTGACGTCCGCCGGCGCCCCCAGGGCGGTGGTCACCGCCGTGGACAACCCCACCGGGTCCCGCGCGTCGGCCAACGCCACCACCGAGGCCAGGCCTGCGGCCGTCAGCGCGTCGCGCTCCGCCGCTACCGGCACCACCCCGACGGTACGCGCGGCGCCCACCCGCCTCGCCGCCGCGAGGGACAGCGACCCGCTCTTGCCCGCCCCACCGATCACCGCGACCCGCACCGGCGTCGGGTCGCCGACGCGACGACGGTCCTCCACGTAGCGCGACACCACCCGCGCGGTCAGCGCGGGCGCCCCGCACACGTCCAGCACCGCCAGGGACAACTGCGGGTCCTCGTCGTCGGGCAGCACCGCGGCGATGGACCGGGCGAACAGGATCGCCCACCCGTCACAGGGCACCTGCTCGCTGCGCCCGTCCCACCGGGCCAACCCGTCGGTCACCACCAGCGGGGTCAACGTCAACGACACCAGGGTCGCGACCCGCTCGCCCGCCCGCAGCCCCAGCGGGGAACGCCGCCCCGCCTCCTCGACCGTGCCGATCAGCATGCCGCCGGACCCGGTCACCGGGTTCTGCATCTTGCCCCGGGTCCTGATGATCTCCAGCACCTCGGCGCGGACCGCGTCGCCGTCGCCGCCGTGCTTCTCCGACAACTGCCGGAAGCTCGCCGCGTCCAGGTTGAGCCGCTGCACCCGGATCCGCACCTCATTCGGCGCGATCGCCGCCGACGCGTCCAGGCGCCAGGCCGCCTGCGGCAGCACCCCCGCCGGTTGCACGACGCGGTGCAGTCCCACCGGTGACGTCACGCCGACCTCCCCTGTCCAGCCGCTCGAAGCCCCGGTCAAGGCTCGCGTAACGGGAAAACTTACGGCAGACTAGTTTCTGTACCGAATATTTTCCAGTAGCCTTCGGGCCTTGATGATCAGCCGCAACACCGAGGAGGGGCCGTGACCCAGACCCAACCGGTTGAGAGCATCCCTCAACCCCGTCACGCCCCGGTCGCCGTACCGACCGCCGGGCAGCCCTACGAATACCACCGCCGCCCCCTGGTCGAACCCGACTGGACCCGGTTCCCCGGCTGGCGCCACGTCACCCGCGACCAGTGGGAATCCGCCCAGTGGCAGCGCGTCAACTGCGTCAAGAACACCAAGCAGCTGCGCGCCGTCTTCGGCGACCTCATCGACGACACCTTCTACGCCGACCTCGAAGCCGACCAGTCGGCCCTGGCCACCATGTCGATGCTGGTGCCACCACAAATGATCAACACGATGGTGCCGTTCGCGCCCCTCACCACCGAGGCGCTGCTGGCCGACCCCATCCGCCGCTACATGATCCCCGTCGCCTCCGACCGCCGCACCGACTGGCCGTCACACCCCTACGCCAGCCGCGACAGCCTCCACGAGCACGACATGTGGGTCGCCGAAGGCCTCACCCACCGCTACCCCACCAAGGTCCTCGCCGAGCTGCTCTCCACCTGCCCCCAGTACTGCGGGCACTGCACCCGGATGGACCTCGTCGGCAACTCCACCCCCGCCGTCGACAAACTCAAACTCACCCTCAAGCCCGTCGACCGCTACGACGCCCACATCGCGTACCTCAAGGCCCACCCCGGCGTCCGCGACGTCGTCGTCTCCGGCGGCGACGTCGCCAACGTCCCCTGGCGCAACCTCGAGTCGTACCTCATGCGCCTGCTGGAACTGGAAACCGTCCGCGACATTCGGCTCGCCACCAAGGCCCTCATGGGCCTCCCCCAGCACTGGCTGCAGCCCGACGTCGTCCAGGGCCTCGAACGCGTCGCCCGCACCGCCGCCCGCCGAGGCGTCAACCTCGCCATCCACACCCACGTCAACCACGCCCAGTCGCTCACCCCACTGGTCGCCAAGGCCGCCCAGACCGCCCTCGACGTCGGCGTCCGCGACGTCCGCAACCAGGGCGTGCTCATGCGCGGCGTCAACGCCACCACCCCCGAGCTGCTCGACCTCTGCTTCGCGCTCCAGGGCGAAGCCGGGATCCTGCCGTACTACTTCTACATGTGCGACATGATCCCCAACGCCGAACACTGGCGGGTCCCCGTCTGGCACGCCCAGCAGCTCCAGCACGACATCATGGGCTACCTGCCCGGCTACGCCACCCCGCGGATCGTCTGCGACGTGCCCTTCGTCGGCAAGCGCTGGGTGCACATGCTCACCGACTACGACCGCGAACGCGGCATCTCCTACTGGACCAAGAACTACCGCACCTCCATCGAGTCCGCCGACCTGGAGGCGCTCAACAAGCGCTACGCCTACTACGACCCGATCGACACCCTGCCCGCCGGCGGCCAGCAGTGGTGGAACGACCACCGCGACGACTGACAACCCATCACACGCGGATCCCGGCGAGGACGAGATCGGCGAGCCTGCCGATCACCTGCGCGCTCGTCCTCGCCGGCAACCGCCGCAGCGACGCGATGGCCAGCAGACCGGCCCGAACATCGTCCACGCCCACACCAGCACGCAGCACACCCGCGGCCCGTGCGCGGGCGACCAGCACGTTCAACGCCTGAGCGTGCTCCCGCCGTTCGGCACCAAAGGCGGCACCCACCTCCCCGGAACCCAACAGGGCCTCGTTGAGCGCCTGGTCGCGGACCTGCCGATCGGCGAACTCAAGGACCGTGCCGGACAGCGCCCGCCACGGGTCGGGATCATCGAGAGCACGACGCATCTGCACACCACAGGCCTCGACCCGCTCCGCGAGGACCGTCGTGACCAACTCCGCGCGGGTCGGGAAATGCCGGTACAGGGTCGCCACCCCGATCCCCGCCCGCCGGGCCACCTCCCGCATGGGCGCCTCGAGCCCCCCGACGGCGAACGTCTCCCGCGCCGCCGCCAGCACCCGCTCACGATTGGACCGGGCATCGGCGCGCTGCTTCTGAGGCAACGTCAACCCACCCCCTTCTCACTTGACCCCCATAACGGAACAGCTGCTCCGGTTCCGGCCTACGGTACGGCTACGACCACGTCACCGAGGCAGAGGAGCCGCTGATGTTCGCAGTGCAGTTCGACCGGTTCGGCGGTCCCGACGTACTTCACCTCACCACCACCGACGCCCCACGACCAGCAGCCGGCCAGATCCGGATCCGTGTCCAGGCCGCCGGCGTCTCCCCGGTCGACGTCGGACTCCGCGCCGGCCGCACACCGATGAGCGCGAAGCTGCCACTCCCGCACATCCCCGGCGTCGACGCCGCCGGAATCGTCGACGAGATCGGCGACGACGTCGACGGCGTCACCATCGGCGACCACGTCTTCGGCATCGTCGACCTGACACAACTCGGCGGAGCAACCGCACAGTTCGCGGTACTGCAGCTCTGGGCACGCAAGCCCCCGACCATGCCATGGGCCCAAGCCGGTGCGGCGGGCTCCAGCATCGAGACGGCCACCCGCGCCCTCGACCTACTGGACCCGCAACCCGGCACGACCCTCCTCGTCGACGGCGCCGCCGGCGGCGTCGGAAGCATCGCCATCCAACTCGCCGCAGCCCGCGGCATCCGGGTCATCGGCACCGCCCGCGCCGACAACCACGACTTCCTCCGCCAGCTCGGGGCCACACCCGTCACCTACGGGCCCGGCCTCACAGACCGGCTCAACGCCCTGGACCTACCCCGGGTGGACCGCGCACTCGACGTCGCCGGCGCCGGCACCCTCACCGAACTGCTCCACCTCACCGGCAGCCCGACGGCGGTGGTGAGCCTGGCCGACTTCACCGCCCCCACGCACGGCGTCCGCCTGTCCATGGGCCAACTGGCCGGTGAGCCCGACGGCCGGCACGGCCTGAACGCCGCCGCCACACTGTTCACCGAAGGCCGGTTCACGGTACCGATCGAGGCAGCCTTCCCCATTCAGAAGGCGACCGACGCACACGAGACGGCCGAGCGCGGATCCCGCCGCGGCAAGATCGTCATGACCGTCGACGACGCGCAAGGAATCTGACCAACCTCGGCCCGACCACGCGCGCCGGTCAGTCGGCGGCCAACACCTCGGACAACGGCGCCGGCACCAGCCCCCGCTCGCGTAACCCGGCCAGGATGTGCGGCAACGCCTCATCGGTCATCGCGGCGTTCGCCTCGGTCACATGCATGATCACCACCGACCCCGGGCGGACGTGGTCCAGCACGGCCCGCACCAGCGGCTTCCACGCGGTCGCGAAGGGATCACCGCTGACCACGTCCCCGTCGACGACCGTCACGCCCAGCGGCGCCAGGGCGTCCAGCGTCGCCGCGTCGTGGCAGAGCCCCGGAAAGCGGAAGTACCGGGTCTGCCGACCCCCGTACGGCTTGATCACCTCGAACGTCTTCGCCACGTCGCCGCGCAACTCGGTCACCGGTTGCGAGGGCAGGTCGTAGCAGTCGCTGGTGAACGCCGCGTGCCCATAGGTGTGGTTGGCCAACTCGAAGCGCGGATTGTCGGCGATCCGCCGGGTGACGTCCGGGTACCGCTGCACCCACTTGCCGGTCAGGAAGAACGTGGCCGGGACCTCGTCGCGCTCCAGCAGGTCGAGGATGCGCAGGTTGGCGTACGACTTGACCCGACCGGCACGCAGACTGGCCAGCATCCCGTCGGTCATGTCCGCGTCGAAGGTCAACGCGACCTTGTTACCGGTCCGCGGCCCGTGGTCCACCACCGGCGCCCTGGTCCCGGTCGTCGTCGCGCCCGGCACCGAGGCAACCGCCGGCGGCGACGGGACACCGACGGACGGCGCGACGGAAGGCGTGGATCGGCTCGACGAGGCGGACGAGCCGACGAAGACCGGCTGGTCCGAGGGCGGCACCCGGGACGCTTCACACCCGGCACTGCCGAGGATGGCCGCCACAACCAGTACGCCAAGAAACGGGCGAAGCCCAGCTCGGATCACGCCGCAGATCATCGCAGACGCGAATGCGTTTCACTGTCCCGTGCGTGCTGTCCTAAGGGGCTCGTGGGCGCGTGTCCCAGGCTCGCCCCAGCGGTGCCGTTCCGGTCAGCGACATACCTCAGAGGCATAAATATGACTCCGAGGTATATCGCTGACCGGGGAAACACCGCCCGCCCGTGAGGTCACCGACCGCCCACAGCCACTGCGCGGGTCAGGCGGAACCTCCGCGCGGGGCGTACATGATGACCGCGACGCCGAGCAGGCAGAACGCCGCGCCCGTCAGGTCCCACCGGTCCGGGCGGAAGCCGTCCACCACCATCGCCCAGGCCAACGAACCGGCCACGAACACCCCGCCGTACGCGGCCAGGATCCGGCCGAAGTTCGCATCCGGCTGGAACGTCGCCACGAACCCGTAACAGCCCAGCGCGACCACCCCGGCGGCGATCCACCACAGCCCGCGATGCTCCCGCCAGCCCTGCCAGATCAGCCAGGCGCCACCAATCTCGGCCAGCGCGGCCAGCGCGAACAACACCAGCGAGCGGAGCACTGTCACCCGACGAGACTAGCCGTCACACACGCAGCGGGTCCCCGGGCGACGGTGCGCCCGGGGACCCGTGAACCGCTCAGGTCACTTGGTGAAGGAGTCCTTCACGTTGCGACCGGCGTCCTTGACGTTCTGACCGGCCTGCTTGGCGCGCGCGTCGCTCTGCTGGCTGGCGCCCTCGCCACGCATCCGCTCGTTGTCGGTCATGTCGCCCACGCGCTCCCGCGCGGCGCCGGCCATCTGTTCGGCCTTGTTCTTTGCCTTCTCGGCGAAGCTCATCGCGCCTCCTCGGTCTGGCGATTGTCCTCGCACGCTTGCCCGCTCTCCCGGTGCCGAAACCGGCGGTGCCGGTCGGCACACCGCGTAAGGCATCCTAGGAAGATAGGTTGAGGGTGGGTCGCATGCCGTGCCCCCGCCACGATGGTTAACTGGCCGCATGGGAGAGCTCCTGCTGATCCGGCACGGCGAAACCACCTGGAGCGCCAGCCTGCGGCACACCTCGTACACCGACCTGGAGCTGACCCCCGACGGCGAGCGACAGGCGCGCACCCTCGCCGCGTTCCTGGCCGGCCGGCGGTTCGTGACCGTGCTGGCCAGCCCCCGCTCCCGGGCCCTGCGCACCGCGCAGCTGGCCGGCCTCACCGTCGACGCCGTCGACGAGGACCTCAGCGAGTGGAACTACGGCGAGTACGAGGGCCGCACCACCGTCGACATCCACGGCGACCAGCCGCACTGGAACATCTGGACCGACGGCTGCCCCGGCGGCGAGTCACCCGCGCAGGTGGGTGAACGTGTCGACCGGGTGCTGGCCCGCGTCACCCCGCTGCTCGACCGTGGCAGCGTCGCGCTGGTCGGTCACGCGCACAGCCTGCGGGTGCTCGGCGCCCGCTGGATCGGCCTGCCCCCGTCCGCCGGCGGACGGCTCCGCCTGGAGACCGCCACGGTCAGCGCGCTCGGCCACGAGCACGGCCGTCAGGTCATCCTGCGGTGGAACCAGCCGGCTCCTCCGGCGCCCGGGACCGCGACCGACTCGGCGCCGCGACACTGATCTTCGGCGGCCGGTTCTCGTACGGGGTGGACAGCACCACCGTCGTCCGGGTCGTGACGTTCGCCGAGGTGCGGATCTCCTGCAACACCCGCTCCAGGTCGGCCGGGCTGGCCACCCGCACCAGGAGCATGTAGAAGTCCTCCCCCGCCACCGAGTAGCAGGAGTCGATCTCGGGCAGGTGGGACAGCCGCTCCGGCGCGTCGTCCGGCTGCGACGGGTCGAACGGGCGGATCGCCACGAACGCGGTCAGCGGCAGGTCCAGCGCCTCGAACGAGACCCGGGCGGCGTACCCCTTGATCACCCCGCGCTGCTCCAGGCGGCGCACCCGCTGGTGCACCGCGGACACCGACAGCCCCACCTTCTCGGCCAGGTCGGTGTACGACAGACGGCCGTCGGCGGTCAGCGCGGCGACGATAGCGCGGTCGATCTCCTCCACGGCGTGCAACCTACCGGGAAAACCGCCCGACTGCGACGCAGTGCCCGACGCGGCCACGCGGGCGGTGGGCCACGGCGAACCACCGCAGCCCACCACCACGTGCCGTCCTCAGCTCTGGGCGAGGGCCCGCGAGATCACCAGGCGCTGGATCTGGTTGGTGCCCTCCACGATCTGCAACACCTTGGCCTCGCGCATGTACCGCTCCACCGGGTGGTCGGCCACGTAGCCCGCGCCGCCGAGCACCTGCACCGCGTCGGTGGTCACCCGCATCGCCATGTCGGTGGCGAAGAGCTTCGCCTTGGCCGCCTCGATCGAGTACGGGCGACCCGCGTCGCGCAACCGGGCCGCCGCGAGGGTCAGCGCGCGGGCGGCGGAGATCTGGGTCGCCGCGTCGGCCAGGAGGAAGCCGAGCCCCTGGAAGTCGATGATGGACCGACCGAACTGCTGCCGCTCCCGGGCGTAGGAGACCGCGTAGTCCAGGGCCGCCTGGGCCAGCCCGACCGCACACGCCGCGATGCCCAACCGGCCGGAGTCCAACGCGGACATGGCGATGGTGAAGCCCACGCCCTCGCCGCCGACCAACCGGTCCGCCGGCACCCGTGCCTCGTCGAAGGCGATCTGCGCCACCGGGGAGGCGCGCAGCCCCATCGTCCGCTCGGCCGCCTGCGGTGCGATGCCGGGAGTGCCCGCGTCGGCCAGCAGACAGGAGATCCCCTTCGGGCCGGGCCCTCCCGTGCGGCAGAAGACGTTGTAGAAGTCCGCCGACCACGCGTGGGTGATCCACGCCTTGGTGCCGGAGACCAGGTACGCGTCCCCGTCCCGAACCGCCCGGGTGCTCAGCGACGCCGCGTCGGAGCCGCCCTGCGGCTCGGAGAGGCAGTACGCGCCCAGCAACTCGCCACCGAGCATGTCCGGCAGGAGCTTGCGCTGCTCGTCGCTGCCGAACGCCGCCACCGGGTAGCAGGACAGGGTGTGCACGCTGACCGCCTCGGCGACCGCGAGCCAGCGGCTGGCCAGGATCTCCAGCACCTGCAGGTACACCTCGTACGGCTGGGCCGCGCCGCCGTACTCCTCGGGGTAGGGCAGGCCGAGCAGGCCGGCCCGGCCGAGGGTACGCAGCACCTCGCGGGGGAACTCGGCGCGCTCCTCGAAGGCGGCGGCCTTCGGCGCGAGCTCGCGGTCGGCGAGCTCGGTGGCGAGACCCAGCAGGTCGTGGGCCTCGTCGGTGGGAAGGATCCGGTCGACAGTCATAGCGCGATGAGCTCCGTGGGGGTGGTGTTGAGCCGTTGCACGCCGTCCGTGGTGCAGACGACGATGTCCTCGATACGGGCGCCGTGTCGGCCCGCCAGGTAGATGCCCGGTTCGATGGAGAACGCCATGCCGGCCTCCAGGGGCCGGTCGTTGCCAGTCACCAGGTAGGGCTCCTCGTGACCGTCCAGGCCGATGCCGTGCCCGGTGCGGTGCAGGAACGCGGGGCCGTATCCCGCGGCGGCGATCGGCTCCCGGGCTGCGGCGTCGGCCGCCGCGCCGGTGACCCCGGGCCGCACCGCCGCGACCGCGGCGCGCTGGGCGTCGCGCAGCACCGCGTAGTAGTCCAGGAAGTCTGCCGGCGCCGGCCCGCCCACCAGGTAGGTGCGGGTGCAGTCCGAGCGGTAGCCCGATGCCATGGTGCCGCCGATGTCGACCACCACCGGCTCACCGACGCCGATCGGCCGGTCCGAGGTGCCGTGGTGCGGGCTGGCCCCGTTGGGGCCGGCCGCCACGATGACGAAGTCGACGCTGACGTGCCCGGCGGCGCGGATCGCCGCGGCGATGTCCGCGGCGACCTCGGCCTCGGTGCGACCCGGGCGCAGCCACTCACCCATCCGCAGGTGCACCTCGTCGATGGCCGCGCCGGCCTCGGCCAGCGCCGCCACCTCCGCCGGGGACTTGCGGATCCGCAGCTCACGCAGCACCTCCTCGGCGAGCCGCTGCGTGGCGTCGGGAAGCGCCGCGCGCAGTGCGAGGACCTGCTCGGCCCACATCCGGTCGGCCAGCCCCACCGCCGCCGGCGGGCCGTCGAGGGCGGCGACCACCAGGGGGTACGGGTCGACGCCGTCGACGTGGTCGACGATGCGGACGCCGGTGGCCGGCGCGGGGGACGCCTCCGCCGCCGGGCGTTCCAGCCTCGGCACGATCAGGGTCGGTTCGCCCTCGGCGGGCAGCACCAGGCAGGTCAGCCGCTCCCCCGCGTGGGCGTCGTACCCGGTCAGGTACCGCAGGTCGGAGCCGGGGGTGAGCAGCAGGGCGTCCAGGCCGGCGGCGGCCGTGGCGCGCTGCGCGGCGATCAGCCGATCCGGCGGATACAGCTCGTCGATTCCCACCCCGTCAGCTTAACGGTCGTTTGGGCAAACCCCATATCGACACCGATCGTCGGAAAATCCATCGACGTTGATTGACGCGGACAGTTAACACTCTTTAAGATTTGGCTGCCTCGAGGCCCACCCGTCCCTGCGTCCCCCGCACCTCCCGCCCGCGACAACCCTGCGCGGGCGGGCGTCGTCCCCCGCCCACGGGAAGGCCCCCGATGTCCTCACCTCTGCGCCGCGCCCTCACCGCCGGCCTCCTCGCGCTGGCCACCGCCGGCGCCACCCTCGCCATCACCCCCACCGCCGCGCAGGCCGTGGTGCTGCCGAACAACTTCAAGAGCGTCGGCTACATGCCCTCCTGGGCCGGCAACGTCAACACCATCCAGTACAACAAGCTGACCCACATCAACTACGCGTTCGTGCTGCCCAACAACGACGGCAGCCTGCGCGCGGTGGAGAACCCGAGCAAGCTCTCCTCGCTGGTCTCGCTCGCGCACGGCAACAACGTCAAGGTGTCGATCGCGGTCGGCGGCTGGAACGACGGCAACGACTCGGCCTTCGAGGCCCTCGCCGCCAACTCCGGCAGCCGCACCAACTTCGTCAACAACCTGATCAACTTCGTCAACCAGTACAACCTCGACGGCGTCGACATGGACTGGGAATACCCCGACCCGGGCACCTCGGCCAACAACTACACGGCACTCATGACGCAGCTCGGCAGCGCCCTGCGCAGCCGCGGCAAGCTGCTCACCGCCGCCGTGGTCTCCGAGGGCGGCAGCGTGCAGGGCGTGCAGACGGCCGTCTTCAACCAGGTCGACTGGCTCAACATCATGGCGTACGACGGCGGCAGCCCGCACGCCAACTACGACTGGTCGATCAACAGCATCAACCTGTGGAAGGCCCGGGGCCTGCCGGCCAGCAAGGCCGTGCTCGGCATTCCGTTCTACAGCCGCCCCGGCTACTTCACCTACTCCGCTCTGGTCGCGCTGGACCCGGCCAACGCCAACCGGGACTGCACCACGGCCGGCGGCGCGCAGCAGTGCTACAACGGCATCCCGACGGTCAAGCGCAAGACGCAGTGGGCGCTGGCCAACGCCGGCGGCGTGATGAACTGGGAGCTGTCGCAGGACACCACCGGCTCGACCTCGCTGGTCAGCGCCATGTACGACACGATCATGGGCGGCACCACGCCGCCGCCGACCGGTCGTACCGGGCAGATCACCGGCATCGGTGGCAAGTGCGTCGACGTGGCCGCGGCCAGTAGCGCCAACGGCGCCGCCGTCCAGCTGTACGGCTGCAACGGCACCAACGCGCAGACCTGGACCGTGGCCAGCGACAGCACGCTGCGGGCCCTCGGCAAGTGCGCCGACATCACCAGCGCCTCCACCGCCAACGGCGCGAAGGTCCAGCTCTGGGACTGCAACGGCAGCGGCGCGCAGGTCTGGCAGTCGCAGTCCAACGGCACGCTGCGCAACCCGCAGTCGAACAAGTGCCTGGACGCCAGCGACAACAGCTCCGCCGACGGCACCCGGCTGCAGATCTGGGACTGCTTCGCCGGCGCCAACCAGCGCTGGACGCTCCCGGCCTGACGGTAAGGGGTAAGGGCCTCTTGTTGACGTAAATAATGTCAACAAGAGGCCCTTACCCTGCCCCGCGCTCGGTTCGCTGTCCCAGCTCGCCAATTACCTGTTCGTGGCGGGGCCAGTGTCCGGTCATGGTGGCCCTTGCAACAGACCCGGCGTCTCAGCCACCGGGCGGTTCGCACCGGCCAGCGCCAGGGACCCGGTTCGCTGATCGGCGCGGTCGTCGTCCTTGCCCGCTGGCGATTCCGGCAAGTCGCGGCGGGTGCGAAGGGGCGAGAGAAACACGGGCAGGAAGGCCACCGTCAGCACGGCACCACCTACCCAGAGCGTGGCGTGCGCGCTGGCCAACTCGCCGATCAGTCCGGCCACGGCGGCGCCGATCGCGAGTGCGCCGGTGAGCAGGAAGCGGAAGGTGGCGTTCATCCGGCCGAGGAGGAAGTCCGCTGTCATCCGCTGTCGCAGGCTGACGCCGAGTACGTTGTCCATGCCCGTCTTGAACAGGGCAAGCAGCCATCCGGTTCCGGCGAGCCACAACCAGGGGCCCCGGTCGATGAGCGGTACGAGCAGTCCGGCGGGCGCCAGGCACAGGCCGACGAGACCGAGCGCGCGGCCGTAGCCGAGCCGTCCGGCGATGGGGCGAGCGCAGCGGGATCCCAGCAGCAGGCCGGCCCCGCCCACCGCCCAGAACAGGCCCAGCGCGCCGGCCGAGAGGCCGAGTTCCCGGATGAACAGCACCGGAAGCATGGTGTTGATGATCTGCGAGCCGAGGTTGGACAGGGTTGCGGTGAGCGCCAGGGCCCGTAGCTCCGGGTTGTTGAAGACGTGCTGCAGCCCTTCGGCGATCTGTGTGCTCAGCCGGGTGGCCTGCCCCGTCACGGCCGACGCCGGGGTACGGCGAATGGCGGTGAGCCGAAGGGCCGAGGCCAGGTAGCCCACGGCCGCGCACGCCACCGCCACGGGCGCGCTGAGTAGCTGGACCAGCGCCCCGCCCGCGCCCCGCCCGGCTATGTTGCCGACCGCTATCAGGCTCACCACGGCGGCGTTCGCCTGGACCAGGCCGTCACGGCCGACGACTCGCGGCAGCACGCTCTGCGCGCCGACATCGCTGAAGACGGTGGCGCAGCCGTTCAACAGGACGACCAGATACAACTGCCAGAGCGTGAGGGCGTCCCACCACCAGGCCAGCGGGATGAGGGCGAACAGCGCGGCTCGGGCCAGGTCAGCGGTGATCAGTACGCGCCGGTGGCGCATCCGGTCCACCCAGGCCCCGGCGGGAAGACCGATGAGGAGGAAGGCGGCGGTGCTCAGGGTGGCGAGTGCCCCGACCTGGCCGGGACTGGCGTCCAGGGCAGACACGGCGATGAGCGGGACGGCGATGTATCCGACGTTGGTGCCGAGTTGGCTGAGGCTGGTCGCGGTGAACAGGGCGCGGAAGTCGGAGTTCCGCCACGGGGAGTTGGGTTGCATGATCCGTTCATCCGGTGGTGGGGTTCGCGGCACCGCCGTCATCCGGCAGTGACCTTGCTGGTGGGGGCGGTATGGGTGACGGGTGTCGCGGCAACCTTGCTGGACCGATGGCGGCGGCTGCTGTCGCCGGGTCATCGCGACACCGAGGAACACGACGACCATCCCCGCGATGACGCGCAGACCGACTTGCTCATCGAGCACGATCGCCCCCAGCGCCACCGAGACGACCGGCAGGAGGTACCCGACGGTGGCGGCGCTGGTCGCCCCCTCGTCCGCGATCAGCCGGTAACTGAGGTAGAAGGTGAATCCGGTGCTGAGGATGCCGAGAAGGGCGACCGCGATCACGGCCTTCGGATTGAATTCCGGCGGTGCCGTCCCGCCGGCTGGCAAGGCCAGCGCGCTCAGCGCGGTGGCGGCGAGAAGCTGGGCCGCGGCGAGGGCGATCGGGGCGGTGCCCCTCCCGGTGAGCTTTCGGGCCATGTAGGCGAAGGCGACGGCGTAGCTCGCCGCCGCGCCGAGTAGGGCGAGGGTGCCCCAGCTCAGCAGCCCGACCGCATGCCAGGGGGCGAAGATCAGCAAGGTACCGGCGAAGCCGAGCAGCAGCCCGCCCAGGCGGACCGGGCCGAGGCCGCGTTCCGCCCCGATCCCGATGCCTATCAGCAGAGACCACAGCGGCGTGGTCGCGTTCAGCACGCCGGCCAGCCCGGAGTCGACGGTCTGCTCGCCGAGGCTGAAGAGGAAGAACGGCAGGGCGTTGCCGAAGAAGGCGGCCACGACGAGGTGGCACCAGGTCGTCCGGTCCCGGGGCACTCGCTGGCGTGCGGACCAGGCCAGGCCCAGCAGGACCGCCGCGCCGAGCGCGGAGCGCGCGAAGGTGATCTGGAGCGGGGTCAGACCGTTGTTCAGGGCCAGCTTGATCCAGAGAAAGCCGGAGCCCCACAGCAGCGCGAGCACAGCCATCCGTCCCAACGCGCCACGTCCGCCACTGCTCACTTCTTGCCTCCCGGTCGAATCACCATGAACGCTGCCGGAGTGGACCCGACAGGACAAGTGAAAGGTTCTTCAGAGACCGTTAAGCTCAGCTACATGATTGACGTACGCCGCATGCAGGTCCTCCGCGCGGTGGTGGCCACGGGCTCGGTGACCGCAGCGGCGGCGGACCTCGGGTACACCCCGTCCGCGGTCAGCCAGCAGGTGGCGGCGCTCGAGAAGGAGGCCGGGATCGCGCTGTTGGAGCGCGTCGGCCGGGGCGTACGGCCGACGGCTGCCGGACGGCTGCTCACCGAACACGCGGCCATCATCGGCCAGCAACTGGCCGAGGCGGAGACGGCGCTGGCCGATCTGCGGGCCGGGCGTACCGGGCGGCTGGCGATCGGCTACTTCGCCACCGCGGGAGCCACCCTGATGGCGCCCGCGCTCGCCCGGCTCCGGCAGGCGTACCCGGGCGTCCGGGTCGACCTCAGAATGACCGATCCCGCGGATCCGCTGCCGGCGGTGACACAGGGCCGGATCGATCTGGCCATCGTGGTCAGATCCCCGGATCGGCCACCGGAGGGCGTCCACCTGGTCCACCTGCTCGACGACCCCTATCGCGCCGCCCTACCCAAGGGGCACCGGCTCGCCTCGAAGCGGGTCGTCGACCTGATCGATCTGGCTGATGAGCCGTGGGTCGGAAGCGAGTGCCCCGGCCCTTGCCTCGATGTCATCCTCGACGGCTGCGCCGCGGCCGGCTTCCAGCCGAACGTGGTGGCGCGGAGCGAGGATTACGCCACCGCGCAGGGCTTTGTCGCCGCGGGCCTGGGCGTCAGTCTGATTCCGGAGTTAGGGCTGACCAACCGGCACCCCGGCGTCGTGATGCGCAAGATCCGCAACCCGGAACCCGTCCGGGCGATCCAGGCGGCGGTGCGGCAGACATCGCTGGGCCAGCCGGCGCTCGACGGATTGCTCGCCGCACTGCGGCATGCGGCAACCGACTGAGAGGGCGAGGGCGCACCGGTCACCGCCGGTACGCCCGCCCGCGTGGGTCGGTGTGTCAGCTCGCGGGCCCCACGTTCATCACGTACTGCCCTCCCACGTTTCCGGGCGGCGAGAAGTTGGCGACGATGAAGGTCTCCCACCATTTCGTGCCCTGGCCGGCGACCCGCCCCACGCCCAGCTTCGTGGTGTTCTTCCAGACCAGCGCGGTGAAGTGCCCGATGGCCTTCGTGGGGTCGATGGGGTTGCCCGTGGCGAAGTCGTAGTTGCTGACCTCGCTGTACCAGGAGTTGACGGCAGCGGTCCCGGAGCCTGCCGTGGGGCCGGTCGAGGCGCCAGCCCACGACCCGTTCTCACCGGTGTCCGCTCGCAGGTCGTCGTGGGTGAGCTTGGTCCTCTCGGCCATGAAGGACGCCCGCGACTTCGAGTACGCCACGAGCTCCGGGTCGAGGGTGAGCAGCGACGATCCGTGCCGTGCCCGCAGTTCGTTGACCTTGCTCAGGACCTCTTGCAGGAACTCGTCGTTGGTTCGGTCCGCGAATCCATCTCGCATGATGTGACACCTCTTCTGAAGAACAACGGCGGAAGGTCTGCCCCTGGCGGACGACTCGGCCCCGGTCGGCTCGCACAGCGAGCCGGGTGGCCATCGACAGCTTTCCATCGAGCAACTCGACGGGGTCGTCACCAACGGTGACGGGTTAATGACAGAGGCGATAACACCGGCTCTCGCCCGTCAACCGCGGAGGCGACGCTGCAGCGAGCCGGACCACACCGACCCAGGTGATGGCCGGGGCACCCTGACCCGGAGGCAGCGTCAGCGACACCTTGTTTCAGCCCTGAACGACATCACCGGCGTGAGAGAGAATTTCCGATTCCCTGTCACAACGGCGATTTCACATCCGTGTCCGGGACAAACCCGCTCCCGCGCCGACGGAATCCTCGGCCCAGTCCGCACGGTCGTTCTCCGGCCCGGCGCGTCCCTGCGGCCTAGCCTGGATCGGGGTGCCCGCTCGGGCACCCCGACCGGGAGGACCGACGTGGCAGGCAACGAGGCGGACCGGGTGGCGACGCGCCGTCGCCGCCAACTGTGGGCGGGAGTCCTCGCGCTCGTCGGCCTGGCCCTGCTGATCGTCGGGCTCACCGTCGCCGACGGCGTCGCGGCCTGGGTCGAGGTGCTGGTGGCGATCCTGCTGCTGGTGACCAGTTACGTCGTGCAGCACCTGGCCCGGCGGGACACCGTCTACCGGCACGACGACCAGCGCTGACAGCACCGGTCGGCCGGGGGTGCCCCGGATCGTCGGACGGTTGTGCCAGGCTGTCCGGCGTGGCACACCGACCCCCGATCCTGCTGATCGACGCAGCGAGCCTCTACTTCCGGGCCTACTTCGGCATTCCGGAGTCCGTCGCCAAGGCCGAGGACGGCACCCCCGTCAACGCGGTGCGCGGTTTCCTCGACATGCTCGCCACCCTGATTCGCGTGCGGGGCGCCGACCGGATGGTCTGCGCCCTCGACTACGACTGGCGCCCGGCGTGGCGGGTCGACCTGCTGCCGTCGTACAAGGCGCACCGGGTGGCCCCGCAGGGCGGCGAGATCGTTCCGGACACTCTCTCCCCGCAGGTGCCGATGATCCTGGAGGTGCTGACCGCCGTGGGCATCACCGCGGTCGGCGCGACCGGCTACGAGGCCGACGACGTGCTCGGCACGCTCTCGGTGACCCAGCCCGGCCCGGTCGAGGTGGTCTCCGGCGACCGTGACCTGTTCCAGCTCATCGACGACACCCGGCCGGTCCGGCTGCTCTACGTGGGGCGCGGCGTCGCCAAACTGGACGACTGCGACGACGCCGCGGTGCGGACGCGCTACGGCGTGCCGGCCGACCGGTACGCCGACTTCGCCGCACTGCGCGGCGACCCCAGCGACGGGCTGCCCGGGGTGGCCGGCGTCGGTGACAAGACCGCCGCCCGGCTCATCGAGCGGTACGGCAGCATCGCCGGCATCCTGGCCGCGCTCGACGACTCCGACTCGTCCTTCGCACCGGGCCTGCGCACCAAGCTGGCCGCGGCCCGCGACTACCTGGCCGTCGCGCCGACGGTGGTTCGGGTCGCCCTGGACGTGCCACTGCCGGAGCTGCCCACCGCGCTGCCGACCGCCCCGGTCGACCCGGAGCGGCTGCTCGACCTGGCCGGACGGTGGAACCTCGCCGGCTCCGCCCGCCGCCTGGTGGACGCCCTGGCCGCCCGCTCCGACGCCTGACGACCACCGCCGCTGGCGCCTGACCGACCACCGGGCGACTGCGCGCCTGACCGACCACTGCGCGGTCAGGCGCGCAGTCGTGCCGCGAGGTCGCCGACGGCCCCGATGGCGTACCGCTGCATGGCCGGCCCGAAGGTGATGCGCGTCGCGCCCCACCGCGCCACCTCGGCCACGGACTCGCCGTCCGCGCCGGCGACCATGTTGATCGGGCCGGTGATGCCCTCGCGCAGCACCGGCAGCAGCTCCGGCGGCGCCAGGATCGGGTAGACGCAGTCGGCACCGGCGGCCGTGTAGAGGCGGGCTCGTGCCACCGCGTCGGCCGGGTCACCCGCGCCGGCCAGGAACGTGTCGACGCGCGCGTTGATGACGAGCGCGTCGCCAGCCTCCGCGCGGACCTCGGCCAGCCAGTCCGCGTGGCGCTGCGGGTCCTTCAGCGTGGTGCCACCCTCGGAGTCCTCCAGGTTGCAGCCGACGGCGCCCGTCTCCAGGAGCCGCCCGACCAACTCGCCGGGGGTGAGACCGTACCCACCCTCCACGTCGGCGGACACCGGGACGGAGACGGCCCGGACGATCCGCGCGACCGCGGCGAACATCTCGTCGGGCGGCGTCGCGCCGTCCTCGTAGCCGAGCGAGGCGGCGACCCCGGCGCTGGGGATGGCGAGTGCGGGATAGCCGGCATCGGCGAGGGCCCGCGCGCTGGCCGCGTCCCATGGGCCGGGGAGGACGAGCGGGTCTCCGACCGCACGGCCGTGGTGCAGCGCCCGGAAGGTTTGAGCTGTCATCGTTCACGTCTCCCGACGGGTTGCAGGGCGCAAGGGGGCCGGTCTACTTGACCTTGCGGGTCGAGCGGACCACGATGCCCTCGTACTCCGGGTGCTTGACCAGCCAGTCGGCGAGAAACGGGCAGATCGGCACGACGGTCCGGCGCTTGGCGCGCGCGTCGTCCATCACGGCGCGCGCCAGCGTCGACCCGACGCCCCTGCCCTCGAACGCCGGGTCGACCTCGGTGTGGGTGTAGGCGATGATCGAGCCGGTCAGCTGGTAGGTGACGAACCCGGCGACCACGCCCGCCTCGTCGCGCGCCTCGAAGCGCTCCCGCTCCGGCGCGTCTGTCACGGTGAACTCCACCTGACCATCCAACCACCCGACCCCGTCGCGCTGCCCGGAGGCCGGCAGGAGGGCACCCGCCGCGCATTGTCTTCCCCGGAACGGGAAACGCAGCGCCGCAGCCGGCACGTGGGAGGAGACACGCCACATGACGAACCCAGCGACGGGCGGCGGCTTCGCGGTCGTGGAGATGTTCACCTCCCAGGGCTGTTCCAGTTGCCCTCCCGCGGAGGAGTTGCTGACCGAGATCGAGCGGGACGCCCGGGAACGGGGCCAGCCCGTCTTCGGCCTCGGATTCCACGTCGACTACTGGGACTATCTGGGCTGGGCCGACCAGTTCGCCGACGCGGCCTACACCGCGCGGCAGGAGGCGTACGCGCGGGCCTTCGGCTCCGGACGCCTGTACACGCCGCAGATGATCGTCAACGGCACCGACGAGTTCGTCGGGTCCGATCGTCGACGCGCGGCCGGCGCGATCGACTCCGCCCTGACCACGACCGCCACCACCACGCTCACGTTGTCCGCGTCGGACGTCGGCGGGCCGCGTGTGACGCTGGACTACCGGGTCGACCAGCCACCGGAGGGCGCGGTGCTGAACGTGGCGATCGTGCAACGCGGCCTGGACAGCGAGATCGCCCGGGGGGAGAACGCCGGGCGGACGCTACGGCAGGACAACGTCGTACGGGCCTTCACGTCGGTGGGAGCGGACGCCGAGGGGGGACGGATGGAGCTGGTGGTGCCGCCCGATCTCGATCCGCGCAGTGCCACGGTTGTCGGCTACGTGCAGGAGAGCGGCAACGGGGCCGTCATCGGCGCGACCGCCATCGGCCTGTCCACCGCGTAATCTCGGCACATGCGGACGGTCCGCGGTGTGAGGGGTCCCGGTGGTTGACGCGGATGACGTACGCCGGGTGGCGTTGGCCCTGCCGCACGCGGTGGAGATCGCCAGTGACGGCTTCGACTTCCGGGTGGCTGACAAGGGCTTCGTCTGGTCCTATCCGGAGCGGGTGCCGGGCAGGCCGCGGGTGATCCGACTCGACATCGCGGTGCTGTTCGTCGGGGACGAGGCGGAGAAGCAGGCTCTCCTGCTCGGTGAGCCGGACGTCTTCTTCACCACGCCCGGGTACGAGGGCCTGCCCCTGGTGCTGCTGCGCCTGGCCGAGATCGACCTGGAACGCCTGGACGAGCTGGTGACGGACGCGTGGCGGATGCGCGTGCCGGAGGCGTTGCTGAGCGAGCGCGAGGGCGCCGGCAAATAGCGACATCAGCACGCAACGGGATGGACACATTGACGGGGATCTGGGTGCTCCACTACCGTGGCCGTGAGAGCGCTCTCTCACCTGACCTTCCCCCCAATTCAGACGCATCGCGTCGGAGCCGGCAAGGGCCGCACCCGGCGCGCGATGGAGGCACCATGAAACCTCCCGTCCCCCACCGTCGATGGGCCCTGGCCGCCACCACCGCGCTGGCCCTGGTCGTCGGCGGCCTCACGATCCCCGTCACCCGCGCCGCCGAGGCCGCGCCCGTCGGCGCCGGCAGCTACACCACCACCCCCGTCGGCGCGCTCCCCAGCGGCTGCGGCGCGATGTCCAGCAACCCCCGGCAGTTCGCCACCGCCAACGCACCCGCAGGGCCGATCCCCACCAACGACTGGTGGTCCTCGCTGCTGTGGAAGCGCACCGACTGCTCCTTCAGCGAGCCGCTGCACGCCCACCCGGTCTCGTACGACACCTTCGGCGACGGGCTCGGTTTCTCCGCCAACTCCACCCCCGCCATCAGCGGCACCGCCACCGGTGTCGGGGAGTTCCACTACCCGTACGTGCAGGACATCCGGGTCGGCGTGGCCGGGCTCGGCGCACCCCTGGTCCGGGTCGACGGCTGGACGGACTGGACGGTCAGCCCGCACTGGAGCGACGGGACACGCACGCTGCGGGCCACCATCGGTCACGGCCTTCCCTTCGCGTACTTCCAGGCCACCGGCGGCGACGCGGTGATCAACACGAGCGGCACCGCCGACGTGTGGTCCAACAGCGGCGCCACCATCGGTTTCCGGGTCAACGGCCACGACTACGTCGGGTTCGCGCCCAGCGGTGCGAACTGGACCGTGGCGGGTGGCCGGATCTCGTCCAACCTGAGCGGTCGGGGCTACTTCTCGGTCGCACTCCTGCCGCCGACGTCCAGCGCGACCGAGCGGGCCGCGCTGGCCGCGACCTACGGTCAGTACGCGCACGCCCACGTGACCGGCACCCAGGTGTCGTACGCCTACAACCCGGCGACCAGCGGCCTGACCACCACGTACGCGTTCACCACGACCGCCCGGGAGGGCACCGCCACGCAGACCGTGGTGAGCCTCTACCCGCACCAGTGGAAGTCGCTGAGCGGCTCCACCGCGATCACGCCGACCTACCCGTCGGCGCGCGGCCGGATGAAGGTGCTCACCGGCGTCAACCAGTTCCGCACCGCCATGAAGTTCCAGGGCATCCTGCCGGAGTTGCCGGCCGTCGGCGACGGCAGCGGCGCCGACCTGGCCACGCTCACCGGGCACCTGGCCGCCGCCCGCGCCAACCCGATGGACCAGCGCGGCAACGACACCTACTGGACGGGCAAGGGGCTCGGCCGCGCCGCCCGGATCGCCGAGATGGCCGACCTGGTCAACGACACCGCGACGCGCGACAGCGCCCTGAACGCGATCCGCAGCACGCTCACCGACTGGTTCACCGCGTCCAGCGGCAAGACCAGCAGGGTCTTCTACTACAACAGCACCTGGGGCACCCTGATCGGCTACCCGGCGTCGTACGGGTCCGACCAGGAGCTCAACGACCACCACTTCCACTACGGCTACTACATCGCCGCCGCCGCGACGCTGGCGAAGTTCGACCCGGCCTGGGCGGCCACCAGCCGCTACGGCGGCATGGTCGACCTGCTGATCCGCGACGCCAACAACTACCGCCGCGGCGACACCCAGTTCCCGTACCTGCGCGACTTCGACATCTACGCCGGGCACGACTGGGCGTCCGGGCACGGCTCCTTCGGCTCCGGCAACAACCAGGAGTCCTCGTCGGAGGGGATGAACTTCGCGAGCGCCCTGATCCAGTGGGGGCAGACGACGGGTAACACTGCCATCCGCGACGCGGGTGTCTTCCTCTACACCACGCAGGCAGCGGCGATCCAGGAGTACTGGTTCGACGTCAGCGACCAGAACTTCCCCGCCGCCTTCGGGCACTCGACGGTCGGCATGGTCTGGGGTGACGGTGGCGCGTACGCCACCTGGTTCAGCGGCGAGCCGGAGATGATCCAGGGCATCAACCTGCTGCCGGTCACCGGCGGGCACCTCTACCTGGGCAACAACCCGGCGTACGTGCGGACCAACTACGCCGAGCTCGTCCGCAACAACGGCGGACAACCGACGGTGTGGCAGGACATCCTCTGGCAGTTCCAGGCCCTCGGCGACCCCGACGCGGCGCTGGCGAACCTCCGCGCTAACCCGGGCTACACCCCGGAGGAGGGCGAGAGTCGAGCACACACCTTCCATTGGATCCGCAACCTCGCGGCCCTGGGCAACGTCGACACGACGGTGACCGGCAACCATCCGCTGTCGGCGGTCTTCTCCCGCAACGGGGCCCGCACCTACGTGGCATCGAACCCGACCGCCACGCCGATCACGGTGACCTTCTCCAACGGCACCACGCTCGCCGTGGGCGCCGGCAAGACGGCCACCACCGGGGCGTACACGTGGAGCGGCGGCAACGCGGCCGGCGGCGTTCCACCGACGACGCCGACGGACCCCCCGCCGACCACCGACCCGCCGCCGACCACCGGCGGTCCGACCCGGTACCTGCTGTCCGGGGGCGGGTTGGGCGCCGCCGGTAGCGCGGCCACGGCGACGGTCGCGGCGGCCAACGGAAACCGCGACGGTACGCCCACCAACGCGCAGGTCTTCACGGCGACCGGCCTCAACCTCGCCTACGCCGGCGGGCAGGCCACGTTCGACCTGTTCGTCGACGCCGGAACGGCGGTCGGCAACGGTGTGCAGGTGCGGATCTCCTACGACCTGACCGGCAACGGCAGTTGGGATCGGGTGGAGACGGTGCGCTACTTCGCCACCGACCCGGTCCCCGGCTACGAGCACTACACCCAGAGTGCCGGCCTGTCCTCGTCCACCGGCACGTTGGGCGCGCTGAGCAACGGCACGGTCCGGGTGGAGGTCTGGTCGGCGATCGGCAACAACCCGAGCACCGTGGGCATCGGCAACCAGTCGGTGCTGCGGCTTCCTTACTCCTGACCGACCCGCACGGCGCGACCTGATGGCGGCCGGTGCGGAGGGACCCCGTCGTGGTCCTCCGCACCGGCCGCCGTCATCGTGTGCTCAGGAGGCGGTGCAGGTGGGCGTCAGGCCGGAGGCGCTGCCGTTGCCCTGAAAACCGAACTCGGCGACCTGACCGGCGCCGAGGCGACCGTTGTAGTCCACGTTGGCGAACCGCACCGTGCCGGTCGAGCCGGTGGCCGTCGCGCTCCAGGTGTTGGTGACACTGGCACCACTCGGAAGCGGAACGCTGACATTCCATCCGCTCGTGCCGGCGGAGCCGGCCGTCACCTTCACGGTGGCCACGAATCCACCGGTCCACGAGTTCAGTGACACCGATGCCGAACAACCAACCGTCGGCGGGTCCGTCGGCGGGTCGGTCGGCGGGTCCGTCGGCGGGTCCGTCGGCGGGTCCGTCGGAATGCCCGGGCCGGCGTTGAGGGCGTTCAGGACGCTGGTGTACGCGGCCTTCTTGTTGCCGTTGCAGTCGAACAGCAGAGCGTTGTCCGACCCCCGCCACGAGTCGCAGTCGCGTACGCCCCACGTGGTGATGCCCGTGCAGCGCGACACGTTCATGCAGGCGCGGGTGACGGCGCCGAAGATGCTGGCCTGGCTGCCGCCAGTCATCACGTCCAGCTCGGTGATCTGCACGTCCACGCCAAGGTCGGCGAAACGCTGCAGATTGGCCTGGTAGTCACCGGCCAACGAGGTGCCCAGGTGCGACTGGAACCCCACACAGTCGATCGGCACACCACGCGACTTGAAGTCACGCACCATGTTGTAGATGCCGGTCGACTTCGCGTTGACCCCGTCGGTGTTGTAGTCGTTGTAACACAACTTCGCACCCGGATCCGCCGCCCGCGCGGCCCGGAACGCCGCCTCGATCCAGTCGTTACCCGTGCGCTGCAGGTTCGAGTCACGACGCGCCCCCGACCCACCGTCGGCGAACGCCTCGTTCACCACGTCCCACGAATGGATCTTGCCCCGGTAGTAGGTCGCCACCTTCGTGACATGGTTGATCGCCGCGTTCCGCAACGCGCTACCGGACATGCCCTGCGCCCAACCCGGCTGCTGTGCGTGCCACAACAACGCGTGACCCCGCACACTCATGCCATTGGCCTGCGCATGACTGACCAGACGATCACCACCGGTATACCGGAACTGGCCCTGCTGCGGCTCGGTGGCGTCCCACTTCATCTCGTTCTCGGCCACGACACTGTTGAACTCACGGTTCAGAATCGTCGTGTACGCGCCGGTGGACAGCTTGCCCGTCGCGACAGCGGCACCGAAGTAGCGGCCCTCCTCCGCTGCCGCCGCCTTCAGGGTCGTGCCAGCGGCTGCAGCGGGGTTCAGCGCCACGGTCATACCGGCGGCCAGGGCACCGGTCACCGCGATGGTCACCGCCGCTCGCAGGGCTCGTTTGTGCTTCATGCGACTTCCTTCTCTGTGGTGGTTCAGCGATGGAGGTGCAGCGCCCGGATCTGCTCCGCGAGAGTCGGGGAACGCGGCGTCGGCGATGTCGACACCGATGTCGGTGCCGATCGCGGATTCGTCCCAGAACCGGCGGAGCCGTGACGAGCGAGAGCCCGGTAGCCGTCACGGCACCGTGGGTGGGAGCCCTGACACGACGTCCGGCATGCCCTGGGCGGACGTCGTGTGCGGAGGTGCGACCGGCCAGCTCGCCCGGTGAGCCACAGGAGCGGCCGCCCTCACCCATCGACTGTGAGCGATAACATGTCGTACGTCAAGCGTCGGGTGGTGCCCACGTCGATCCCGCGTCGGCGGGGTGCCGGAGCCGTGCGGGCACGGCCCCGGCTTCGCGCGTCACTGGAACGAGGCGTCGTCGACGAGCAGGCTGTCGGTGCCCGCCGCCGTCTCCACATAGAACGTGGCGTTGGTCAGCGTGCCGCTCCACGAGACGGTCGCCGTGCCGGTGAGCTGGGTCCAGCCGTTGACGGTCACACCCGCCGCCGGCGTCAGCTGAAGGTAGTTCGTCGTGCCGTTGGCGGTCAGCGCGATGGTCGCCTTCGCGGACGGCGTGCCGCTCTGTGCGCGTACCCAGACGCTCGTGGTGTAGCTCTTGCCGTTGGTGAGCTTCGAGGTCACGTCCTGGCTGGGGCCGTTCCACGCCGAGGTGCGCCCGCTGATCGACAGCGATCCGCTGCCGCCGTGCACCACCGAGGTGTTGGTGGAGAGCGTGCCGCTGCCGTTCACGCCCCAACCCGTCGTACCGCTCTCGACGTTGCCGTTGGTCAGGACGTTCCCGCTGCCGCCGGTGCCACCGAACTGCCACCAGTTGAGGTTGAACAGGTTGCCGCTGCCGCCGGCGAAGCGCAGGTACAGGTCCCGCGTGCCGGTCGCGCCGCTCACCGCGCAGGTGGTGGTGGCCCAGGTCTGCCAGCCGCCGGTGCCACCCACGGTGCAGGTGCCGACGACCGGGCCGCTGGCGCTGTCGAGCCGCACCTCGATGCGGCCACCGCTGGTCGCCGAGGCGACCCGGGCGGTGAACGAGGTCGCGCCGCCGCCGAAGGCCACCCCCTTGACCTTGACGTGGTCGCCGTTCTCGATCCAGCCGACGTTCATGCCGCCCTCGCTGGACGGCTCGGTCTCGATGCCGGAACCCCAGGCGATCGTCTCGGCCTCCTGCCGCCCGTACGGGTTCAGCGTGCCCACCTGCGGCGCCCCGGCGGTGCTCATGGTGATCGTCGGGATGGTGCCGTTGGAGTTGTAGCTGAACTTCTCCACCGCCACGGAGCGGGTGTAACCGCTGCCGCCGGGCAACGCCCCGTTGTGGTAGAAGAAGTACGAGCCGCCGTTGAAGTCGATGACACCGGCGTGATTGGTGAAACTGCTGCCCTGCCGGGGCATGATCGTCCCCCGGTACGTCCACGGGCCGGTCGGGCCCGGGGCGGTGGAGTAGGCGATGAACTCCGAGCAGCACTCCGCCGCGAACACGTTGTAGTACAACCCGTTGCGCTTGAAGACCCAGGGCCCCTCCTCGTAGAGGGTGGGCCGACTCGCGTTACCGGTCCGGGTGCCGAAGCCCGCCGTGGTCAACGTGATCCGGGTGGCGCTGCCGGAGTAGGAGATCATGTCGGCGTTCAGCTTCACGTACCACAGGCCCGGGTTTCCCCAGTACAGGTACGCCTGCCCGTCGTCGTCGACGAACACCGCCGGGTCGATCTCGTTGTTGCCGACCAGGGGTCGACCGAGGGCGTCCCGGAACGGCCCGGTCGGGCTGTCCGCCACGCCCACCCCGATGACCATCTGCCCGTTCGAGCGCTGGCGTACCGGCACGTACCAGTAGAACTTCCCGTTGCGGGCGACGACGTGCCCGGCCCACGCGTTGGCGTCCGCCCAGGCGAAGGTCGCCAGGTTCATCGGCGAGCCGTGGTCGGTCCAGTTGACCATGTCGGCGGAGGACCAGACGCGCCACTCCCGCATGGTGAAGTAGGTGGAGCCGTCCTCGTCGTGTCCGGTGTAGAGGTACACCCGGCCGTCGTGCACCAGGGGTGCCGGGTCGGCGGTGTAGATGTGCTGGACGATGGGGTTGTCGGCCCTGGCGGTGCCGGGCACCAGTGCCAGCACGCACACGATGCTCGTCAGCCAGGCGACGGCACGCCTGGCACGGCTCCCGGTGCCGGTTCCGGTGCGATCTTTGAGCTTCACGTTGTCTCCTACCGAATGCGCGGTGCGCGATGTCTGACTCGGCGGAATGCGCCACCCGGCTGCCGTTCGAGCGGGCGTGCGGTGTCGCCAGACCCAGCAGCACAAACGGACATTCTGTTAGCGCTAACAGATGATCGCCGCTACCTCCCTTCACCGCCTTTGACCTGGTTTTTTGACCTGCCACGAGACGCCCCGTGCTGTCTCGCCGTAACGCTGATGTATCAGCGTTGACATCCACGTTTTACGATGCACCGTACTGAGGGGTGCGATGGGCGTCAACGAGACGCCGACCGGCGCCCGCACCGCCGTGGTCCGCCACCCGCCGCTACGGACCATCGGGCCCTAAGCGTCATTTCGCACCAACCTCGACCCTCGCGCTGTCGAGGAGGGCGTGGCCGGGACACCGACAGCCGCGCGCGGCGCGGGCTCGGCAGGACCAGATCGGCCCGCAGACGTCACGGGGGTTGCGGGCATGTTAACGACGAACTATGTTAGCGATCACATTGACGTGGAGCGATTACACCGGGCAACACGTGAAAGTCCGCAGCGGCAACCCACCACACGCGACGGCCGCCGCCGACGCGCCCACCGTTGCGGTCGGCCACCACCAACCCCGTCCCGTTGTCACGAGCCCCTTGGAGGTCCCATGCCACCCCCGCCCCTCAGCCGCCGACACCTGCTCCAGGCCGCCGGAGCCACCGTGGTGCTCTCCGCAACCGGCACCACTGTCGCCGCCGGCAGCGCCGCTGCGGCGGTCGTGCCACCGGTCCGGCCGGACATCGGCGTCTCCGCGTACCCGTTCGACCTCGGCCAGGTGCGGCTGACCAGCGGCCGTTGGATGGACAACCAGACGCGGACGCTCAACTACCTGCGGTTCGTCGACGTCGACCGGCTGCTCTACAACTTCCGCGCCAACCACCGGCTGTCCACCAACGGCGCCGCCACCAACGGCGGCTGGGACGCACCGAACTTCCCGTTCCGCACCCACATGCAGGGGCACTTCCTGACCGCCTGGGCGTACGCGTACGCGGTGCTGGGTGACACCACCTGCCGGGACAAGGCGAACTACATGGTGGCCGAGCTGGCCAAGTGCCAGTCGAACAACGGCGCTGCCGGTTTCGGCGCGGGCTACCTCTCCGGTTTCCCCGAGTCCGACTTCACCGCACTGGAGGCGCGGACGTTGTCCAACGGCAACGTGCCCTACTACTGCATCCACAAGACCCTCGCCGGGCTGCTCGACGTCTGGCGCTACACCGGCAACACGCAGGCCCGTACGGTGCTGCTGTCCCTCGCCGGCTGGGTCGACACCCGCACCGCCCGGCTCAGTTCCAGCCAGATGCAGTCGATGCTGGGCACCGAGTTCGGTGGCATGAACGACGTGCTCACCGACATCTACCAGCAGACCGGGGACTCCCGGTGGCTCACCGCCGCACAGCGGTTCGACCACGCCGCCGTGTTCGACCCCCTGGCCAACAACTCCGACCAGCTCAACGGCAAGCACGCCAACACGCAGGTGCCCAAGTGGATCGGCGCGGCACGGGAGTTCAAGGCCACCGGGACCACCCGGTACCGGAACATCGCCAGCAACGCGTGGAACATCACCGTCGGCGCGCACACGTACGTCATCGGCGGCAACAGTCAGGCGGAGCACTTCCGGCCGCCGAACGCCATCGCCGGGTACCTCAGCAACGACACCTGCGAGCAGTGCAACACGTACAACATGCTCAAACTGACCCGGGAGCTGTGGCTGCTCGACCCGAACCGGGCGGACTACTTCGACTTCTACGAGCGCGCGACGATCAACCACCTGATCGGCGGACAGAACCCGGCGGACAGCCATGGCCACATCACCTACTTCACCCCGCTGAGGCCGGGCGGGCGTCGAGGCGTGGGGCCGGCGTGGGGCGGCGGCACCTGGAGCACGGACTACAACTCGTTCTGGTGCTGCCAGGGCACCGGCCTGGAGATCAACACGAGGTTGATGGACTCCATCTACTTCCACAACGGCACCACGCTGACCGTGAACCTGTTCACGCCGTCGGTGCTGACCTGGTCGCAACGCGGCATCACGGTCACGCAGAGCACCAACTACCCGGTCGGTGACACCAGCACCCTCACCCTGTCCGGGTCGATGAGCGGCTCGTGGAGCATCCGGGTGCGGATCCCGTCCTGGACCAACGGCGCCACGATCGCCGTGAACGGCACGGTGCAGAGTGTCGCCACCACGCCGGGCAGCTACGCCACGGTCACCCGCACCTGGGCCGCCGGCGACACCATCACCGTGCGCCTGCCGATGCAGGTCGTCCTGCGGGCCGCCAACGACAACGCCAACGTCGCCGCGGTCACGTACGGCCCGTCGGTGCTGGCCGGCAACTACGGCAACACCGCCCTCAGCACCCTGCCGGCGCTCACCGCCTCGTCGATCACCCGGACCAGCACCACGGCGCTCGCGTTCACCGCGAGCGCCAACGGGTCCACGGTCAACCTGGCCCCCTTCCAGGACGCCCACGGGTACAACTACACCGTCTACTGGAGCACCAGCGGCGGCGGCAGCACCGGCGGCAGCAGCCGACTGGTCAACGTCGGCACCGGGCTGGTCCTCGGCATCCAGAACATGTCCACCGCCGACGGCGGGCTGGCGGTGCAGTGGAGCGACACCGGCACCGCCGACCACAACTGGGTGATCGTGACCGACGGCAACGCCGTCCGGTTCCGCAACGTCAACAGCGGCAAGGTTCTCGGCGTGGAGAACATGTCCACCGCGGACAACGCCCGGGTCCTGCAGTGGTCGGACAACGGCACCGCCGACCACCGGTGGATCCTCGTGGACAACGGCGACGGCACCTACAAGATCCGCAACGTCAACAGCAACAAACTGCTCGGGATCCTGAACGGGTCGACCGCCTGGGGCGCGCAGGCCGTACAGGACTCGGACAACGGCAGCGCGGACAACCGGTGGCGGCTCGTCCGCAACCCCTGACGTCCGCTGTCCCGACGGGTCACCGGCGCGGCCTCGTGAGGGCCGCGCCGGTGACCCGGGCGTCGCACGCCGAGCGGACCGACGGCAGCGGTCGTACAGTGGATCGGGTCCTGGCCCCAGTGATCGTGGTGGATGTGTCGGCTCACGCCGCCGCGCCGCCCGGAAGGAGCACAGTGAACCGACCCCTCAGGGCCGCCCTCGGCGGCGCCCTGACCGCCGCCCTCCTGACCTCGGTCGCCGTCGCGCCCGCGCAGGCGCACCCCGGAGTCCGGCCACCCACCGTCCTCGCCCTACCCGACGGATTCCAGCCCGAAGGCATCGCCACCGCCGGCCGGTACGCCTACTTCGGCTCCCGCGCGACGGGCGCCATCCAGCGCGTCGACCTGATCACCGGCCGGGGCACGGCGGTCGGCGCGCCGACCGGCACCCCGTCGCTCGGCCTGAAGGTCGACACCCGCGGCCGGCTGTTCGTCGCCGGCGGCACGGCCGGCGACGCCCGCGTGCTCGACACCCGCACCGGCGACGTGCTCGCCAGCTACCAGTTCGCCACCGCCCCGACGTTCGTCAACGACGTGGTCCTGACCCGCCACGCCGCGTACTTCACCGACTCCAACCGCCCGGTGCTCTACCGGCTGCCGCTCGGCCGCGGTGGCGCGCTGCCGCCCGCCGACGGCTTCACCACCATCGCGCTGACCGGCGCGTACGAGCAGGTCGGCACGGGCGTCAACCTCAACGGCATCACCACCACACCCGACGGCCGGGCGTTGATCGTCGTCCAGTCGAACACCGGCACGCTGTTCCGCGTCGACCCGGCGACCGGCGTGAGCACCGTCGTGGACGTGCCCGGCCACACCTTCACCAACGGCGACGGGCTGCTGCTGGTCGGCCGCACCCTCTACGTCGTGCAGAACCGTCTCAACCAGATCGCGGTGGTCACGCTCAACCACGCCGGCACCGCCGGAACGCTCACCACCACCATCACCGATCCGACCTTCGACGTCCCCACGACCGTCGCCAAGGCGCTGGGCCGGCTCTACCTGCCCAACGCCCGCTTCACCACCCCACCGACCCCGACCACGCCGTACACGGTCGTCGCGGTCCGCGCACGCTGACCAACCCGGTGGGGGTACGCGCACCGCGCGTGCCCCCACCGGCAACCGGCACGGGGTGAGATCGCCGGTCGGCCGCGAGTACGATCACGGGCACCCCGGCGACGACTGTCGCCTCCCCCACCCGGAGTGCGCGTGGCCAATCGTCCTCACCGGTTCCCGCGCCGAGCCCTGGCCGTGGGCCTCCTGATCGTCGCCGCCGGGCTGCCGGCCGGGCCGACGGTGACCGGCTCCACGGACACCGGCAGACCCACGATCCTGCGGATGCTCCAGCTGAACCTCTGCAACAGCGGCCGCGCCGGCTGCTACACCGGCCGGTCCATCACCGTCGCCTCCGAGGTGATCAGGGCCGAGGCGCCCGATCTGGTCACCCTGAACGAGATCTGCGAGGACGACGTGAGCGCCCTGCGGAGCGTCTTCGAGACCGTCCACCCGCGTCGCAGCGTCGTGTCCGCGTTCCAGGCCGCCGGCGACCGGCCCAGCGGCGCCGACACCCGGTGCCGCAACGGCCGGCCGTACGGTGTCGGGCTGCTCGCCCACGCCAGGACTCCGGCCACCCCCGACGACGTGTACGGCGGCATCCACCCGACGCAGGACCTCGCCGACCCGGAGGAGCGGGCCTGGCTCTGCGTCGACGTCAACGTCGACGGCGGCCTGCTCGCCTGCACCACGCACCTGGCCAACACCGACTACCGCGTCGCGCTCGCCCAGTGCGGACACCTGCTCGACACGATCCTGCCGACGATCCGCAGGAGCACCGGATCCGGGCCCGCCGTGCTCGGTGGCGACCTCAATCTGCGGGCCGACGCCGACCCCGACGTACGCTCCTGTGCGCCGCCGGGCCACTCCCGGGTCGACGACGGCGCACGACAACACATCGTGGCGACAACCGGCATCACACTCTGTTGCCGCAGGTCGGTGACCATGCGGGAGGCCACCGACCACCCCGGGCTGCTGGCCACCGTCGTCATCGACGGCAGCCGGCCCGGACGCCCGCCGACCTGAACCTCCGGCGACCTGTCCGCCCCGGTCGAGCGTCAGCGGGGCGGCGTGTCCCGACGGGACGGGAACGGGGTACCGGGCTGGCCGAGGGTGGAGCGGGCCCGCAGACCGACCGGGTCCGGGGCGGCAACGGGCGGCGCGGCGGCCGGCTCCGGGAGCCGACGCCCCTCCAGGTACGCCGCGGCGGCCCGGTCGTCGTCGGTCGGCGCGGCCAGCAGGGCGTAGAGCAGACCGACCACCCCGAAGATCACCGCCAGCATGATCGGCACCAGCAAGGTGCTCACCCCGGCACCGGTCACCTCGCCCGCCCGTTCGTGGCGGTGCACCGACAGGGCGCTCATCCCGGTGAAGTGCATCCCGTTCACGGCGACGCCCATGACCAGCGCGGAGGCGAAGATCGCCAGCCCGCGGCGGACGGTCATGGCGAGCCACAGCGCGACGGTGGACGCCACGACGGCGATGATGACGGAGAGCGCGACCCGGACGGTGTCGTACTGGAGACTGCCGTTGAGCCGCATCGCCGCCATGCCCGTGTAGTGCATGGACGCGACACCCACACCGGTGAAGACGCCACCGGCGATCAGTCGCACCGTGTTCAACCGGCCGGTGCCCACGATGGCCAGGCCGATCCCGACCGCCACCACCGCGATGGCCGTACTGGCCGCGGTCAGCGGCACGTCGTAGCGGATCCGGGTGTTCTCGACGGCGAACCCGAGCATGGCCATGAAGTGCATCGCCCAGATGGCGGTGCCGCCCAGTGCCCAGGCCGACAGCAGACCCCACCAGGCCCGCTGGCCGTTCGTCTGCGCCGTGCGGATGCGCCCGGCGCACACGAGACCGAGGATCGAGCCGAGCACGGACAGCGCATAACTCAACGCGGGTGTGATCCACCCGTACTCAAAGTGATTGATCTCCGCCACGGCGGCTTTCTCCCCATTCGTTACCGACGCGTCAACAAGACGCCTCGGCAATGATCAGGGGTGCTGTGATCAGGCGCAACAGTGCCCCCCGGGCTATCCGGGGGGTGCCGTTGCGGTGACCGTCCGCTGCGTCGATTCAACCGCCAAAAATCACTGAGAGTAAAGATCAGGCTGACGTGTGGTACGCGAGAACACCTCGATTGACGGTCGCTATAGCCTGTCGAGCGGTCGACCGCAGCTCCGCTGCGGCACCACCGGAGTCGGCAATCTGACCGAGCAGGTCGACGACCTGTCGGGCCCACCGGACGAAGTCACCGGCGGGCATCTCACCGTCGATCTCGTGCCCGCTGCCGAGCACCTTGGCCAGCACCTCACCCCGGGCCCACCGGTAGATCGGCCAGGCGAAACCGAGATCCGGCTCCCGGGTCGCGGTCAGCCCGCGCGCCGCCTCGTCGGCCTCGATCTCGCCCCACAACTTCAACGTCTCGTCGACCGCGTCGGCCACCGGCCCACGCGGGAGCGACGCCCGCTCGTCCACGTCGCGGCGCGCCTCGAAGACCACCACGGACACCGCGGCGGCCAACTCGGCCGGGGACAGACCGTTCCACACCCCCCGGCGCAGGCACTCGGCGACCAGCAGGTCCGCCTCGGTCCAGATCCGGCCGAGCATCCGCCCCGCGTCGGTGACCGCCCCGTCGCGAGCGAGGTAGCCACGGTCGGTCAACAGCGCGACGATCCGGTCGAAGGTTCGGGCGAGGGAACCGGTACGCCCGGAGACGCGCTCCCGCAGCTCCTCCGTGTCGCGCTCCAGCCGCCGACGCCGTTCCGCCCAGCGGGCGTGGTCCTCCCGCTCCGGGCAGGCGTGGCAGGGGTGGTTACGCAGCTCGGTGCGGAGCTGGGTGATCTGGTGGTCCTCGCCGGCCACCTGTCGGGAACGGCCACCCCGTCGGCCGCCGTGCCGGTCCAGGCCGGTGCCGCTGACCTCGGCGGCGAGGTCCCGCCGGGCGCCCGGCGAACGGTGGTTGAAGTGCTTGGGCACGCGGATCCGGGCCAGCACCTCGGCCGGGGTGGTGAAGTCGCCGGGGCTGACCCGCCCGGCCCAGCGGTCCTGGGTGAGCACCAGTGGCCGGGGCTCACCGAACCCACCGGTCGCCGGGTCCAGCACGACGGCCAGCCCGGCCCGACGGCCCGACGGCACCCGGATCACGTCGCCGACCCGCAGCCGCTCCAGCGACGCCACTGCGGCGGCCTTGCGCTGGGTCTGCCCCTGCCGGGCGATGGCCTTCTCCCGGTCGGCGATCGCCACCCGCAGCGCGAAGTACTCGTCGAAGTCGCCGTGGTGGCAGGCGGCCTCCGCGCCGTACGCGTCGATCGTCTCGGTGTTGCGCTGCACCTGCCGGGCCAGGCCGACCACCGACCGGTCCGCCTGGAACTGGGCGAACGAGGACTCCAGCAGGGCCCGGGCCGGCTCCACGCCGACCGTGCCGACCAGGTTCACCGCCATGTTGTACGAGGGCCGGAAGCTGGAGCGCAGCGGGTAGGTGCGGGTGGACGCGAGCCCGGCCACCTGCCGTGGGTCGGTCTCCGGGGACCACACCACGACGGCGTGCCCCTCCACGTCGATGCCCCGACGGCCGGCGCGCCCGGTGAGCTGCGTGTACTCCCCCGGGGTCAGGTCGACGTGCGCCTCGCCGTTGTACTTGACCAGCCGTTCCAGGACGACGCAGCGGGCCGGCATGTTGATGCCCAGCGCCAGCGTCTCGGTGGCGAAGACCGCCTTGACCAGGCCGCGGACGAACAACTCCTCGACGATCTCCTTGAACACCGGCAACATGCCGGCGTGGTGGGAGGCCAGGCCGCGCTCCAGGCCGTCGAGCCACTCCCAGTAGCCCAGGACCGTCAGGTCCTCGCCGGGGATGGCCGTGACCCGCGACTCGACGACCCGGCGGATCTCGGCCCGCTCGTCGGGCGAGGTGAGCCGCAGCCCGGCGGCGAGACACTGCTGCACCGCGGCGGCGCAACCGGCCCGACTGAAGATGAACAGGATCGCCGGGAGCAGACCCTCGCGGTCCAGTCGGTCGACGATGTCCGGGCGCATCGGGCCACGCCAGCGAGGGCCACGCCGACCGGCACCGGGCCCGGCGCTGCGCCCCTCGCCCAACTCCAACCGCCGCGCGGTCTCCCGGGTGTAGCGCAGCAGCTCCGGGTGCACGTCGTGCTTGCGGGCGGCGTCGGCGTCGTGGAACAGGTCGAACATCCGCTTGCCGACCAGCATGTGCTGCCACAACGGCACCGGCCGGTGCTCGCTGACCACCACCGACGTCTCACCGCGCACGGTGACCAGCCAGTCGGCGAACTCCTCGGCGTTGGAGACCGTCGCCGACAACGAGACCAGGGTGACCGAGGCGGGCAGGTGGATGATCACCTCTTCCCACACCCCGCCACGGAACCGGTCGGCCAGGTAGTGCACCTCGTCCATCACCACGTACGCCAGCCCCTGCAGGGTGCTGGAGCCCGCGTAGAGCATGTTGCGCAGCACCTCGGTGGTCATCACCACCACGGGCGCGTCACCGTTGATCGCGTTGTCGCCGGTCAGCAGACCAACCTGCTCGGCGCCGTAGCGGGAGACCAGGTCGTGGTACTTCTGGTTGGACAGCGCCTTGATCGGCGTGGTGTAGAAGCACTTACGCCGGGCCGGCGGGGTCGCCGCGTCGTCGGCGACCACCGGATCGTTGGGCCGCCCGCGCAACGCCAGGTGGACCGCGAACTCACCGACCACCGTCTTACCGGCCCCGGTGGGGGCGCAGACCAGCACACCGCTGCCCCGCTCCAGCGACTGGCACGCCTCCCGCTGAAAGTCGTCGAGGTCGAACCCCAGGTCAAGGGCGAACTCGTCCAGCGCGGGAAACTGTGAGGCCTGCGCGGCCCGGCGGCGCGCCGCTGCGTACCGCTCGGCGGGACTCGACATGACACCAAGATTAGTGCGTGCCCGGACACGGCACCCGACAAGGCCGTCCGGAGTCGCCATCGGGGGCGGTCGGTAGGGTGCACGGCGTGCCGGACCATGCCGAACCGCCCCACACCCCTTCGCCGGGAAACGCCGAGGCCGCCGCCCCGCGGGCGTCCCGACGGCCCGTGAAGGCGGTGCTCTTCGACTTCCACGGCACGCTGGCCCAGGTGGAGGAGCCCCGGCAGTGGGTGCTGGAGGCCGCCGCGGCGTGCGGGGTCACCCTGGACCGGGTCCGGGCCACCTCGCTGGCCGACCGGCTACTCACCGCCGGGCGTGCCGGAGGGCCCCTACCGGCGCGGGTGCCACCCCGGCTGGCCGAGTTGTGGGCCGACCGGGACCTCTACCAACACGCCCACCGGGGCGCGTACACCGGGCTGGCCGAGACGGTCGACGCGGGCATCGAGGGTTTCGCCGACGCGCTCTACGAGCGGCTGCTGACCGCCGAGGGGTGGCTACCGTACGCGGACACCGCGCCCACGCTGACCGCACTGCGCGACGCCGGGGTGCCGGTGGCCGTGGTCAGCAACATCGGCTTCGACCTGCGGCCGCACTTCGACACGTGGGGGTTGACCGACCTGGTCGGCGCGTTCGTGCTCTCCTACGAGGTGGGGCGCTGCAAGCCCGACCCGGCGATCTTCTGGCGGGCCTGCGGGATGCTCGGTGTCGACCCGGAACAGACGCTGATGGTCGGTGACACACCGGCCGACGCGGGCGCGGTCACCGCCGGCTGCGCGGCGCTGGTGCTGCCTGCGGCCGAGCCGGGCCGGGAGAACGGGCTGGGCGCGGTGCTCGACCTGGCCCTGCCGTCCTGACCGGCGGTCCGTGTGTCGTCAGTCGGGAATGTGGATCACCGGTAGTTCGCCGTCGCCGTACCGATCCTCCCCGGTGAGGATCGAGGCGTCGTGTTCGAGGACGGCCAGCGCTGTGGTGGCCAGATCGGCACGGCCCGTCACCGTCCGCCAGAAGCTGAGTTCGTGCCAGGAGTGCCCGTCGGTCGAGAGCACCTCGCAGGCGTCCAGGCTCAGCAACCGGTGCAGTGTCGCCCGTTCCTTCGGGTCACTGACGATCGCCAGCGTCTCCGCCGCGGTCACGGCGGTGACGCCGAACCTGTTGCGGTCCTGGATGACCTCGTGCAGCGGCTCCCCGACGTGCACCGATCCCGCCAGGTACGCCAGCAGTGCCGACCGATCCAGTACGAGCCGGACCGGTCGGTCGTCCTCGGGGCTCACGCCGCGGGTTGTTCGAGCGCCCCGGCGGCCGCGTCGAGCCCGTGCTGACGGGCCCGCTCGCGAAGGGCGCTGCGGCGCTCGGGCGACCATTCGGCCTCAACGGCAGCCCGGCGGGCACGCGCCTCGGCCACCCCCTGCTCGGTGATCGCGATGCCTTGGTGGGCAAGCTCCGCGTCCAGAGCGTCCAGCCGCATCCGGTCACGGACGGCCTGGGTGATGTAGGCGCTGGCATTCGACTCGCGCTCCAGCCGCTCGGCCACGTCGGGTGGCACGGAGATCGACAGCTTCCGCATCGCACTGGTCATACCAGGGACCGTACGCCGGTAGCACCACGTTGGCGAACACCTACCGACGTGTCGAGGCGTACGGCAGCGGAACTCGGTCCTCACCACGAGCCGGACCTTCCGGCGGGTGGACCCGCCGAAGGATGGCCGTAAGGGGCGGCCTACCGTCGTGCCCGTGACCGAGATCCTGCTGCCCACGCCACCACCGGCCGACGCGCCACCGGCCCGGCGCGGTGGCGTCGCCGCCGTGGGCCTGGTGCTCGGCGGGGCCCTGTCGGTGCAGTTCGGCTCCGCGGTGGCCGCGTTGCTCTTTCCCCGTACCGGGGTGGCCGGCGCGGTGACCCTGCGGTTGACAATCTCGGCGGTGCTGCTGCTGGTCGTGTGCCGACCCCGGCTGCGCGGCCACGACCGGTCGGCCTGGCTCGCGGCGGGCGCGTTCGGGCTGGCGCTGGCCGGCATGAACTCGCTGTTCTACCAGGCCATCGAACGCATCCCGCTGGGTCCGGCGGTGACGCTGGAGGTGCTCGGCCCGCTGGCGCTGTCGGTGTTCTCCGCCCGACGACTCGCCAGCTGGGGCTGGGCGGGGCTGGCACTGGCCGGGGTGGCACTGCTCGGCCAGGGCGGCTTCGACCGACTGGACCCGGTCGGGGTGGCCTTCGCGTTCGGCGCAGGAGCCATGTGGGCCTCCTACATCGTGCTGAGCGCGCGGGTCGGCAGCCGGTTCCCGGGCGCCGACGGTCTGGCCCTGGCGCTGACCCTCGCCGCGCTGGTCACCCTGCCGCTGGGCATCGTCGACGGCGGCGCGGTGCTGCTCGAGCCGCCGGTGCTGGCGCTCGGCGCCGCCCTCGCGGTGCTCGCCTCCGGGCTGCCCTACACGCTGGAGCTGCTGGCGCTGCGGCGGATGCCCACCGCCACCTTCGCGGTGCTGATGAGCCTCGGCCCGGCCGTCGCCACACTCGCCGGGTGGTTGGTGCTGCGACAGGCCCTGACCCTGCTGGAGTGCGCCGCCATCGTGCTGGTCATCGCGGCCAGCATCGGGGCGGTACGGGTCAACGCAACAGCCGCAGGGCGCCCGGGACGGCGCTGATCGTCACCGGCAGGCGCAGCGAGCGTTCCCCGTCGGCGTACGAGGTGATGCCCTCGGCGGCCAACTCCACGGTGCGGGCGCGGAAGCTGCGCACCAGCGGATGGCTGACGTGGGTGCCCTGGTAGATACGCGGCTTCACCCGGATCAGGGTCCGCCGGTCGACCCGACCCGCCACCACCACGTCGAGCAGCCCGTCGGTCGGGTCGGCGTCGGGGCAGATCCGCATCCCGCCGCCGTACGTCGGGCAGTTGCCCACCGCCACCAGCACCGCGTCCAGCTCGTGCGGCACCCCGTCGAGGCGCAGCGTGTAGCGGCGGGGCCGCAGCCGGGCCAGCTCGACCAGGATCGCCAGGTCGTAGCGGCGGGGGCCACGCGGCCAGCGCATCCGGTTGGCGCGCTCGTTGACGATCGCGTCGAACCCGGCCGCGAGGACCGCCCCGTACCAGCGCTCGGTGCCGTCGGCACCGGTCATCCGCGCCAGGTCGAGGGCGCTGGTCCGGCCGGCACGCACCGCGTCGGCGATCACCGCCACCGCGGCGAGGGGGTCGGCCGGGAAACCGGTGTCCAGGGCGAAGTCGTTGCCCGTGCCGGCGGGGATCGGGCCGAACGGCACGTCGGTGCCGGCGACCGCCTGCAGCGCCCGGTGCACGGTGCCGTCCCCACCGATCGCCACCAGCGCGCCGGCGCCGTCGCGGACCGCGGCACGGCACGCCGCCTCCGCCTCGGCGGGGCTCGACGCCGGCAGCAGGCGGATCGGCCGGCCGGAGGCGGCCAGCCCGTCCAGCAGCCGGGGCAGCAGAGCGCGGTGCCGCCCTCGACCAGCGGTCGGGTTGGCGAGCACGGCGACCGGGCCGGGCAGGTGATCGTCTGCGGTCACGGGCAGCACCGTACCGGTCGGACACCCGCCGTTCGCCAGGGGCGGGCGACCTCACGGTCCGTCCCTTTGTCGGCGCTGTGGGTGAAGCACCGACGCCGCCCCCGGAAAGCGGGGACGGCGTCGGTGGACCGGGCGGCGCGGGGCCGTCAGGTCATGTCGTCGTAGCGGCGTTCGATCGGTGCCGGCTTGGCGATCGGCTCGGGTACGCCGATCGGCGCGGTCGCGTCGACCCGCTGCCCGGCCACGACCGGGTCCTTGTCGAACTCCAACGGCGACACCTCGTCGTCGTCGATGCCCGCGTAGACCTCCTTGCCACGCCCCCGCCGCCGGTCGTTGATGAACGCGACCCCGACTGCGGCGAAGTAGAGCGCGATGAGGCAGAGCGCCAGAGCGGTCATCCCGAACGGGTCCGGGGTGGGGGTGACCACGGCGGCGAAGGCGAAGAACACGAAGATCGCCACCCGCCACCAACTGAGCAGCCGCTTCGCGCTGGCGATGCCGACGAAGTTGAGCATCAGCACGATCAGCGGGAACTCGAACGCCACACCGAACAGCAGGATCAGATTGGTGACGAACGAGATGTACCGGGTGACTTCCAGATTCGTCGAGATGTCGTCGCCGGACACGTTCAGCAGGAACTCGAGGCCCTTGGTGGTGACGAAGAAGGCCAGGACCGCGCCGGCCGCGAACAGCGGCGCGGCCAGAGCCGTGAAGATGTACGCGTAACGCCGCTCGTGCCGGTGCAGGCCCGGCGCGATGAACGCCCAGAGCTGGTAGAGCCAGATGGGCGCCGCGATGATCAGGCCCACCCACAGACCGATCTTCAGGTTCAGCAGGAAGACGTCCGCGACACCGAGCTGGACGAACTTGCACTTGCCGGTGACCGGGTCGAGCGAGGCGTCGAGGCTGCAGTACGGCTCCGACAACAGGATCCGGACCGGCGTCGCCAGCCAGATGCCCACGCCGAAGCCGAGCATGATCGCCAGCGAGGCGCGGAACAGGCGGTTGCGCAGTTCGCGGACGTGCTCGATGAGCGTCATCGAGCCGTCGGCGGCCCGCTCGAACGCCTTTGGGGCGCGTTTACGCAGTGCGAAGGCCACGGTGGTGGGGCCCTTCGGTCAGTTGTCGCGGACGCGGTGCACCGGGTCGACGACCGGCTGCTGCGTCGGCGCCTGCTGGTAGGGCGCCTGCTGCGGCTGCCCGGTGTACGGCGCCTGCTGCCCGGCGTGCGGCGGCAACGGCTGGTAGCCGGCCTGCGCGTCGGCCTTCTCGGCGAGGTCGCGGTCGTCGTCCTGCAGGCTCTTGGTCTCGGCCTTGATGATCCGCAGCGACCGACCCAGCGAACGGGCCGCGTCGGGGAGCCGCTTCGCACCGAAGAGCAGGATCAGCACAACCACGAGAACAGCGATGTGCCACGGCTTGAGGGCA
Source organism: Micromonospora cabrerizensis (assembly GCF_022230955.1). Taxonomy (GTDB): domain Bacteria; phylum Actinomycetota; class Actinomycetes; order Mycobacteriales; family Micromonosporaceae; genus Micromonospora; species Micromonospora cabrerizensis. The sequence continues at coordinate 50,137 of NZ_JAKKFI010000077.1, forward strand.
CCCATGAGAAGCTCCAGTCGGTCTGTGTCCGAGGGGTGGTACGCAGCCCATCGTACGTGCGGATCGGCTGCCCGCCACCCGCCGGGTGGTGATGGTCTGGCCCGGAGGGTGAAGTCTTGACCAACCCGGGATGATCCGTCAACAACCCGAACGACCGGTTGGTCAGCTGCGCTTGGCCTTGATCAGCGCGAGTCGCCCGGACGTGGTGTCGAGTTGGCGTTGCACGCCCTCGGCGCGCTGCTGCAACGCCTCGGCGGTCTCCCGCAGCGCCTCGGCCTCGACCGCCCGCCGCTGCAACGCCACGGCGGCGCGGCGCAGCCCGGGCAGGCGGGTCAGCACCGGGCGCACGGCCAGCGCCAGCGCCACGAGGGGAAGCAGCACCACGGCGAGCACGATCCAGATCAGCACGGCGGTCAGCCTACTGGGTGCGGCCGGCCACCGCCGGGTCACCCGACGGCGCGACCTCCGGGTCGGTCTCGGGCTGCCGGGTCGGGGTGGGCACGGCGTACGCGTCCAGGGCGGCGGCCGCCGTCGCCCGCACCTGCTCGGCCAGCTCGACCGGAGCGACCACGGTGGCGTCCGGGCCGAGGCCCAGCACGAACCGGCGCGCCCACCCCAGGTCGGTGACCCGAAGCGACACGAGCCACTGGTCGCCGTCGCCGGCCTCGACGCGCTCACACGGGTAGTACTCGGTGATCCACCGCTCGCTGCGGCCGATGCGCAGCGTGATCAGCGGCAGGTCGGGCGAGGGGCGGAAGACCCCCTCGGTGAGGTCGTGCGGGACGGCCTGCGGCGGCACGGTGGCCGGCTCGGCCAGCTCGCTGATCGCGTCGATCCGGTCGGCCCGGAACAGTCGGACCGCCTCCGCGCGCCGACACCACGCCTCGACGTACGCCCGGCCGCCGACCATCAGCATCCGCAGCGGGTCGATGACGCGGTCGGTGGTCTCGTCCCGGGCTGCCGTGTAGTAGGTGATCCGCAGCGCCTTCCCGCCCTCCACGGCGGCACGCAGCGCCTCGACCCGCCGGGTGTCGCCCGGCAGCCGGACCGCCACCGGCGCACCCACCAGGTCCCCCGCGTCCTCGATCTTCGCCAGGGCCCGTTCCACGGCCTCCCGGTTGGCCACCCCGGGCGTCTCGGCCAGCATCCGCAACGCCACGACCAGCGCGAGGGCCTCGTCCGGGGTGAGCCGCAGCGGCCGGTCGATGCCGGCGTCGTAGGTGATGGTCACCCGATCACCGTCGAACGCCATGTCGATCAGGTCACCGGGGCCGTAGCCGGGCAGCCCGCACACCCAGAGCAGCTCCAGGTCCTCCCGGAGCTGCCGCTCGGTGACGCCCAGGTCACCGGCCGCCTCGGCGATCTCGATGCCGGGCCGGGCCAGCAGGTAGGGCACCAGGTTGAGCAGCCGGGCCAGCCGGTCGGCGGACGCGCGGGAGCCGCCCCGGGCGGCCGGGCGGGTCACCGGGCACCCCCGCTGACGGCCAGCTCGTCGTGTCGGACGGCGATCTCCTTGAGTCGTTGGATGACGGCCTCGCGGACCTCCGGCGGGTCGAGCACCCGCACGTCCGGGCCGTATCCGACGAGGTGGCCGGCCAGCCCGTCCGGGTCCGCGTACGGCAGGACCAGCCGGTCACCGTCCGGCCCGGTGGTCACCTCCACCGCCCAGCGGCGCAGCCCGGCGGCACGGCCCGGCGCGGCCAGGACGGTGGCCCGGCCGGTGCGCTCCACCGGACCCGACCAACGGGCCACGTGGCTGATCAGGTCGACGTTGGCCGGCGGCTCGTACGCGTCGGGCGTGCCGGTCACCCGGACCGTGCCGACGACCCGGGACAGCCGGAAGCATCGGGTCGCCGCCCGGTCCAGGTCGTGGCCGACCACATACCACCGGCCGCGCCAGCAGACCACGCCCCACGGTTGCAGTCGCCGCCGGCTGGGCGCGTCCCGGTCGGGTACCCGGTAGTCGAACCCGACCTCGCGGCGGTCGCGGGCGGCCGCGGTGAGCGGCGCGAACGCCGGGTCGACGGTGACCATCGGCTCCAGGCCGAGGGTGGCCTGTGGGTCCACGTCCACGCCGGCGGCACGCAGCTTGGCCAGCCCGGACGACGCGGCGGCGGCCAGCCCGGCGTGCTGCCACAGGCGTGCCGCGATGCCGACGGCGGCGGCCTCGTCCGGCTCCAGGAGGATGTCGGGCAGCGCGTACTCGCGGTGGGCGATCCGGTAGCCGGGCTCGGCGTCGAAGGCGCTCGCCGTGCCGGTCTCCAGTGGCACACCCAGCTCACGCAGCTCGGCCTTGTCCCGCTCGAACTTGCGCTGGAACGCTTCGTGGTCGCGCGCGTCGTCGGGATCGTGCTCGTAGCCGGGCACGGTCGCGGCGATCTGCGCGGCGGTCAGGAACCGTCGCGTGGACAGCAGACAGATCACCAGGTTGACCAGGCGTTCGGTGCGGGTCCGCGACACGCGGTAGACGCTAGCAGTCGACGTGCCCACGACGTGCACCCGCGCGGGCGTGCCGCACACTTGTTCGGATCGGGCCTCCCCCGGCGCGTCGCCGTCTCCGGTCATAGGGTGATCCTCATGTCGCAAGGGGACGCCAGGCCGGAGAGCGAGAGCGTCGGCACCGTGATCGTCGCGGGCGCCGCCAACCTCGCCATCGCGATCGCCAAACTGGTCGCCGGGGTGATCTCCGGCTCGGCCGCCATGCTCTCCGAGGCGGCGCACTCGGTCGCCGACACCACCACCGAGGTGCTGCTCTACCAGGCGCTGCGCCGCGGCTCCCGGCCGGCGGACCAGCGCCACCCCTTCGGGTACGGCAAGGAGAGCTACGTCTGGGCGTTCTTCGCGGCGATGTTCACCTTCGTCGCCGGCGCCGGCTTCGCCGTCACCCACGGTGTCACCACGATCCTGGTGCACGAGCACAGCGGCGACTACCTGGTCTCGTACATCGTCCTGGCGGTGTCGTTCGTCATCGAGTCGATCTCCCTGGCCCGGGCCCTGCGACAGGTCCGCAGCGAGTCGCAACGCTGGGGGACCACTCCCCGACGCTTCCTGCGACTGACCGCCGACACCACCGTCAAGGCGGTCTTCCTGGAGGACAGCGCGGCCCTGATCGGTCTGCTGCTGGCCGGGGCAGGCGTCGGCCTGTCCCACGCCACCGGCGACGAGGTGTGGGACGGCGTCGCGTCGATCCTGATCGGGCTCCTGCTGCTGACGGTCGCCGGGATCCTCGCCGCCAACAACCTGTCGCTGCTGGTCGGTCGGGCCGTCCCGGAGCGTCTGCGCCACGAGATCGAGCAGGAGTTGACCGGGCTTCCCGAGGTGGAGCGCATCGACACCCTGATGACCATGCAGCTCGGCCCGGAGGACATCCTGGTCGCCGCGAAGGTCGACTTCAGCGACGAGGCCACCGGCGCGGCCATCGAGGCCGCCGCCGACGAGGCCGAACGACGGCTCACCGGGCGGTACCCGGAGATCCGCTACGTGTTCCTCGACCCCACGCGCTCGCTGCCCGGCGCCACCGGCCGGGCCCGGCACACCCAGGCCGCGCCGGCCCCGCAGAACGACGACGGGCCCGAGCGCCCCTGAACGAGCCGCCCGGCAGCACCCGGGCGCGGGCCGCCGGGCGCGCGCGGCTAGCGTGCCCGTCATGGTGCGATGGCGTACGGGGACGGTGGCGGCGCTGCGACGGCAGTGGACCGGGGCGGTGGAGCTGGACGTCGACCTGCCCGACGGCACGCACATGCGGGCGCTGGCCTACCCCGAGCTGGTCGGCACGCCGCAGCCCGGCGACCGGGTGCTGCTCAACGCCGGTGCGCTGCTGATGGGGTTGGGCACCGGCGGGTACGCCCTGGTGGTGGCCCTGCCGGACCGGTTGCCGCCGGACCCGCCGCAGGTCGGCGACACCCGCGACGCCGGTCACCTGGTCAAGGCCCGCTACACGCCGTTGCAGCCGATCCTGCTCGGCGTCGACGAGGAGGCGTCCCCGCACCGCGACGTGCTGGCCGACGCGGACGACCTGGGCGGCCTGCCGGTGGTCACCGCCGACCTGCACTCGGCGTTGCCGGCGATCCTGGCCGGCATCCGGGCCGACGCCCCGCGGGCGCGGGTGGCGTACCTGCTCACCGACGGTGGGGCGCTGCCGGCGTGGTTCTCCCGCACCCTCGCCGGGCTGCGGACCGAACTGGCCGGCACGATCACCGTCGGGCAGGCCTTCGGCGGTGACCTGGAGGCCACCACCCTGCACGGCGGCCTGCTTGCCGCCCGGTACGTGCTGGGCGCCGACGTGGCCATCGTCGCCCAGGGGCCCGGCAATCTGGGCACCGGCACCCGGTGGGGGTTCTCCGGCGTCGCCGTCGGCGAGGCGGTCAACGCGGTCGCCACGCTGGGCGGTCGACCGGTCGGCTCGTTGCGCATCTCCGACGCCGACCCCCGCCCCCGACACCGAGGGGTGTCGCACCACAGCCTGACCGCGTACGGCCGGGTGGCGCTCGCCCCGGCGGAGCTGGTGGTGCCCGACGGCCTGACCCCGGCGCTGCTCGCGGAGGTGGACGCGTCGCTGGCCCCCCTGGCGGCCCGGCACCGGATCGTCCGGGTGCCCACGACCGGTCTCGACGCCGCCTTGCGCGCCAGCGCCGTGCCGCTGTCCACCATGGGCCGCGGCCTCGACGCCGACCACGCGTACTTCCTGGCCGCCGCTGCGGCCGGCCGCCACGCCGCAACCCTGCTGCCCTAACCCCCCCAACCTTGACCCCGCGCCTGCCCACCGCCGCGGTTGATCATGAAGTTATGGCCCGCCTCCTCGGCGTGTCACGGCAATAACTTCATGATCAACGCGAGCTGGGGGTGGGGTGGGGTGGGGGTGGGGGTGGGGTGGGGTTAGGCCAGGAAGATCAGCGCTAGCCAGCCGCCCACGATGAGCAGCAGGGCCAGGGCCAGCACCCACGTCGGGACGGTGTATTCACCGCGCCGGTTGCGGTCGACCTCGGCGCGGATCTTGTCGCGCCGGCGTTCGACCCAGTTCTGCCGCTCGGTGCCGCGCTCGGAGCGGTCGGAAGGTCCAGAAGTCGTCATGGCGGACCCAGCTTAGCGGGCCGCCGCGCCTGGCGCGCCGCTGAGCCCGCCCGGCAGGCCGACCCCGACGACGCACACCGCCGCCGGGGTCGGCACACCGGTCACATGCTGGCGATCAGCCGCTCCACCCGCTCGTCGTACGCCCGGAACGGATCCTTGCAGAGCACGGTGCGCTGCGCCTGGTCGTTGAGCTTCAGGTGCACCCAGTCGACGGTGAAGTCGCGCCGCTTCTCCTGGGCGTGCCGGATGAACTCGCCGCGCAGCCGGGCCCGCGTGGTCTGCGGCGGGGTCTCCTTCGCCTCGAAGATCTCCGGGTCGGTGGTCACCCGGTCGACCTCACCGCGGCGCTCCAGCAGCCCGTAGAGGCCCCGACCGCGACGCACGTCGTGGTAGGCCAGGTCCATCTGCGCCACCCGGGGGTGCGACAGCGGCAGGTCGTGCTTGCGCTGGTAGCGCTCGATGAGCCGCAGTTTGCTGACCCAGTCGATTTCCCGCGAGACCGGCTCCAGGTCGCCGCTCTCCACCGCGTTGAGCACCCGACCCCACAGCTCGACGACCCGCTTCGCGGCCTGGTCGCCGCCGCGGCGCTCGACGAACTCGGTGGCCTTGGACAGGTATTCCTGCTGGATGTCCAGGGCGCTGACCTCCTTGCCGGAGGCCAACCGCACCTTGCGCCGGCCGGTGATGTCGTGCGACACCTCCCGGATCGCCCGGATCGGGTTCTCCAGGGACAGGTCGCGCATCACCACCCCGGCCTCGATCATCCGCAGCACGATGTCGGCGGTGCCGACCTTGAGCAGCGTGGTGACCTCGTTCATGTTGGAGTCACCGACGATCACGTGCAGCCGCCGGTAGCGCTCGGCGTCGGCGTGCGGCTCGTCGCGGGTGTTGATGATCGGACGGCTGCGGGTGGTCGCCGAGGAGACGCCCTCCCAGATGTGCTCGGCCCGCTGCGACAGGCAGTAGACCGCGCCGCGCGGGGTTTGCAGGACCTTGCCAGCCCCGCAGATCAACTGCCGGGTGACCAGGAACGGGATGAGTACGTCGGCGAGCCGGCCGAACTCGCCGTGCCGGGAGACCAGGTAGTTCTCGTGGCAGCCGTACGAGTTGCCGGCCGAGTCGGTGTTGTTCTTGAACAGGTAGATCTCACCCGCGATGCCCTCGTCGTGCAGTCGCTTCTCCGCGTCGACCAGCAGGCCCTCCAGGATCCGCTCGCCAGCCCGGTCGTGGGCGACGAGATCGGTCACCGAGTCGCACTCCGGAGTCGCGTACTCCGGATGCGACCCGACGTCCAGGTAGAGCCGGGCCCCATTGCGCAGGAAGACGTTGCTCGACCGACCCCAGGAGACCACGCGTCGGAACAGATACCGCGCGACCTCGTCCGGGGACAGCCGCCGCTGCCCGCGATAGGTGCAGGTGACGCCGTACTCGGTCTCGAGGCCGAAGATTCGCCGCTCCATGGTGTGACATTAGCCGCCCGGAGGCCCGGTTCGTCACTGTCACACCACAGGTCGTGCTCCGGGCGTGGTCACATACCGGTTGAGTGCGACATACCGTCCGGCCCGAGGCTCGCCACGAACCGCTGACAGGTGTCGTACTCCGGCAGCAGACCCCGCTCGCGGGCCTGCGCCAGAGTCGGCGCCGCGTCGTCGCGGGCGGACAGCAGTGGGACGTCGGCGGGCCACTCGATGCCCAACTCCTCGTCCAGCGGGTGCACCGCGTGCTCACCGGTCGGGTTGTAGCTGGCCGAGCAGAGATAGCTCAGTGTCGCGTCGTCGGTCAGCGCGCAGAAACCGTGCCCCAACCCCTCGCTGAGGTAGACCGCCCGGCGGTCGGTGTCGTCCAGGCGGACGCCCTCCCAGCGGCCGAACGTCGGCGAACCCACCCGAAGATCTACGATCACGTCGAGGACCGCGCCGCGCACACAGGTGACGTACTTGGCCTGCCCGGGCGGAACGTCGGCGAAGTGGACGCCGCGGACCACACCACGCGCGGAGACCGACAGGTTGGCCTGGGCCAGCCGCATCGGGTGGCCCACCGCCTCGGCGAGCTTGTCGAAGCGGTACCACTCCATGAACATGCCGCGCGGGTCACCGTGCTGCTGGGGCGTGATCTCCCAGGCGCCCTCGATGCTCAACTCCCGGATCTTCACCAGGCCGCCTCGTGCTCGCCGTCCTGCTCGGCCAGCAGGCCGAGCAGGTAGTCGCCGTAGCCACTCTTGGTCAACGGCGCGGCGAGCGCGCGCAGCTGGTCGTCGTCGATGAGGCCGGCCCGCCAGGCCACCTCCTCGACACAGCCGATCTTCAGACCCTGCCGCTCCTCGACCACCCGCACGAACTCGGCCGCCTGCATCATCGAGGTGAACGTGCCCGTGTCCAGCCAGGCGGTGCCCCGATCCAGCACGGTCACCGACAGCTCGCCGGTCTCCCGGTACACCTCGTTGACCGCGGTGATCTCCAGCTCGCCGCGGGCGCTCGGGGTGAGCTTGCGGGCGATGTCCACGACCCGGTTGTCGTAGAAGTACAGACCCGGTACCGCGTACCGGGACTTCGGCCGGGCCGGCTTCTCCTCGATCGAGAGCACCCGACCCTCGTCGTCGAAGTCGACCACGCCGTACTCCTGCGGGTTGGCCACCTGGTAGGCGAAGACCCGCCCGCCGACCGGGTCACCGTGCTGGGCGAGCTGCCGGCCCAGACCGACGCCGTGGAAGATGTTGTCGCCGAGGACCAGCGCCACCGACTCGTCGCCGATGAAGTCCGCACCGAGGATGAACGCCTGCGCGATGCCCTCCGGGCGCTCCTGGCTGACGTACTCCAGCCGCAGCCCGAACTGGCTGCCGTCGCCGAGCAGCCGACGGAACTGGTCCTGGTCGTCCGGCGTGGTGATCACCAGGATCTCCTGGACCCCGGCCATCACCAGGGTGGAGAGGGGGTAATACACCATCGGCTTGTCGAAGACCGGCATCAGCTGCTTCGAGACCGCCCGGGTGATCGGCCAGAGCCGGGAGCCGGTGCCGCCAGCAAGTAGGATTCCACGCACCCGGGGAATCCTAGCGGCACGGCTGCGACACGTGCGACGGGTCGCGTCCCGTGTTCCCCGCCGGCCATCGTATAGTTTCGGACCCGTGAGGATCCTCGTCACCGGCGGAGCCGGATTCATCGGGTCGGAGTACGTTCGCCTACTGCTGGGCAAGCCCCTCGGCAGTGCCGACGGCGTGCCGGCGCTCGATCCGGCGGTCGTGACCGTGTTCGACAAGCTCACCTACTCGGGCAACCTGGCCAACCTCGCGCCCGTGCGCGACGACCCCCGGCTGCGCTTCGTGCAGGGCGACATCTGCGACCCGACCGCGGTCGACGAGGTGGTCGCCGACCACGACGTCATCGTGCACTTCGCCGCCGAGTCGCACGTCGACCGGTCGATCGCGGGCGCGGCGCCGTTCGTCACCACCAACGTGCTGGGCACCCAGACGCTGCTGGACGCCGCGCTGCGCCACGGCACCGGTCGTTTCGTGCACGTCTCCACCGACGAGGTCTACGGGTCGATCGACGAGGGCTCGTGGACGGAGACCTGGCCGCTGGAGCCGAACTCCCCGTACTCGGCCTCGAAGGCCGGCTCGGACCTGCTCGCCCTGGCGTACCACCGCACCCACGGCATGGACGTCGTGGTCACCCGCTGCTCCAACAACTACGGGCCGTACCAGTTCCCGGAGAAGGTCATCCCGCTGTTCGTCAGCAACCTGCTCGACGGCGGCACCGTTCCGCTCTACGGCGACGGCGGCAACATCCGAGACTGGCTGCACGTGCACGACCACTGCCGGGGCATCGCGCTCGTCCAGCAGAAGGGCCGCGCCGGTGAGGTCTACAACATCGGCGGCGGCACCGAGCTGACCAACAAGGAGCTCACCGGCCTCCTCCTCGACGCCTGCGGCGTCGGCTGGGACCGGGTCGTCCCGGTCACCGACCGCAAGGGCCACGACCGGCGCTACTCCCTCGACATCACCAAGATCAGCGAGGAGCTCGGCTACACCCCCAGCATCACCCTCGACCAGGGGCTCGCCGACACCGTCGCCTGGTACCGCGACAACCGCTCCTGGTGGGAACCCCTGAAGAAGACACCCACCGCATGACCCGACTACTCGTCACCGGCGCTGGCGGGATGCTCGGTCGGGACCTGGTCACCGTGCTGCACGCCCGGCCCGACCTGAAGGTGACCGCGGCCACCCGAGCCGACCTGGACGTCACCGATCCCGCCGCCGTCCGCGCCGCTGTCGGGGACGACGAGATCGTGATCAACACGGCGGCGTGGACCAACGTCGACGGCGCCGAAGCCGACGAGGCGGCGGCCACCGCCGTCAACGGCACCGCCGTGGCGAACCTCGCATCAGCTTGCGCCGCCACCGGCGCCCGGCTGATCCAGGTCTCCACCGACTACGTGCTCGCCGGTGACGCGCGAACCCCCTACCCGGAGGACGCGCCCACCGCGCCGGTCAACGCCTACGGTCGCAGCAAGCTGGTCGGCGAGCAGGCCGTCGCCCGACTGCTGCCCCACACCGGGTACGTGGTCCGCACCGCCTGGCTGTACGGCGCGCACGGGCCGAACTTCGTGGCCACCATGCTCCAGCTCGCCGAACAGCGGGAACACATCGACGTGGTCGACGACCAGCACGGCCAGCCCACCTGGTCCTACCGGCTCGCCGAGCAGCTCGCCGCCCTCGCCGACAGCGCTCTGGACGGTCGGGCCGCACCCGGCGTCTACCACAGCACCTGCACCGGCCAGACGACCTGGTACGGGCTGGCCCGCGCGGTGTTCACGTTGACCGGTCTGGACCCGGAGCGGATTCGACCGACCACCAGCGACCGGTATCCTCGTCCTGCTCCCCGCCCGGCGTACAGTGTGCTAGCACACAGCCGCTGGGCGGCTGCGGGCCTGCCGTCGCTCCCGGACTGGCACGCCACCCTCGTCGACGCGTTCGACTCCCCCGCTCCGCCCGCTCCGTGGAAGGTCGCATGAAGCTCACCCTCGTCACCGGCTTGACCGGCCTGATATTGCTGGCCACGATCGTCGAACTGCTGCGCCGCCGGCAGCTCCGCGAGAAGTACGGCATGCTCTGGCTCGGTGTTCTGGTGATCGTCATCCCCCTCTCGCTCTTCCCCCGACTGCTCGACAACGTCGCCGAACTGCTCGGCGTCGCCTCCGGTGTGAGCCTGGTGCTCTTCCTGGGCATCGTCTTCCTGCTGCTGGTCTGCGTGCACCTCAGCTGGGAGGTCAGCCACCTGGAAGAAGAGACCCGCACCCTGGCAGAAGACTTCGCCCTGCTCCGCGCGCAGATCGACGCGGACCGGGCGGCCCGAGACGAACTGGTGTCCCACGATGGTTAACGGCAAGCGGGTCCTGATCATCATCCCGGCGCTCAACGAGTCCGGCTCGATCGCCGAGGTGGTCCACGAGGTCCGCGGCGAACTGCCCGGCGTCGACGTGCTCGTCGTCGACGACGGCTCCACCGACCGCACCGCGGCCGTCGCCGCCGCGGCCGGCGCCCGCGTGGCCAAACTGCCGTACAACCTCGGCGTCGGCGGCGCCATGCGGTGCGGCTACCGCTACGCCCGCGACCACGACTACGACGTCGCGATCCAGATCGACGCGGACGGCCAGCACGACCCCCGGTACGTGCCGAAGCTCGTCGACCAGCTCGACGAGACCGACCTGGTGATCGGCGCCCGGTTCGCCGGTGAGGGCGACTACAACGTCCGCGGCCCCCGCCGCTGGGCGATGGTCATGCTCTCCGGTGTGCTGTCCCGCGTCGCCCACACCAAGCTCACCGACACGACCTCCGGGTTCCGGGCCGCCAACCGCCGGGTGATCGACATGTTCGCCACCTGGTACCCGGTGGAGTACCTGGGTGACACCGTGGAGACACTGGTGCACACCGCCCGACGCGGCTACAAGATCCGTCAGGTGCCGGTGGCCATGCGCAAGCGGATGGCGGGCACCCCCAGCCACTCCCCCGCCAAGGCCATGATCTACCTCGGCCGCGCCTTCGCCGTCCTCACGTTGGCGCTCATTCGCCGGTGATCCGCAGGCTTCTGAGTCTGGTCCCCCCGGGCACCGTCGCCGTCGGCGCCGGCCTGGCCCTGCTGGGGTTGGCCTCCTACGTCCACCTGGCCGTCGCCGGTCACAGCCTCACCAAGGCGGACTACTCGTCCCTCTCGGTGCTCTGGTCGATCGTCTTCACCCTCGGCATCGGCCTGTTCATGCCGGTGGAGCAGGAGGTTGCCCGACTCGTCGCCGCCCGGCACAGCCAGGGCCTGTCCCCCGGGCCGGTCCTGGCCCGGGGGGCGGCCCTGGCCGCCGGCCTGCTCGCCGCCATGGTCGCGCTGATCATCGCCGCGCGAGGGCTGCTGGCCGACCGGCTCTTCGCCGGCGACGGCACCATGGTCACCGTCCTGATCGGCGCGCTGGCCGGGCTCGCCATCGCGCACACCACCCGCGGCGTCCTCTCCGGCCTGCAACTGTTCCCCTGGTACGGCACCCAGCTCGGCATCGACGGCGGCCTGCGCATCGTGCTCGTCGCGGTGCTCGGCCTCACCGGCGTGACCAACCCCGTCTGGTACGGCGCGGTGCTGGTCGTCGCACCGGTCGTCGGCGTCGTCCTGACCGCGCCTCCGGTGCTACGGGCCATCGGCGGCGGCGTGCCCATGGCCTGGGCACCCCTGCTGCGCGGCCTCGGCCTGCTCACCGTCTCCAGCCTGCTCGCCCAGGTCGTGGTCAACATCGGCGTGATCAACGTCAAGGTGCTGGACCCATCCGACGTGGAGACCGCCGGCGCACTGCTCTCCGCGCTGGTGCTCGTCCGGATCCCGCTGTTCGTCTTCGCGTCGTTGCAGGCATCACTGCTGCCCGGTCTCGCCACCACGGCCACCACCGGTGACCTCGCCGGCTTCCACAGCCTGCTGCGCCGGGCACTCGGCGTCGTCACCGCGCTCGGCCTCACCGGCGCCGTCGGTGCCGTACTCCTCGGCCCTTGGCTGGTGCAGACCCTCTTCGACGCGCCCGGCGTCCTCGGCCACGGCGACTTCGCCTGGCTCGCCGTCGCCACCCTCGCCTACCTGTGGGCGATGGTCCTCGGTCAGGCGCTGCTGGCACTCGACCGACACCGGGCACAGGCCCTCGCCTGGGCCGTCGGCGTGGCAGCCCTCGTCGTCGCCACGCTCTCCCCGGTGTCCACCGCGCTGCGCGTGGAGCTCGGCTACGCCATCGGCTCCGTCGTGGTCGCCGCCACCATGGCCGTTCTGCTCCGCAAGCGCACCTCCCCCTCGACGCCCACCCACACCCCTCCCCTCGAGGCTGTCACGCCTGGAGTAAGCGGAGGGATCTGATCATGGCAACACCTCGGATCACCGTGGTCATGCTGGCCTACGGCCCCGAGCCGTACCTGGTCGACGCCGCCCGCGCCGTCCTCGCCAGCACCGACATCACGGTCGAGCTGATCGTCGTCGACAACGGCTGCACCGGCGACGGCATCGACGCCGTCAAGAACCTCCCCGGGGTACGGGTGTTGAGCCTCGAGCACAACACCGGCTACTCCGGCGGCTGCGCCGTCGGGGCCGCCGAGGCAACCGGAGACTGGCTCGCCTTCGTCAACTCCGACGCGATCGTCGCGGCCGACGCCCTCGCCAAGACCACCGCCGTGGCCGCCGAGGACGGCGTGGGCGCCGCCATGGCGTCCATCCGCCTCGCCGACCGACCCGACCTGATCAACACCGCCGGCAACCCCCTGCACTTCGCCGGCCTCTCCTGGGCCGGCGGCAACGGCGAACCCGCCACCGCCCACGCCCACCGTCGCTCCGTACCCTCACTCAGCGGCTGCTGCTTCGTCATCGACCGACACCTCTGGCGCGAACTCGACGGCTTCGCCCCCGAATACTTCGCCTACCACGAGGACACCGAGCTGAGCCTGCGGCTGCGCCAACGCGGCCTGCGCCTGGAGTACGTGCCGGACGCCGTGGTCCGCCACCACTACGAGTTCTCCCGCAACGCGCTCAAGCTCTACCTGGTCGAACGCAACCGGCTGGTCACCCTGTTCACCACGTACCAGGCCCGCACCCTCGTGGTGCTCGCCCCCGCGCTGCTGCTCACCGAAGCCGCGATGCTCACCACCGCGCTGGCCGACGGCTGGGCCCGACACAAGATCCGCGGCTGGCGGTGGCTGTGGCAGCACCGGGGCTGGCTGCGCAGCCGCCGCCGCCAACTCCAGGCCGAACGCCTGGTGCCTGACGGCGTCATCGCCGAGCTGATGACCGGTCGGCTACCCCTCACCGACGTCACCGCCCCCGGGCTGGGCGTCTTCAACATGCTGGCCGGGACCTACTGGACCCTCGCCAAACCACTGCTCAAGCGCAGCTGAACGGGCCTGGCTTCACCACCGACGGCCTGCCTCCGCCACACATGACATGGCGGGCGGCCGAGTTTCCTCGACCGCCCGCCACCTCAACTGCTCGTTACTTGCCGTCCGCCGGCTTGTCCTCCAGGTCAGCCGAACCCGCCGACGTCGTCGGCTTGTGCGCCTCCGTGGTCGGCTGTGCCGGCGTGTCGGGGCCACCCGCCTCCGCCGGCTGCTCGGCGTCAGACACATCGCCGTCCAGCAGCGCGGTCAGTGCCGCACCGGTGATCCGACGGAACGTACGCCCAACCCGGTGACGGTCCAGCACCGCCACCTCGAGCTGGTTGGCGGCGATCGTGCGGGCGGCACCGCCCTCACCACCGACCGTGCTCAACGCCTGCACCGCCACCCGGGCCGCCTCGCCGAGAGACATGTCCGCCCGGTGCTGCGACTTCAACACACCGGTGATCGCCTCGGCCTGACCACCCATGGCCATCCGCCCCGGCTCGTCGTTGACCGAGCCGTCGTACGTCAACCGGTACAACTCGTCATCGTCCGCGGTGGCACCGACCTCCGCCACGCAGATCTCCACCTCGAACGGCTTCGACTGCTCCGTGAAGATCGCGCCGAGAGTCTGCGCGAACGCGTTGGCCAGGGCCCGGCCGGTGACGTCACGCCGGTCGTAGCTCAGACCGTTCAGGTCGGCCATCCGCACACCGGCCCGGCGCAGATTCTCGAACTCGTTGTACCGGCCGACCGCGGCGAAGCCGATCCGGTCGTAGATCTCGCTGACCTTGTGCAGGGCACTGGAGAGGTTCTCCGCGACGAAGAGCACCCCGCCGGCGTAGCTGAGGACCACGGCGCTGCGACCCCGAGCGATGCCCTTGCGGGCCAGCTCGGAGCGGTCGCGCATGATCTGTTCGGGCGAGGCGTAGAACTGCATGGCCACGGCGGCGGTTCTCCTTACGGCGCTGTGCTGACGACTGCTGACTGGTGGGGGTGGACAGGGCTCAACCGCCCGGGTTCTCCATCCGACCGGCGACCACACCCTCGGCGATAGCCGCCGTCTCGGCGTCGGTCAGCCGGCGGGTGCCCTCGGCGGTAGCGGTCATCACCACCGGATAGATCCGCCGGGTCAGGTCCGGCCCGCCGGTCGCGGTGTCGTCGTCGGCCGCGTCGTAGAGCGCCTCGACCGCGAGCCGGGTGGCGTCGTCGACCGACAGACCAGCCCGGAAACGCTTCTTCAACGCCGACTTCGCGAACAGCGAACCGGAGCCGATCGCGTCGTAGCCGGTCTCCTCGTACGGACCGCCGGTCACATCGAAGCTGAAGATCCGACCAGCCCTCGCCGGGTCCGCGGCGGCCAGGTCGAAGCCGGCGAACAACGGCACCACGGCCAGGCCCTGCATGGCCGCGCCCAGGTTGCCACGGATCATGGACGCCAACCGGTTGGCCTTGCCGTCCAGCGAGAGCATCGCGCCCTCGATCTTCTCGTAGTGCTCCAGCTCCACCTGGAACAGTCGCATCAGCTCGATGCCGATGCCCGCGGTGCCCGCGATGCCGACCAGCGAGTACGCGTCGGCCGGATGCACCTTCTCGATGTCGCGCTGGGCGATCAGGTTGCCCATGGTGGCCCGTCGGTCGCCCGCCATCACCACACCCTCGGCGGCCGCGATGGCCACGATGGTGGTCGCGTGCGGCGCCAGGTCGGCTGCCATGCCCGGCGGCAGCGGCCGCCGACCGGGCAGCATCTCGGGGGCCACCCGACTCAGGAACGTCGTGAAGGAGGACGTCCCCGCGTTGGTGAACACATCTGGTAGACGCCCGGATGGATCAAAGCCCGCTGCCACGTGGTTCCTCTCAGGTACGTGATCGCCCTGGCCAGCCTCATGGGACTGTCACGGAACTGGCCAAGACCACCGTTGCAGTTGAAGCAGAGTATCCCGCGCACCCATCCGGTGCGATGATCGTGGTCCAGATGTTGGGGATCCGCGCCGCCACAGATCGCGCACACCCCGCCCTGCTCGGCCAGGAGCTCCTGAAACTCCTTCTCTCCCACGCCGTACCGGCCGCCGCAGGTGGTACTCGCGGTTGCCCCCGTACAGCCGCTCTTTCGTCTCTTTGGTCCTGGCGTTGTGGCAGGGCTTGCAGTAGGTGGCATAACCGGAGGTGTCCGCCCGGTTACGGGGGAAGGCATCGAACGGCTTGACCGCATCGCAGGCCGAACAGAACCTGTGGCCCTCGGGCACGATGCGACCTACGCGCACCCCGCGGTCGAACTTTGCCTTCACCCGACGCGCGTAACTAGCCTTGGACCGCTCGTTGAAGCAGGGTTTGCAGTAACTTCCCCGTCCATCCGGCCTCTTGGAGCTCGCGCAGAACTGATCGAGCCCCTTCCATTCGCTGCAATCCCGGCAGCGACGGAGTCCGTCACGATCATCGCCCGCTCTAGGCATGTCCGATTTAACCCTATATGCTCACTCACCCCCTTTTTGCACGTAGCCTCTCACGAACTCTTCTGCGTTTTCTTCCAGGACGGAGTCGATCTCGTCGAGGAGATCGTCGACATCCTCGGTGATCTCGGCGTGCCGCTCGGCCACCTCGGGGTTGGCCTCGGTGGTGACGTCCTCGATTTCCTCGCCCTGACGGGACTTGCCGGACTGCGACTGGCCGCCGCTGTCATGAGTGGCCACTGCTGCCTCCTCCACGATCGTCTGCGATGAACTTACCTCGCGGGGGCGACGAAAAGCCCGCCGCGCGCCGGCTTGCGGCACACGACGGGCATCCGGACACGCGTTCAGCCCCCGGTCAACGTCTCCAGCAGGTCCTTGGCGCTGGCACAACGGTCGAACAGTGCCCCGACGTGCGCGCGAGTGCCCCGCTCCGGCTCCATCATCGGCACCCGGACCAGTGACTCCCGGCCCACGTCGAAGATCACCGAGTCCCAGCTCGCGGCGACGACCTCGGATGCGTACTGGGCGAGGCAGCGACCACGGAAGTAGGCCCGGGTGTCCTCCGGCGGCTCGGTCATCGCGGTGCGCGTCTCGTCGTCGGTGAGCAACGTCTTCATCGCCCCCCGGCTGACCAGCCGGTGGTAGAGGCCCTTCTCCGGTCGGACGTCGGAATACTGCAGGTCGACCAGTTGCAGCTTGTGCGAGCCCCAGCCGAGATTCTCCCGCTCCCGGTAACCCTCGAGCAGTCGCAGCTTGGCCACCCAGTCCAACTCGTCGACGCAGAGCATCGGGTCACGGCCCAGCCGGTCCAGGACGCTCTCCCAGCGGTCGAGCACGTCGACGGTCTGCTCGTCGGCGTCGGTGCCGTACCGGTCGTCGACAAAGGACCGGACCCGCTCCAGGTACGCCCACTGCAGGTCCAGGGCGGTGAGCCGGCGACCGTCGCGCAGTCGCATGAGGTGCGACAGGCCGGGGTCGTGGCTGACCGCGCGCAGCTCGCTGACCGGGTCGGCGATGCCGAGGTCGGCCCCGAGCGCCTTCTCCTCGATCATGGTGAGGATCAGCGCGGTGGTGCCGACCTTGAGGTAGGTGGAGATCTCGGAGAGGTTGGCGTCACCGATGATGACGTGCAGCCGGCGGTATTTGTCGGCGTCGGAGTGCGGCTCGTCGCGGGTGTTGATGATCGGTCGCTTGAGCGTGGTCTCCAGGCCGACCTCGACCTCGAAGAAGTCGGCGCGCTGGGAGATCTGGAAGCCGCTCTGCCCGCCGTCCTGGCCGATGCCGACGCGGCCGGCGCCGCAGACGATCTGGCGGGTGACGAAGAACGGCGTCAGGTACGACACGATGTCGGCGAACGGCGTCTGCCGGCGCATCAGGTAGTTTTCGTGCGCGCCGTAGCTGGCGCCCTTGTTGTCGGTGTTGTTCTTGTAGAGGTGGATCGGCTGGGTGCCCGGGATGGTGGCGGCGCGGCGGGACGCCTCGGCCATCACCCGCTCGCCGGCCTTGTCCCAGCGCACGATGTCGCGGGGGGTGGTGACCTCCGGGGTGGAGTATTCGGGGTGGGCGTGGTCGACGTAGAGGCGTGCGCCGTTGGTGAGTATCACGTTGGCGAGGCCGAGGTCTTCGTCGGCCAGTGCCTCGGCCGGATCGTAGGCCGCGCCGGAGTAGGTGAAGCCGCGGGCGTCGCGCAGCGGCGACTCTTCCTCGTAGTCCCAGCGGGCTCGCCCGCCCCGGTTGAGCTCTGGACGGGCCCCGTAGGCGTTGACCACCTGTGATGAGGTGACCATCGGGTTGGCTCCGGCCTGTCCGGGCACGGAGATGCCGTACTCGACTTCGGTGCCCATGATCCGACGTACCGTCATGCGACCACTCGCTTCGCTCGCCCCTGGAGCCGGCGTGCCCGCCGCTCACACCATCGAGACTAGTCTGCGTCGTGGCCTACCGCGCGGCCCTGCGGGTCGGCGCGGCGCGGCTACCGTGCCGTGGCGGGTTTGAGCGGCACGACGGTCAGGCCCTCCCGCAGGGACGGGTTCGCCGCGAGGATCTCGTCGACGCCCTGCTGGGCGGCTGGGCTGGCGATGATGAGCCGCAGTGGGCGGGGGGTCCGACGCAGGACCTCCTCGGTGCGGGCGGGCTCCTGGAAGACGGAGAAGTAGATGCCGGGTTCGGTCTGCGCGGTGGTGCTCTGGATGGCGGAGAGGAAGACCGACTCCCGGTAGCTCTGCTCACCCTTGCCGTCGACGACGAGCGTGACGGTGCCGGGGATTGCCGGGTACGCGCGAGCGGCTGCGGCGGTGACCGCCGCTGAGCGGCTGATGGCCGACCGGTCGCGGTTGACCCAGTCCTGGGTCCAGGTGGTGTTGCTGGCGCTGCGGTGGAAGAAGCCGCCGGTGAGGCCGAGCAGGCCGGTGCCGGCGAGAACCGCGAGTGTCATGAGGGTGGCGGTGGCGACGGTGGGCAGGGCGGCGGCGATCGGGCGGCGTCGCGGTTCGGCGTCGGTGTTCTGGGCGGGCACCGGCAGCAGCCGGGCGAGGGCGGCGGTGCCCATGATGAGCGCGAGGATGAGCAGGTGGGCGCTCTTGCCGAAGTAGTAGGCGGGTGGGTCGCCGTTGACGAGGTTGATGGCGGCCATGCTGGCGGAGAAGAGCAGGGCCACGGCGAGGACGCCGAGGTAGCGCCGCCAGGTGGTTTCGTCGAGGTTGGTGCGGACGAGCACGGCGGCGACGACGAGTGCGCCGAGCCCGACGACGGTGTTGTAGGTCTCGGACAGCGGTGCGCCGCCGGGGGCAGCGAGCGCCTCGCTCTGGCCGGCGACGAGCACGCCGATGACGGCGATCAGCGGGGCGAGTATGCCGGTGAGGACCGCGACGATCGCGACGGTGCCGGGGCGGGCGCGCAACCGCCGACGGTCGGCGATCAGCCAGCAGAGGACCATCGCGCCGGTCGGCAGGAGGAAGAGGTAGTAGCTGAAGCCGATGCCGATCAGGAGGGCGCCGACGAGGATGAGTTGTTCGCGAAGCCGGTGCAGGGGGCGGGCGACGAGGGCGACGAGGATGGCCGCGAGGCTGAGCCCGAACGTCTCGCTGGGGTAGCCGGCGACGAGCAGCCGGGGCAGCTCGGTGCCGAGGATCAGCGCGGTCACGGCGGTGATGAGGACCAGTCGGCGCAGCGGGTGCAGGGGGCCGGCGATGTGGTGGGCGGCCCAGACCAGCACGAGGACGAGCATCGCGAAGGTGGCGAGGGACCAGAAGAGGTAGTGGTTCAGCAGGGCGGGCCCGGCGGGCACGTCGCCGGGGCTCTGGAAGCCGTCGAGCAGGGCGGTGGTGAAGTGCCAGCCCTGCGGGTAGTGCACCAGGCCGGAGAAGATGTGCTGCCGGGCGGTGTCGGGGTCGATGAAGAGGTAGCCGCCGAGGCGTCCGATCTCGTCGAACAGTGCGGGGTGGCGGGCGTTGTCCTCGCCGATCATGGCGAGGTTGAGTCGTTGGCCGAAGCCGCTGGCCCGCAGGTAGGGGGTGGCGAGGTAGCCGGCGGCGAGTGCCGCGGCGGCCAGCGAGACCAGGTCGGACCACCGGGCGCGGGGCAGGCGGGGCGCGCGTCGGGAGAGCACGGCGGCCAGGGCCAGGACGGTCAGCGTGAGGCCGGTGACCGGGACCGGGTGCAGGCCCCAGGGCCAGACGGTGAAGAGCAGGCCGGCGGCGCAGGTGAGGCCGGCCAGCAGGGCGAGGGCGAGGACCAGCCGGTCGAGCAGGCTGCGGCCGGAGCGCAGCAGACTGGCGGTGCCGAGCAGGATCAGTGGGGGCAGCAGCCACGCGGCGTGGATCGCGTTCGCGGCGAGCGGCACGAGCCAGCAGGCCAGCAGGATGGCCAGCAGCACACCGGCCCCGGGGCGTGGGCGTGCCGGTGGGGGTGCGACGACTCGGCTGTCGGTGCCTTCCGGCACTCCTGGCATCTCCAAGGTGGCCTGGGCACGCACGCGAGTCCTCGTTAGGTAGGTCAGCGAAATCGCCGCAGTCTAGCCCAGCTCAGCGCGGTCGTTGTGCCCGTCGGCCGACTCGCGGGAGGACCCGAGGCGCGCAGCGGCGGCACCGGGGAGTCCGGTGCCGCCGCTGGCGGTCAGAGGTATTGACCGGTGTTGCTGGCGGTCTCGATCGACCGACCGGCCTCGGCGCCCTTGCCTCCGGAGACGAGCGTACGGATGTAGACGATCCGTTCGCCCTTCTTGCCGGAGATGCGGGCCCAGTCGTCGGGGTTGGTGGTGTTGGGGAGGTCCTCGTTCTCGCGGAACTCGTCGACGCAGGCGTCGAGCAGGTGCTGCAGGCGCAGCCCCTTGCGACCGGAGGTGAGGAACTCCTTGATGGCCATCTTCTTGCTCCGGTCGACGATGTTCTGGATCATCGCGCCGGAGTTGAAGTCCTTGAAGTAGAGGACTTCCTTGTCACCGTTGGCGTAGGTGACCTCGAGGAAGCGGTTCTCCTCGGTTTCGGAGTACATCCGCAGCACCACGGCGTCGATCATGGCCGCGACCGTGGCCTGGGCGTCGGCCCCGTGCTCGGCCAGGTCGTCCGGGTGCAGGGGCAGCCCGGACAGGATGTACTTGGAGAAGATGTCCTTGGCCGCTTCGGCGTCCGGTCGCTCGATCTTGATCTTCACGTCGAGCCGACCGGGGCGCAGGATCGCCGGGTCGATCATGTCTTCCCGGTTGGAGGCGCCGATGACGATGACGTTCTCCAGGCCCTCCACGCCGTCGATCTCGCTGAGCAGCTGCGGGACGATGGTGTTCTCCACGTCGGAGGAGACGCCGGAGCCGCGGGTCCGGAAGATCGAGTCCATCTCGTCGAAGAACACGATCACCGGCGTGCCCTCGCCGGCCTTCTCCCGTGCCCGCTGGAAGATCAGCCGGATGTGCCGCTCGGTCTCGCCGACGTACTTGTTGAGCAGCTCGGGGCCCTTGATGTTGAGGAAGAAGCTGGTGTGCTTCTCCTTGCCCTGCCGTTCGGCGATCTTCTTGGCCAGCGAGTTGGCCACCGCCTTGGCGATGAGCGTCTTGCCACAGCCGGGCGGGCCGTAGAGCAGGATGCCCTTGGGCGGGCGGAGCTGGTGCTCACGGAACAGGTCCGCGTGCAGGAAGGGAAGCTCCACCGCGTCGCGGATCTGCTCGATCTGCGACTGGAGGCCACCGATGTCGCCGTAGTCGACGTCGGGCACCTCCTCCAGGACCAGCTCCTCGACCTCGCTCTTCGGGATCCGCTCGTACGCGTAGGCCGAGCGGGGCTCGATCATGAGCGAGTCGCCGGCCCGGATCGCCGAGCCGATGAGCGTCTCGGCGAGGTGCACGATGCGCTCCTCGTCGGAGTGGGAGACCACCAGCGCCCGGTCGCCCGGCCCGCCGTTCGGCCCCTCCAGGATCTCCTTGAGCATCACCACTTCGCCGACCCGCTCGTAGCCGAACGCGTCGACGATGTTGAGCGCGTCGTTGAGCAGGACCTCCTGGCCACGGCGCAGGTCACCCACCTCGAGGGAGGGTGAGACCGCGACCCGTAGTTTGCGGCCACCGGTGAAGACGTCCACCGAGCCGTCCTCGTGCCCGGCCAGGAAGACGCCATACCCGCTCGGCGGTTGCGCGAGCCGGTCGATCTCCTCCTTGAGCGTCACGATCTGCGTGCGAGCTTCCTTGAGGGTGCTCACCAGCCGGTCGTTGTTCTCGGTCAGCCGCGCCAACTGTGCCTGGGTGGCCGCCAGCCGCTCTTCGAGCTGCCGGACGTGTCGGGGGCTTTCGGTCAACTTACGCCGCACCAGAGCGAGTTCCTCCTGAAGGAACGCGACCTGCGTGGAGAGATCGTGGGCTTCCTTCTCCCACCGTGCGGCGCGCGAGTCCGCGTCGTCGCTGCGTGCTGCCACGTCCCACCTCCCCGGGGGGCTTGAACGTTCTGCCCTAACACTAGCCGCTATGAGGCCGATTCGGTCCCACGCAACACCCTCGTCACCGAACCTTGATCGCCAAGGGTGGCCTGACGGGCCGTTACTGGCGTTCGGGTACCGTCGAAGCGTAGGACGGGAGAACATGGGGGGTGCACCGTGGCCGAGGTCGCGACCGATCAGCTGCAGGTCTGGGTGGACCAGGATCTCTGCACGGGTGACGGGCTCTGCGTGCAGTACGCGCCGGAGGTCTTCGAGTTCGACATCGACGGTCTCGCCTACGTCAAGGGAGCCGACGGTGAGCTGCGGATGGCGCCGGGCAGCCGCGTCGACGTGCCGGAGCACCTGCGACTCGAAGTGATCGACTCCGCGAAGGAGTGCCCGGGCGACTGCATCCACGTGGTGCGCGGCGACGGTGTCGAGGTCGCCGGCCCGGACGCCGAGGACGACTGAGCGACCCACCGGCCGGGCCGCGCGGCCCGGCCGGCCCCGAAAGGGGTACGCCTCAGAGCATCGGACGACCGACCACCGAGGCGACCAGCCGCGCGAACTCCTCCAGCCGGGCGATCTGACCCGCCCCGCCGTCGTCGAGGGTCTTGCCGAAGCGCAGCGCGTCGTGCCGTGGCGTGCCGGCCATCTCCTCGCTCGGCGGCGCCTCGTCCAGTGAGGTCAGCAGCAGGTAGACGTCGATGCTGTCGACCCGGATCTCGCCGCTCTCGGAGCGGTTGAGCCGCCGCCGGCAGCCGACCTCGGTCACGGTCGAGACCGGCACCACCCGCAGCGACGAGGTCATCGAGCCCGGTGGGCCCTCCTCCGGAGGGACGTCCTCGCCGTGCCAGAGGATCAGGCGGCTGCCGTCGCAGACGACGACCTCCTGCCACACGCCGTTGACCTCGTTGACGAAGCGTTCCAGGGTGAAGCCGAGCACCGATGCGCCGCGCAGCACGCCGCCGAGCGCCTCCAGGGCGACGTCCGGGTCACGCAGGTAGGCCCGCGCCGCCGATTCCAGATCCTGGTAGGGCGACCAGTCGGGGAAGACCGCGGGGAGGTCACCGCCGCCGTAGCCCGGTCGGCTCATGCCGGCGCCTCCCCCTGCTCGGCGGTGCCGACGCCCAGCTCGTTGGTCACGGCCTGTCCATCTCCCCCGTACCGTCGGGCTGCGCACCGGCCGCCTGGGCGGCGGCGGCCTGCCGGGCCGCCTCCGCCGCGCGCAGGTCCTGGCGGCGCTGCGCGTACGCCTCGGTGCCCTTGCTGGGCTTGCGGCGGCGCGGCGGCGCGGTCACCCCCGGGGCCAGCTTGCGCGCGGACACCAGGAACGCGGTGTGCGCGATCATCCGGTGGTCCGGGCGGACGGCGAGGCCCTCGGCGTGCCAGTCGCGCACCAGGGACTCCCAGGCGCGCGGCTCGGTCCAGCCACCGCGCTCGCGCAGCGCCTCCACCAGCTCGGAGAGCTGCGGCGTGGTGGCGACGTAGCCGATGAACACCCCGCCGGGAACCAGCGCCCGTTCGACCATGTCGAGGGTCTCCCACGGGGTCAGCATGTCCAGGATGATCCGGTCGAAGCCGGTCTCCTGGCACTGCGCCACGTCGCCCACGTGCAGGTTCCACGACGGGTGCGGGCCGTTGAAGAACGCCTCGACGTTGCGCTTGGCGATCTGGGCGAAGTCGTCACGCAGCTCGAACGAGTGCAGCTCGCCCTCGGCGCCGACGGCGCGCAGCAGTGAGCAGCTCAGCGCGCCGGAGCCGGCGCCGGCCTCGAGGACCTTCGCGCCGGGGAAGATGTCACCCATCGCGACGATCTGCGCCGAGTCCTTCGGGTAGATGACCTGGGCGCCACGCGGCATGGACAGCACGTAGTCCGACAGCAGTGGCCGCAGGGCCAGGAACGCGGTGCCGCCACCGGCGGTGGTCACCACACTGCCGTCGGGGAGCCCGATCAGCGTGTCGTGCGCCAGGATGCCGCGGTGGGTGTGGAACTCCTTGCCCGGCTCCAGCGTCACGGTGTGCATCCGCCCCTTGGGGTCGGTCAGCTGGACCCGGTCGCCGGGCCGGAACGGCCCTCGGTGCACGGGTGTCAGCGCCGGGGTGGCGGGGACGGTGGAGGGAGTTGCGGTCACGGTGTCATCTTCCGGTTGGGTTCGAGGAGCTGTGCCAGGTCCGCGATGTGCAGAATGCCGACGACATCTTCGCCTGACGTCACCACGTACTGCGCGCCCGGGTGGGTCTGTACGGCCTCCATCACCCGCTCGCCGTCCCACCCGAGGGTGAGCGTGGGAAGTGTGCCCAGGGACCGGGCCACGGCGTCCACCGCCAGCCACGGCCGGCGCTCGGCGGGGACCGCCTCGGCGGCGGCCGGGTCGACCAGCGCCACCGGCCGGCCGGTGGAGTCGGTGACCAGCAGGGCGGCGCCGGGCTGGGCAGCGTCGGCGCGTCGGCGCTGCGCCTCGGCCAGGGGCGTGCCGGTGGTCACCGGCCAGACCGGGCGGGCCAGCCGGGACAGGTCGATCAGCGGGAAGCGGCGGCTGACCCGGGCGGCCCGGATCGACTGCCCGGCACCGCGCCAGAGGGTGACGGCGACCAGCAGCATCAGGGGCAGCGCCAGCGGCGCCAGGCGGTCGGCGACGGTGAGCAGCAGGACCAGGACCGTGGTGCCGACGGCGACGACGCGGCCGGCCCAGCCGGCGACCTCGGTGCCGAGGTGCCGGTCGCGGGTCAGCCCCCACACCGCGGCGCGCAGCGCCCGGCCACCGTCGAGCGGCAGACCGGGCAGGCTGTTGAACAGCGCGACGATGACGTTGCTGACCGCGAGCTGGAAGGCGAGCTGGTGGGCCACGGTCCCCTCGGGCAGGGCGAGCGTGGCGGCGACCGCGAGGACGCCGAGCACCGCGGAGACCGCCGGGCCGGCCAGGGACACCAGCAGGTCGACGCGGGGGGACGGGGCGTCGCGGTCCATCTCGGTGTAGCCGCCGAGCAGCTCCAGGGTGATTCCGCGCACACCGATGCCGTACCGCCGGGCGGTGAGGGCGTGACCCAGCTCGTGCAGCAGCACCGAGCCGAGCAGCGACACCACGAAGCCGAAACCGATCAGGTAGACGCTGATCTGCGGCAGGTCCAGCTGCCGGCGGGCGAACTCGGCGTACAGCACGGCGATGAGCACCGCGAACAGGACCATGGAGCCGTTGAGGTGCAGCGGCACCCCGAACACCCGGCCGACGTTCAGGCCGAGGCGCCGGTCGGGTCGGCGCGGCGGCGGGGATGTCTGCTCCATCGCCACGATGCTACGGACCGTCGCTGTGTGGGGCGGGCGGCGGTCGGTGTCACACCGGTGCCCTAACCTTTGCCGACATGACGGCGGAACCGGTCACCACCCCCCAACCTCCCACCCCGGCGCAGGCGCCGCCGACGGTGCGGGCCTCGCTGTCGCCGTCGCGCGCGGCGGATTTCAAGACCTGCCCGCTGCTCTACCGGTTCCGCAGCATCGACCGGCTGCCCGAGCGCACCACCATGGAGCAGGCCCGGGGCACACTGGTGCACGCGGTGCTGGAGCGCCTGTTCGACCTGCCCGCGCAGGGCCGCACACCGGCGGCGGCCGGCGATCTGGTGGCCCCCCAGTGGGACCGGCTGGTCACCGAGCAACCGGAGCTGGCCGGGGTGTTCGACGGGGCGGAGCCGGCCGACCCTGTGGAGTTCCTCCGCTCGGCCGCCGGGCTGTTGGAGGGTTACTTCGCCGTGGAGGATCCCACCCGGTTGGAGCCGGCCGAGCGGGAGAGCCTGATCTCGGCGGTGGTCGACGACGAGTTGCTGATCCGGGGCTACCTCGACCGGCTCGACGTCGCCCCGGACGGGGCGCTGCGGGTGGTCGACTACAAGACCGGCGGCGCTCCACGGGAGGCGTTCGAGGCGCGGGCGCTGTTCCAGCTCAAGTTCTACGCCCTGGTGCTGTGGCGCACCCGGGGGGTGGTGCCCAGGGTGCTGCGGCTGCTCTACCTGCGCGACGCCGAGGTGTTGGACTACACGCCGGACTCCGACGAGCTGGTCCGCTTCGAGCGCACCGTGGTGGCCCTGTGGCGGGCGATCGAGCAGGCCACCGCCCGGCAGGATTTCCGGCCCCGACCCAGCAAGCTGTGCGACTGGTGCAGCCACCAGGCGCTGTGCCCCACCTTCGGTGGCACTCCGCCGCCGTTCCCGGTCGCGGCGGCGAGCGCCGATCCGCTGCGCGACTCCCGGTCGGTTCCGGCGACGCCGGGCGCCGACGAGTGACGGCCGTCCCCGCGACCCGGTGAGTCCGGTCCGGCCCCGGCGACGCTGATCGCCCCCTCGGGTCGGTGGGCGTGTCGCGCGCCGACCCGGTGGACCCGACCGCACCGGTGCCGCCGCGGTCGGGACAGGGCGACCGGCCGGCCTCTACGGTGATCCGCGACGCACCCGCCCCCGTACGCGAGGATGACCGGGTGCGGCAGCACGATGTCGACCGGACAGGAGGCGAGATGACCGATCGGGGGGCCCCGGGGCGGCCGGTGCGGATCCTGCTCGCCGACGACCAGCCGCTGCTGCGTACCGGGTTCCGGATGGTGCTGGGCGCCGAGGGCGACCTGCACGTGGTCGCGGAGGCCGGTGACGGCGTGGAGGCGGTGGAGCTGTCCCGCCGGCTGCTGCCCGACGTCGTCCTGATGGACATCCGGATGCCCCGGATGGACGGGGTGGCCGCGACCCGGGCGATCGTCGACGCCCGACTGCCGGTGCGGGTGCTGGTGCTGACCACCTTCGACCTGGACGAGTACGTGGTGGGAGCGTTGCGGGCCGGTGCCAGCGGGTTCCTGGCCAAGGACGTGCCCGCCGAGGAGTTGATCGCGGCGATCCGCACGGTCGCCGGTGGGGACGCGGTGGTGGCTCCCCGCATCCTGCGGCGGCTGCTGGACCGTTTCGCCGAGCTGCTGCCCGACCCGGCGGCGACGCCGTCGGCGGCGCTCGACGCGCTCACCGACCGGGAACGCGAGGTGCTGGTGCAGGTCGCCCGGGGGCTGTCCAACGCCGAGATCGCGGCGGTGCTGTCGGTCAGCGAAACCACCATCAAGACCCACGTCGGGCATGTGCTGACCAAGCTGCGGCTGCGCGACCGGGTGCAGGCGGTCGTGCTGGCGTACGAGTCGGGGTTGGTCCGCCCCAGGGCGTAGCCGCCGGCGGCCCGACTACCTCACCCGGCGTACTCGAAGATCCCACCGTGGGGGGACGGCCGCCGTTGCTTCCGTCACCTACCGTGACCGAAGACGGACCGGCGCGGTTGACCCTCCTGTGACGTGAGGGGACACAGTCGGGTCCGGCGGGGGTTTCGCCGGTTGGAAACCCGCTCGACCGGCCGTCGGGTCAGGGGCAACCCTGATCCGACATGGGGGTGCACCCGCAGCGGAATATCCGCTGCGGATCAGCCCCTGGGCGGACGGGGCGGGCGTGAGCAGCACCGATGATTGAACAGTCGCGCCGGACCATCGGGGGGCGGCGTGCGTTTTCGGACAGACGGAAGAGGTAGATGACGTGACCGCGACGGTAGGCCAGCAGGCGCAGGCCGCGGCCCGGGCGAACGACGTGTGGAAGGTGTACGGCAGCGGCGAGGCTCAGGTCATCGCGCTGCGGGGGGTCAGCGCGGAGTTCGAACGTGGCCGCTTCACCGCGATCATGGGGCCGTCGGGGTCCGGCAAGTCGACGTTGATGCACTGCCTGGCCGGCCTGGACTCGGTGACCCGGGGGACGGTGCAGATCGGTGAGACGACCGTCACCGGCCTGGGTGACGCGGGTCTGACGAAGCTGCGCCGCGACAAGGTCGGGTTCATCTTCCAGCAGTTCAACCTGCTGCCCACCCTGACCGCGAAGGAGAACATCCTGCTGCCGCTGTCGATCGCCGGGCGCAAGCCGGACCCGGCCTGGTACGACACGGTGATCAACACGGTCGGTCTGCGGGACCGGCTGGACCACCGGCCGGCGCAGCTCTCCGGTGGGCAGCAGCAGCGGGTGGCGTGCGCGCGGGCCCTGGTCTCCCGCCCCGAGGTGATCTTCGCGGACGAGCCGACCGGCAACCTGGACTCGCGCTCCGGCGCGGAGGTGCTCGGCTTCCTGCGCAACTCGGTGCGGGAGCACGGCCAGACCATCGTCATGGTCACCCACGACCCGACCGCCGCCGCGTACGCCGACCGGGTGGTCTTCCTCGCCGACGGTGAGATCGTCTCGGAGCTGATCGAGCCGACCGCCGAGACGGTGCTGGACACCATGAAGAAGCTGGACACTCCGGCTGAGGTGGGCAACTGATGTTCCGGGCGACACTGAAGAGTCTGCTGGCCCGCAAGGTCCGGCTGATCCTGTCCGGGCTGGCGGTCGTGCTCGGGGTCATGTTCGTGTCCGGCGCCTTCGTGCTCACCGACACGCTGGGCCGCTCCTTCGACTCGGTCTTCGCTGACGGCTTCTCCGAGATCGACGTGAACGTCGCGGCGAAGCCGAAGGTGGAGCTCAACGAGATGGAGGGCGAGCAGACGTCCGCTCCCCTGCCGGCCGCCCTGGTGGACCGGGTGAAGCAGGTGCCGGGCGTGGCCTCGGCGACGGGCATCGTCAACGCCGACGGCGCGCGGGTGATCGGCAGCAACGGCAAGGTGGTCAGCTCGTTCGGCCCTCCCCAGCTGGGCGAGAACTGGACCGGCGAGAGCGACCTGTTGCAGCTGCGCGAGGGGCGCGCGCCGCAGGCCGAGGACGAGATCGTCATCAACAAGTCCCTGGCCACCACGGCGAAGGTGCAGGTCGGTCAGAAGGTCGGCGTGCTCACCGCGTTCGAGTCGAAGAAGCGGGACTTCACCCTGGTCGGCATCCTCGGCTACAGCGGTGACCGGGACTCCATCGGCGGGGTCAACGAGGTCTTCTTCACCACGCCGGTGGCGCAGCGGCTGATGCTGGGTCAACCGGACACGTTCAGCAGCATCACCGTGAGCGCCGCCGACGGGGTCTCCGACGAGAAGCTGCGCGACGACGTGGCCCGCACCCTGGGCGCGGACTTCGACGTGAAGACCGGCGAGCAGGTTGCCGCGGACGCCTCGGCCAGCCTGAAGGAGGGTCTGTCCTTCTTCAACAAGATCCTGCTCGGCTTCGCCGCGGTGGCGCTGCTGGTGGGCACGTTCCTGATCCTCAACACCTTCTCGATCATCGTGGCGCAGCGCACCCGGGAGTTGGCGCTGATGCGCGCCATCGGGGCCAGCGGGCGGCAGATCATCGGTTCGGTGGTGCTGGAGGCCATCGCGGTCGGTCTGATCGCCTCGGTGCTCGGCCTCGCCGCCGGCATCGGGGTGGGTGCGCTGCTGGCGTTCCTGTTCGGCAAGCTGGCCGGTGGGCTGACCCTGGCCGGGATCGGTGTGCCGGCGGCTGCGGTGATCGGGTCGTTCGGCGTGGGGCTGGTCATCACGGTGGTGGCGGCGCTGCTGCCGGCGCTGCGGGCGTCCCGGATCCCGCCGATCGCGGCGATGCAGGACGTGGCCACGCCAGACCGGCCACTGACCAAGATCACGGTGACCGGGTCGGTGGTCACCGGCATCGGCGCGGTGCTGCTGTTCCTCGGGCTCAGCGGCAACGCCGACGGGCAGACGCTGCCCACCATCCTCGGTGGGGTGCTGTTCGCCTTCATCGGCGTGGCACTGCTGACCCCGCTGATCAGCCGGCCGGTGGTGAGCCTGCTCGGCGCGATCTTCTCCTGGTCGGTGCCGGGCAAGCTGGGCCGGCTCAACTCCGGGCGCAACCCGCGCCGTACCGCGATCACCGCCGCGGCGCTGATGGTCGGCATCGCGCTGGTCACCGGCGTGACGGTGATCCTCGACTCGGCCAAGGGCAGCATCAGCGCGCTCGCCCAGGACACCATCAAGGCCGAGCTGGTGATCGCCGGCGTGCAGGGTGGCCCGCGTCCGCCGAGCTTCGACCCGGGTGTGCTGGACCAGGCCAAGGCCCTGCCGGGCGTGCAACTGGTCGACGGCGAGTACGGCGACATGGCGAGGGTCGACGGCGAGAGCACCTGGGTCGCGGCCAGCAGCGACGTGGCGTCGCTGCGGCAGATCTTCGGCGCGAAGGCCACCGCCGGTGACATCGACCGGCTCGGGCCGACCCAGATGCTGGCCAGCTCGGACACCGCCACGTCCCGTGGCTGGTCGGTGGGCTCGACGGTGAACGTGCAGCTGACCCGCGGTGAGGCACGCACATACACGGTCAGTGGCATCTACGAGTCGTCGCAGCTGACCAACCCGGTGACGCTGCCGCCGGCGGCGGCGAAGGACTTCGCCATCCCGCAGCCCATCCAGGGTTTCATCCAACTGGCCCCGGGCGCGCGGGTGGCCGACGTGCAACCGCAGGTGGAGGCGCTCCTCGCGGACAGCCCCGAGGTGTCGGTGGCCGACCGGGACGCGTTCATCGAGCAGCAGACGAGTTCACTCGACGGGCTGCTCACGATGATCCAGATCCTGTTGGCGCTGGCCATCATCATCGCCGTGCTCGGCATCATCAACACCCTGGCGCTCTCGGTGCTGGAGCGGACCCGCGAGCTGGGTCTGCTGCGGGCCATCGGCCTGCGTCGCGGCCAGACGATGGGCATGATCACGGTGGAGGCGGTGGTGATCTCCGTGTTCGGCGCGTTGCTGGGCGTCGCGGTCGGCACCGGCCTCGGCGCCGCGGTGGTCGAGGCACTCAAGGACGAGGGCATCACCGACCTGATCCTGCCGTGGGGGCAGATGGGTCTCTTCCTCGGTCTCGCCGCGATCATCGGGGTGGTGGCAGCGGTGCTGCCGGCCATCCGGGCGGCCCGGATCAACGTCCTGGGCGCCATCGCCCACGACTGACCGGCACCATCGATGCCCCCGGTCGCACGCTGCGATCGGGGGCATCGGCCGTTCCGGCTGACCGATTCGACCTCTGCCGCAGGCGACCGACTGCCAGGCTGGTGGTGCCGGCAGGGCGCCGGCCCGCCGACGACTGCGGCGGCGAGCCGGGGCCGGTGACATGACCGATCAGGACGCGTACCAGCGGGCACTCGACAACGCCGAGCGGCTCCTCGGTCAGCCACTGGTGCTGCCGCTCGGCGAGGGCGAACCGCCGGTCGGGCACGACTTCCGTCGTCTCGCCACCGTGCAGACCTTCGGCGAGGCCTGGCCCCGGGACGGCCTGGACCTGCGCAGCCGCTGCCTCGTCTCGGTGGCGATCGCCGCCACCCTCGGCACCCACGAGCCGCTGCGCGGCCAGCTGCGCATCGCGTTGAGCTCGGGCGTGACCAAGGAGGAGATCGTCGAGGTGTTCATCCACCTGGCCGCGTACGCGGGGGCCGCGAGGGCGTTCGACAGTTACCAGGTGGTCGGGGCGGTCTTCGCCGAACGCCCGTGACCGGTGCCGACCCGTCAGCCGGTCGCGGCGGCCCGGTCGGCCAGCAACGCCGCGAGAAACTCCAGGTCAACGCCGGTCAGGCTCGCCGTCTGGCGTACGCCGGCAGTGCTCGCGAGCGCCACCTCCGCCGGTACGGCCAGCACCGCCGCGCCGGAGGCGAGCGCGCTCGCCACCCCGGTCGCGGAGTCCTCGATCGCCACGCAACGCTCGATCGGCACACCGAGCAGCCTCGCCGCGGTCAGGTAGGGCTCCGGGTGCGGTTTGGCCGCCACCACCTCGTCGCCGGCCACCACGGTGTCGAAGTTCTCCCGACCCAGGGTGTCCAGGGCGATCTCGACCAGCGCCCGGGGGCTGGAGGTGACCAGCGCGGTCGGGATTCCCGCCGCACGGACCGCGCGCAGCAGCTCGAACGCGCCAGGTCGCCAGGGCAGTCCGGTGCGGAACAGCTCCAGGATCCGCGCGTTGATCCACGCCGCGCTGATGTCCGGATCCCGTTCGGGCTGCCCCAGGTCGTCGTGCAGGAGGCGCATCGACTCGGCCATGGCCGTGCCGATGATCGAGCGGCGGGCGTCCTCGGACAGCTCCCCCCCGTACTCCCGGGCGAGTTCCTGCAGCGCGACGTCCCACAGCTTCTCGCTGTCGACCAGCGTGCCGTCCATGTCGAAGAGCACGGCGGCGGGGTAATGGCTGCTCAGCGGATCCTCCAGAGTCGTGGCCGACACCGGCGATCCTGCCAGGCCCGGCCACCGCCGGTGGCCGCGACGGGCGCCGACGTGATCCGGGCAACCCGTTCAGCCCAGGTCGCAGGCCTCCAGTGAGCGCTCGTAGCCGCGGAAGAACGAGTCGGTGCGCTGCTCGGCCGTGCCGTGCGAACCCTCCGCGAACCACGGTTGGTCGGGGTCGTCACCGACCGCCGCCACCCCCTCGCGGAACTCGTCCAGGTCGCCTTCGGCCAGGGTCAGCACACCGGCACGCACCGAGTCGCCGAGGTACGCCCCGGCCATGCAGTCGGCCTGCAACTCCTGCTGGATGGTGAAGCTGTAGTTGATGCCGAGGCGCACCTGGATGCCGTGCGCGTACTCGTGGCCGAGCAGGTAGAACACGAACGCGTCACCGACCTGGCGGAACGCCGCCACCGACCAGGCCACGTCGTACGCGATGAAGTCGCCCTGCGAGCAGTAGACGGCGTTGTTGCGGGGCAACGCCTGGCCGCCGCAGGACACCTCACCCGCCCGCTGGTAGGGGGTGATCCGCCGGATGGGTTGGAACCGCTGCCCGGACTCCTTGAACTGGGCCGCCCAGTAACGCTCGGCGATCTCCTGCGCGTCGGCCACGTCCTGCTCGAACTCGGCGACGCTGGTGGTGCTGTCGGCCCGGGTGGTGCTGGCCCCCGGGGAGGCCTGCGACCGCTCCGAGGCGGGCCGCTCGCCCTCCGGCTCGGCCAGCCCGCCGCCCGCGCAGGCAAGCGACACCAGCGCGGCGATCAGGAGGGCGGCCACCGGGCCCCGGGAAGCGCGTCTCGACCGTGTGCCCACTGTGCCTCCCCAGACATCGGTGCTCGCGGTGGTAGTACCCCGACGATGCGACCGAAACGCCCCGTCACCGGATTCACGTGCGGCGCGGCCGGAAGGTTCACGGCGGCGGCCCGGGCGGCGGCTCACCAGGTCCCAGCCCTCGTCGATCATGAAGTTAGCGTCACTCGGCTCGGCGTGTCGTGACGATAACTTCATGATCAACAGATCTGGTGGGGTCGGGTTGGGGTGGGG
This sequence comes from Micromonospora cabrerizensis, assembly GCF_022230955.1. Lineage (GTDB taxonomy): Bacteria > Actinomycetota > Actinomycetes > Mycobacteriales > Micromonosporaceae > Micromonospora > Micromonospora cabrerizensis. The sequence continues at coordinate 83,115 of NZ_JAKKFI010000077.1, forward strand.
TGTCCGGGGGTGGGGGTTGGGTTCGACGTTTCTGGTGAGCGGTGCCGGGGGCGGCACCAGAGACAGGAGGAACACCGTGAAGTACATGATTTTGCTGTACGGGTCGCAGCAGGACTACGACGTGTTGTCGGGGCGGGCTTCCGACCGGCCCGCCATGTCGGCCGAGCAGATCGCGGCGATGCACCAGCACATGGAGACGTTCCACCAGGCGCTGGCCGAATCCGGGGAGCTGGTCGACGCCCAGGGGCTGAGCGAGCCCGTGCACGCACGCCGGGTGCAGGTACGCGGTGGCGCTCCCGTGGTCACCGACGGGCCGTACCCGGAGACGCAAGAGGTGCTGGCGGGTTACACGATCGTGGAGTGCGCCAGCTTCGACCGGGCCACCGAGATCGCCGCCGGTCTGGTCGACCCCAACGCCCCTGACGCGTACGTGGACGTGCGGCCGGTGCTGGAGGGCATCGAGGACCTGGCCGGCTGACCTGATGCCGGACACACCCGTGGAGGACCTGCTGCGCGAGCTGGCGCCGCAGGTCCTCGGCGCGCTGGTCCGTCGCTACGGGCACTTCGACACCGCCGAGGACGCGGTGCAGGAGGCGCTGATCGCGGCGGCGGGCGGGTGGCCGCGCGACGGCGTACCGGACAACCCGCGCGGCTGGTTGATCACCGTCGCGTCCCGCCGGCTGACCGACCTGCTGCGCCGGGAGCAGGCCCGGATGCGGCGGGAGGACACGGTGGCGCGGTGGGTGCTGCCGGAGCAGTGGCGCGCTCCGGCGGCCGACCAACGCCCGGCGGACGCGGACGACACGCTCATCCTGCTCTTCCTGTGCTGCCACCCGGCGCTGTCGCCGGCGTCGCAGATCACGCTCACGCTGCGCGCCGTGGGCGGGCTGAGCACCGCCGAGGTGGCGCGGGCGTTCCTGGTGCCGGAGGCGACGATGACCCGGCGGATCAGCCGGGGCAAGCAGCGGATCCGCGACAGTGGACTACGGTTCGCGCCGCCGACCGGCCCGGAGCGCGCCGACCGGCTCGCCGCCGTGCTGCACGTGCTCTACCTGATCTTCACCGAGGGGTACGCGCGCACGGCCGGCCCCGGGTTGCTGCGCGCCGACCTGACCGCCGAGGCGATCCGGCTGACCCGCCTGGTGCACCGGCTGCTGCCCGAGGATCCCGAGGTCACCGGGCTGCTCGCGTTGATGCTGCTCACCGATGCGCGGGCTCCCGCGCGCCTCGGCCCGCACGGCGAGTTGGTGCCGATGGCCGAGCAGGACCGGAGTCGGTGGCGGGCCGACCAGATCGCCGAGGGGGTCGAGCTGATCACCGGAGCGCTGCCGCGCGGGGTCGTCGGGGCGTACCAGGTGCAGGCGGCGATCGCGGCCCTGCACGACGAGGCGCCCAGCGCGCAGGACACCGACTGGGAGCAGATCACCGCCCTGTACGAGGTGCTGCTGGGCATCACCGACAACCCGGTGGTGGCGCTCAACCACGCGGTGGCGGTGGCGATGAGCCGGGGCGCGTCGGCAGGGCTGGCGCTGCTCGCCGACCTGGCCGACGACGCGCGGCTGGCCGACGACCCCCGACTGCCGGCCGCCCGTGCGCACCTGTGGGAGCTGGTGGGTGAGCGGGTCGCGGCGCGGGAGGCGTACCGGACGGCGGCGGCGCGGTCGACGAACCTGGCGCAGCAGCGCTACCTGAACGCCCGCGCCGACCGCCTCACGGGCGACCCGCCGCCTGCCGGCTGAGCCGGCGGCGGACGGTCAAGGGCTGGCGGCGGACGGTCAGGGGCTGGCGGCCAGGAACACGAACGCGGCCATCAGCACCAGGTGCACGCCGCCCTGCAGCACGTTGGCCCGGCCCGGCACGACGGTCAGCACCGCGGTCACCGCGGTCAGCGCGAGCAGGGCGAGCTGGGTGCCGCCGAGGCCGAGCAGGAGCGGGCCGTCCAGCCAGATCGAGGCGATCGCGATGGCCGGGATGGTCAGGCCGATGCTGGCCATCGCGGAGCCGAGCGCGAGGTTCAGGCTGATCTGCACGCGGTCGCGGCGCGCGGCGCGGGCGGCGGCCAGGGTTTCCGGCAGCAGCACCAGCAGGGCGATGATCACACCGACGAACGCGTGCGGCAGGTTCGCCGCCGCGACACCGGCCTCGATGGTCGGGGAGACGGTCTTGGCGTCGCCGACCACGGCGACCAGTGCCACCAGCAGCAGGCCGAGGCTGACCAGCGCCGCGCGGGTGGTGGGCGGCTTGGCGTGCTCCTCGGCGTCGACGATGTTGCCCCGGCTGTCGACCGGCAGGAAGTAGTCGCGGTGCCGGCCGGTCTGCACGAGGACGAACAACCCGTAGAGGGCCAGCGAGGCGACCGCGGCGAAGGTGAGCTGGGCCGGGCTGAACTCCGGGCCGGGGCGGGCCGTGGTGAAGGTCGGGATGACCAGACTGAGGGTGGCCAGGGTGATCACAGTGGCCAGTGCCCCGCCGGTGCCCTCCGGGTTGAACACCGCGACGCGGCGGCGCAGCGCGCCGAGCAGCAGGGACAGGCCGAGTATCCCGTTACACGTGATCATGACGGCGGCGAAGACGGTGTCGCGGGCGAGTGACTGGGTCTTCTCCGGCCCGCTGATCATCAGCGTGACGATGAGCGCGACCTCGATCACGGTGACCGCGACGGCGAGCACCAGTGACCCGTACGGTTCCCCCACCCGGTGGGCGACCACCTCCGCGTGGTGCACGGCCGCGAGCACAGCGCCGCCGAGCAGCAACGCGACCACCACGATGATCGGGCCGGGCAGGTTCCGCCCCCAGGTGGCGATCAACACCAGGACGGCGAGTACCGGTACGACGACGGTCCAGTCGGTCATGCGGGAGCGAAGCAGGGCGGCCATGCCGTAAAGAGTGCCAGGTCAAGTGATCATGTGCCCACCATCGACGCGGTGCTGCGCGATGTCCGAGGTCGACGGTGTGCAAACCCGTAACTTACGGGTTACGCTTCTGCGGTGGACGAGGTGGCCACCGCGATCGCGGACCCGGTGCGGCGGCACATCCTGACCATGCTGCGCGACGAGCCGCTGGCCGCGGGAGACATCGCCCAGCGGTTCGTGATCAGCCGGCCCGCGATCAGCCGTCACCTGCGGGTGCTGCGCGAGAGCGGGCTGGTCCGTGACGAGATGGTCGGCCGCCGGAGGATCTACCGCCTCGACCCCGGCGCGCTCGCCCCGCTGGTCGACTGGCTGACCGGGCTCGTCGCCGGCGACCGCTGGGAGCGGCATCTCGACGCGTTGGAGACCGAGGTCTATCGCACCCGCCGAGAGCGCCGCAGCAGCGGCCCGGCGGAGCACCGAAGGGAGCACACGGCATGACCCGTACACCCGCCGGACGCCTGTTTCGCACCGCCACCGGCCACGATCTCGTCCTGACCCGGACGTTCCGCGCCCCGGCGACGGACGTCTGGGCCAGCCTGACCGAGTCGGAGCGCACGGCCCGCTGGTTCGGCCCCTGGGAGGGCGACGCCGCACCCGGACGGACCATCCGGGTCCAGATGGCGTACGAGGAGCAGCAACCCTGGTGTGACGTCCGCATCGACGCGTGCGAGCCGGAGCGACGCCTCGCCGTGTCGATGATCGACAGCTATGGCACCTGGCTGATGGAGCTGTCGCTGACCGAGGCCGACGGCACCACCGAGTTGCGGTTCGTCCAGCACCTCAGCGGTCTCGACGGCGTCGCCGAGACGGGCGCCGGCTGGGAGTACTACCTGGACATGCTGGTCGCCTCCCGGGACGGCTCACCCCGCCCCCAGTTCGACGACTACCACCCCGCGATGCAGCCCTACTACCAGGCACTGGCCGCCGAGGCGTCCGCCCAGCACGCCTGACCGCAGGCGCCCGCACGCCTAACCGTCGATCTCCTGACGCAGCCTGCCGAACTCGGCGGTCAGCGCCGGCAGCGGGAAGTGCGCGTTCAGGCCGCTGGGGTTGGGCAGCACCCAGACCCGGGCTGGGCCCAGCCGGTCCGGCTGCGGACCCAGCCCGGCCCGGGGCCGGACAAAGGCGATCCGGTACGCGGTCACCCCGAGGATGGCCACCCACCGCGGCCGGTACCGCCGCGCCTTCACCGCCAACCCCGTCACGCCGGCCACCAGCTCCGCCGACGTCAGCTCGTCGGCGCGGGCGGTGGCCCGGTTGCTCAGGCTGGTGATGCCGAGACCGTGGCGCAGCAGCTCGTCGTGCTCCCACGGGTGCAGCTCCCGGTCGGTGAAGCCGCTGCCGTGCAGGGCCGGCCAGAACCGGCTGCCCCTACGGGCGAAGGGCAGCCCCACCGCGGCCGAGTAGAGGCCCGGGTTGAAGCCACAGAACAACACCCGCAGGCCGGGGCCGATCACGTCCGGCAGGCCCCGGCCGGCCGCCGCCGCCACCTCCTGCGGGGTCGGCCGCCGAAACGGCCCCACCTGCTGCGCGCCCACCTGACCGATCCTGCCGTACGCGTGGGCACCGGACACGGCGCACGGCGACGATCACGACATGGCACCCTCGACGGATGCAATCAGCCGACCACCTCGCCGCCAGCCGCTACGCCCGGATGCGCTGGAACACCCCCCTGTCGCAGGAGCACGCGGCGTTGCTGCTGCAACGACTCGACGTCCGCCCCGGCGCGCGCGTCCTCGATCTCGGCTGCGGTTGGGGTGAGCTGCTGCTGCGCGCGGTCGCCGCCGGGGGCGTCTCCGGGCCGGTGGCGACGCGGGGCGTCGGCGTCGACACCGACGGCGACGCACTGGACCGGGGGCGGCGGCTGGCCGCGGATCGGTCGCTGAACCGACACGTCACCTTCGTCATGGGAGAGGCGGCGGCCTGGCAGGAGCCGGCCGACCGCGTCCTCTGCATCGGCTCGGCGCACGCCTTCGGCGACACCCGGGCCGCGCTCGACGCGCTCGCCGCCGTGGTGCGACCAGGTGGCCGGCTCCTCTTCGGTGACGCGTACTGGGAACGTCCCCCCACGTCGGCGATCGAGCAGACCTTCGGAGCGGACGTCACGACCCTCCCGGCGCTCGTCGAGGCCGCCCGTGAGCGCGGCTGGCGGGTGCTGCACCTGAGCACCGCCGACCAACGGGAGTGGGACGACTTCGAGTCCACCTGGCTGGCGGGCCGTCAGGAGTGGCTGCTCAGCTACCCGGAGGACCCCCGGGCGGCCGACGTCCGCGCGGAACTCGACGACCGCCTGCGCGAGTACGTCGACGGCTACCGCGGTGTGCTGGGCCTCGCCTACCTCGTCCTCGGCCGGTGACGGCCCGTTCTTGACGCCGCTGGCTACGCTGCGCGTGGTGAGCGCCCGACCCCGTCTCGCCCTGCCCTGGCGGATCCTCGTCGTGTCCGTCGGCACCGTGCTGGTGTGGTTGCTGCTCGGGGCGCTTCTCGACCGCGACTACGACCGTCTGACCCATGCCGTCGGGGCCGTCCTCACCACGGTGCTCGTCGTACCCCTGGTGGTGGCCGCCCGGCGCCTGCTCGACCGCCGCCCCTGGACCGGCCTCGGCCTGCCCTCACTGCGGGCCGGCTGGCGGCGTCTGTTGCTCGGCATGGCCTGCTGGCTGGTCCCCGCCGCCCTCGGCTTCGCGCTCTGCCTCGGCCTCGGCTGGGTCGAGATCAGCGTCCGGACGTCCGTCGGGGACGCCGCGCGCGTGGCGGCGCTGCTGGTCGTGCTCGTCTTCCTCAAGGAGGCGCTGCCCGAGGAGTTGGTGTTCCGGGGCTACCTGCAACACAACCTCGCCACCCGGCTGCCGGCGTGGCAGGCGGTCGTCGGGCAGGCCGGGTTGTTCACCCTGTTCGGGTTCCTCACCGGCGCCGCCCGGTCCGTCGACCGACTCGCGCTCTTCCTCGTCTTCGCGCTCCTGCTCGGTGCCTTCCGTGCCGCCACCGGCGACATCTGGGCGGGCATCGGCTTCCACGTCGCCTTCCAGACCGTCGCGCAACTCTTCGGTGACGTGGGATCGGTCTTCGACGTGGTCGGGGCCGACGTGCTGGGGGTCGTGGCCATGGGGTTCATCCCGTTCTCGGTGAGCTGGCTCGTCCTGCGCCGCCTCTACCGGGGCCGCCTGGACTGGGGAGCCCTCGCACCAGACCCGGCGCGCTGACGCCAATCCTCGGCGTTCGGCCCACCGACCCGACCGGGGTGGGGAAGAGTGGCAGGCGGAAGCCGTCACGTCGAGGGGGTCCGATGAGCGACACGTCCCCGGCCAAGCCCGCCGGCAACGTCGTCCTGGTCCACGGCGCGTACGCCGACGGCTCCTCGTGGTCGGACGTCATCCCGCTCCTGCAGCGGGCCGGGCTGACGGTCACCGCCGTCCAGAACCCGCTGACCTCCCTGGCCGACGACGTCGCCGCCACCAACCGGGCCCTCGACCGCCAGGACGGGCCGACGGTGCTGGTGGGCCACTCCTGGGCCGGCACGATCATCAGCGAGGCGGGCAACCACCCGGCGGTCAGCGCCCTGGTGTACGTCGCGGCCCGCGCGCCGGACGCCGGTGAGGACTTCACCGCGCTCGCGGCGAGGTTTCCCACGCCGCCGGCGAACGCCGGTCTCGTGCACCACGACGGGTACGCGCAGCTGAGCGAGAGCGCGTTCCTGACCGACTTCGCCGGTGGGGTCGACGAAGCCCGCGCCCGCTCCCTGTACGCCGTGCAGGGCCCGATCGCCAAGGACCTCTTCCAGGGCCGCACGACGACGGCCGCCTGGCGGGACAGGCCCTGCTACTACTCGATCTCGACGCAGGACCGCACGACCGCGCCGGAGCTGGAGCGGTTTCTCGCCGACCGGATGAACGCGACGACGATCGAGGTCGACTCCTCGCACCTCGCCATGGTGACCCACCCGGACGCCATCGCCGACCTCATCCTGATGGCCACCAGAGGCACACACGATCCTGCCTCGTCCGGCCGGGGCTGACCGCGGCCCGGCCATCGCGGCCGACCTCCACCGCTCTGCCCGCCGTCGGCACCCGGGCCGCGCGTCGTGTGCGACAGCCTTCCCGGCTGGTCGACGTCGGCGGGCGCGGGCTTGACGGAGCGTAGACATCGGAGGTTTACTGCGTCAGCGATAGAAGTCGATGCCGCCTGACCGTCCATTCTGGTAGGTCGGGCTCCTCGGCGGTGCGATCGCGTTTGGTCGCCGCCCCCGCGCCAGCCGTCCCCTGGCGCTGTCGGCAGCGACGCTCCCCCCTCGGCGGGCGGGGAGCACCGGCACGGCAACCCGCACGGCGCAGCGTCGCGCACTCCCCCGCAGGGACGATCCCACCCGCACGGCACCACCCCGCACCATCTCAGCCGAGCATCGGCGGCCCGGCTCCGTACCACCGCCACCTCGGCCCCGGCGAGCCCGCACAGCTTCGTGACGTGCGCGCCCGGGCCGACGCTCAGCAGAGGAGCAAGACCATGCGTTCCCGCCCCCGTCTGTTAGCACTCGTCACCGCCCTGGCCGTGTTTCTGACCAGCCTGGTGGCCCTTCCGACGCCGGCCTCGGCGGCACCCCTGACCAAGGTCCTGGTGTTCAGCAAGACCGCCGGCTTCCGGCACTCGTCCATCCCGAACGGCATCGCCGCGATCCAGCAGCTCGGCTCCGCCAACGGTTTCACCGTGACCTCGACCGAGGACGCCGCCCAGTTCACCACCAGCAACCTGGCCCAGTACCAGGCGGTGGTGTTCCTGTCGACGACCGGTGACGTCCTCAACGCCAGCCAGCAGACGGCCTTCGAGTCGTACATCGCGGCCGGTGGCGGCTACGTCGGCGTGCACGCCGCCGCCGACACCGAGTACAGCTGGCCGTGGTACGGCTCGCTGGTCGGGGCGTGGTTCGACTCGCACCCGGCGATCCAGACCGCGACCGTGAAGATCGAGGACCGGACGAACCCGTCGACCGCCCACCTGAGCGACACCTGGGTCCGCTCCGACGAGTGGTACAACTACCGCACCAACCCCCGGTCCAGCGCACGGGTCCTGGCCAGCCTCGACGAGTCGTCCTACAGCGGCGGCAACATGAGCGGCGACCACCCGATCACCTGGTGCAAGGCGTACGGCGGCGGGCGGGCCTGGTACACCGGCCTCGGGCACACCGAGGCGTCGTACACCGACCCGAACTTCACCCGGATGCTGCTCGGTGGTCTCCAGGTCGCCGCGGGCTCCGTGACGGCCGACTGCTCGCCGCGCACGACGACCCCGCCGCCGAGCGGCTCCACCCTGCGGGCCCGGGCCAACAACCAGTACGTGAGCGCGCCCAACGCCACCACGGCGCTGATCGCCAACCGCAGCGCCGTCGGCACCACCGAGCGGTTCGACCTGGTCAACCTCGCCAACGGCAACGTGGCGCTGCGCGCCAAGAGCAACGGGCAGTTCGTCGCCGCCGAGAACGCCGGTGCCGCCGCGCTGATCGCGAACCGGGCCAGCGCCGGCGCCTGGGAGACCTTCCAGCTCGTGCGCAACTCCGACGGCACGGTGAGCCTGCGGGCCACGGTGAACAACCGTTACGTCGCCGCCGACAACGCGGGCGCCTCCCCCCTGATCGCCAACCGGACCTCCATCGGTCAGTGGGAGAAGTTCGACCTCGTCACCGGCTGAGCGCACCTCGACCCACCTCACCACCCCCTCCCGGTCGTGGTGCGCCCCCGCGTGCCCGGCCCCGATCGTCGAGAAAGGACGATCATGCTCTCGTACCCCCGGCGCTGGCCCCGGGTCCTCGTGGCGGCGGTCACCACCGTCGCGAGCGTGGCCCTGGCTGTGGCCGCACCGTCCACCGCGCAGGCGGCGGTCATCCCCGCCTCCGACTACCAGCAGGTCAAACTCGCCACCGGTTCGGCCGAGCTGGGTGAGGCCATGTCCCTGGCCGTCCTGCCCAACCGCTCGGTGCTGCACACCGCCCGCAACGGCGTCCTGCGGGTCACCGACGTGGCCGGCAACACCAAGACCTCCGGCACCCTGTCCGTCTACACCCACGACGAGGAGGGGTTGCAGGGCGTCGCCGTCGACCCCAACTTCAGCACCAACCGGTGGATCTACCTGTACTACTCGCCCACCCTGAGCACCCCGTCCGGGGACGCCCCGACCACCGGCTCGCAGTCCGACTGGGACCGGTGGAAGGGACACCTGCGGTTGTCCCGGTTCACCCTGAACAGCGACGACACGCTCAACCTGGGCAGCGAGAAGATCGTGCTCCAGGTCGCCAACGACCGTGGGCAGTGCTGCCACGTCGGCGGTGACCTGGACTTCGACGCCGCGGGCAACCTGTACCTGACCACCGGCGACGACACCAACCCGTTCGAGTCGTCCGGCTACGCGCCGATCGACGAGCGGACCAACCGCAACCCGCAGTTCGACGCCCAGCGCACGTCCGGCAACACCAACGACCTGCGGGGCAAGGTGCTGCGGATCAAGCCGCAGGCGGACGGCACGTACACCATCCCGTCGGGCAACCTGTTCGCCCCCGGCACGTCGGGCACCCGCCCGGAGATCTACGCCATGGGCCTGCGCAACCCGTTCCGGATGAGCGTCGACAAGGCCACCGGCGTCGTCTACCTCGGCGACTACGGCCCCGACGCCGGCTCCACGAACTCCAGCCGCGGCCCCTCCGGTCAGGTCGAGTTCAACCGCATCGCGTCGCCGGGCAACTACGGCTGGCCGTACTGCACGGGCGCCAACACCAGCACCGAAACATACAATGAATACACCTTCCCGTCCGGGCCGTCGCAGTCCAAGTACAACTGCTCGGGCGGGCCGACCAACAACTCGTTCCGCAACACCGGGCTCGGCACGCTGCCGGCGGCCAGGGCGGCCTGGATCAAGTACGCCGGCGACTCCGGCTCGCCGTCGGAGTTCGGCAGCGGCTCGGAGTCACCGATGGGCGGGCCGGTCTACCGGTACGACGCCTCTCTCAACTCCAGCATCAAGTTCCCGTCGTCGCTGAACGGCCAGTTCTTCGCCGGCGAGTACGGCCGACGCTGGATCAAGGCCATCGCGGTCAACTCCGACGGCTCGCGCGGGGAGATCTCCAACTTCCCGTGGAGCGGCACGCAGGTCATGGACATGGCCTTCGGCCCGGACGGCGCGCTCTACGTGCTGGACTACGGCACCGGCTCGAACAACCAGGCGCTCTTCCGGATCGAGTACATCGGTGGTGGCAACCGCAGCCCGATCGCGGTCGCCTCGGCGAACCCCACCTCGGGGCCCAGCCCGCTGACCATCGCGTTCTCCTCGGCCGGCAGCTCCGACCCGGAGGGCGGCGCGCTGAGCTACCTGTGGACGTTCGGCGACGGCACCACGTCGACGGCGGCCAACCCGACGAAGACGTACACCACGAACGGCACCTACTCCCCCACCCTGAAGGTCACCGACCCGACCGGCCTGTCCGGCACGGCGAGCCTGGTCGTCACCGTGGGCAACACCGCTCCGACGGTGACGCTCACCTCGCCCACCGACGGGCAGCTGTTCACCTTCGGTGACACGGTGCCGTATCAGATCTCGGTGAGCGACCCGCAGGACGGCACGATCGACTGTTCCAAGGTGAGCCTGACGTACGCGCTGGGCCACGACAGCCACGCCCACCAGATCACCTCGAAGAACGGTTGCAGCGGCACGATCACCGTCCCGACGGACGGCGAGCACGACTCCGCGGCCAACATCTACGGAGTCTTCGACGCCGCCTACACCGACAACGGTGGGCTCACCACGCACAGCATCCGGACCCTGCAACCGAAGCACCGGCAGGGTGAGCACTTCAGCGCCCAGTCCGGGGTGCAGGCCACCGACCACACCAACGCCGAGGGTGGCCGCACGGCCGGGTTCATCGAGAACAACGACTGGATCTCGTACCAGCCGTACAACCTGTCCAACGCGACCCGGTTCACCGCGCGGGTCTCCTCGGCCGGCGCGGGCGGCACCATCGAGGTTCGTGCCGGGTCCGCCACCGGCAGCCTGCTGGGCACCGTCACGGTGCCGGTGACCGGTAGCTGGGAGACCTTCACCGAGGTGTCCGGCGCGATCAGCAACCCGCCCGCCTCGTCGACCACGCTGTACCTGGTGTTCAAGGGCGGCTCGGGCAACCTGTTCGACGTCGACGCGTTCACCTTCACCACCGGCACCACCACCCCCAGTGGGGGGATCACGCTGCGGGCGCAGGTCAACAACCAGTACGTGTCGGCCGTCGGCACCAACCCGCTGATCGCCAACAAGGCCAGCGTCTCGTCGACGGAGCAGTTCGACCGGGTGGACGCCGGCAACGGCAACATCGCCCTCCGGTCGCGGGCCAACGGCCTGTACGTCTGCGCCGACAACGCGGGCGCCAACCCGTTGATCGCGAACCGCACGACGATCGGGCCGTGGGAGACGTTCCAGATCATCACCAACTCCGACGGGACCGTCGGTCTGCGGGCTCTGGCCAACAACCAGATCGTGGCCGCCGAGAACGCCGGGGCCGGGGCGCTGATCGCCAACCGTACGTCGGTCGGTTCCTGGGAGAGGTTCGTCCTGACTGGCTGATCGGCGAGTGCCCGGCCTGGTCGGTGGCCGGGCCGGCCCGCTGATCCAGAGCGGGATTCCGGGGCGGGCGATGACCATCGCCCGCCCCGGTCCTGTTCGCCCTCGCCTCGGGTGCGGGCTCAGGAGCCCGCCGGCACCCCTGCCTCCAGCTGACCGATCATCGGCGCGAGGAGGTCGTTGAGCTCCCGGACCAGCACCCCCACGGCTCGGCGCGCGGTGACCGTCACGGAGTCGTCCGGACCGTCCGGGGCGGGCGGCAGATCGTCGAGCGGGAGCGGAGCCTCCACCTGGAGCATTGCCCGCAGGTGCGGGCTTCGCGTCTGATCCTGCTCGGTGGGTGTGGTGAACTGGCCGAACAGCTGGGGCCAGTCCCGCCAGCCACGGTCGCGCTGCCACTGCTTGGTCCAGGTCAGCTCGGCCGGCCAGCCGGAGACCACCGTCACGGCGCAGACCATGCTGCCGTCCCAGGGGCTTCGCGCGCAGGTCGCCGACACGATCCGCCGATGCCAGCGGACGAAGCCGGGCGACAGCTCACTGCCCAGCCGCCAGGCTGTCGCCGCGAACTCGACCGGCGCGATGTCACCCCAGGTGTCGGTGAACTCGTCGATCCGCCTGAGCACCTCGGCCTCGTAGCGTCCCCGCCCGTCGGTGCCGTGCTCCCGGTCGAACTGCTCATCCAGCCAGAAGGCGCGCGGCTCCGGCATCCTTTCCCCCGTTCGTCGCATCCCGTGCCACGTTCGTGAGAAGTTCTCAGGCACGAGGTGGTGGGTGTCGCAGTCAGGCAACCGTCACTGACCGTACACGACTGGACCACTGTGGATCGGTAGGTCGCACCTAGCGTGGGCCGTGCGACGTCGGAGCGTACCGACTCCGACCGCCGACCCCAGGAGGTCCCGTGCGCCGGCAACTCGGATTCGTCTCGGTGGGCATCATGCTGCTCACCACTCTCGCCACCGCTCAGACGCCGGCCCGGGCGGCTCCCGCCGCAGACCGCTCGCCCGCCGCGTCCGCGACCGTCACCGAGGCCCGCGCCACCATCCGCGGGCGGGTGCCCACCGACGCGGACACGGCGGCGTCCGCGGGAAACGCCTACTGGACGCCGGAACGGATGCGGGCGGCACGCCCCGCCCCCATGCCGGAGGGGGTCGACGCTCCCGACGGTGAAGCCGCCGACCGCCCCGGCCGAATCGGTGCGCCCCGTGACGTGGCGACACCCGCGCCGCCACGATCCTCGACAGCCGACGTGAGCGCGGCCACGGGAGGCACCAGCCACCAGACCCAGGCGGTGAACGCCTCACCCGGCGTCGGTCGGGTCTTCTACACCCACAACAACGAGGACTACTTCTGCTCCGGCGGAACGATCAACAATCCGCAGGCGAACATGGTGTCCACCGCCGGGCACTGCGTACACCCGGGTAACGGTGGGTCCGTCTGGTACGACAACTGGGCGTACGCGCCGGAGTACACCGACGGCGAGGAGGTGCACGGCCTCTGGTTCGCCAAGGAGTTCACCTCGGTCGAGGGTTGGGTCGACTGGGGCTACCTCTGGTGGGACTTCGCGTTCGTCACCATGTTCCCGCTCGACGGTGACCGGCTCGTGCACGTCACCGGAGGGCAGGGGCTCAGCGTCAACAAGTCCAAGACGCTCTCGGCGCTGCTGCTCGGCTATCCGGCCGAGGCCCCCTACGACGGCCTGTCGCAGTACTACGACCAGGGCAACATCAAGGCCGCCGGCGTGCAGCGGGTCAAGCTGAAGGACTGCCCGCTCAACCGTGGCGCCAGCGGCGGCCCGTTCCTGCGGGCCTGGGACAACGCCCTCCGATTCGGGTACGTCAACTCGGTGATGTCGTACAAGTTCTCCGGCAACATGTACGGCCCCTACTTCGACGACGACGTCCTGGACATCTACAACGTCGCGAAGAACAAGCAGTGACCCGCGCCCGGACGGTGGTTTCCGCCGACGCTTGACAAGTACCCGGTTCCAGAGTGGACGATGCACCGTGCGAATTCTCGTGGTGGGTGGCAGTGGCCTGATCGGCGCTCATGTCGTGGACGTGCTGCGCGAGCGCGGCCACGCCACCACCACGGTGGCGCGAACCGCCCACCCGGGCGTCGACCACCTGCTCGATGTCGGGTCCGCCTCGATCGAGGAACTGCGGCCGCTGCTCGCCGGTCACGACGGTGTCGTGTACGCCACCCGCACCGAAGAGCAGCGGCCGTTGCCCAAGCCGATCTATCCGCAGTTTCGCCGCGACAACGTCGAGCCGGTGGTACGCCTGTTCACCGCCGCCCGCCTGGAGGGTCTCACCCGCGGGGTCGTGATGGGCTCGTACTACACCTACTTCGACCGGCTGCATCCGCAGTGGCGGCTCGCCGAGCGTCACACGTACATCCGTTGCCGGCTGGAGCAGGCCCGCGAGGGGCGCGACGCAGCCGGCACGGATCTGCCGGTCGCCGTCCTCGAACTGCCCTTCGTCTTCGGTCGGGCCGGTGACCGGCTGCCGAACTGGGCCGGGCCGCTGGACCGGTGGGCGCGCTCGCGTACACCTCTGGTCGCGCCGACCGGCGGGAGCGCCGCAGCGTCGGCCCGCAGCGTGGCCGAGGTCGCGACCGACGCCCTGGAGCAGGCCAACGGCGCGGACATCCCGGTCGCCGACGAGAACCTCACCTGGGCCGACATGATCGGGCGCATCGCCGAGGCGGTCGGCCGACGCCGTCGGGTCACCCGGCTGCCGGCCGGCGCGGCGAAGGCCGCCCTGCGACTCGGCGGCACGCTCCAGGCCCTCGGCCGCAAGGAGTCGGGCGTCAACCCCAGCTACCTCGCCGATCTCCTGCTCGCCGACCTGTTCATCGAGCCGACGACCGGCCGGCCACTGGATCCGGCGCTGCGGGAGACCTTTGCCCGGCACTCCTAGGCGGGTGGTCGGGCGAGATACGCGGTCTTGACGTCGGCCGAGAACCCACAGGCGCGGTAGAAGCCGTGCGTCGCGGGGTCGCGCGAGCCCGTCATCAGCATTGCCTTGTAGCAGCCCGCATCCCATGCGGCCTGGAGCGTGTCGGCCATGATCTGGCGACCCAGACCGGTGCGTCGCCGCGACTCCTCCACGACGACGTTCTCGATGACGGCGTACGGCGACGCCGACCGGGTCAGGTTGGGGATGACGTTGAGGTACGTCGAGGCGACGACGGCCCCGTCCACTTCGAGGACGAACAGGTGCAGCCCCGGTGAGCCGAGGATCTGCCGGAGGACCGTTGCACCGGTGTCATCGTCCAGCACCGGGTCGTCCGGGTTCAGCTGCCGGTACAGGCGGATGATCTGCGCCAGGTCGTCGGGCCGAGCCGCACGGAACATGCCCTCAGCGTAACGAGAACCCCGGCCAGTGCGCGGCCTCGCGGTGCGCCGCGTCGGCGCTGCTGGCGGTCGTCGCGTCTCACCCTGCGGTACGCCACAGTGATGATCAGGAAGAGGGTGCCGCCGAGCACGAGGGTGAGCGCGGCGTTGACCACCACGGGCAGGTCGTCAACCAGGTACTGCTTCACGTAGTTGCTCCCGAGGATGACGGGGACGTAGATCCACCAGGGCGCCGTCGCTCACGCCTGCGCCTGCCGCGCGGCGATCTCGACGAACTCCCGCACCAGCGGCGACCGGTCGTCCTCGGCCCAGGCCAGGCACACCTGGTTGTGCCCGAGGTCGCCGACGGGCACATGGACGACGTCCGGCCTGGTGTAGAACGTCGCGGTCGACAGCGGAAGGATCACCATCCCGGCGTACGCGGCGACGTGTTCCAGCTTCTCCTCGACGGAGTTCAGCTCGGGCCGCGGGCGGGGGTCGGGATCCGTCGGACGGTTTGGCAGGTCCCGCCACTCGGGCACCGCGTCCGGGTCCTGGAGCAGCCGCTCCTCGACGAGCTCGGCCAGGTCGATCGACTCCTTCCCGGCCAGGCGGTGCTCGTGAGGCAGGACCACGACACGGGGTTCGGTGAACAGGGGGCGCAGGCTCAGGCCGCGCCGGTCAACCGGAAGCCGCACGTAGCTGACGTCGGCGCGCCCCTCGCGTACCACCTCGGCCTGGTCGTTCCAGGACGTTCGGACGACACCGACGGACAGGTCGGGGTGCAGGTCGGCGATCGCGCGAGCCTCGGCGGTGACGATGATGCCGGGCATGAACGCGATGGTGAACGTCGGTCTGCCGTGCGCGGCACGTTGCACCCGCCGGTGCAGTGCCTCGGCGGAGGCCAGCAGCGGACGAGCGTCGGTCAGGAGTTGACGGCCGGCGTCGGTCAGCACGGTGGAGCGACGATCCCGGACGAAGAGCTCCGCGCGGAGTTCGTGCTCGAAGGCTCGGATCTGGCGTGACAGGACCGGCTGGGCGATGTGCAGCCGCGCGGCGGCCCGACCGAAGTGCAGCTCCTCGGCGACCGCCACGAAGTAGCGCAGCTTGCGCAGATCGACGTCCATCCGGTCCCCGTCCGGTTCGGTTGCTGATCGTTCCACGATACCCACCGGCTTCATGCTCATCGGGTATCACAGCAGGTGGAAGAGGTCTTGGACGCGGGCGTCGTGGTCGACGCATGGTGGGAACCGTCTTCACCACGAACCCCGGAAGGACACGATCATGAACCTCAGCGACCAGCGTGTCGTCGTACTCGGCGGAACCTCGGGAATCGGGCTCGCCACCGCCACCCGGGCCGCCCGCGAGGGCGCCCAAGTCGTGGTCGCCTCCCGCAACCAGCGCAGCGTCGACCGCGCCCTGGCGACCCTGCCGACCGGCACCCAGGGGTACGTCGCCAACCTCACCGACCCCGGCGACGTGGTCCGGCTGTTCCAGGGCCTCGGGCCGTTCGACCACCTCGTCTACACCGCCGGTGAGCCGCTCGCGCTGATGTCCGTCGACGCCCTCGACCTCGCCGCCGCCCGCACCGCCTTCGACCTGCGCTACTTCGGCTCCCTGTCAGCGGTCAACGCGGCACTGCCGCACCTGCGCCCGGGCGGGTCGATCACCCTCACCACCGGCACCGCCAACCACCGGCCGAGCGCCGGCTGGTCGGTGGCGGCCAGCATCACCGGGGCGATCGACGCGCTGGTCCGCGCGCTCGCCGTCGAACTCGCCCCGATCCGGGTCAACGCCGTCTCCGCCGGCGTGATCCGCTCGCCGCTCTGGGACCCGCTTCCGGAGGAAACCCGAGAGCAGATGTACGCCCAGCTCAGCGGGTCACTGCCGCTCGGTCGGGTGGGCGAGCCGGAGGAGGTCGCCGAGGCGTTCGTCTATCTGCTCCGGGCGACCTATGCCACCGGCACGGTGGTGACCGTCGACGGCGGCACCCTGGTCGCCTGAGCGCCTTCCCCACGGGGGTCGCGTCGCCTTCCCACCCCCACAACTTCGGGATGGTCGCGACAGAGCCGGCGGGCCGGCCGGTCGGGGCGGCGTGGTTCCGGTACCTGACCGCCGCCGGTCCGGCTTACGGGTACGTGAGCGACGACGTGCCGGAGCTGACCACACCCCGCCGGGCTTCACCTGAGCTGTTCGGCCAGCCCGACGATGATGCCCTCGGGACCACGGACGTAGCACAGCCGGAAGATGTCCTCGTACCGCTCCAGCTCACCGACGAGGACCGCGCCACGGGCACGCAGGCGGGCGACGACGTCCTCGATGTCGTCGACGGCGAACATGATGCGACGAATGCCGAGCGTGTTCGCCGGTGCGTCCCTCGGCTCGGGGCTGATGGCCGTCGGCGTGTGGAACATCGCCAGCTCGACCTTGCCCTGGCCATCCGGGGTCCGCAGCATCGCGACCTCCTGTCGGACGTCGTCGACCCCGATGACACGCTCCACCCACCGTCCCTCGACCGGCCCTCTGCCCTCCAACTCCATGCCCAGCTCCACGAAGAACGCAATGACAGCGTCGAGGTCTTCGACAACGATGAGGACGTTGTCCATCCGCTGGATCGCCATGCTGGATCTCCCTGGTCCGGTGCGGCCCCGGTGACCGCATCCTTTCCTGAGACGGAGCCGCCCGGCCGTTCTCGACGTCGGTGTGGTCAGTCAGTGGCCGACGCCGCGCGGGCAACGGCTCCGGTCGACGGCCACGTCCGGAAGTGTTCGGGCCCGGTGACGCCCGCTGCGGGGCGGCTGCTCAGAAGCCGGCGACGTGCGGGGCCAGCGCGATCGCCACGAACCGAATCGTCCGGCCCAGCAGGCAGGTCGCCGCGAAGGCCGCGGAACGCATGGGTGTGCGACCCAGGTAGACGCTGGCGGCCAGCAGCGGCGGAAATCCGGTGACCGCGCTGACCAGCAGCAGCCCGGTGGCCTGGCGGGGGCGTTCCATCACCTCGACAAGTCGCGCCCCGGCCGCCTTCGGACGGGCGAGCATCGTCGCCAGCCGGCCGGCTGGCTCCCGTACGGTGGGTGTGCGCCTGCGCAGCCGGCCTTGCAGCCAGGACGAGTGGATCGCGCCGCGGGCGGCGAGGAAGATCAGGACCTTGCCGGCCGTCTGACCGGCCGCTGCGGCGACTCCCAGCGCCACCGACGGTGCGCCGGTCGTCGCCACCGCCGCGATCAGGTACGGCTCGGCCGGGGTGAACGGCAGGAAGGCCGACAGGAGCCCGACGGCGGCAGCCGTCAGGACGGCAATCATGGCCGGGTGTGCGGCAGGCCCGCCGGCAGCTTGGCGGCGCAGACCAACGAGACGACCTTCACCGCGGCGACCGCGAGGGCGAACGTGACGGCCACGGCCGTCGGCGCGACGATCGCCAGGATCACCACCGCGGCGGTGTTCAACGCCTTCGCCGGGGGCGACCAGTTCCACCAGTAGATGCGGCGGTCGACGCTGGCGAAGTAGTTCGGGCTCAGCAGCGGCCAGCGCAGGAACATCAGACTCAGCAACTGGTCGACGACCATGAACTGGACCAGAAACACCGCGACCGGCAGAGCGGTGTCGGGCCGCAGCACGACCAGCGCGGCAGCGCAGGCCGAGGTGCAGGCCCGGTCGGCGACGATGTCGAAGACCGCGCCGGTGCGCGTCTCCTGCATGAAAGCCCGGGCGGCGGCGCCGTCCAGGATGTCGCCGATCCAATAGATCAGGTACGCGGCGACGAGCAGGTGGACGCTGCGGTGGGTCAGCGCCGCCACGGCGAGCGCCACCGAGATGGCCGTGCGGACGGCGGTGATGGCGTTGGGGACGTTGACCAGCGTGACCGGCGGGCTGAGGCCCAGGGCGGTCATTCGGCGTCCTTGAGGATGCGGTGCATCTCCGTGGTGCGCCGGTTCAGATCGGCCAGCTGCGCGCCCATGTCGGCGAGCAGGCGCTGCGTTTCGGCGGCCTGTTCGGCGTACTGCCGCTGCATTTCACCGGAGACGGCGACCCGCTTGCGGACGCCGGCATACCAGATGGCCGCGATGACCACGGCGGCGATGACGATGAGGAAAACCGAAGCGGCGATGTCCATCTAACTGTTTCCTTTGGGTGCGGCGTCGCCGTCTCCGGCGGTGCTCAGGGTCGTGGCGGCGACCGCCACCACGTCGGGCGTGAGGTGCAGTGAGAACGGGGTGGCCTCGTAGTACTTGAGTGCCTTGCCGTCCGGGGACAACTCCAGGTGCGCGGTGACCAGCCCGGCCTTCTCCAGTTTCTTGAGGTGCACCTGCAACAGGGCCCGGCTGATGCCCAGGTCACGGGCGAGTTGCGAGACGTACGTGCGTCCGTCGGTCAGCGCCGCGAGCACGCGCAGTCGGTGCGGGCTGGCCAGCGTGGCGAGGACCTCGACCAGCCGGTCACCGCTCAGCTCCCATACCTCACCTTGGCTCATGCCAACTATTATTGGCATACGCAAGCGCGAACGTCAAACCGGGTTGAGCTACGGGAGAAGGGGGGCTTGTCGCGTGGTCCGTGTCGCTACGCGTGCGCCCGCGCGTCGTGCCGTGCTGCCATGCCGCGCAGACGATCGGCGATCGCGAAGGCCGCGTCGTCCGAGTCGTCCCTTACCCTCGCACCGGTCAGCGCATCTGCCAACGCGATCAGTTCCGCCGACGGCAGGCTGCTCCCTCCCTGACTGACGGGCAGCTTCAGCACAATCCCCGACTCCGCGGAGTGGGCGACCAGCACCGACACGACATCACGTCGCGGGTCGTCGCGTGAGCTGACATCCGCCGTCGAGAGGTCCACCCACCTCGGCCGGAGCCACCGGCGCTCGCCGAGCAGCGTCCCGTCCAGCCACCAGGCGTAGGGGATCACCGCCAGTATCGCCAGACCGACCGCCCCCACGATGTACACGCCGAGCATGAACCCGACCGCGACAAACAGGTGCGGCACCAGCGAGCCCCACACGTTGACGGGGTCCTCGGTGAGGGACTCGACGATCAGGTCAGCGGGCATCCAGATCAGGACACCCGCCACGAAGAGCACGGGTGACGCGAGCACCGCCGCCCTGACCTTGCGCGCCGTGCCGGCACCCAGCGACAGCCGAACCTTCGAACGTCTCCCCATGCCCGCCAACCGTAGCCTCCTCGATCACCTGGTTGGCCACCCCGACGGCGCCGCTTTACAGACCGCCGGCTCACCCGTCACCATCACCCCACACCCTTGATCAAGACCCTTACCAACACCTTGCGGTCAGGGCTGAGGGCGTCTGGAGGTAGAACATGCTCCTCAAAGCCATCACCGTCGCGCTGGTGCCCCTTGCGGGGTTGGCCGCAATAATCTGGATCGCCAACTGGCCCTTCCACACCCCGTGGGCGAAGAAGCTCAGCCCCGAGCAACGTCGGATCAACCTCGCGCACAACCAACGTCATCACCGTCGTGCCGTACGGGTTGTGTTGCCCATGCTCGCCATCGTGCTCGGAATGACCTCCGTGAGCATCCTGGCGAGCCCGAGAGGTGATCCGTTCGCGGCGACAGTCATGGGCGCCTGCTCGGTTGTCTGCGCCGGCGTGTTCGTCGCGGTGATCAGGAAGGGGCGCAGGCGGCCTTGACTTCACTGGCCCGGCTCAAGGGACGTCTCGGGTCAGGGGTTGATCAGTTTCCAGTCGCCTTCGGAGATGACCTCGACGGTGCCATCGACGGGGATCCGGGCACGTAGCCCTCGCACCGCAACTCGCCGGCCGGGAGGGGCCGACCAGGCATGGTGCTGGCCGGCCCCTCCATCGGTCAGAAGGTCTGACCGGCCTGCACGCTGGCGACGAACGTCGCCCACTCGGTCTGGTCGAACATGACCTGCTCACCCGGCCGCTGGGAACTCCGGACAATCCGGTTGAGCTTGGCGTCGATGGCGACCTCGACACAGTTCGAGGTGCCACTCTCGCACTGAGCGGGCTTGACGAAATTGAGCTGCTCCACGGTGTCGCTCCTTCTTGTCCGCCGGCCGTCGGGTGCGGCTGGTCGTTGGGTGAGGGGTCTATCGGGATAGCGGGAGGTCGTAGGCGATGAGCTGCCCGAAGGCCTCCGCCCATTCGCGGCACCGGGCGACGGTGCGGCAGCGCGGGCAGCGGCCACCCACGCCTTGGTGCTCGACGAGGGTCCGCTGCCAGCGTTCCGCCAGGCGGGCGAGCGCCGACGCCTTCACGGCCGCTCACCCGCGGCGGTCGCGGCCAGGACGTCAAGGTCGACCAGCACCTCGAAGCACCACGGTTGTGTGCAGTCGGCGGACTCCCACGAGCACTCAGGGCCGTGCCCGTACACCCACCAGTAGGCGGGCTCGTGGGACTCGTGGACGGAGACGACGACAATGTCGTGGTAGGTGTGGCCATCGCCGTCGGGGCCGGGCTTCCACTCGCCGGGCCGCACCGACAGCCGGGTGCCCGGGCCGGGCATCGTCCGGGCGGTCAACGGGTCAGCCCGTCGTACAGGTGCTCCGCCCGCCGCTGCCGGCCCAGCGCACGCACCCGCCCCCGGGCGGCGGCCTGCTCGCGGGCCTGAATGCGCTGGCCGATGTCAAGGAACATCGGTGCCTGCCGTTGGGGTACGGGTCGGTGCCACAGCCTCCGCCACAGCCCGACGATGGTCTTCATCAGGATCGGCTCCCTCCACTCGTGGACGCGGCCCGGCCTCAGTGCGGGCATCGTTCGCCGGGGTCCTGCACGCTGCCTGTGCAAACAGCGTCTCCCCGGCAGCCGGGCTGATCCAGACTGACAATGTCCGCTGGTTGTCCGCGCTGTCCGCGGACAGCAGCGCCGTTAGGGTGTGCGGGTGAGCGGCTACCTGCAGGTGTCAACGGCCATCGAAACGCGCGACGCCGCCGTGCGGCTTGCTGAAGGGGCAGTCGGCGCTCGGCTCGCCGCCAGCGCGCAGGTCATCGGCCCGGTCACGAGCGTGTTCTGGCACCACGGGGAGCAGGGCTCGGGCGAAGAGTGGCAGGTGCTGCTCTACACCACGGCAGAGCGGTACCCGCAGCTGGAGCGGTTCGTTCTCGATCAGCATCCTTGGACGAACCCGCAACTCAGCGCGGTGCCGATCGTGCAGGGTTCTACGGAGTACCTGACGTGGTTGAGCCGCTCAGTCGAGGACGCGTAGACGCGGCTGCGGCGAGGGCCTGCAGGTCGACTACGCAAGGCATCGCGGCGTGCGGCTCCAGGCGGTGTAGGAACGCGTCGAGGCGTTGACCCGGACGGACGGACCCGACGCCGCCGGCGAGGCGGACGGCGCTACCGGCTGCTTGGCAGGCCTGCTCGATTTCGTTCGCGTCGAGATAGGCGTCGGCAAGCCACGACAGGTAGAGAGCCTTGTCACGGGCCTGCGTGTCGCAATAGGTGCCCAGAGCGCGCTCCAGTAGGGGGATCGCCCGGACTGGCCGATGAAGTACCGTCCAACACCGACCCGTCATGATCTCGCCTTCGAGGCGATCGACCCAGTACACCCAATCTGGCTCGGGCCGGTCGTCGTGCTCGGCGAGGAAAGTCAATCCGATGCCGAGGTGCCGGTCCGCGGCCGTCGCGTCACCCGTGACAGCGAATGCCCACGCGGCCCGCAGATTCAGCAGAACCCGAACTTTCGGCGTAGCGGTGGTGCCAGCAGCATCGCAGGCCGCGCTGGCGGTGTCGGCCGCCCGGCCACCGCTGGCGAGCTGCTGATAGGCCAGGAACGCCAGTCCGTTGCCCGTGAGCGCGTGGTCCTCGGCGTCGCGGGCTGCGGCGAGGCTGATCCGATAAAGCCTCTCGGCGTCCGGATGGTCACCAGCGTCGAATGCCGCCCACCCGGCCAACTGCGCCTGTTCGGCAAGAATCGCCAGCAGCTGCCTGCCGGTTGCCTCGCTGTAAGAACCGTCCTGAATCAGCCGTGTCGTGGAAGCAACCTCAGCCCTGTACAGCTGGTGGGTGTCGGCACCGCCGAGGTAGTTGTCGAGCCGGCGCAGGCGGGCAGTGCGATCAGCAAGCCGGCGGGGAACGGCGTTGCCAACATGGCGGCCGTGGGCGAGCAAGGTGTGCGGGAGAGCAGCGGCCAGGCCGGCGGCGGCGACGAACTCGCGGCGTCGGATACCCGGACGTACCGCGGCGAGCGCGGCCAGCTCCCCGCCGGCTTGGAGGGCGTCGTCGACGCGTTGTGCGGCCTGCGAGGTGGGCATCTTCGCGCCGGTTTCCAGCTCGTGCAGGTACGTCTTGCCGTGGTAGGTGAGCTTGGCCAGGTCGCGCAGGGACAGGCCGCGCTCTGCGCGGAGCTGGCGCATCCGGCCAGGAAACGATGGTTCAGTCACAGCTGCCACCCCAGGTAGAGGACTGGACTGGGCGGCGGCACCACCGGCCTCTACAACGGCTTCGCGCCATCACTGACGGTACCGCCGGTGTGCCCGCCCGTCACGCCTCCTCGCCGCCTGCGACAGACGAACAGGCCCGCCGGTGATCCTCACCAGCGGGCCCCGACTGCTGTATTCGTGAGTTGCTGACCTGACCTGTAGGGCTGGCTCGGCTAATGGGACGCCTCGGTCAGGGGTTGATCAGTTTCCAGTCGCCTTCGGAGATGACCTCGACGGTGCCATCGACCACCTTGATGGCAGTGTTGTCGTCGATGGCGTACGTCGGGACCGGGATTCCGGAGGCCCACTTCTGGATGTGGGACAGCGTGACGTCCTCGATGTCCGGATGATCGAGGTGGGGGTACAGCGTGAAGTCCACCAACCCCAACGCCCGATCAGCGCCCTGCGCCATGTCGCTGCCATCAGGGACGAACTGCCTGTCGAATTCGGAGTCGCAGTTGTACGGGGTGACCGCGATGCTCCCGGCGCTGACCCCCACATAGACCGTGTCACTCAGCGACGGCAACAGGCCAGCCAGGCCCGACTGGCGCAGCCAGTAGGTCAGGTACAGCACATCGCCACCCCAGACGAGGAGGGCATCTGCCTCCCGGACCGCCGGGACCCAGTTCTCTTCTCGGATGGTCGGCAGCGCGGTGAGCTCCAACATCCCCAGGGATTTCCAACCCAGCTGGCACAGCGGGATGGAGGCGTGGCCGTGAATCGCCTTCCACGCCCTTTCTCCTCCGCCGGGGAAGGGGTAGACACCGGTGGGGATGAACAGGGCCGTGGACTCGGCGATCGGCTTGCCCAGCAGGTCGACCAGCGCGTCGGAGATGCTCGGGTTACAGATGCCCGACGACGTGAGAAGAAACTTCATGACGTCCGCTCCCCTGAAGCCACCGCACGACGGCGATCATGATGTCCATGAGGCCAGCGCCCCGGCTCGCTGACCGAAGCAACGCATCGCTGGATCATCCGCTCGCGGCCGTCCAACCGTCAATCGCCGACGCCCGCAGGACTCCGCGAGTGCTTCGGTGAGCGGCACGATCCTCGCGACACCTCCGGGTCCGGCCCGGCGGCGTCAGCGAAGGGGAATGGGGAAGGGGATCTCCCCCCTCAGCGCCTTCTCGGCCAATTCCGTTCGCTCCACATGAAGGACGTTGTCCTCCAGAGGGTGCTTGGGCACGTTGACACACCGCTGACCAGGCAGGACCTCACACACAGGGCACTCCAGGAATTGCCCACTCGACGGCACCAGCTCGACGCCCTGGGCCAGCGCCGCTCTGCCGATCTTGACGATCGAGTGGTACAAGTCGGGATCCTGATGCCGGGCAGCGGCAGCAGCCACCTCCCGCATCCCTTCCCAGAACCGTTCGGCAGCCCTTGGCTCTTCCACCCTGATGCGCACTCCTGCGCCTGCCCGCCACCGGGCCGACGAAACCTCAGCAACGGCTCCGGCTTGTCCACACCAGAGATCTCAGCCGCCCGTCCCTTGGCGTTGATTGATCAGCGGCGGGGCGCAGTCAATCGAAGCGAACGACTTGCTCTTGAGCTGCTGTTACGCCCCCGCCTGGGATCCCGACCCCCTGTTGGCCCAGCGAATGGCGCCCGCCAGTAGCTGAACTGGCGGGCGCCCTGCTACCTCACGCCGAGCAGCCAGCGATCAGCTCTGCCAACCCCACCGCGACGCCGGCAGCGGTCACCACCAGGCGCGCAAGTTCCACACGGTTGGCGATCCGGCCCCGTCTATGGCGTACCCGGGACCCCTTGCCCTTCGTTTCCGACATTGCCGATGCCCTCCCAATGGAGCAGAGGCCGGGGCGGTGCATCGTGTCCGCGGTGCACCGCCCCTTCCAACCCCCTGCCAGACCCAGTTGCCTGGCGGGGCGATCAACGGCGGGGACGTGAATGACCGTCGCACAGGCGGTGCGATGCGCAGTCCCGTAGATGAGACTCCGCAGGTCAGGGCACTGAGGCGACCATGCTCGCCCTTGACGGAACCTGTCACGATGCCTTGGTGAAGCTGGATCGGAAGACGTGGCTGCTCGCCGCCGGATCCGTAGCGTTGATCGTGCTCGCCCTGGCGCTCTTCGCCGCCGCCATCTCTGCGGCGTACAGGGCCCCGTCGGACGAGGAACAGCCGAAGGTCACCGACTGGATGCAGGCGTGGGGCAGCATCGCGGGGGTGGTCGCTGGCTTGGCTGCCGCAGGGGCCGCCACGGCGCTGCTACTGCACGAGTGGCGACGAGCCGAGGTGGCGGAGCGACAACTCGCGGAGGAGCGGGCAGAGAGCGCCCTGAGTGTGCCCAGGGCGATCGTCGTCCTCCCCGCTCTCCTCAGTGGCGGTGCAAGCCCGAGCGGGGAGCAGCACATCTACGAGGTAGAAACCGCCATTTACAACCACGGCTCGACGGGCGTCCGGAACGTCGCGTTCATCGTTTCCCTGCCCGAGGGAGGACCTCGCCTGCTTCTTCCCCGAGTCGCGATGATCGGGCCAGGTGGGCGAGGGCAGATCAAGGAGAAGTCCGGCAAGCCCGTTCCGTATCCGGGCCCTTCGAAAATCGGCACGCTGGAGGCAACCGTCACGGTCTGCTTTATCGATCACACCAACCAGGCGTGGCAGATAGCGAGCGACGGCGAGGTGTCGCGGACGACCGAGCCCTACCCCGCAGAGGAACGGGCGGTGACGTTCCCGCTTGTCTGAGCGGCGGTCGCCGCCCGGCTCGGACACGCGAACGCGTCGATGACTCTGCGGCCTGTTGACCGCCCCAACCGCTATTTGGCGTTGAAGTAGCTGGCCTCCGGGTGGTGGACCACGATCGCGTCGGTGGCCTGCTCCGGCATCAGCTGGAACTCCTCGGACAGCTCGACCCCGATCCGCTCCGACCCGAGCAGGTCCACGATCTTCGCCCGGTCCTCCAGATCGGGGCAGGCAGGGTAGCCGAACGCGTACCGGCAGCCCCGGTAGTCGTTGCGCAGCAGACCGGCCAGGTCCGTCGGGTCGTCGTGGCCCAGCGGACGGCCGTCGGGCAGCGTCAACTCGGCCCGGATCCGCCGGTGCCAGTACTCCGCGAGCGCCTCGGTGAGCTGCACGGACAGGCCGTGCACCTCCAGGTAGTCGCGGTACTCGTTGCGGGCGAACAGCTTCGCCGCGTACTCGCTGACCGGCTGGCCGACGGTGACCAGTTGCAACGCGACCACATCAAGCTGGTCGCCCTTGGGCTTGAAGAAGTCCGCCAGGCACAGCCGCCGCTCCTGGCGCTGGCGCGGGAACGAGAACCGGGCGCGCTCCGCGTGCCCGTTCTCGTCGAGCACCACCAGGTCATTGCCCTCGGAGTACGCGGGGAAGTAGCCGTACACCACGGCTGCCTCCAGCACCTGGTCGGCGATCAGCCGGTCCAGCCAGTACCGCAGACGCGGCCGACCCTCGGTCTCCACCAGCTCGTCGTAGGACGGACCGTTGCCGCCTCGGGCGCCGTTGAGCCCCCACTGCCCACGGAAGGTGGCCCGCTCGTCGAGCAGCGCCGCGTAGTCGGCCATCGGCACGCCCTTGATCACCCGGGTGCCGAAGAACGGTGGGGTGGGCACGGCCACGTCCACGGCCACGTCGGAGCGGATCGAGGAGTCGTGCAGCTCCGGCAGGGACTCGCTGACCATGGACCGTTGCCGTTCCCGGCGGGCCCGCCGCGCCGCGAGCGCCGCCTCCCGCTCCGGGTCGATCACCGGCGCGCCGCCACGCTTGGCGGTCATCACCTTGTCCATCAGGGACAACCCCTCGAAGGCGTCCCGGGCGTAGTGCACCTGCCCGGGGAACATCGACCGCAGGTCGTCCTCGACGTACGCGCGGGTCAGCGCCGCCCCACCCAGCAGGACCGGCCAGCGCTCCGCGACCCCGCGCGTGGCCATCTCGGCGAGGTTTTCCTTCATGATGACGGTGCTCTTGACCAGCAGCCCGGACATGCCGATCGCGTCGGCCCGGTGCTGCTCGGCGGCGTCCAGGATGGCGCTGATCGGCTGCTTGATGCCGATGTTCACCACCTCGTAGCCGTTGTTGGACAGGATGATGTCGACCAGGTTCTTACCGATGTCGTGCACGTCGCCGCGCACGGTGGCCAGCACGATGCGACCCTTGCCGCCGTCCTCGATGGTCTCCATGTGCGGCTCCAGGTAGGCCACCGCGGTCTTCATCACCTCGGCGGACTGGAGCACGAACGGCAGCTGCATCTGGCCCGAGCCGAACAGCTCACCGACCACCTTCATGCCGTCCAGCAGGATGTCGTTGATGATCGACAGTGGGGACCGGCCGCCGGCCATCGCCTCGTCCAGGTCGGCCTCCAGGCCGTTGCGCTCACCGTCGATGATCCGCCGCTTGAGGCGCTCGTCCAACGGCAGCGCGGCCAACTCCTGCGCCCGGCTGGCCCGGGCGCTGGTCACGTCGACGCCCTCGAAGAGCTCCAGGAAGCGCTGCAACGGGTCGTACCCCTCGCGGCGACGGTCGTAGACCATGTCCAGGGCGACCTCCCGCTGCTCGTCGGGGATCTTCGCCATCGGCAGGATCTTGCTGGCGTGCACGATCGCGGAGGTCAGGCCGGCCTGCACACACTCGTGCAGGAACACCGAGTTGAGCACCTGCCGGGCCGCCGGGTTGAGCCCGAAGGAGATGTTGGAGATGCCGAGGGTGAAGTTGATCCCTGGGTAACGCCGGGCGATCTCCCGGATCGCCTCGATGGTCTCCAGCCCGTCGCGGCGGGTCTCCTCCTGCCCGGTGGCGATCGGGAAGGTCAGCGTGTCGATCAGGATGTCGGACAGGTCCATCCCCCACCGGCCGGTCAGGTCGTCGATGGTGCGCGAGGCGATGCGGACCTTGTCCGCCGCGGTGCGCGCCTGCCCTTCCTCGTCGATGCACATGACCACCACGGCGGCACCGTGCTCCCGGATCACCGGCATCACCCGCCCGTAGCGGGACTCCGGGCCGTCGCCGTCCTCGAAGTTCACCGAGTTGACCACGCACCGGCCGCCGAGCATCTCCAGCCCGGCCTCGATCACCGCCGGCTCGGTGGAGTCCAACATGATCGGCAGCGTGGACGCGGTGGCGAACCGGCCGGCCAGCTCGCGCATGTCCTGCGTGCCGTCGCGGCCGACGTAGTCGACGCACAGGTCGAGCAGGTGCGAGCCGTCGCGGGCCTGGCTGCGGGCGATCTCCACACAGGCCCGCCAGTCACCGGCGAGCATCGCCTCGCGGAACGCCTTGGAACCGTTGGCGTTGGTCCGCTCCCCCACCATCAACACCGACGCGTCCTGGGCGAACGGCACCGGGTGGTACACCGAGGAGACACCCGCCTCGTGCCGGGGCTCGCGCGGCGGAGCGGTGACGCCGTGCAGCCGCTCGGACAGCACCCGGATGTGCTCCGGCGTGGTGCCACAGCACCCACCGATCAGCCCCACGCCGTACTCGGTGATGAACCGCTCCAGGGCCTCGACCAGCTCGACGGGAGTCAGCGGGAAGTACGCACCGTCGGCGGTCAGCACCGGCAGGCCGGCGTTCGGCATCACCGACAGCGGGATGCGGGAGTGCTGCGACAGGTACCGCAGGTGCTCGCTCATCTCGGCCGGGCCGGTGGAGCAGTTGAGCCCGATCAGGTCCACGCCGAGCGGCTCGATCGCCGCCAGGGCCGCACCGATCTCACTGCCCACGAGCATGGTGCCGGTGGTCTCCACCGCGACGTGACAGATGATCGGCACCGTCTGGCCCAGCTCGGCCATCGCCCGCTTCGACCCGACCACGGCCGCCTTGACCTGGAGCAGGTCCTGGCAGGTCTCGATGATCAACGCGTCCGCGCCACCGACGATCAGACCGGCGGCGTTCTCCTGGTACGCGTCGCGCAGGGTCGCGTACCCGGCGTGCCCGAGGGTGGGCAGCTTGGTGCCCGGCCCGATCGAGCCGAGCACGAACCGGGGTCGCTGCGGGGTGCTGGCCGCGTCGGCGGCCTCCCGGGCGATGCGCGCGCCCGCCTCGGACAGCTCCCGGATGCGCTGCGGGATGTCGTACTCGGCGAGGTTGGCCAGGTTGGCGCCGAACGTGTTGGTCTCCACGCAGTCCGCGCCGGCGGCCAGGTAGGCGTCGTGGACCCCACGCACCACGTCCGGCCGGGTGACGTTGAGGATCTCGTTGCACCCCTCCAGCCCGTCGAAGTCGTCGAGCGTGAGGTCTGCGGCATGCAACATCGTGCCCATCGCCCCGTCGGCGATGAGAATCCGGTCGGCCAGCACATCCATCAACGAAGTCCGCACCCGTTCAGGTTAGTGCCGACCCCGCCGCACCCAGCGGCCCTCGGCACCCGATCCCATATTGTGTCAGCGGGATCACGCTGTCTGGTTCGTTCGTGTATGACCGGTCGTCGGTCCGGTGGACCGGCGCGGCCGACGGGCCGCATCCCTGCCCGGCACGTAGGCTGGCGGACGTGAAGGACAACAGGGACGCCGCTGTGCCACACGGTACGGCGACCGGGCGCGATCCCGGCGCCGACCGCGACGAGCAGGGTGAGGTGACGGCGTGACCGAGTTCGACGGACTGCCGGTGCTGCGGTCCCCGGTGGCCATCGCCGCCTTCGAGGGCTGGAACGACGCCGCCGACGCGTCCACGGCGGCCGTCGAGCACCTGGAACAGGTCTGGAACGCGCGGCAGATCGCCGAGCTGGACCCGGAGGACTTCTACGACTTCCAGGTCAGCCGGCCCACCATCACGATGGCCGACGGGGAGACCCGCCGGGTGGAGTGGCCGACGACCCGGTTCATGGTGGCCAGCCCGGAGGGCACCGACCGCGACGTGGTGCTGATCCGCGGCATCGAGCCCAGCATGCGCTGGCGGACGTTCTGTGAGCAGGTGCTGGAAATCTGCCACAGCCTCGAGGTGGAACGGGTGGTGCTGCTCGGCGCGCTGCTGGCCGATGTTCCGTACACTCGTCCGCTGCCGATCAGCGGCAGCGCCTCCGACGCGCAGGCCGCCGAGCGCTACCAGCTCACCCCCACCCGCTACGACGGGCCGACCGGCATCGTCGGCGTGCTGCACGACGCCTGCACCCGCGCCGAGGTGGACGCCGTCTCGTTCTGGGTGCACGTGCCGCACTACGCCAACAACCCGCCGTGCCCCAAGGCCACCCTCGCCCTGCTGCACCGGGTCGAGGAGGTCGTCGACCTGCCGGTGCCGATGGCCGACCTGGCCGAGGAGTCCGCCGAGTGGGAGCAGCGGGTGCGCAGCGCCGCCGAGCAGGACGCCGAGCTGGGCGAATACGTTCGTGAGCTGGAGGAACGGGTCGGCGACGAGGGCATCACCCCGTTGACCGGCGACGAGATCGCCCAGGAGTTCGAGAAGTACCTGCGCCGACGGGGCGGTTCAGCCGGCCCGACCGCCGGCTCCTGGTAGCACTGTTCGTCGCGGGCCCTCGGACCTCTCCTGGTCCGGGGGCCCGTTTTTTGTGGCGTGTCCAGGGTGGCGCCGTCACACCCGCTAGGGCATCCTAGGAACCTAGATGTGATCAAGGAGGCGGGTGTGCAGATCAATCCCGGGGCCGCCGAGTTCCCGCACCGACAGATTGCCACGCAGCTCAAGGCCCAGGTCCGCCGCGGCGACTGGGGGCCCGGCGAGCGACTGCCGTCCATCCCGGCCATCGCCGAGATGTTCGGCGTCGCCAAGCAGACCGTGCAACGCGCCGTCGACCAGCTGCGGGTCGAGGGCATCCTGATCACCAAGCCTGGCTCCGGTACGTACGTCCGGGGCACCCGCCGCCGACTCAACCGACTCTCCCGAGGGCGGTACGGCGGCTTCCGCGGCTACCACACCGACCTGGCCGCCCGGTACCGGCAACAACTCGTCTCGGTTGGCCGCTCCCCCGCCCCCGCCGAGGTCGCCGACGCGTTCGGGGTGCCCGACGGCACCGACCTGCTCTGCCGGCGACACCTCGTCCGCACCGAGGACTCCCCCGTCGAGGTGGGCGCCTCCTGGTTCCTGCCCCGCGACACCACGGGCACCTCACTGGAGCGCACCGAGGCCTTCGGACGCCCCCTCTACCAGGAGGCGGAGGAGGCCACCGGCCGGCGGTACGTCTCGGCCACCGACACGATCAGCGCCCGCCAACCCAGCCGGGAGGAGGCCGAGACACTCCAGATCCGGCCGGACACCCCGGTGCTGCACCTGCTGCACGTCGCGTACGACGCGCACCGCAAGCCGATCGAGGTGGCGCAGGCGACCTGGCCCGGCCCGATGACCACCCTCACCGAGGAATACAAGATCCCCGCCCCGACCCCTGACCCGGAACCCGACCCCGGCCTGGTCCTGGGCTGACGGGTGCCTCGCCGATCACAGCCCCGCCGGACCCGCGCCCATCCTGTCGATCATGAGTTTGACGGGTCCGGTGGAGATCGAACCGCCCGCCAACTTCATGGTCGACCGGGGTTCATGGTGATGATCGACTCGGGTTCTTGGAAACCGGGGCGTCGGAGCGGGCGGGACACCGCGACTTTCTGAAAGCCGAGTGGATCAGGCCCGCGCGGCGCTGCACGCGCGGGGCGGCGCGGCACTACGACGGCGATGCGCGGGCGTTCGCCGCTGGGACGGGTGGGTCAGAGGCGGATGCCCAGGAGGGCGTCCACCGTGTTCGTGAAGAGGGCGGGTGCTTCGGGGTCGTCCGTGGTGCCGGCGAGGGTTGCCTCGGCCCAGCGGTCGGCGACCGCCAGCGCGCCGGGGGTGTCGAGGTCGTCGGCCAGGCGCTCGCGTACCCCGGCCAGCAGCTCGGCCCCGGACGGCCCGGCCGGCGCGGCGGCGGCCCGCCGCCAGCGGGCCAGGCGCTCCTGGGCGGCCGTGAGCAGGTCGTCGGTCCAGGTGCGGTCGCTGCGGTAGTGCCCGGAGACCAACGCCAGCCGGATCGCCATCGGGTCGACCCTGTCGGCGCGCAGCCGGGACACGAAGACCAGGTTGCCGCGGGACTTGGACATCTTCTCGCCGTCCAGGCCGATCATCCCGGCGTGCACGTAGTGCTCGGCGAACGGCGCCTGACCGGTGAGTCGCTCGGCGTGCGCGGCGGACGCCTCGTGGTGCGGGAACAGCAGGTCGTTGCCGCCGCCCTGCACGTCGATCCGGTCACCGAGCAGGTTGAGCGCGATGACCGCGCACTCGATGTGCCAACCCGGGCGGCCCGGCCCCAGCTCCCCACCCGGCCAGGACGGCTCCCCCTCGCGGGCGCCACGCCACAGCAGCGGGTCCAGTGGGTCGCGCTTGCCGGCGCGGTCGGGGTCACCGCCGCGCTCCGGGAAGATCTCCAGCATCTGCTGGCGGGTCAGGTTCGACTCGTAGCCGAACCGGCCGGTGGCGGAGATGTCGAAGTAGACGTCGCCGGTGCCGTCGTCGAGGCGGTACGCGGCGCCGTCCTTGACCAGCACCTCGACCTTGTCGGCGATGTCCGGGATGGACTCGACCGCACCCACGTAGTGCGCCGGCGGGATGATCCGCAGCGCCTCCATGTCCTCGCGGAACAGCGCCGTCTCCCGCATCGCCAGGACCACCCAGTCCTCGCCGTCGCGGGCGGCCCGCTCCAGCAGCGGGTCGTCGATGTCGGTGACGTTCTGCACGTAGCGCACCGGGCGGCCGGCGTCGCGCCACATCCGCTGCACCAGGTCAAAAGTGATCATGGTGGCGGCGTGCCCGAGGTGGGTGGCGTCGTACGGGGTGATGCCGCAGACGTACATGCTCCCCGCGTCGGCCGGGTCGCTCGGGTGGACACCCTGCCGCGCCGAGTCGTACAACGCCAGCGGCTCGCCCCTGCCCGGCAGCCGTGGCACCTCGTGTCCCGCCCAAGACTCCATGGGACCAGCCTAGCCAGCCCGACGACGACGCCGGAGCGCCCCACGGGTGATCAAGATGACAGGCGGGTCACATGGGCGGCCAGGGGATCGCCGGCCAGTCCTCCGGTGGCTGCGGGAAGCGGCCGGTCTCGCGCAACCGGTCGACCCGGGCGGCCACCTCGGCCACCTCGCTGATGGTGAGGTGCTCGGCCAACTCCGCGCCGAGCGGCCCGGTGATCTGCCCGGCGAGCCCGTCGAGCATCTCCACGGCGTCCGTGGGCAGCTGCTTGCCGGCCCAACCCCAGAGCACCGTGCGCAGCTTGTCCTCCACGTGGAAGCTCACCCCGTGGTCCACGCCGTAGATCCGATCGTCGGCCCCGACCAGCACGTGGGCGCCCTTGCGGTCCGCGTTGTTGATCACCGCGTCGAGCACCGCGAGGCGGGCCAACCGTGGGTCGTCGGCGTGGGCGAGGGCGTACGCGGCACCGTCGTCGTCGCGGGCCGCGGCGATCGGGAACCAGCGTGGCGGCAGCTCCCCGGCCGGTAGGAACCCGACCAGCGGCTCGGCGTCCTCCGGCTCGTCGATCCACAACTGGCAGGAGCCGGGGCCGAAGGGGCCGTCGCGCAGCACGGTGGGCGGCACCAGATCCCAACCCGTCGCACGGGAGACCAGGTACGCCGAGACCTCCCGGCCGGCCAGGGTGCCGTCGGGGAAGTCCCAGAGTGGGCGCTCGCCCCGCACCGGCTTGTAGACGCAGCGGGCACTGACCCCCTCCAGGGTCAGGATGCCGCGCAGCGTCGTGTTCGACGCGTCGACCAGCCGACCCTCCAGGTCGAGCACGCCGTCACGCAGCAGCCGCAGCGCGGCGTCGCCGTCCTGGCGAGGCTGGAGGCCGGACGAGGTCACCGGTGATAACCGTTGTGCCGCGGGCACAGGTGCCCGGCGGGGTCCAACGGTTGGCCGCAGAGCGGGCACGGCGGCCGGCCCGCGTTGACCACTCGCCGGGCCCGCTCGATGAACTGGCGGGTCGCCTGCGGGGTGAGCCGGACCCGGAGCCGGTCCAGGTCCTCGTCCGGCTCTTCGTCCTCGTCGTCGTCTTCGTCCTCGTCGTCCTCGTCGCCCAGCTCGACCTCGGGTTCCACCTCGCCCGCGGCGATCGCCTCGATCACCACGGTCGCGGTGTCCACGTCGAAGGCCAGCCCGAGGGTCCCGACCCGGAACTCCTCGTCGACCGGAGTGTCCAGTGGCTCGTTGTCGCCGATCACCGGCGCCAGCTCGGGCAGATCCACCCCGAAGCGACGCTGCGCCTCGGTGAGCAGCTCCTCCAGCTTTTCGGCGAGCAGGGACACCTGGACCTTCTCCAGCGCGACGCTGACCAGCCGGCCGCCGCCGCGAGCCTGCAGGAAGAACGTGCGCTCCCCCGGCGCCCCGACAGTCCCGGCGACGAACCGCTCCGGCGGTTCGAAGGCGTGCACCTGGTGGGTCATACCCACGACCCTATCCGGCCCGCCATGGCACCGCGCACCCCACCGACCCGAATCGTCCGGAGGGCGGCGCGCCCGGCGTACCAGCGGCTATTCCCGGGCGTGGCGGCCCCGCCGCCGGCCTCGGCCCGCCTCAGCCGACGATCAAGCGGGGGTGTCGCGGCCCGGCGGCCACCGACCGGCGTCGTCACGAGACCGCACCCGCCCCACCGCCGACCGCGGCGTCCGAATCGGTCGCGCGGGGCGCCCGCCGACGCCGCTTGCGCGGCGGCGGCACCAGGGCGGCGAGGTCACCGCCGGTGTCGTTCAACCGGACCAGGAAAGGTCGCAGCGGCGTGAACCGGATCGCGGTCACCGACGCCGGGTCGGCCACGATCCGCTGAAAAAGATCCAGGTGTACGCCGAGCGCGTCCGCCACGATGGCCTTGATCACATCACCGTGGCTGCACGCCAGCCACACCGCCTCGGGCCCGTGCTCGTCGCTCACCCGGGCGTCCCAGGACCGCACCGCCGCCACCGCCCGCGCGGCCATCGACGCCATCGCCTCCCCGCCCGGGAAGACCGCCGCGCTGGGGCGCTGCTGGACCACCGGCCAGAGCGGCTCCTTGGCGAGCTTCTTCAGCGGCTGCCCCTCCCAGCTGCCGTAGTCACACTCGATCAGCCCGTCCTCGACGACCGGGGTGGCCTGCGGAAGCGCCAGCTCCAGGGTCTGCCGGCAGCGGATCAGCGGGCTCGTCACCACGGTCGCCAGCGGCACCGCCCGCAACCGCTCACCCACCGCGGCGGCCTGGGCGCGCCCGGTGTCGTCCAGCTCGACCGGTTGCCGGCCGGCGAGGCCGCCATCGGCGTTCGCCGTGGTCCGGCCGTGTCGCAGAAGCAGAAGGGTCGCCACGCTGCCTACCCTATGACCTGCCTTGCGCCCCGGGCGGTCGCGGGCTCCGAGCCCCACCCCGACGACGACTGCGGCCCCCTGTTCCGCCCAGCAGGGGGGACAGGGGGCCGTCGACGATTCGGGCGGGTCAGGTGGCGCTGATCGTGCCGGTCATCAGCAGCGCCAGGACCAGGGTGCCCAGCGCGACCCGGTACAGCACGAAGACGTACAGGGTGTGGTGGGCGACGTAGCGCAGCAGCCAGGCGATGGCCGCGTAGCCGATGGCGAAGGCGATGACCGTCGCCACGATCATCTGGGCCACCGACGGCGTGGACGTCCCCGGGGCGGACGGCTCGAAGACGTCCCCGAGGCTGAACACGCCGGACATCACCACCGCCGGGATGGCCAGCAGGAACGAGTACCGCGCCGCCGCCTCCCGGGTGAGGTTGAGCAGCAGGCCGGCGGTGAGCGTGCCGCCGGAGCGGGACACCCCGGGCACCAGCGCCATGGCCTGGGCGAAGCCCATCACCACGCCGTCCTTCATCCGGAAGTTCTGCAGCGTACGGGTCTGCCGCCCCCAGTACTCGGCGAACGCCAGCACGAAGGCGAACACGATCAGCGTGGTCGCCACCACCCACAGGTTGCGCCCGGCGGTCTTGATCTGGTCCTTGAACAGAAAGCCGAACAGCCCGATCGGGATCGAGCCGACGATCACGTACCAGCCCATCCGGTAGTCGAGGCTGGAGCGCACCGACGTGTCCCGGATGCCGACCAGCCACGTCCGGGTGATCCGCCAGATGTCCTTAGCGAAGTAGATCAGCACGGCCGCCTCGGTGCCGAGCTGGGTGACCGCGGTGAACGACGCGCCGGCGTCCTGGTCGAAGAAGATCGCCGAGGTGATTCGCAGGTGCCCCGACGAGCTGACCGGGAGGAACTCGGTCAGTCCCTGGACGATGCCCAGGACGATGGCCTCGACCCAGGTCACTCGCCGACTCCCGAGAGGTCGAGTGCCTCGGCGACGGTACGCAGGGTCTGCACACCGCTGTCCCGGTCGGCCACGAACAGGGTCACCGACAGCGTGGTGACGCCGGCGGCGGCGTACTCCCGCATCCGCTCGGCGATGCGCTCCTTCGGGCCGAGCAGCGAGGTGCGGTCGATGAACTCCATCGGCACGGCGGCGGCGGCGTCGCGCTGCCGCTTGGCCAGGTACAGGTCCTGCACCTCGCGGGCGGCGTCGCCGTAGCCCATCCGGGTGGCGAGCTGGTTGTAGAAGTTCTGCTGGCGGCTGCCCATGCCGCCCACGTACAGCGCGGCGTACCAGCGCACCAGCTCGGCGCAGGAGGCCACGTCGTCACCGATCACCACGGGCACCGACGGCACCACGTCGAACCCGGCCAGCTCCTTGCCGACCTTGGCCCGCCCGGCGCGGACCGAGGCGAGCTGCTCCTCGGCGAACTCCGGCGCGTAGAACACGGCCAGCCACCCGTCGGCGATCTCGCCGGCCAGCTCCAGGTTCTTCGGGCCGACCGCGGCCAGGTAGATCGGGATGTGGTCACGTGGTGGGTGGAAGCCCAGCCGCAGGGCCTTGCCGGGACCGTCCGGCAGCGGCAGCGTGTAGTGCTCGCCGTCGTACGCCACCTCCTTGCGGGCGATGGCCAGCTTGACGATGTCGACGAACTCGCGGGTCCGGGCGAGTGGCTTGGCGAACCGCACACCGTGCCAGCCCTCGGACACCTGCGGGCCGGACACGCCCAGGCCGAGGCGGAACCGACCACCGGAGAGCGCGTCGATGGTGGCGGCGGTCATGGCGGTGGCCGCCGGCGTCCGCGCGGGGATCTGCATCACCGCGGCGCCGACGTCGATCCGTTCGGTCTGGCCGGCCATCCAGGCGAGCATGCTGGGCGAGTCGGAGCCGTAGGCCTCCGCCGCCCACACCACCGAGTAACCCAGCCGGTCCGCCTCCTGGGCCAACGCCAGGTGGTCGGCCGGTGTGCTCCACGCCGTCTGGTATCCGAGACTGAGCCCGAGTCGCACTGGTCCTCCCCCATCCGTGGCACAGGTCGCACCAGGTTACGCAATGCCGATAACGGACTCGATCACCGGCTCGACACCTTTGGTCCCCCTCCATCGGGGCAGCCCCGGGCGGCGGAACCGGCAGAACCGGCAGAGATACGGGAGCGAGGATATCTCTGGCGGCAGGTTCGAAATAAGGTTCACCCATGCAACAGCGACCGCTCGGCCGAAGCGGGCTGGCGGTTTCCCGGCTCGCGCTCGGCACCATGACCTGGGGCCGGGACACCGACGCCGACGATGCGGCCGCCCAGCTGAAGAGTTACCTGGACGCGGGCGGCAACCTGATCGACACCGCCGACGTGTACGGCGACGGCGACGCCGAGTCGGTGATCGGCTCACTGCTGGGCTCCCTCGTGCCCCGCGAGGAGTTGCTGATCGCCACCAAGGCCGGGTTGCGCCCGGGCAGCGGCCGGCGCCGGGACGGCTCCCGGGGGCATCTGCTGCGGACGCTGGACGCGTCGCTGCGCCGGCTGGGCACCGACCACGTCGACCTGTTCCAGGTGCACGGGTACGACCCGGACACCCCGCTGGAGGAGACCCTGGCCGCTCTGGACCACGCGGTGGCCAGCGGCAAGGTCCGCTACGTCGGGGTGTCGAACTTCTCCGGCTGGCAGACCGCGCGGGCCGCCGCCTGGCAGACCGCCTGGCCCGGGCGGGCCCCGGTGGTCGCCTCCCAGGTCGAATACTCGCTGCTGGAGCGCGGTGTGGAGCGGGAGGTGCTGCCCGCCTGCGACGCGCTCGGTCTCGGCGTGCTGCCCTGGTCGCCACTGGGCCGAGGAGTGCTCACCGGTAAGTACCGGCACGGCCGTCCGGCGGATTCGCGGGCCGCGTCGCCGCACTTCGAGCGGTTCGTCGCCACGTACCTGGACCCGCGTTGCTCCAGCATCGTGGAGGCGGTGGCGACCGCGGCCGGCGGGCTCGGCGTGTCGCCGCTGGAGGTGGCGTTGGCCTGGATCCGGGACCGGCCCGGGGTGACCGCACCGATCCTCGGCGCCCGGACGGTGGGGCAGCTGCTCGGCGCGCTCCAGGTGGAACGGATCACACTGCCCGAGGAGATCACCACCGCGCTGGACGACGTCTCGGCGGTGCCGGTGGGCTACCCCGAACGCGACGGCTGACCCGTCAGCGGTGCCCTGTCCGGGCGGCAGCGGCGCGGCACGGCGGGTGTCCGGTTCGGCGCGGGCACGCACAGGGCGGCACGAACCGCCCACGGCAGCGTCGTTGGTCACCCCGGAGGGGGTGGCGAATGGCCGCTGGGCTGGGCAGCATGGATGGCATGGACTACGAATACGCGCCGCTGCGGCTGCCGCCGAACGTCGACCGGCTGACCGCCGCGGCGCAGCTGGCGATCCAGGCGGAGTTCTCCGGGTGGGAGCTGGCCCGGGTGCGGCTGTACCGCGACGGCACGCGGCAGGTGGTGCTGCGTCGTCGCCGCGTCAACCAGCCGCAGCCGGGCCTGTCGTACTGAAGATCCGGGCGGGAACGCCCGGGGCCCGCTCGGGCCCCGGGCATCATCCGACCTAGTGCTGGTGCCCGGCGTGGTCGTGATCGTCGTCGAGCTCCAGGAACGGGTGCTCGTCGAGCCGACCGACCAGCCGGTCGTCGACCGCCGGCTGGAACGGGCCGACCGCGTCGTCGTCGTCGAACGACTCCAGGTCGACCGGAGTGCCGACCTCGCTGACCATGACCACCCCGTCGAGGGGTTCCAGCTCGGGGACGTCCAGCGCGCCGAGCGAGCCGTCGCCGCTCTGCAGCAGCTCCAGCACCGCCTCGCCGACGCCCTCCACCGGTGCCGGCTCGTCGTCCTCGGGAGTGCCCTCGCGCCGGGCAGCCTCGGCCACCCGCAGCAGCGCGGCGACGCTCGGCACCCGGTAGTCGCGACGCTGGCGCACCGAGATCACCCGCGGGTGCGGGTCGCTGGCCTCGGCCCCGTCGACGCCGCCGAAGCGCTCGTCGGCCTCATCCGGGTCGATCGAGTCGACATCCCACGGCGTCACCTCGCCGAAGGCGTCGAGCAACCGCTCGTCGTAGGCGAAGGAGGCGTTGTTCAACGCCACGTACGCCTGCCAGACGTCGTCGTCGTCGACGCGGCCCTGAGCGGCGCGTACGGCGGCCAGGTGGTGGCGGGCCGCTTCGATCACGCGCTCGAGAGCGGCGTCCAGCTCACCGTGCTGGTCGGTCATGTGGGGCAGTCCCTTCACGATGGGGAGATTGCGCGCCGGCGGCAACTGCCGGACACGGCTAGCAGGTACGGAGGAACCGGTCGAGCACCCGCACGCCGAACTGTAGTCCGTCCACCGGAACGCGCTCGTCGATGCCGTGGAACAACGCCGAGAAGTTCAGGTCGGCGGGCAGCCGGAGCGGGGCGAACCCGAAGCAGCGGATGCCGAGCTGGGAGAACGCCTTGGCGTCGGTGCCACCGGAGAGCATGTACGGGACCGGCCGGGCACCCGGGTCCTCCGCGCGCAGGGCCGCCGACATGGCCTCGACCAGGTCACCGTCGAAGGTGGTCTCCAGGGCCGGCTGCCGCTGCACGTACTCGATCGCAATGTCCGGGCCGACCAGCTCACGCAGCTGCCGTTCCAACAGCTCGGACTGGCCGGGCAGACTGCGGCAGTCGATGGTGGCGGTGGCCCGGCCCGGGATGACGTTGTCCTTGTAGCCGGCGCTCAACCGGGTCGGGTTGGCGGTGTTGCGGATCGTCGCGCCGATGATGTTGGCGATCGGGCCGAGCTTGGCGATGGCCGTCTCCGGGTCGTCCGGGTCCAGCTCGATGCCGAGCAGGTCGGAGACCTCCGTCAGGAACGCCCGTACGGTGTCGGTGACGACCACCGGGAAGCGGTGCCGGCCGATCCGGGCGACCGCCTCGGCGAGCGCGGTGACCGCGTTGTCGTCGTGCATCATCGAGCCGTGCCCGGGGCGGCCCTTGGCGTGCAGCCGCAGCCAGTCGATGCCCTTCTCGGCGGTCTCGATGAGATAGAGCCGCTGGTTGTCGTTGACCGAGTAGGAGAAGCCGCCGACCTCGCCGATCGCCTCGGTGCACCCGTCGAAGAGGCCACGGTGGTTGTCCACCAGGAAGCGCGCGCCGTAGTCGCTGCCCGCCTCCTCGTCGGCGGTGTACGCGAGCACGATGTCGCGCGGGGGGCGTACGCCGGTGCGCTGCCAGTGCCGCACCACGGCGAGCACCATCGCGTCGAAGTCCTTCATGTCGATGGCGCCCCGGCCCCACAGGTAGCCGTCGCGCTGCTCGCCGGAGAAGGGGTGCACCGACCACTCGTCGGCGTCGGCGGGCACCACGTCCAGGTGGCCGTGCACCAGCAGCGCGCCCCGGCTCGGGTCGGCGCCCGGGATGCGGGCCACCACGTTCGCCCGGCCCGGCGCGGACTCGTGCAGGACGGACTCCACCCCCACCTCGGCGAGCTTCTCCGCCACGTACTCGGCCGCGCGGCGCTCGCCGACGCTGGTGTCGTTGTCCCCGGTGTTGGTGGTGTCGATGCGCAGCAGGTCGCGGCAGAGGTCCACGACCTCTGCGGTGGGGTCGGGTCGGGCGGAGGCGGCATCGCTCGTCATCGCCTCTTCATACCAGCCCGCGCCGCTCGACAGGCCGGCGCACCGGCGCGGACCGGCCGGCGCGGCGGTGCGGACGGGTCGACGCATCGACGGGTCGGTTTCGCCGTGAGCGCGTTCGGGTACCGCCGCCTGCGACCGTACGTCCCTGCCGGAGCTTCCGCCCGCCAGTCGAGGAGGGCACCATGTCCGCCGTTCCCCTGCCGCCGTTGCCGCCCGCACCCGCACCCGAGGAGGGCTTCCGGCCCGGTGGTCGCAGCATCGCCGACCTGGTAGACCACGAGCACCGGCAGCTGCTGGCGCTGCTGGACCAGCTGACCGGCCCGGACGCCACGCCGCAGGAGGGGCTGCCGGTGCTCACCGCCGCGCTGTCGCGGCACCTGTCCGCCGAGGAGCAGTACCTGCTGCCGGCGGTGCGCGCCGCGCTGCCGGGCGCGACCGAGCGGGTGGACGCCGAGATCGACGCCGACGCCGGTCTGCTGAACGCCCTGAAGGGGCTGACCGACGAGGCGCTGACCGACGTCGCCGAGCGGGTCCGCCAGCACGTCGAGGGGGTGGGCGGGCTCGTCACGGAGCTGCGCGCGGTCGCGACCGAGGAGGAGCTGATCCGCCTGGGCAACCGGTTGCAGATCGCCGAGGAGGCGGCGCCCACCCGGCCGCACCCGGGGACTCCGGCCACCCCTCCGTGGAACCGGATCGTGGAGCCGGCGGTCGGTGTGGTGGACAAGGTGCTCGACGCGGTGACCCGGCGGCCGACGTACCTGGCGGACCTGCCGGAGCCACCCCGCGACTGAGGCAAGGCCACGCTCGCCAATGCATTCATTATCACCGATCCGCTCGGGCTATTCCGCAGGCTGACGCGTGGTCCTACCGTCACCCTATGAACCTGGAGCTGCGTCACCTGCGGGTGGTCTGCGCGATCGCTGAGACGGGGAGTGTGACGAAGGCGGCGTCGGTGCTCGGCCTGGCCCAGCCCGCGCTCACCGCCCAGCTCCAGCGCATCGAACGGACGCTGGGCGGCCCGCTGTTCGACCGGGACCGGCGCGGTGCCCGGCCCACCGCGCTCGGCGAGCTGGTGCTGGCCCGGGCCCGGGTCCTGCTGCCGGCGATGAAGGGGCTCCAGGACGAGGCGGCCCGGCTGGCCGGCGCCGGTGGCGCGCCGGCCTGCTACCGGTTCGGCGGGGTGAACAGCCCGATCCTGGGCCGGATGGTGCACCGGCTGGCGGCCGAGCAGCCGCCCGCCCAGATCACCACGTTCGCCTCCTGGTCGGTGGACGAGTTGGCGCAGCTGGTGGCCGGCGGCCGACTGGACTTCGCGCTCACCGGTGTGTGCGGCGACGCCAGCCCGTCGGCCGGGTTCGGGTTGAGCTGGCAGGAGGTGGCCATCGACCCGGTGCTGGTGCTGCTGCCGGAGTCGCACCCCCTCGCCGAGCGCGACGAGGTGCGCCTGGCCGACCTGCGCCACGAGCAGTGGGTGGCCGCGCCGGGCGACGGCTGCTTCGGCGACTGTTTCGCCGCCGCCTGCGCCCGCGCCGGCTTCACCCCCCGCAAGGTGTACGAGACCGACATCCGCGGTTGCGTCGACCTGGTGGACGCCGGTGTGGCGGTGGCGCTGTGCCAGGCGACGTTCCGCCCGGTGGCCGGGCTGGTGACCCGCCGGCTCGCCGGCACGCCGCTGCGCTGGAGGCTCCTGCTCGGCTGGCACCCGGACTCGCTCGCCGCCCAGGGCGCCGACCTGGTGTTGCAGACAGCCAAGGCGGCGTACGTCGACTCGTTGGCCCCACATCCGGAATACCTGTCCTGGCTGCTGAGCAATCCCGGGTTCGGTGTGCGGCAACCCAGCGGGATCCGACCGGTCTGAGCGGGGTATTCCTGGCCGGTGGCGGTGCGAACCGCCGTTGTCCGGGTATCTGGCGGACATGACCGACCTCTACCCGCCCGCCGACGACCGCGAACTGCTGCGCCAGGCGGCTGCCGCGCACACCGCCGCCACCCGCGAGGTGGAGGCCTTCCTGCGCCGCCTACCGACGGTGCCCGACCCGGCCGACGTCACCGAGTACGCCAACCTGCTCACCCGGGAGGACCAGACCCGCGGTGACCGGGACGCCGCCGCCGACGCGGCCGGCCTGACCATCGCGAGCCTGGAACCTGACCAGGGCCAGTAGCAGGACGCCGAACGGTGCCGTCCCTGCCCGGGACGGCACCGTCGCGCGGTCGCTCAGAGTTCGACGAGCGGGTCGTGACCCAGGTCGAGCAGCGAGTGCCGCCAGCTGTCGTCGGCGTTGCCCCGCGGCGGTTTGGCGTCCATCAGCTCACGGATGCGCTCGACCGCCTCCCGCATCACCTCGATGTCCTCCGGGGTGAGGTCCACCTTGCGCTTGTTCAGCACCTTGAGGATCTCCCGGCCCGGCTGGGGCAGGTCGAGGTTCGGGTTCGGGCTGAACGACTCCTCCCCGGAACCCCGGGTCAGCAGCCAGGTGCGCAACTGCTCCGACGGGACGTTGACCTCGGCGTGGAAGTCATCCCAGAGCACTTCCACCTCGGGGTCGAGCCGCGCTTCGCGTACCATCAGGTCTCCTCTCCGGGCGGCGGCCCGGACGTCTCCGGGTCGTCCTGGTCGGTCTTCGGATGCAGGCCCTCGGCGGGCACCCGCGTTCGGCGGGGGTTCGCGGTGGGCGGCGCCAGGATCGGGTCGGGATGGTCGTCCTCGTCCCGGGATTTCGCAGGCTCGTGCGGGTCCTCGTGCTCGTCTCGTCGCGCCGGCCCGCTCATCGCGGGTGGGTGGTCGTGGCGGCGGTGTACCCCCGCTCGCCCGCGGACACGTCGAAGGTGAGCGCACCGTCGCGGACGTCCACCGTGACCTTCTGCCCCGGTGAGATCGCCGACTCCAGCAACATCCGGGACAGGTGGTTGTCCACCTCCCGCTGGATCACCCGACGCAACGGCCGGGCGCCGAACTCCGGCTGGTAGCCGTGCTCGGCGAGCCAGTCGATGCCGGCGGTGGTGAACTCCACCTGGAGGTCCTGGGCGT
Source organism: Micromonospora cabrerizensis (assembly GCF_022230955.1). GTDB lineage: Bacteria > Actinomycetota > Actinomycetes > Mycobacteriales > Micromonosporaceae > Micromonospora > Micromonospora cabrerizensis. The sequence goes on from NZ_JAKKFI010000077.1 coordinate 127,200, forward strand.
GCATGCGACGGCGGGTCTCCTCCAACAGCAGCGCGGTGATGTCGCGCAGCTGCTCGGCCTCCAGCCGACGGAAGATGATGACCTCGTCGATGCGGTTGAGGAACTCCGGGCGGAAGTTCTCCTGCAGGCGGCGCATCAGCCGCTCCCGCAGCTCGTTGCTCTCCTGCTCGCTGCCCACGTCCCCGCTGCCGAAGCCGACCGAGCGCTGGGCGCCGGTGATCAGCTCCGAGCCCAGGTTGCTCGTCATGATCAACACGGTGTTCTTGAAGTTCACCGTGCGGCCCTGGCTGTCGGTGAGCCGGCCGTCGTCGAGCACCTGGAGCAGGATGTTGAACACGTCCGGGTGGGCCTTCTCGATCTCGTCGAGCAGCACCACCGCGTACGGGCGGCGACGGACCGCCTCGGTGAGCTGACCGGCCTCCTCGTAGCCGACGTATCCGGGTGGCGCACCGACCAGCCGACTCACGGTGTGGCGCTCCTGGAACTCGCTCATGTCCACCCGGACCATCCGGTCCGCCTCGCCGAACAACGCCTCGGCCAGGGCGCGGGCCAGCTCGGTCTTGCCGACACCGGTCGGGCCGAGGAACAGGAAACTGCCCATCGGCCGCTCCGGGTCGGCCAGCCCGGCCCGGGAACGACGCACGGCCTCGGCGACCGCGGTGACCGCGTCGTCCTGACCGACCACCTTCTGGTGCAGGTGCCCCTCCAGGCGCAGCAGTCGGTCCCGTTCCTCCTCGGTGAGCTGGCTGACGGGGATGCCGGTGGCCCGGGAGACCACCTCGGCGATCTCCTTCGGACTCACCTCGGGCACCTGCGAGGACGACCCGTCGTCGCCGTTGGCCCGTCGGATCCCCTCCTCCAGCTCCGAGATCCGGTCGCGCAGCGCGGAGGCCCGCTCGTACTGCTCGTCGGTGACGGCCTGCTCCTTGTCCCGGCGTACGTCGTCGAGCTCCTGCTCCAGCTCCCGCACGTCGGACGCGGGCGTGCGGGTGCGCAGCCGCACCCGCGCGCCGGCCTGGTCGATGAGGTCGATGGCCTTGTCCGGCAGGAACCGGTCGGTGACGTACCGGTCGGACAGCTCGGCGGCCGCGACCAGCGCCTCGTCGGTGAAGCGCACCTGGTGGTGCGCCTCGTACCGGTCGCGCAGACCCCGCAGGATGGCGATGGTGTCGTCGACGCTGGGCTCGGGCACCAGCACCGGCTGGAAGCGTCGGGCCAGCGCGGCGTCCTTCTCGATGCTCTTGCGGTACTCGTCCAGCGTGGTCGCGCCGATCACCCGCAGCTCGCCCCGGGCCAGCGCCGGTTTGAGCATGTTGGACGCGTCCATCCCACCCTCGCTGCCGGCGCCACCCGCCCCGACCAGGGTGTGGATCTCGTCCATGAAGATGATCAGCTCGTCCCGGTGCGCCCGGATCTCGTCGATCACCTTCTTCAGCCGCTCCTCGAAGTCGCCCCGGTAGCGGGTGCCGGCGACCAGACCGGCCAGGTCGAGTTGGACGACCCGCTTGCCGAGCAGGGTCTGCGGCACGTCACCGTCGCAGATCCGCTCGGCCAGCCCTTCGACGATGGCGGTCTTGCCGACGCCGGCCTCGCCGATCAGCACCGGGTTGTTCTTGGTACGCCGGGACAGGATCTCGATGGCCTGCTCGATCTCGTCGGCCCGTCCGACCACCGGGTCGATCTGGTCCATCCGCGCCAGCTCGGTGAGGTCCTGCCCGTACTGGTCCAGGGTCGGGGTGCCGCGGTCCGGCTTCGGGCCGGTCATCGGCCCGCGCTCGGCGTTGGCCGCCTGCAACGACTCGGGTTGGATCCGGCCGGCGGCCAGCATCCGCCCGGCCGGCGACTCCGGGTTGAGCGGCAACGCCATCAGGATGTGCTCGGGGCCGATGTAGTTGGCACCCATCGCCCGGGACAGCTGGTGGGCGTCGAGCAACGCCCGCTTGGCGGCGGGGGTCAACGACAGGTTGGGTGGCACCTCCCCGCGCGGCGCGCCGTCGCCCTTGCCACCGAGCGCGTTGAGCAGGGTGTCCGGGTCGGCGCCGGCCCGGCGTACGAGATCTCGCAGGGGTTCGCGTTGCAGCGCCGCCCAGAGCAGGTGGTCGGTGTCCAGGTCGCTGCTCTGGCGTTGGGCGGCCCGCCGGGCCGCGTCAGCCAGCATCTCGCGGGCGTCGGCCGTCATCAGTCGGGTGATGTCGACCCGGTGCGGTGGCCGGCGCCCTCCCTCGCCCCGGCCGAAGTACCTGGCCAGGAATTCGTCCCACGGGTCGGAGCCGATGTCACCGGGTCCCATCATGTCTGTCCTCCGCAGTCGGGCGCGGCACGGTCGGCAGGGGCTACCCGGCGCGCGCGCCCACAAACGCCGCAGGTGGTGGAGCACCGGGATTCCGGGAGTGGCGTCGGGCCGCGACCGGCCGATGGTGGCAGGCTGACGGGATGACTGAGACCCCGCTGCTGATCGTGGACGGCGCCAACGTTGTCGGCTCCCGCCCGAACGGGTGGTGGCGTGACCGTGCCGGCGCCGCGGCCCGGTTACGCGACTCGCTCGCCCCGGTGGCGACCGTCGGGCTGCCCGCCCGGCTGCCCGCCCCGGTCGAGGTGGTGCTGGTGGTCGAGGGGGCGGCGCGGGACGTGCCGGGCACCGAGGGCGTACGGGTGGTCTCCGCCGCCGGCTCCGGAGACGACACGGTGGTCGAGCTGGTGGCCGACGCGCCGCAGCGCCGCCGGCTGGTGGTCACCGCGGACCGGGAGTTGCGCGGGCGGGTGACGGCGCTGGGCGCCGAGGTGTACGGCCCGCGTTGGCTGCGCGAGACCCCCACCGACAACTGAGAAATTCTCGCACTGGGACTCCCACAGAACGGACTCCCGGCACTTCCGGGCGCCTTCCGGACAGGCGGGCAGGAACACCGACAGGGCGGATGTTCTTTCGTGACCGCCGATAGGCTCTAATGGAGATCTCCCCGCCCCCAGGAGGTTCCGCCGTGGCGAGCGTCGCCGAGTTGAAGGCTGCCATTGATGTCGCCCTCCAACAGATCGGGGACGGGCAGACAGCCGTGCAGGCGGCCGGCGAGAAACTGTCCGAGGCGCAGCAGACCCTCGCCGGCGCGCTGGAGGGCAGTGGGCACGAGACGGTGGAGGCGGCCCAGGCGTCGCTGACACAGGCCAGCCAGGAGCTGGAGGAGTGTCTCGCCGCGACACTGGTCGCGGTGGAGCAGGCGCAGCTCTACGTCGCCACCCTGTAGGCCACCATGTCCATCATCGAGGACGTCGGTGGGCAGGTCCGTGCCGCCAGCGAGGAGTTCCCGGTCGCCCTGCTCGGGCAGGCGCTGGAGAAGTTCGGCCTGGCCGCGGAGCGACTGCGCTGGGTACGACAGGAGTCGGCCAACCCGATGGGGGTGCCGGAGCTGTCCGCCGCGACCGAGCACGCCGAGAGCGCCGGGTACGCGTTGCGGGTCGCGCAGGAGCAGCTCTCGGCGTACCTGGCCGCGATCGGGTTGGGCGCGGACGGCGCCCCGGCGCCCCGCCCCGAGCAAGGTGCTCCCCGACACGACACGCCGCCGGCCGCAGGGCCGACCACCGTCGCGCCGGAGCCGGCCGAGCAGGTGCGAATGCGCCGCTGGTGGTCGGTGCGGGTCGCGGAGCTGACCGGCGGGCGCGACGGCGGCGCCGACGAGCCCGACGAGCGGGTGGACGACTCCCACGAGTTGCTGCGCCGAGTCGTGGGTGGTGTCCGCTCCGGCGACCGGGACCGGCTGCGCAAGGAGCTGCGCCGGGCCTCGGCCGACGTGGGGCTGGGCATGGCGGCGCTGGCGCCACCCCTGCTGCGCGAGCTGGCCGGTGAACTGCTGGGGCACCCGCCCCGCGCCACCGACCTCGGTCGGCTGCGCGGGGAGCTGGACGGGCGCGTACGCGACCTGCTGCCCGGGCTGCCACCACCGGTGCTGGAGACACTGCTGACCCGGGTGTGCCGGATGCCGCCACCGCGCGCCTCCGGGGAGCCGCCGCACGCCGCCGACTCCGCGGTCACCGCCGGGGTGGCGACCGGGCTGCTGCTCGCCCGACTCGGCCGGGACCTCCCCACGGGCGGCGCGAGAGAGCCGGCGGGCGCGAGAGAACCGGCGGGCTCGGGGCAGCGTGGCGACGCGGGTAAGCCGGCGCGGGCCGGTCAACCGGCGGGCGCGGGGCAGCCGGGCGGGG
>NZ_JAKKFI010000078.1 GCF_022230955.1 Micromonospora cabrerizensis
GGCCGGGCGCGGCGGCGTCGTGCGCACCGTCTCGCCGCGCACCCCGCGTGCCCCGGGCGTCGACGAGCCGCCACCGCGCCGCCGGACCACCACACCACGCGCGCCGCGCCGCACCGACCGACCGGCGGCCCGTCGTCCGTCCCGCAAACCACCTCGCCCGCCGAAGCTGGCCGAATCGCGACTGCGCCTGCGGCTGGGCACCGCGCTCGCCCTGACGCTGTTCGCCGCCATCGGGATCCGGCTGATCTTCCTCCAGGCGGTCGACGCCCCGGCGTACGCCGGGGGCGGCATCGCCGACCGTCTCCGCACGGTCGAGCTGCCGGCGGCGCGCGGCGCGATCTACGACAGCACCGGCGCGCCGCTGGCCCGCAGTGTCGAGGCGCGCTACGTGTTCGCCGACCCGACCGAGGTGAAGGATCCGCCCGCCACCGCGAAGGCGCTCTCCCCGCTGCTCGGCATCCCGGTGTCGAAGCTGGTCGAGCTGATGAAGCCCCGCAAGCTGGAGAGCGGCAAGTTGTCCACGTTCGCCTACCTGGCCCGCGGTGTGGAGATCCCGACCGCCAAGCGGGTGCAGGCGCTGGAGCTTCCCGGCATCGGCGTGCACCGCGACGAGAGCCGTGACGTGCCCGGCGGCGACCTGGCGGCCAACCTGATCGGCTTCACCAGTCAGGACATGGCCGGCCTGGAGGGGCTGGAGGCCCGCTACGACGACGTGCTCGCCGGGCAGGACGGCAAGCGGGTGTACGAGGCCGGCCTCGGTGACCTCGCGGCGCCGATCCCGGGCGGTTACAGCCAGACCACTCCCGCCAAGCCGGGCAGCTCGCTGACCCTCACCATCGACCGTGACCTGCAGTTCCGCACGCAGCAGATCCTCAGCGCGGGCATGGCCCAGCAGCGCGGCGGCACCGGCGTCGCGGTGATCATCGAGATCCCCTCCGGCGCGGTGCTGGCCCAGGCCAGCAATCCCACCTACAGCGCGGCGAAGCCGCTGGCGAGCGACCCGGTCGCCCGGGAGGACGCGGCGACCAGCTTCGTCGTCGACCCCGGCTCGATCCACAAGGCGATTACCTTCGGCGCGGCGTTGCAGGAGGGTGTGATCACGCCGGACACGGCGCTGCCCATCGCCAACAGCATCAAGAAGGGCGACACCTGGTTCTCCGACACCCATCCCGCCAACGGCAAGAAGATGAGCGTGCCGGGGATGCTGGCCTACTCGTCGAACGTCGGCACCATCACGATCGCCGACCAGCTCGGCAAGGACCGGTTGATCGACTACCAGAAGCGGTTCGGGCTGGGTAAGCCCACCGGTGAGGGAATGCCGGGGGAGGCCAGCGGGCGTCTGTTGCCGGCCGACGAGTGGAGCGGATCGTCGGAGGGGTCGGTGCCGATCGGGCACAGCGTCGACGCCACCCCGTTGCAGATGGCCGCCGCGTACGCCGCCATCGCCAACAACGGCACGTACGTGCAGCCGCACCTGGTCAAGGAGGTGATCGGCCCGGACGGCAGGCGCACGCCCGCGCCGGCACCGGTGACCCGGTCGGTGCTCAGCCCGCAGAACGCGGCGGCCCTGCGCACCATGCTGGAGGCCGTCACCACGGTCGACCATGCCACCGGGCTGACCGCCGCGGTGCCCGGCTACCGGGTCGCCGGCAAGACCGGCACCGGGTGGCGACTGGTGGACGGCAAGAAGCAGCCCGGCGAGGTGTCCTCGTTCATCGGCATGGCCCCCGCCGAGAACCCCCGGTACGTGATCGCGGTGTTCGTCTACGCCCCCGGGGGTGGGGGCGCGGCGATCGCCGGCCCGGCGTTCCGCGACATGATGCAGTTCACTCTGCGTCACTACCGCGTACCGCCGTCGACCGGTGGTTCCGCACCCAAGTTCGTGGTCTATCCGCGCTGAGCAGCAATGGCGGGACATCATCGGTGAGTGCCGACGAACCACCGGGGCGGCTGTGCGGCCGGAACCGGACGACGGGGTAGGGTCTGACGCCGTGCCCGGCAATCCACGTCCACGTACCGTGACCGGAGTCCGGCTCGGCGATCTCGCCGCCCGACTCGCCGTCGACCTTTCGGCGGACGCCGCCGAGGTGGTCGTCACCGGGGCCACCCACGCCAGCCAGGAGGTCCACCCCGGCGACCTGTACGCGGCGTTGCCCGGCGCTCGCCGGCACGGCGCGGAGTTCGCCGCCGGTGCCGCCGAGGCGGGTGCCGTGGCCATGCTGACCGACCCGGCGGGTGCGGAGCTGGCCGCGGGAAGCGGCCTGCCCGTCCTGGTGGTGCCCGACCCGCGTGCCGTGCTCGGCGAGCTGGCCTCGGCCGTGTACGGCGACCCGACCGCCGGTCTCACCGTGATCGGGGTGACCGGCACCGCCGGGAAGACCTCCACCGCGTACCTGGTCGAGTCGGGGCTGCGGGCCGCCGGCCACACCACCGGGTTGATCGGCACGGTGGAGACCCGGCTCGGTGACCTGGTGATCGACAGTGTGCGCACCACCCCGGAGGCGACCGACCTGCACGCCATGCTGGCCACCGCCCGCGAGCGGGGGGTCACGGCGGTGGTCATGGAGGTCTCCAGCCACGCGTTGGCCATGGGCCGGGTGGGCGGGGTCCGGTTCGCCGTCGGCGGCTACACCAACTTCGGCTCCGACCACCTGGACTTCCACGCCGACAGCGACGACTACTTCGCGGCCAAGGCCCAGCTCTTCGACGGGCGGTGCGCCGTCGAGGTGCTCAACCACGACGACCCGGCCCTGAAGCCGCTGTACAAGCCGGCCACCGTCACCTACTCGGCGGCCGGCGACCAGGGCGCGAGCTGGTGGGCCGACGGCGTCGGCGGCGAGGGGTACGCCCAGCGGTTCACCGCGCACGGCCCGGACGGCGTGGTCCTGCCCGCGGGGGTGGCACTGCCCGGCCGGCACAACGTGGCGAACGCGCTGTTGGCCATCGCCGCGCTGGTCGGCGCCGGGGTGGATCCGACGACCGCGGCGGCCGGCGTGGCCGCCTGCGGTGGCGTGCCGGGCCGGCTGGAGCTGGTCGACGTCGCCGCGCCGGTACGTGGCGTGGTCGACTACGCGCACAAGTCGGACGCGATCGTGGCGGCGCTGGCCGCGCTGCGGGAGTTGAGCGCCGGGCGGCTGATCTGTGTGATCGGCGCCGGGGGTGACCGGGACCGGGGCAAGCGGCCGGTGATGGGCGCCGCCGCGGCGGAGGGGGCCGACCTGGTGCTGGTGACCGACGACAACCCGCGTACCGAGGACCCGGCGACGATCCGCGCCGAGGTGCTCGCCGGCGCGTACCGGGCCGCGACGGCCGCCCGGATCATCGAGGTGGCCGGCCGCCGCGCCGCGATCGACGAGGCGGTTCGGCTGTCCGAGCCGGGCGACGTCATCGCGCTGCTCGGCAAGGGGCACGAGCGCGGCCAGGAGGTGGCGGGCGAGGTGTTTCCGTTCGACGACAGCATCGAGCTGGCCGACGCGCTGCGGGCCCGCTTCGGGGACCTGGCGGTCCAGCGGTGATCGCGCTGAGCCTGGCCGAGGTGGCCGCCGCGGTCGACGGGCGTCTGGAGGCCGCCGACCCCGCCGCCACCGTGACCGGTTCGGTGGAGTTCGACTCGCGCAAGGTGGGGCCCGGTTCGCTCTTCGTGGCGTTCCCCGGTGAGAAGGTCGACGGGCACGACTACGCGGCGACGGCGATCCAGGCCGGCGCGGTGGCGGTGCTCGGCAGCCATGCGGTGCCCGGGGTGCCGATGGTGCTGGTGGACGACGCACTGACCGCGATGGGCCGGCTGGCCCGTGCCGCGGTGGACCGGCTCCCGCAGCTGACCGTGATCGGGGTGACCGGTTCCTCCGGCAAGACCACCACGAAGGACCTGATCGGTCAGCTCACCGCCCGGCTCGGGGCCACGGTGGCGCCGCCCGGCTCGTTCAACAACGAGCTGGGCCACCCGTACACCGCTCTGCGGGCCGGGCCGGACACCCGCTATCTGGTGATGGAGAAGGGCGCGCGGGGGATCGGGCACGTGCGGTACCTGTGTGAGCTGGTGCCGCCCCGGATCTCCGTGGTGCTCAACGTCGGCACGTCGCACATCGGCGAGTTCGGCTCGCAGGAGGCCATCGCCCAGGCCAAGGGAGAGCTGGTCGAGGCTCTGCCGGCGGACGGGCTGGCGGTGCTGAACGCCGACGACCCCCGGGTGGACGCCATGGCGGGTCGCACCGGGGCCCGGGTGGTCCGCTACGGCGAGGCGCCGGACGCCGACGTGCGCGCCGAGGACGTCACGCTGGACGAGCGGGGGCACCCGTCGTACACGCTGGTCACCCCCGAGGGACGCGCGCCGGTGCGGCTCGGGCTGACCGGCCGTCACCAGGTCGGCAACACGCTCGCGGCGGCGGCGGTCGCCCGGGAGCTGGACATGCCGTTGGCCGAGGTGGCCGTGGCCCTCGGCGAGCTGAGGCTGGTCTCGACCCGTCGGATGGACGTCTTCGACCGCCCTGACGGGGTGACCGTCATCGACGACTCGTACAACGCCAACCCGGCCTCGATGGCGGTGGCGGTGCGGGCGCTGGCCGGTATGGGCCAGGGGCGGCGTACCGTCGCGGTGCTCGGTTACATGGCCGAGCTGGGCCCGTTCGAGCGGAGCGGCCATGCCGAGGTCGGCCAACTGGCGGCCGAACTGGGCGTCGACCGGCTGCTCGTGGTGGGTGAGCCGGCCGCGCCGATCCACGAAGGCGCGACAGCGGTAGCGAACTGGGGAGGAGAGTCGGTGCTGCTCACCGATCAGGCGGCGGCCGTCGAGGTGCTGCGGAGCGAGCTACGACCGGGGGACGTCGTCCTGGTCAAGGGCTCCCGGTACCGGACCTGGGAGGTGGCCGACGCCCTGCGCGCCGACACCGGTGGGGAGCCGACCCGATGAGGGCGGTCATCGTCGCGGTCGGCGTGGCGTTCCTCGTCTCGCTCTTCTGCACCCCGATCGCGATCAAGTTGTTCACCCGGCTCAAGGCCGGTCAGCCGATCCGGTCCGACGGCCCCGCCATGCACCAGGGCAAGAAGGGCACGCCCACCATGGGTGGCGTGGTCTTCATCCTGGCCACGGTGATCGCGTACGTGGCCGGGCACCTGGCCCTGACCACCCTGCCGGACCAGCAGATCGCCCAGGTGGAGCCGACCATCACGGCGTTGGTGCTGCTGGGGCTGATGGTCTTCTCCGGCGCGGTGGGCTTCCTCGACGACTTCCTCAAGGTGCGCAAGCGCAACAGCGCCGGGCTGAACAAGCGCGGCAAGCTGCTCGGTCAGATCCTGGTCGGCGCGGTCTTCGGGGTGATCGCGCTGTGGTTCCCGAGCACGATGACCGACGGCTCGGGCCTGGCGACCAACACCGAGACGGTGGGCAGCACCACGCTGAGCTTCATCCGGGACATCGATGCCCTGGAGGTCAGCAAGGTCGGCGCGGTGATCATCTTCATCTTCGTGGTGATGGGCGCCACGAACGGTGTCAACCTCACCGACGGCCTCGACGGCCTGGCCACCGGCGCCTCGGTGATGGTGCTCGCCGCGTACGCGTTGATCGCGTTCTGGCAGTACCGGCACTGGTGCGCCGACCCGAACTACACCCAGCCGTACTGCTACGAGGTCCGCGACCCGTTGGAGATCGCGCTGATAGCCGGGGCGGCGGCCGGGGCCTGTGTGGGCTTCCTCTGGTGGAACACGTCCCCGGCACGGATCTTCATGGGTGACACCGGTGCGCTGGGGCTGGGCGGCCTGATCGCCGGTATGGCGATGTCCACCCGCACCATCCTGCTGCTGCCGATCATCGGCGGGCTCTTCGTGATCATCACGATGTCCGTGGTGATCCAGATCATCTCCTTCAAGACCACCGGTAAACGCGTGTTCCGGATGTCGCCCCTCCAGCACCACTTCGAGTTGGCCGGCTGGAGTGAGGTCAACATCGTGGTGCGCTTCTGGATCATCGCCGGCATCGGCGTGGCCATCGCCCTGGGCCTGTTCTACAGCGAGTTCCTCGCCAACATGACCTGATCGGCCCTCGCGATCCCCGCACTGATCGGCCGCCCGGACGGCCCGCCCCGCGCGGGTTTCGTCCGGGCGGTCAGTGCGTCAACGGCCGGCGTCGGAGTCCGACACGCCCGGTGCGTCGTTGTGGGCGTGCCCGGCGCGTCCAGCGGTGATGATGTCGGGGTGGGGGAGGACTCAGGCACCGACGACAGGACAGCCGGTCGGCCGCGACGGTCACCGGGCGCGACGCGCACCGCCGCGGCCGGCGCGCCGCCCGACCAGGCGGCGAGCGGCCGGGGAGCCGACGACGCGCGCGGCCCGGAACCGGGTGCGGCACCGCGGGCAGCGGACCCGCCACCACCCGTGCCACTGCGCGGGTTGGACGGGGCCGGTGGCCTCGCCGCGCTGCGAGGTCTGCTGGCGCGACCGCTGGCCTCCTACTATCTGCTGCTGTCCAGCGCCGGCCTGCTGCTGCTGATCGGGTTGACCATGGTCTTCTCGGCGACCAGCGTGAAGGACTACGCCGAGGACGGCAACGCCTCGGCCTCAGTGACCAAGCAGGCGATCTTCGCGGTGATCGGCATCGGGGCGTTCTGGGTCTGCCAGCGCCTGCCCGCCAGCACGTACCGCTCGCTGGGCCGACCGCTGCTGTTCACCTCGATCGGGCTGTTGCTGATACTCAACCTGCTGCTCGCGTACGCCCGGCTCAGTCACCAGGACTCGGCCCGGATCGGCCCGATCGAGGCGCGCCTGCTCTGGTTGTTCATCGGCGGGATCCAGGTCCAGCCCTCCGAGCTGGCCAAGTTCGCGCTGGTGCTGTGGGGCGCGCACCTGATCGCCCGCAAGGGCGCCGCGCTGGGGTGGTGGCGGGAGCTGGCCACCCCGCTCTTCCCGGTGATGGGCCTGCTGTTCGTGCTGGTCGGCTACAACGACGTGGGCACGATGCTCTGCCTGCTGGCCCTGGTGGTGGGCCTGCTCTGGGCGGCCGGCGTGCGGATGCGGGTCTTCGGCGCGCTGACCGTGGTCGGTCTGCTCGGCGTCGGCCTGCTCATCGCGGTGGCCTCGCTGGGCGCCGGCTCCGGCGAGAAGGGCGCGGACAACTACCGCTTCGCCCGGCTGGTCATGTTCTTCAACCCGCCCGACCCGGAGACCTGCAAGCTCGGCGACTGTCTCCAGTTCTACCAGGGTCGACTGGCCATCGAGCACGGCGGCTGGTTCGGCGTCGGGCTGGGCAAGGGCAGCCTGAAGTGGGACTGGCTGCCCGAGGCGCACAACGACTTCATCTTCGCGATCATCGCCGAGGAGCTGGGCGTGATCGGCTGCGCGGTGGTGCTCGCGCTGTTCGCGGTCCTCGCGTACACCGGGTTGCGGATCGCCCGCCGGGTAGACGACCCGTTCCGCCGGTTCGCCGCCGCCGCCGTGACCACCTGGCTGGTGAGCCAGGCCGTGATCAACATCGGCGGGGTGGTCGGGCTGCTGCCGATCACCGGCCTGCCGCTGCCGTTCATCTCCGACGGCGGAAGTGCCCTGGTCGTGACGTTGGCGGGGATCGGCATGCTGGCGTCCTTCGCCCGCGCCGAACCCGATGCGGCCCGAGCACTGCATGCCCGTCCGCCGGCCCGGTGGGTCCGACTACTCTGGGCCCCGTTGCCGCCGCTTCCCGGGCGGCGTCGCCGACCGGCGACGCCGCCCGCCGGCCGAGGGTCCGTACCCCGGTCCCGCGAGCGGCGCCATGACGACCAGGCCGCGCCGCGCGGGGTCCGCCAGGACCGGAGCCGCGGGGGTACGGCGAGCGAAAGGAGACGCTGATGGGTCCGCTGCGTTCGGTGGTGCTCGCGGGAGGTGGCACCGGGGGGCACGTCTACCCGCTGCTCGCCTTCGCCGACTGCCTGCGCCGACACGACCCGGGCGTCCGGATCACCTGCCTCGGCACACCACGCGGCATGGAGAACGACCTGATCCCGCCGCAGGGCTACGACCTGCGGCAGATCCCGGCGTACCAGCTGCCCCGGTCGGTCAACATGAACCTGGTGCGTACCCCGGGCCGGATGTGGACCGCGGCGCGCGCCGCGGGCAAGGTGATCGACGAGGTGCGCGCCGACGTGGTCGTCGGCTTCGGCGGGTACGTCTCGGTGCCGGCCTACCTGGCCGCCTGGCGCCGGGAGATGCCCATGGTGATCCACGAGGTGAACGTGCCACCGGGGGTGGCCAACAAGCTGGGCATGAAGTTCACCAAGAACGTCGCCGTCGGCTTCCCGCACCAGCCGAGCCAGGCCGAGTCGCTGCGCGACGCCACAGTGGTCGGGGTGCCGCTGCGCCGCACCATCGCCGGCCTGGACCGGTACGCGCTGCGCGACGCCGCCCGCGCCCACTTCGGGCTCCGCCCGGACCTGCCGGTACTCTTCGTCTCCGGCGGCTCGTCGGGCGCCCGCTCGATCAACCTGGCGCTCTCCGGGGCGGCCAAGGAGCTGGCCCGCAACGGCGTGCAGGTGCTGCACGTGATGGGCGCCCGCAACGAGCCGGTGCCGATCCCCACCGACCTGCCGGTGCCGTACGTGACGCTGCCGTACCTGTCCGAGATGGAGCTGGGTTACGCCGCCGCCGACCTGATGCTGGCCCGGGGCGGGGCGATGACCGTCGCCGAGGTCGCCGCGATCGGGCTCCCGACGATCTACGTGCCGTACCCGCACAGCAACCAGGAGCAGCGGCGCAACGCGCTGCCCGTGGTCGAGGCCGGCGGTGGGCTGCTGGTCGACGACGCGGAGCTCACCCCGGCGTGGCTGGAGCGCACCGTCATCCCCCTCATCCGAGACCCGCAACGGTTGTACGCGATGGGCGCGGCCGCGGGGGCGTACGGCCGGCGCGACGGTGACGAGGCCCTGCGCTCCTTCGTCCTCCAGGCGGTGGCCCGATGACCGCGCAGTTCACCCCGGCCGGCACGCTCACCGCAGAGGACCTGGGCGCCGTCCACCTGATCGGGGTGGGCGGGGTGGGCATGCTCGGCGTCGCCCGACTGCTGCTCACCCGCGGCATCCGGGTCTCCGGCAGCGACCTGCGGGAGTGGCCCTCCTTGGCGGGCCTGCGGGCGCTCGGCGGCACCATCTACCTCAGCCACGAGGCGACCAACCTCGACGGCGTGGACACCGTGGTCTACTCGTCGGCCATCCCCCAGGACCACCTGGAGCTGGTCGAGGCGCGTCGGCGCGGCCTGCGGGTGCTGCACCGCTCGGAGGCCCTGGCCGCCGCGATGACCGGCCGCCGGGCGGTGGCGGTCGCCGGCACGCACGGCAAGACCACCACCACCTCGATGGTGACGATGGTGCTCCAACAGGCCGGTGTGGACCCGTCCTTCGTGATCGGCGGCGAGATCTCCGAGGTCGGCTCGGGCGCCCACCACGGCACCGGCGAGCACTTCGTGGTCGAGGCGGACGAGAGCGACCGCTCGTTCCTCATCTACCGCCCGTACGTCTCGATCATCACGAACGTCGAGGCGGACCACCTGAACACCTACGGCGACTACGCGACGCTGGAGGCGGCGTTCGTGGAGTTCGCCCGCCTCACCGACCCGGACGGGTTCATCATCACCTGCGCCGACGACCCGGGCGGTCGGCGGCTGGCCGAGAGCCTGCGCGCCGAGGGGCGGCAGGTGTTCACCTACGGCGAGGCGGCCGACGCCGACCTGCGGCTGACCGAGATCGTCTCCTCCGCGCGCGGGGTGCGCTACCTGGCCGCGATCGACGGCCGGTCACTGGGCGAGTTCCGGTTGCCGGTGCCGGGGCGGCACATGGGGCTGAACAGCGCCTCCGCGGTGCTGGCCGCGTACCTGCTGAAACTGCCGCTGGAGGCGGCGGAGGCCGCGCTGGCGGTCTTCCCCGGGGTGCGGCGGCGTTTCGAGCGCAAGGGCGTCGCGGACGACGTGCTGGTCTACGACGAGTACGCCTACCACCCGACCTCGATGACGTTGGCGATGCAGACGCTGCGCGAGGTGGCCGGCGACGGGCGCCTGATCGTCGTCTTCCAGCCGTACCGGCTGTACCGCACCCGCGACAACCAGTCGGAGATCGCCGCGGCGCTGGCCATCGCCGACGAGGTGGTGCTGTTGGAGGTCTTCGGGCCGGGCGAGCTGCGCCAACCCGGCGAGGGTTCGGCGGCGCTGATCGCCGCGGTGGAGCTGCCCGCCGACCGCAAGGTCTTCGTCGACTCGTGGGAGGCGGCCCCGCTGGAGGTGGCCCGTCGGGCCCGCCCAGGGGACGTGGTGGTGACCATGGGCGCCCCGCCGATCTCGCTGATGGGTGACGAGCTGCTGGCCGCCCTGGGGGAGCGTGCGGCCGGCTCCGCGCCGACCGCGACCGTCGACCCGGTGGCCACCGCCCCGGTGTTCGGTGACCCGGTGCCGGGTGGCGCCACGGCCGGCGGCGACGGAGCGGCCCTCGGTGGCACCGTCGCGCCCGGCGGCACGGCGCCCACGGCCGGATGAGTCCCGGCCCGGCCCGAGGGCGGACCCGCGCCGCCGAGGGCGGCGCCCCGCGTCGCGGTCCGGCCCGGCGTTGGCAGCTGGTCCGGGCGAGCAGCGACGCGGTACCGCCCTCGGCCCGCCGGTTCATGGCCCGTGCCCGGCAGCGTCGGATGCGCGCGGCGCTGCCCTGGGCCGTGGCCGCCGGGGTGCTCGCGCTGGCCGGGCTGGTCGCCTGGACGGTGCTGGGCACCGGGCTGTTCGGTGTGCGGGAGGTGCGCGTGGAGGGGGCCGACCTGGTCACCCCGGTGCAGGTGCACGACGCGGCCGGCGTACCGGACGGGGTGCCGCTGGCCCGGGTGGACCTGGCCGCCGCGGCCCGCCGGGTCGGCGCGCTCGCGCCGGTGGAGCGGGCCACCGTGTCCCGCGACTGGCCCGGCACGCTGGTGGTGCGGGTGACCGAGCGGACCCCGGTGGCGGCGGTGCCCCAGGGCGACGCGTACGCCCTGATCGACCGCAGCGGTGTGGCGTTCCGGACGGTGGACCAGCGCCCGGCCGGGATGCCGCAGGTGACGGTGGCCCGACCGGCCGCCGACGACCCGGGCACCCGGGCCGGGCTGGAGGTGCTCGTCGCGCTGACCCCGCAGTTGCGCGCCGAGCTGGTGGACGTGAGCGTGGAGGGGTTGGCCCGGATCACCCTGCGGCTGCGGGGGGACCGGACGGTGGTCTGGGGCGACGCGACCCGGGGCACGGACAAGGCTCGGGTGGCCACCGCTCTGCTCGACGAGGACACCGATCGGATCGACGTGAGCGCCCCGGACGTGGTGACCTTCCGCTGACCCGCCGAGCGCGGGGAGGCGTGACCTGTCGCGCTCCGGTCGGCGACACGCCGAGCGGGTCCTTGGCTCATCGCGTGGTGGCGCTTACGTTGCCCCGAAGAGGTTCAGTGGTTGACATAACTGTAAGCCTCTAGTAGAGGGTGAGGGTTCACCCCTGACTCTCGCTGGTGACAGCTGTCGTCGGCCGCTGGTCTGGCCACGCCGTAACCGGTCGGCCGAAGCCAATCTCGAAGGAAAGGACCGGAGATGACACCTCCGCACAACTACCTGGCGGTCATCAAGGTCGTCGGCATCGGGGGCGGCGGCGTCAACGCCGTCAACCGGATGATCGAGGTTGGGCTCAAGGGCGTCGAGTTCATCGCGATCAACACCGATGCCCAGGCGCTGCTGATGAGTGACGCCGACGTCAAGCTCGACGTCGGCCGGGAGCTGACCCGCGGTCTGGGGGCCGGGGCCAACCCGGACGTCGGCAAGAACGCCGCCGAGGACCACCGCGACGAGATCGAGGAGGTGCTCAAGGGCGCCGACATGGTCTTCGTGACCTGCGGCGAGGGCGGCGGCACCGGCACCGGTGGCGCGCCCGTGGTGGCCAACATCGCCCGCAAGCTCGGTGCGCTGACCATCGGCGTGGTGACCCGCCCGTTCTCCTTCGAGGGCAAGCGTCGCCAGGTACAGGCCGAGACCGGAATAGACGAACTCCGCAACCAGTGCGACACGCTGATCGTGATCCCGAACGACCGGCTGTTGGCCCTGGGTGACCGCAACATCAGCATGATGGACGCGTTCCGCACGGCCGACCAGGTGCTGCTCTCCGGTGTGCAGGGCATCACCGACCTGATCACGACCCCGGGTCTGATCAACCTGGACTTCGCCGACGTCAAGAGCGTGATGAGCGGCGCCGGCAGCGCGTTGATGGGCATCGGCAGCGCCCGCGGCGAGAACCGCGCGGTCGAGGCGGCCGAGGCGGCCATCTCCAGCCCGCTGCTGGAGCAGAGCATGGACGGCGCGCGCGGTGTGCTGCTCTCCATCGCCGGCGGTTCCGACCTGGGCCTGTTCGAGATCAACGATGCGGCCCAGCTGGTCACCGACGCCGCCCACCCGGACGCCAACATCATCTTCGGTGCGGTCATCGACGACGCGCTCGGTGACGAGGTGCGGGTGACGGTCATCGCGGCGGGCTTCGACGGCGGCACGCCCGCGTACAAGGCGGCCGAGCCGACCCGTAAGACCAACACCAACCAGCCGGCGCCGCAGAGCACCCCGGTGCCGGCGCCGTCGACCAACCCGGCTCCGGCCCAGTCGCCGCGCCGAGTGCTCTTCGACGACGTGGACGTTCCCGATTTCCTCAAGAACGGGTCCTGAGCACCGCCGATGACCGACAGCTCAGCCACGGTCCGGCCGGGCCGGCACGCCGAGATCGCGGCCGGCCTGGCCCAGGTCCGGTCCCGGATGGCCGACGCCTGTGCGCAGGCCGGCCGGGACCCCGCCGACATCACGATGATCGCGGTGACGAAGACCTACCCGGCCAGCGACGTGTTGGCGCTGGCCGGGCTCGGGGTGACCGACATGGGGGAGAACCGCGACCAGGAGGCAGCCGGTAAGGCCGCCGAGGTGGCCGCGGCCGGACTGCGCCCCCGTTGGCACTTCATCGGTCAGCTCCAGCGCAACAAGGCCCGCTCGGTGGTCCGGTACGCCGACGTGGTGCAGTCCGTCGACAGTGTCCGGCTGGCCCGGGCGTTGGCCAACGCCGCCGCCGACCGGGAGGTGCCGCTGGACGTCATGGTCCAGGTGAGCATCGACGGCGACGCCGCCCGGGGCGGCGCGCTGCCCGGTTCGGCCGACCCGGGCGCCGGGCTGGAACCGGTGGCCGAGGCGGTGGCCGAGTCGCCAGGGCTGCGTCTGGTCGGCCTCATGGCGGTGGCGCCGCTGGGTTGGGAGCCGGAGCGGGCCTTCGCCCAACTCGCGGAGGTTGCCGGCGTGTTTCGGACGGTCCACCCGGGAGCGACCGCGCTGTCCGCGGGAATGAGTGGAGATTTCGAGATCGCGATCCAATACGGCGCGACACATGTCCGCGTCGGCAGCGCGTTGCTCGGAATGCGTCCCACGCTGCGGTAGCCTGACCGCGAGACATGCAAATTACATCAGTGTTGTTTCAGGGGTGGCGTCCCCTAGTTGGGGGTCGTGGCGCGCGACGCGAATCGCGCGCCAGGGGATTGCCGCCCCGGTCCGATGGGCATGGTTGTCCACTCGCGACGGGCGACATGGCACGGGGGCGCGTGCCGCACGGCGGACGGAAGGGCGCGGGATGGGTGCACTGCGCAAGGCGGGGGTCTGGCTCGGTCTGGTCGAAGAAGACGACGAGCGGGCCTACGACGACGGTGGCTACGACAAGGGTGGCTACCGCGACTCGCGTTACCGGCAGAGCCGGTACGCCGAGGAGTTCGCCGACGAGGACGAGGACGACACCGAGGAGCCACCGGCTCCCCGGCCGCGGGTCAGTGAGCGGGGTCGACTCTCCGAGCGGGCGAGCGGGCGGTTGAGCGAGTCCGAGCGTGGTGACGGCGAGCGTCCGGAGCGGGTCGAGCGGGCCAGCGTACGGTCGATCACCCGGTCGACGGCCGGTGAGACGTCCGGCGCGCTGACCTACCACACCCGGGACAATCTGGCCCTCGCGCCGCAGGTCACGTCGCGTGAGCGGGCGTTGCCCGAGGAGGAGCAGCGTTACCAGATCACGACGCTGCACCCGACCACCTACCGCGAGGCGCGCACGATCGGTGAGCACTTCCGCGACGGCGTCCCGGTGATCATCAATCTCACCGAAATGGATGAGGCCGATGCCCGCCGTCTGGTTGACTTCGCCGCCGGTCTGGCGTTCGGCCTGCGCGGTACGATCGAGCGCGTGACCAATCGGGTGTTCCTGCTCTCACCGGCTAATGTCCAGGTCACCGCTGAGGACAAGGCCAAGATCGCTGAGGGCGGTTTTTTCAGTCTGAGTTGACCCCGCCCGACCCGAGGGACGTCGCTGACCGTGTTGTCGATCTTACTGCAAGTGTTGTACCTGATCCTTTATGTCTTCCTGCTCCTCCTCTTGTCCCGGTTCGTGTTGAGCGCCGTCCTTCAGTACGGCCGCCGCTGGCAACCGGGGCGTGGCGCATCGGCAGGATTGGAATCCGTGTGGAGCGTCACTGATCCCCCTCTCAACGCGTTGAGGCGTGTGATCCCTCCGCTGCGAATTGGTACCGTGAGCATCGACCTGGCCTCCCTTGTGCTCCTGGTTATCCTGTTCGTGCTGATGGAGTTCGTGTTAGGGCCGTCGATCAGGGCATCTGCCTGATGACCGACGCGCTTTCGCGGCCGCAACTGACCCGAGGAGTTTCGATGCCGCTGACCCCGGCCGACGTCCACAACGTCGCCTTCAAAAAGCCGCCGATCGGCAAGCGGGGGTATGACGAGGAGGAGGTCGACGCCTTCCTTGACGAGGTGGAGCGCGAGCTCGCCCGTCTCATCGAGGAAAACAACGAGCTGCGCGCCCAGGTGGAGCGCGGCGGCCGTGGCGGCGCCCCCGCAGGCCCCGGCGGCGACGCCCGACTGGCGGCGGAGCTCAACGACGTCAAGGCCCAGCTGGACCGGGTGCAGCGCGACAAGTCGGCGGCCGAGCAGGCCGCCCGCGCGATG
Organism: Micromonospora cabrerizensis; assembly: GCF_022230955.1. Lineage (GTDB taxonomy): Bacteria > Actinomycetota > Actinomycetes > Mycobacteriales > Micromonosporaceae > Micromonospora > Micromonospora cabrerizensis. The sequence goes on from NZ_JAKKFI010000078.1 coordinate 14,974, forward strand.
CAGGCCGAGCTCGAGCAGGTCCGTGCGACCGGCGGCCCGGCCGGCGGCGTCACCGGTGACGGTGAGCAGCAGGCCCTGCGCGTGCTGATGATGGCCCAGCGCACCGCCGACGACCACGTGTCCGACGCGCGTCGCGAGGCCGACCAGCTGCTGTCCGAGGCCCGCGGCAAGGCCGAGGAGGTGACCCGGGAGGCGCGCGCGAAGGCTGACGCCCTTGAGCGGGACGCCCGCCAGCGGCACCAGGAGGCCATGGGCGGCCTGGACGCCAAGCGCACGGCGCTGCAGAAGCACATCGAGGAGCTCAAGCAGTTCGAGCGCGAGTACCGCACCCGGCTCAAGGCGTACCTGGAGAGCCAGTTGCGTGACCTCGACGGTCGCGGCCAGGGCCTCGAAGCCGAGATGACCCGCTCCGAAGCTGGCCGGGTCGCCGGCGGCAACGGGCTGGCCGCTGCGGGCCTCGCCGGTTCCTACGGCGGCGGCGGGCGCTCCGGCGCCCTCGAAGCCGGACGCTGAGCACCGGCCGGCGATCGTTCTCCGCCAATGGTGACGATCGCCGGCCCAGCCTGGACGGTACGACGCGGCGGGGGTGAGCCGTGATAGTCGCAAGTCTCCTGCTCATCCTCGTCGCGGTGGTCCTCCTGGTGCTCGGTCTGGCCAGTGGCTCCAGCTTCATGTTGGTCATCTCCATCGCGGCCAGTCTGCTGGCCGCCGTGGCGTTGGTGGTGGGTGCCCGTCAGGCAGCCGCCAACCGCGCCACGGCGGATCCCGGTCGGCCCGGCCGGCGACACCACGACGCGCCCCGGACGGCCAGCCAGGCCACGGGTGTCGCGTACGGGCCGCCGCTGGTCGAGCCGGAGGTGCCGGTCCAGCACGTGCCCACGACGGTTGGTACCGGCGGCACCGGGTGGCGGCAACCACCCGAGCCGCCGGTCGACCATGCCCCGCCGTTCGACCCGCGCGTCGACACCGCCCCGCCGTTCGACCCGCGCGTCGACACCGCGCCTCCGTTCGATCAGGGGTCGCCGTTCGTGACCCCGGCCGACGGCGCGTCCGCTCCCGCCCGGCCGGTCAGCCCGGCGTCGCCGTTCGCGGCGTCGACCGACGACGCCTTCCGCGACGGTGCCCCGTCGGCCGACGAGCCGGCCGAGCAGCCGGTCACTCCCGCCGAGGCGGCCCGGGTGGCGCGACTCTCCGATGCCGTCGAGGTGGTCGACGGTCACCCCCGCTACCACCTCGCCGGCTGCCCGCACCTCGTCGGTCGGGTGCCCGAGGTGCTGCCGGTCGCCGAGGCCGTCGAGCTCGGTTTCACGCCCTGCGCGCACTGTGCGCCAGCCACCGCCCTGCTCGCCGACGCCCGGCCGATCTGAAGCGGCGCCGATGCCCGCGCAGGACACGCTCACCGTGGCGATACGGGTGAAGCCCGGCGCTTCGCGTACCCGGGTGGGTGGCTGCTTCGACGGTCCACACGGGCCCGCCCTCGTGATCGCGGTGCACGACCCGGCCGTCGACGGTCGGGCGACGGAGGCGGCCCGCCGGGCGCTGGCCGCCGCCCTGGGCCTCCGGCCGGCCGCGGTCTCCCTGCGGGTCGGCGCGGCCAGTCGGGACAAACTCTTCCTCGTCGATCGGCCCGGCCCGCAGATGTCCGAGCTGCTGCGCCGACTGCGCGACGGATCCGCCGAGTGAGGAACGCCCAGGCCAGGCTGCTGTGACGCCCGGATTGGACATCGCGCTGCTGCTCGGTGCGGCCGTGCTGCTGGTCGCCGTCGGCGCGGTGCGGCTCTCCACCCGGCTCGGTGTGCCCAGCCTCCTCGTCTACCTGGCACTGGGGGTGGCGATCGGCGAGGGCGGGCTGGGCATCCGCTTCGACGACGTCGAGCTGACCCGGGCCCTCGGCTTCTGCGCGCTCATCGTGATCATCGCGGAGGGTGGCCTCACCGCCCGGTGGACCACCCTGCGTCCGGTGCTCGGGCTCGCCTCCGCGCTCTCCACGGTCGGCGTGATCGTCAGCATCGGGGTGGTCGGTGTCGCCGTACACCTGCTGTTGGGGTTGGACTGGCGGTTGGCGCTGCTCTATGGCGCGGTGCTCTCGTCCACCGACGCGGCGGCCGTCTTCGCCACCCTGCGTCGGCTGCGCCTGCCGCCCCGGCTGGTGGCGACCCTGGAGGCCGAGTCGGGCATGAACGACGCCCCGGTGGTGCTGCTGGTGGTGCTGCTGTCCCACGAGGGCTGGGCGCACCCGTGGTGGTACGAGGTCGGGCTGGTCTGTTACGAGCTGGGTGTGGGTGTGGCGGTGGGCGTGGGTGCCGGCGTCGCCGGCACCTGGGCGCTGCGCCGGGCCGCGTTGCCCTCGGCCGGGCTCTATCCGATCGCCGCGGTGGGCATCACCGTGCTGGCGTACGCCGCCGGGGCGGTGCTGCACGCTTCGGGGTTCCTCGCCGTCTACGTGGCCGGGGTGCTGCTGGGCAACGCCCGGTTGTCACACCGGCAGGCGATCCTCGGTTTCGCGGACGGGCTCGCGTGGCTCGCCCAGATCGGGCTGTTCGTGCTGCTCGGGTTGCTGGCCTCGCCGGGTCGGTTGGACGCGGCGGTGCTGCCCGCGGTGGTCGCCGGGTTGGCCCTGGTGCTGCTGGCCCGGCCGTTGTCGGTGGCCGTCTCGGCGCTGCCGTTCCGCGTCGGCCTCCGCGAACAGGCGTTCCTGTCCTGGGCGGGGCTGCGCGGGGCGGTGCCGATCGTGCTGGCCACCATTCCGCTCTCCGAGCGGGTGCCCGGCGCGGAGCGCCTCTTCGATGTGGTCTTCGTGCTGGTGGTGATCTTCACGCTGGTACAGGCCGGGGCGCTCGGGCCGTTCGCGCGCTGGTTGCGGGTGACCGCTCCGGCCGAGGCCACCGAGATCCATGTGGAGACCGCGCCACTGGAGCGGATGCGGGCGGACCTGCTCCAGTTGGAGGTGCCGCCGGGCTCGCGGTTGGCCGGCGTGCACGTCGACGAGTTGCGGCTCCCGCTGGGCGCATCGGTCACGCTGGTGCTGCGCGACGGGGTGGGTTTCGTGCCCGCGCCGGACACCCGCCTGAAGACCGGCGACAGCTTGTTGATCGTGGCGACCGCAGGGGTGCGGGACGCCGCGGAGCGCAGGTTGCGGGCGGTCAGCCGGCGGGGTCGCCTGGCCCGGTGGTTTGGTGAGTACGGGGATGAGGCAGTCGATTGATCTGCTAGCGTTCCCTTTGCCCCAGTTAGGCAGGGCTAGGGGCTGTTTAGCGGAGCGACGGTGCGGCACGTTGTCGGACGCCTGTACGTTCCGTATTCTTGCCAACCTCCGGAGTGTGCGGCCACCGTCGCCGTGCGCCCCTTTTCGTACATTAGGGGACGCCTTGGTCGGCGCCCCCTGACCAGGATGCCGCGGACCACGCGGCTCCCCGGCCGAGGGAGCGACCCATGGCGAAGCCAGCCGATACCAGGACCGCCGGGCGCAAGCCGGTGACCAAGGCCACCCGGAGCACGGCGGAGACCGAGAAGATCCGGGCGGCGCTGGCGGCACGGCGGGACGAGCTTCGCGCCGAGTACGATCAGACGCTGAGTGAGATCACCGAGCTGCAGCGCGATCGGCTGACCGACTCGGCCGGGGACGACCAGGCCGACACGGGCACCAAGACGCTCGAGCGGGAGCAGGAGATCTCTCTCGCCAACAGCATTCTGGAACGGATCACGCAGGTCGAGCGCGCTCTGGAGCGCCTCGACGAGGGTGGTTACGGCTGGTGCGAGCGGTGCGGCAACCCGATCCCGGTCGAGCGCCTCGCCGCCTTCCCGTCGGCCACCCAGTGTGTGACGTGCAAGCAGCTGGAGGAGCGGCGCTGAGGTCCGTTCCCCGGCGGCGATGAGACGGTGAGCGATCACCGCCGAGACACCTCGATGGGGAGCGCATGACCGCAGTACCGTCCGCCGAACCCGGCCGCACCGATCCGGGAGGCGGCACACGCCGGCCCCGGGCCGTCGTGATCCTTGCCGGGGTCGCCCTGGTGGCCCTGCTGGCCGACCTGGTCACCAAGCACCTCGCACTGGCCGCGCTGACCGACCGGGAGCCGGTCCGGCTGCTCGGGGGGTTCGTCTACCTGAGCCTGACCCGCAACAGCGGTGCCGCCTGGAGCATCGGCGCGGACCACACCTGGATCTTCCCGCTGATCACGATCGGTGTGGTCGGCTGGATCGTCTGGATGGCGCTGCGACTCCGCTCGCTGCCCTGGGCGATCTCCCTCGGCCTGGTGCTGGGTGGCGCGCTGGGCAACCTCGTCGACCGGATCTTCCGGGCGCCCGCGCCCTTCCACGGGCACGTGGTCGACATGATCAGCCTCTTCGACCCGTACGGCCAGGTCTGGCCCGTGTTCAACCTGGCGGACAGCTCGCTGGTCTGCGGTGTGCTGCTGGCCGTGCTGCTGGAGCTGACCGGTCGTCAGCGCGACGGTCGGCGGGCCGGGCGCGACGACGCCCCGGCCGAGACCGACGCCACCCAGAGCGCCGACCAGCGGGAGCGGGCATGACCTCCGCGTTCGCCGCTGGCGGCGACCATCGTTCCCTCCCGGTGCCGGACGGCCTCGACGGCATGCGACTGGACCAGGCGGTGTCCCGTCTGTTCGGGCTCTCCCGCACCGCCGCCGCGGCCCTGGTGGATGCCGGGGACGCGCTCGTCGACGGCAGCGCCCGGCCCAACTCGCACAAGGTCAAGGCCGGCTCCTGGCTGGACGTCACGCTGCCGGCCCCGGTGGCACCACCGACCGTGGTGCCGCAGGCGGTTCCCGGTCTGCGGGTGGTCTACGCCGACGACGACATCGTGGTGGTCGACAAGCCGGTGGGCGTGGCCGCGCACCCCAGCCCGGGGTGGACCGGCCCAACCGTGATCGGCGCCCTCGCCGCGATCGGGCACCGCATCTCCACCAGTGGCGCGGCCGAGCGGCAGGGTGTGGTGCACCGGCTCGACGTGGGGACCACCGGGATCATGGTGGTCGCCAAGAGCGAGCAGGCGTACACGGCGTTGAAGCGGGCCTTCAAGTACCGCGAGGTGGACAAGGGCTACCACGCGGTGGTGCAGGGTCACCTGGACCCGCTGCGCGGGACCGTCGACGCGCCGATCGACCGTCACCCCACCCACGACTACCGCTGGGCGGTGGTGTCCGGCGGCAAGCCGAGCATCACCCACTACGACACCCTTGAGGCGTTCCCGGCGGCCAGCCTGGTCGACGTCCGGCTGGAGACCGGCCGGACCCACCAGATCCGGGTGCACTTCTCGACTCTGCGGCACCCCTGCGTCGGTGACCTCACCTACGGTGCCGACCCCACCCTCTCGGCCCGTCTCGGCCTGGCCCGTCAGTGGCTGCACGCCCGCGAACTGAGCTTCCTGCACCCCCGAACGGGGGACGAGGTCCGGTTCGTCAGCGACTACCCTGACGACCTGGACCGTGCGCTTCAGATCCTGCGTGACTGAGCGGCGACCGCCCGACACCGATCCGACGAGGGGATCCCGCCCGTGCGCGCCGGCAACCTGCTGCGGCAGCTGGACCAACGGCTGCTGCCGCCGCTGACCCGGGCCGTGACCCGGCTGGGCGACCGGTCGGCGCGGTCCGGGGTGCTCACCTGGGCCGCCGTGCTCTCCGCGGCGGCGGTCCTGGGCACCGCGGTCTGGGCCGTCGACGACACTCCGGTCGGCGACCGGACGGTGGGTGAGGTGACCCGGGTCGGCGTGACCGACGGCGATTCCGTCCCCGGCTACCTCCGGTCCGCCGCCGCCGACCTGGCCGCGCTGCCCGCCTCGCCAGAGTCCGCGCAGGAGGGGACCTACGCGCTGGTCACGCTCGCCGCGTACCTGCCGCCTCAGCGTCTGGCGACGGTGCTCGGCGACGTCGGGGTCTCCACCGTCTTCGGGCGGGTTCCGCTCCCCGGGCGGCAGACCGAGATCGTCAAGATTCCCGCGATGCGGGTGCCCGACGACGTCGTGGCCGGGATGGACCAGGTGGCGGCCCGCAAGGAGATCGAAGCCGCCGACTACCGGGTTCTGGCCGCCACGGTCGACGGTGACGGTCCGGACGAGCGGGAGTTGCGGGGGCGGTACGCCAGCGGCGCCGAGGTGGCCGCCGCCGAGGCGGCCGCGTACCGCACCGGCTGCGCCTGCGTCTACGCCGCGGTCGTGCGGGCGACGCCGGGTGCGCTGCGCGGCGTGGCGGCCCGACCGGACGTACGGGCGGTGGACCCCGCTCCGGAGGTGTACCGCCTGGACCGCACTGTCTTCACACCTCCGCTGCCCGAGCAGCGCGACGTGGTGCGCCCGCCCGTCGACACCGAGCCGAGTCCGACGCCGACGCCGGACTCGGACGCGCAGTCGACACCGCCTGCGCCCGCGCCGTTGGCGTCGATGGGCGAATCGTCGGAACCCGCACCGGTCGTCACGACTCCGTCACCCGCGTCGTCACCGCCCACGTCGACCGAGCCGCCCCCGCCGACCGCCACCACCTCCCCGGACGGCCTCGGTGACGAGCCGCCGACGCCCACGTCGTCGTGATCTGCGTCGGCTGGTGTGCGCTCTGAGGTGTGGTCCGAATAGGGTTTGGTTCGTAGCCTGTCAGACGGAGATCGATGGCGCTGGGAGGGCGGGCCGTGGAGGGCAGTGAGACCGGCTGGGGCCGGCCGGCCGAACCAGCGCCGCGGTGGCGCGCGTTGCTGGACCGTGCCCGGCTGGGCGGTCGCGGCGCGGAGCACACCGAGCCGGAGCGCCATGCCGACGACCCGTCTCCGGACCCGCTGCCACGGCGCGCGGCACCGAACGGCAACGCCGGGCGGGCGTCCGCCATCGGGCATCCGGCCGAGCTGTCGTACGGCGCGGAGCCCGACTACCGGGCCGAGGCGACCTACCGGGTCGACCCCGCCTACCGGGCCGACCCGGGTTACCGGGCGGAGCCGGGATACCGAGCCGATCCGGCTTACCGAGCCGAGCCTGAGTACCGTGCCGAGCCGGAGTACCGCGCCGAGCCGACGTACCGCTCGGAGCCGGACTACCGGTCGGAGCCGGCGTACCGGGCCGAGCCGGCATACCGCGCCGACCCGGGATACCGGGCCGAGCCGACGTACCGGGCGGAGCCGGGTTACCGCGCCGAGCCGGACTATCGGGCCGAGCCGACGTACCGCGCCGAGCCGGGCTATTCGGCCGAGCCCGGCTTTCGGGTCGAGCCGGAATACCGGGCCGACCCGGGTTACCGGGCCGAGCCGACGTACCGGGCCGAGCCCGAGCCGCCGCCGGTCGCCCCCGACCCGGGCCAGTCGCGGTACGCGTTGCTGGACAACGGCTACCGGCCGGGAGACCCGCCGGCTCAGTCCCGGTACGCCCTGCTGGAGACGGGTTACCAGCCGGAGACCGGATACCCGGCGACCGCGCCCCCGCCGGTCGCACCGCCACTCGCCGCACCACTCGCACCTCCGGCAGCCCCGCCACCCCCTCCACCCGTCGCGCCGGTGGCACCGCCACCCGCCCCGTCGGTCGGCTCGGCGGTCGCCGAGCGGGCCTACCCGGCCCGGGTCGAGTGGCGCCCGCAGGGCGTCGACCAGGAGCAGGAACGGGCCAACGGGGTGCTCCGGCGTGACCTGGGCACTCCCCGGGTGTTCGCCTTCGCCAACCCCAAGGGCGGGGTGCACAAGACCACCGCCACCGTGCTCGCCGCGGCCACGGTCGGCAGCGTGCGCGGGCAGGGCGTGCTGGCCTGGGACGACAACGAGCTGCGCGGCACTCTCGGGCTGCGTGCCGGAAGCGCCCGGCACGCCCGGACGATCCGTCACCTGATCACCGACCTGGCCCAGATCGAGATCCTCGAGGGCGAGACCCTGCTGGGTCGGCTGGACGACTACCTGCGGCACGCCTCCGACGGCTCGTACGACGTGCTGGCCGGCGAGGAGAGCCCGCGCTTCGCCCAACGACTGGACCAGTTCACCGTCCGACGTGTGCTGGAGCTGTTGCGCCGCACCCACGACGTGGTCTGCGTCGACACCGGCAACAACGTGGAGAGCCCCAACTGGCGCACCGTGATGCAGGCCGCCGACCAACTGGTGGTGACCACCGTGCCCCGCGAGGACGCGGCGTTCAGCGCCGACTGGATGCTCGACCTGCTGCACGAGGAGGGCATGGGCGAGTTGGCGGACAACGCCATCACCCTCATCTCCTGCCCGACCCCGGGCCGCTCGCCGTTGCAGGACGACCTGGAGCGGCACTTCGCCACCCGTACCCGTGGGGTGGCCGTGGTGCCCTACGACCCGGCGCTGGAGACCGGGTCGTCGATCGAGTACCACCAGCTCCAGCCGGAGACCCGGCAGGCGTGGTTGCGGGCCGCGGCGATGATGGTCGAGCCGTTCGCCCGGTGAGCTGGTCTGCCACCACCGGAGCCCCAGCCGTGCGCCGGGCCTGAGAGGATCATCGGGTGAGCCCGGACAACCCCGAACCCGAGCGGCCCGTCGACGATCCCGACCGGGCCGCCTCGCCCGACGCGTCGGGGTCCACCACGCCGGCGACACCGCCCGCTGCCCAACCGCCGGCGTACGACGACCCGCCGGGCGCCGCACCCTCGACCGCGTCCCGGAGCTGGTTCCAGCTGACCTCCGACGAGCCGCGTCGTCCGCTGCGCACCGCGGCGACGGTGCTGGGCGCGGTGCTGGCGCTGGCCGCGCTGGGGGTGCCGTTCGGGCTGCTCTGGGCCGTCCTCGCGCCGGCCACGCCGGTGCTCAAGACCGCCGAGGGGGCGATCTACGCCGACCCGCAACCGGAGCAGCCGATCGCCGCGGACGGGTGGTTCAGTCTGCTCGGGCTCGGCTTCGGGCTGCTGGTGGCGCTCGCCCTGTGGTTCGTGTTGCGCCGGCGGCGCGGCCCGGTCGGGCTGCTGGTCGCGGTGCTCGGCGCGTTGGCCGCCGCGCCGGTGGCCTGGCAGGTGGGTCGGCGGGTCGGCCTGGCCACGTTCGACCGGCTGCTGGACACCGCCCCGGCGGGGCAGTCCTTCACCAAACCCGCGGACCTGCGGGCCGGCGGGGTCGACTGGCTGCTCGGCGTCCTGCCGGTGCCGCACGGCAACCTGCTGCTGCCGGCGTTCGGGGCCGCGATCACGTACACCCTGCTGGCCGGCTGGTCGCGGTGGCCGGGTCTGCGCCCGGAACCCGAGCCGGCCGATCTCAGTTGGGTGTCGGCGGGGACGCCAGCTCCGACAGCGGCACCGGAACCGCCCGCACCTGGCGCAGCAGAGCCGCCTCGCGGTTGAGCAGCCGCAGCTCGGCGCGCAGCCGCGCGGCCGTGTCGTCGATCGCCAGCAGTCGCTGCCGGTCGTCGACGGTGAGCGCCGCGGTCGCCGCCACCAGGTGGGAGAGCACCGTCGGGTCCTCCGGCAACTGCTCGGAGATCTCCTCCGGGTCGGAGCGGATCAGGCTCAGGTACTGCCGGAACACCGCGATCACGCGCGCGGCCAGCAGGTCGGCCACCTCGTCCGACCCGGCCGGGTCGGGCAACCACTCGACGTCGGCGGTCAGGTAGGGGGCGGCGCTGTCGTCGACCTCGGCGATCCGGAAACGGCGCCGGCCGACCGTGACGATGTCGAAGCCACCATCGGTCAGCTCGGTCACCTGGCGCAGCTCGGCGGTGCAGCCCACCTCGTGGAGGGTGACCTCACCGGCGCTCGGTGTCGAGCGTGCGCCCGGGCCGGCGGGCGCGACCTCCCACCCAGCCTGGATGGCCACCACACCGAACTCGCGCGGAGCGCCCTCGGGCAGGTCGACGAGGTGTCGGACCAGCGCCCGGTAGCGCTCCTCGAAGATGTGCAGCGGCAGCACCAACCCGGGAAAGAGCACCGTTGCGAGCGGAAACACCGGCAGCCGTGCGGTCACATGGTCGAGCCTAACCAATCTCGCCCCCGTGGGCGTGGCCCGGCTCACCGTCCCGGCGGACGGGCGGCTCGGGTGCGCTCCGGGTCGGCCGCCTAGACTCGCAAGGGTGCTGAATCGGATCGACCTGCGCGACGGTCTCGGAGACCCGCGCCGCCTGCTGCCCCGTGCCCAGCTCGACGTGTCGGTTGCCGTCGAGCGGATCCGCCCGCTGGTGGAGGCGGTCCGTGAGCATGGCTACCCGGCGATCCGGGAGGCCAGCGAGCGGTTCGACGGCATCTCCCCGGAGGTGCTGCGGGTGCCGGTCGAGGCGATCACCGAGGCCGAGGGGGTGCTCGACCCGGCTGTGCGCGCCGCGCTGCTGGAGTCGATCAGCCGGGCCCGGCGGGTGCACGACGACCAGCGGCGCACCGACCACACCACGCAGGTGGTGCCCGGCGGCACGGTCACCGAGCGCTGGTTGCCGGTCGACCGGGTCGGCCTCTACGTGCCCGGCGGCCTGGCGATGTACCCGTCCACCGTGGTGATGAACGTCGTGCCCGCGCAGGCGGCCGGTGTGCGGTCGCTGGTGGTGGTCAGCCCGCCGCAGAAGGACAACGGTGGGCTGCCCGACGCGCGGGTGCTCGCCGCGTGCGCGCTGCTCGGCGTCGACGAGGTGTACGCCGTGGGCGGGGCCCACGCGGTGGCGATGCTGGCGTACGGCGCGGCGGTGGACCCGTTGGGTGAGCTGCGGTGCGACCCGGTGGACCTGATCACCGGGCCCGGCAACATCTGGGTGACCGCCGCCAAGCGGCTGCTGCGCGGCGTGGTCGGCATCGACGCCGAGGCCGGGCCGACCGAGATCGCCATCCTCGCCGACGACACGGCCGACCCGGCGCACGTGGCCGCCGACCTGATCAGTCAGGCCGAGCACGACCCGCTCGCCGCGAGCGTGCTGGTCACCCCGTCGCTGGCGCTGGTCGAGTCGGTCGAGCGGGAGCTGGCCCGGCAGGTGCCGGCGACCAAGCACGCCGAGCGGGTGACCACGGCGCTGACCGGTGAGCAGAGCGGCGTGGTCCTGGTCGACGACCTTGAGGCGGGGTTGCGGGTGGTCGACGCGTACGCGGCCGAGCACCTGGAGATCCAGACGGTCGACGCCCGGCAGTGGGCGATGCGGGTCCGCAACGCCGGGGCGATCTTCGTGGGCGCCTGGTCGCCGGTGTCGCTCGGCGACTACTGCGCCGGGTCCAACCACGTGCTGCCCACCGGCGGCTGCGCCCGGCACTCCTCCGGGCTGTCCGTGCAGTCGTTCCTGCGCGGCGTGCACCTGATCGAGTACACCGAGACCGCGTTGCGTGAGGTGGCCCCCCACGTGGTCACCCTGGCCAACGTGGAGGACCTGCCGGCACACGGCCAGGCTGTCCAGGCCCGTTTCCCGGGAGGGTCGGCGTGAGCAGCTTGGAGGAGCTGCCGATCCGTGACGACCTGCGGGGGCTCTCGCCGTACGGGGCGCCGCAGCTCGACGTGCCGGTGCGGCTCAACACCAACGAGAACTCCTACGCGGTGCCGGAGCCGGTGGTCGAGGCGATCGGCAAGGCGCTCGCGGCCGAGTTGCGCGAGCTGAACCGCTATCCGGACCGGGACGCGCTGGCGCTCCGCGCCGACCTGGCCGAATATCTCGGGCACGGGCTCACCGCCGAACAGGTGTGGGCGGCCAACGGCTCCAACGAGATCCAGCAGCAGCTCCTCCAGGCGTTCGGTGGGCCGGGGCGCAGCGCGCTCGGCTTCGTTCCGGCGTACTCGATGCATCCGCTGCTGGCCCTCGGCACCGGCACCCGGTGGGTGCCCGCCGAGCGCGGCGTCGACTTCGGGCTGACCGTCGGGGAGGCGGTCGCCCAGGTCCGTGAGCACCAGCCCGACGTGGTCTTCCTCTGCTCGCCGAACAACCCCACCGGCACGGCACTGGACCCGGCGGTGATCGCCGCGGTGCTGGACGCCGCGCCGGGCATGGTGGTCGTCGACGAGGCGTACGCCGAGTTCGCCCGACCCGGGACGGTCAGCGCCCTCGCGGTGCTGCCCGGTCACCCGCGACTGGTGGTGAGCCGCACGATGAGCAAGGCCTTCGGCTTCGCCGGCGGGCGGCTGGGCTACCTGGCCGCCGACCCGGCGGTCGTGCAGGCGGTGCAGCTCGTCCGTTTGCCGTACCATCTCTCCGCACTGACCCAGGCCGCCGCGAGGGCGGCGGTGACCCACCGCGACGCTCTCCTCGGCACGGTCAGCGCGATCATGGCGCAGCGGGACCGGATCGTGGCGACGCTGCGCGAGCGGGGGTTGCGGGTCGCCGACAGCGACGCCAACTTCGTGCTCTTCGAGGTGGGCGGCGACCAGACCACCGTCTGGAAGGCCCTGCTGGCACAGGGGGTGCTGGTCCGGGACGTCGGCCTGCCCGGCTGGCTGCGGGTGACCGCGGGCACCCCCACCGAGACCGACGCCTTCCTTTCTGCAATGGAGACAGTGCGATGAGTCGGACCGCCCGGGTGGAGCGGATCACCAAGGAGACCAAGGTCCTCGTCGAGATCGACCTCGACGGCACCGGTGCCGCCGAGATCAGCACCGGCGTGGGCTTCTACGACCACATGCTGCACCAGATCGCCCGGCACGGCGGCTTCGACCTGACCGTGCGTACCGTGGGTGACCTGGAGATCGACGCGCACCACACGATCGAGGACACCGCGCTCGCCCTGGGTGCCGCGTTCGACCAGGCGCTGGGCGACAAGGCCGGCATCCGACGGTACGGCTCGGCGACCGTGCCGATGGACGAGGTGCTGGTCCGGGCCGCGGTGGACCTCTCTGGCCGGCCGTACGTGGTGCACGACGAGCCGGCCCTGGCCCCGTACATCGGGCCGGTCTACGCGACCAGCATGACCCGGCACATCTGGGAGTCCTTCGGTCAGGCGGCCCGGGTCACGCTGCACGTCGACGTGCTGCGGGCGGCCCGGCCGGGCGGTCACCCGGACGCGCACCACGTGGTGGAGGCGCAGTTCAAGGCGGTCTCCCGGGCGTTGCGTGAGGCCACCTCGATCGACCCGCGGGCGGCGGGCGCGATCCCCAGCACGAAGGGTGCTCTCTGATGGGTGCCGCGTTGCCGACGTTGCTGCTGATCCTGGCCGGGGTGCTGGTGGGCGGCACCTGGTCGCTCTACCGGCAGGGCGCGCCCAAGGCGGCCGTGCTGGTCACCGCGGCGCTCGCGGTGCTCGCCACGGTCGCCGGGGTTCTGCGGCTGCTGCCGGAGAACGGGTGATCGGGGTGACGACATGACGGACGTGGTGGTGCTCGACTACGGCTCGGGCAACCTGCGCTCGGCGGAGCGGGCACTGGCTGCCGCCGGCGCCGACGTGCGGGTGACCGACGACCTGGCCGCCGCGGCCGACGCCGACGGCCTGGTGGTCCCCGGTGTGGGCGCGTACGCGGCGTGCATGGCCGGGATCGAGGCGCTCGGTGCCGGCCCGGTGATCGCCGAGCGGGTGGCGGCGGGTCGGCCGGTGCTCGGCATCTGCGTGGGTATGCAGGTGCTCTTCGAGTACGGCGAGGAGCACGGTGTGGTGACCAAGGGGCTCGGGTTGCTGCCCGGCGGGGTGACCCGGTTGGCTGCCACCCGGTTGCCGCACATGGGTTGGAACACGGTCCGGGCGGCCGAGGGCTCGGTGCTCTTCGCCGGGTTGTCGGAGCAGAGCCGGTTCTACTTCGTCCACTCGTACGCGATGGGGGACCCGGCGGCGCTGGCTGCCGCCGGTGCCAGGGTGACGACCGCCCACCACGACACGGATTTCGTCGCCGCGGTGGAGCGTGGTCCGCTGTCGGCGGCCCAGTTCCACCCGGAGAAGTCCGCCGACACCGGTGCCGCGCTGCTGCGCAACTGGCTCGTCACGCTGCCCAGCGGTGGCTGACCGTGGTCGCCCGGTGCCCGGCGTGAGGGTGTCGCGGTGAGCCGGGAACGGGCCCGTCGTCGGGCGGAGCGTGAGGCCGAGCAGGCCCGGGAGCGGGCGGTCCGGCAGCGGCGGGTGGCGCGCCGTCAGCGGCGTCGCGCGGTGGTCCGCCGGTTGACGCCGCGGCTGCGGCGGGGCCGCTCGGGGCGGCTGCCCCGGCACAGCCGGGGTGAGCGGGCCGCGATCGTGCTGCTCACCGGTGCGGCGCTGATTCTGATCTGGACGTTCGTCGACAACCTGGCGCTGCGTGTCGCGCTGATGGTGCTCTTGCTGCTCGTACTGCCGGCGATCGTCGTGATCGCCCTGGACCGTCGTACCTGATCGAGGAGAAGACGTTGAGCCTCACCCTGTTACCCGCCGTGGATGTCGCCGACGGCCGGGCCGTCCGGCTCGTGCAGGGCGCCGTCGGAAGCGAGAGCATCTATGGCGAGCCGTTGGACGCGGCGCTGGCCTGGCAGCAGGACGGCGCCGAGTGGATCCACCTGGTCGACCTGGACGCGGCGTTCGGTCGGGGCACCAACGCGCATCTGCTCGCCGAGGTGGTGCGCCAGTTGGACGTGAAGGTGGAGCTGTCCGGCGGCATCCGGGACGACGAGTCGCTGCGGGCGGCGCTGGGCACCGGGGCGGCCCGGGTCAACATCGGCACCGCCGCCCTGGAGGACCCGGTCTGGTGTGACCGGGTGGTGGGGGAGTACGGCGACCGGGTGGCCATCGGGCTGGACGTGCGCGGTCACACCCTCTCCGCGCGTGGTTGGACCCGTGACGGCGGTGACCTGTACGAGGTGCTGGAGCGGCTGGACAAGGCGGGCGCGAGCCGGTACGTGGTCACGGACATCACCAAGGACGGCACGATGCGCGGGCCGAACCTGGACCTGCTGCGCGAGGTGTGTGCCCGCACCGATCGGCCGGTGATCGCCTCCGGTGGTGTGTCCACGTTGGACGACCTGCGGGCGTTGGCGACCCTGGAGCCGATCGGGGTGGAGGGCGTGATCGCCGGTAAGGCGCTCTACGCGGGTGCCTTCACGGTGGCCGAGGCGCTGCGGACCCTGGCCGAGGTGTGACGACCACCCGGCTCGGCTCGGGTGGCCCGTGGGAGCAGCACTACGGCTACTCCCGGGTGGTGCGGGCCGGTGACCGGGCCTTCACGGCCGGCTGCACGGCGACGGTGGACGGTCGGGTGGTGCACGTCGGTGACGCCGCCGCGCAGACCGCACAGGCGTTGCGGATCGGGCTGGACGCGCTTGCCGAGGTCGGTGCGGAGCCCGGCGACGTGGTCCGGACCAGGATGTACGTGACCGACCGACTGCACGCCGACGAGGTGGGCCGGGCGCACAACGCGGTGTTCGGCGCGGTGCGGCCGGTGGCGACCCTGGTGGTGGTGGCCGGTCTGCTGGACCCGGAGCACCTGGTCGAGGTGGAGTTGGAGGCCTTCCTCGGCGATCGCTGAGGTCGGTGGTGGGCGTCGGGCCGGCCGCCTCCCGGCCCGATAAGTTGTGCACAACTTAATTGTGGGCTACGGTTCGGTGGTGACCGATGACCTGGTGCTGCGCCGGCAGGTGTGCTTCGCGCTCTACGCCGCGTCGCGCGCCCTGACCGACGTCTACCGGCCGATCCTCGACGAGGTCGGGCTGACCTACCCGCAGTACCTGGTGCTGCTGGTGCTCTGGGAGCGCCCCGACGACGCCCCCACGGTGTCCGAGCTGGGCACCGAGCTGCGACTGGACTCCGGCACGCTCTCCCCGCTGCTCAAGCGGCTGGAGGGGGCGGGTCTGGTGGTCCGGCGGCGCTCAGCCCGCGACGAGCGCCGGGTCGAGGTCGGCCTCACCGAGCAGGGCCGGGCGTTGCGCGAGCAGCTCTGCGACGTCCCGCTGCGCATCGCGCAGGCCACCGGGCTGGGTTTCGGCGAGCTTGTCGCGCTGCGCGACACCCTCACCCGGGTCACCGAGACCATCCACCGACAGAAGGAGCAGTGACTCTCATGCAGGTTC
The DNA here is from genome assembly GCF_022230955.1 of Micromonospora cabrerizensis. Classification (GTDB taxonomy): domain Bacteria; phylum Actinomycetota; class Actinomycetes; order Mycobacteriales; family Micromonosporaceae; genus Micromonospora; species Micromonospora cabrerizensis. Next base: position 30,818 of record NZ_JAKKFI010000078.1, read on the forward strand.
TCTACACCGCGTCCGCGACCGCCAGCGGCGACGGCCGCGACGGCCACGTCGAGACCTCCGACGGCACCGTCTCGCTCGACCTGGCCGTGCCGAAGGAGATGGGCGGCGCCGGTGGTGCCGCCAACCCCGAGCAGCTCTTCGCCGCCGGCTACGCGGCCTGCTTCCACAGCGCGCTGCGGCTGGTGGGCCGCCGGGCCAAGGCCGACGTGAGCGACTCCGTCGTCGCGGCCGAGGTGGGCATCGGCCCGAACGGCAGCGGCGGGTTCGGGCTCACCGTGCAGCTCGTCGTCGACCTGCCCGCCGTCTCCCGCGAGACCGCCGAGCAGATCGTCGAGCAGGCCCACCAGGTCTGCCCGTACTCGAACGCGACCCGCGGCAACATCGACGTCACGCTGACCGTCCGGGAGACCGCTGCCGCGTGACGTCGCGGACCGAGACCCCCACCCCGGACGAGAGGACGACCACCCCGTGACCAGAAACCGCGAGATCCACCTGGCCAGCCGCCCGCAGGGCTGGCCCACCGAGGACACCTTCCGGATCGTCGAGAGCGACGTCCCGACGCCGGGCCCGGGCCAGATCGTGGTCCGCAACCAGTACATGTCGGTCGACCCGTACATGCGGGGACGGATGAACGACGTCAAGTCGTACGTCGCGCCGTTCGCGCTCGACGCCCCGCTCGACGGTGCCGCGATCGGCGAGGTGGTGGCCAGCGAGGCGGCGGGCACCGCCGTCGGGACCACCGTCCTGCACGGGCTCGGCTGGCGGGAGTACGCGCTGCTCGACGCCACCGCCGCCCGGCCGGTCGACCCGAGCGTCGCGCCGGTCAGCGCGTACCTCAGCGTGCTGGGCATGACCGGGCTGACCGCGTACGCGGGGCTGCTGGAGGTTGCCGCGATGAAGCCCGGCGAGACGGTCTTCGTCTCCGCCGCGGCCGGCGCGGTCGGCAGCCTGGTCGGCCAGATCGCCAAGCTCAAGGGTGCCGGCCGGGTGGTCGGCAGCGCCGGGTCCCCGGCCAAGGTCGATCGGCTGCGGGCGCTGGGCTTCGACGCCGCCTTCGACTACCACGACGGGCCGGTCCGCGAGTCGCTGCGGGCAGCCGCCCCGGACGGCGTCGACGTCTACTTCGACAACGTCGGCGGCGATCACCTGGAGGCCGCCATCTCGGCCATGAACCTGCACGGCCGGGCCGCGATCTGCGGCATGATCTCGCAGTACAACGCGACCGAGCCGTCGGCCGCGCCGCGCAACCTGGCGCTGGTCATCGGCAAGCGGCTGACCCTGCGCGGCTTCCTGGTCAACGACCACAACGACGTGCGCGCGGCGTTCGTCCGAGACGTCGCCGGCTGGCTGCGCGAGGGCACGCTGTCCTACGACGAGACGATCGTGGACGGCATCGAGAACGCTCCGGCCGCGTTCCTCGGCCTGCTGCGCGGCGACAACCTCGGCAAGATGCTCGTCAAGGTGTGACCCAGGCCTCGTTCACGGCGGTCGACCCGATCGGGTCGGCCGCCGTGCCGTGGGCGGAGGATAGGCTCGCGGCATGACCGTGGCGGTACGGGTGATCCCCTGTCTGGACGTGGACGCCGGGCGGGTGGTCAAGGGGGTCAACTTCCTCGACCTGCGCGACGCCGGCGACCCGGTGGAGTTGGCCGCGGCGTACGACCGGGCGGGCGCGGACGAGCTGACCTTCCTCGACGTCACCGCGTCCTCCAGCGACCGGGGCACGATGCTCGACGTGGTGCGCCGCACCGCCGAGTCGGTGTTCATCCCCCTCACCGTCGGTGGCGGGGTCCGGCAGGTCGCCGACGTCGACACCCTGCTGCGCGCGGGGGCGGACAAGGTCGGCGTGAACACCGCCGCCATCGCCCGCCCCGAGCTGATCGCCGAGATCGCCGACCGGTTCGGCCGGCAGGTGCTCGTGCTCTCCCTCGACGTGCGTCGTTCACCCGACGGCGGCACGCCCAGCGGCTTCGAGGTCACCACCCACGGCGGTCGGCGCGGCACCGGCATCGACGCGGTGTGGTGGGCGCACCGGGGCGCCGAGCTGGGCGCGGGGGAGATCCTGCTCAACTCGATGGACGCCGACGGCACCAAGGCCGGCTTCGACCTGGAGCTGATCGCCGCGGTGCGAGCGGTCGTGGACGTGCCGGTGGTCGCCAGCGGTGGTGCCGGCGAGGTGGCCCACTTTCCGCCCGCGATCGGCGCCGGCGCGGACGCGGTGCTCGCCGCCAGCGTCTTCCACTTCGGCGAGCTGACCGTGGCCGAGGTCAAGGACGCGCTGCGCCACAGCGGTCACCCGGTGCGCTGAGCCGGTCAGTGCCCGCCGGAGTGCCCCTCCGGTGACCGCCGGGGCGACGGAATCGACCGCACCGCGTATTCCTGGACGGCGGCCGCGTGCTCGGCCTCCTCCAGGATCCAGTCGGCGCTGCCGGGTGCGTGCCGGCGGGTCAGGACCCCCTGCACGGTGTCCACCATGGTCGCCACCCCCGCCCGCGGGCGGGTGCGCCACAGCTGCTCACCCTCGGTGGTGATCCGGAACCAGCCGTCGGCGACGCTCACCAGGCCGGCGCCGACCAGCCGCTGGATCGCGGCCTCCACCTCGTGCCGTTGCGGGATCGCGTGGTTGAGGTGGTCGGCGGTGGAGAGCACGTCGGTCAGGCGTACGCCCTCCGGCCGCCGACTCGTCGCCGACCGATGGTGCCGTCCGGCTCCGCTCGCGATGACCAGTGACACGAAGATCCAGGCGTCCGTCCAGCGCCAACCGTTCTCCCCCATGCAGAGATGATGACGGCGCGCGTCGCGGAAGGGAACACCCACCCTCCATCCGGCACACCGGACCACCACCGCGTGCCGGGTCGCCAACGGTCGGTGAGGGTTCAGCCGGTGGGCGTCACCGGAGCGGTGCTGCCTGGTCGCGGCACGTCGGCCTCCGCGGGGGGCACGGCGGCACCGTCGGGCACGGCGCCGTCGGGGGCGGCGGCACCGTGCGTGGTGGCGTCGGACACATTTTCCTCTGGTACGGCGAACAGCGGGATGAAGAGCTGGGCCAACGGACCGATCGCCAGCGCGTACGCGACCGTGCCCAGGCCGACCGTGCCGCCGAGCAGCCAGCCCAGCGCCAGGACGGTGACCTCGATGACGGTGCGCACCAGCCGGACCGACCAACCCGGCCGGCGGGCCACGAAGCCGGTCATCAGCCCGTCGCGCGGGCCCGGGCCCAACCTGGCACCGAGATACATGCCGGTGGCGGCGCCGTTGGCGACGATCCCGGTGACGAGCAGCGCGATCCGCACGCCGAGCGGACCACCGGCGGGCAGCAGGGCCAGTGTGGCGTCCACGACCAGACCGATCACCACGACGTTGCTGACCGTGCCCAGGCCCGGCCGCTGTCGTAGCGGGATCCAGAGCAGCAGCACCAGCGCGCCGACGCCGATGGTGACGGTGCCGAACGAGAGCCCGGTCAGCTCGGAGAGGCCCTGGTGGAACACGTCCCACGGGTCGAGGCCCAGGTCGGATCGGACCATCAGGGCCATGCTGACGCCGTAGAGGACGAGCCCGAGGTAGAGCTGGACCAACCGTCTAACCGGCCGGTGCCGCAGATTGCCAAGCAATGCCATACATGCCACCCTAGGTGCCAATCCGCGACGAGGAAGAAGCCAATATCCGAGGAGTGGCCATGACGGGTCAGGTGCGGGGCGTCCAATTGGCCCGTCTGCTCGGTCAGTGGCACGCCCTGCCGGGCCGCCGACGCAGCCCCGACTACGCCGCACTGGCCGGCACGGTGCGCGGTCTGCTCGCCGACGGCCGGCTGCCGCTGGGCGTCCGCCTTCCGGCCGAACGGGAGCTGGCCGAGGCACTGCGGATCAGCCGGACCACGGTCACCGCCGCGTACCGGCAACTGCGCGAGACCGGGCACCTGGCCAGCCGCCGCGGCGCCGGCAGCTGGACGATGCTGCCCGGCAACCACCGGGTGGCCAGCACCGGCCTGTGGACCCCGCTGGACGACCGGGAGATGCTCGACCTCGGCGTCGCCGCCCTGGCGGCCCCGCCGCAGCTCCTGACGGCCGCCCGTACCGCCGCCGAGGACCTGCCCCGCTACCTGGGCGGGGCCGGCTACCACCCGACCGGCATCATCGAGCTGCGTGAGGCGGTGGCCGACGCGTACGCGGCCCGGGGCCTGCCCACCTCGGCGGACCAGATCATGGTCACCAGCGGCACCCAGCACGCACTGGACCTGGTGTTGCGACTCGCCCTGGCCCCAGGCGGCAGTGTGCTGGTCGAGTCACCGACCTACCCCAACGCCCTCGCCGCGCTGGCCGGGCGGCGGGCCCGGATCACCACCCACGGTCTGGCCGCCGACGCCGACGGGTGGGAGCCCGACCTGCTGCTGGGCAGTCTCCGGCAGACCCGACCCAAACTGGCCTACCTGATTCCGGAGTTCCAGAACCCGACCGGGCACCTGATGCCCGCCGCGCTGCGCGAGCGGGTGGTGGCCGCCGCGCACGCGGTCGGCACCGACCTGATCATCGACGAGTCCTTCGTGGACCTTCCGCTGGACGGCACCGAGCTGCCACCCCCGGTCGGCGTCTACGACCGGCACAGCCGGGTGATCAGCATCGGCGGGATGAGCAAGCCGTACTGGGGTGGCCTGCGGATCGGCTGGGTACGCGCCTCCGCGCCGCAGGTGCAGCGGCTGGCCGCCGTCCGGGTCGGGGTGGACATGGCCAGCCCGGTGCTGGACCAACTGGTCGCGGTGCACCTGCTGGCCGACGCCGACGCCATCGTCGCCGACCGCCGCGTCCAGTTGGCCGTCCAGCGCGACGCCCTGCTCGGCGCGCTGGCGCACCGGCTGCCGGACTGGCGGGTCACCGTGCCCCGGGGTGGCGTGACGCTCTGGGCCGAGTTGGACGGCCCGGTCTCCAGCGCGCTGGCGCGGGCCGCCGAGGAGGTCGGCGTACGACTGGCACCCGGCCCCCGGTTCGGCCTGGACGGCACCATGGAGCGGTTCCTGCGGCTGCCGTTCACCCTGCCGGCCGCGGACCTGGTGGAGGCGGTCGGACGGATCGCGGCGGTGCGTTACGACCTGGACCGCACCGGCCGGCAGCGATGGCGGGAGCCGGCCGTCATCGCCTGAGCCGGCCGTCATCGATCACCGGCACCAACGGCGAGGGCCCCGCCCCGGCTCTTTCGCCGGCACGGGACCCTCGGTCAGCTCACAGTTCGGCGAGCGTGCCCGCGTACATCTTGTCGATCTGGTCCGCGAAGTTGCTCTCCACACCACGTCGCTTGATCTTCAACGACGGGGTGATCTCGCCGTCCTCGATCGTCAGGTCGCGCGGCAGGATGGCCACCTTCTTGATCGTCTCCCAGCGGTTGAGCTTGGAGTTGAGCTGGGCGACGTACTCCTCGACCATCGTCTGGGCCTCCGGCGAGGCGACGATCTCGGTGTAGCTGCGCCCCTCCAGCGGACCACCGGCGACCCAGCCCCGGATCGCGTCCGGGTCCAGAGTGACCAGCATCGTGCAGAAGTTGCGGGCCTGACCGACGACGACCGCCTGCGAGGTGTACGGGCAGATCGCCTTGAACATCCCCTCGATGTGCGACGGCGCGATGTACTTGCCACCCGAGGTCTTGACCAGGTCCTTCTTGCGGTCCGTGATCCGCAGGTAGCCCCGCTCGTCCAGGGTGCCGATGTCACCGGTGCGGAAGAAGCCGTCCTCGGTGAACGCGGCGGCGGTCTCCTCCGGCAGGTTGTGGTAGCCGCGCATCACCGGCCGACCACGCACCAGGATCTCGCCGTCGGTGTCGATCTTGCACTCGAGGTCGCCCATCGCCCGGCCCACGGTGCCGATCTGGAGCCCGGACGGCGGGTTGACGAAGTTGCCGGCGCTGGTCTCGGTCAGGCCGTAGCCCTCCGAGATCGGCAGGTTCGCCGCGGCGAAGAAGGTGGCGATCTCCGGGCTGAGCGGAGCCGCGCCGGAGACCAGCACCCGCATCCGGCCGCCGAGGCGGGCCTGGAGCTTGCTGAACACCAGCTTCTCGGCCAGGCCGTAGCGCAGCTTCAGCCCACCCGGCACCGGCTTGCCGGCCTGCTCCAGTGCCACCTTCTCCTTGCCGACCCGGACGCCCCAGGCGAAGATCTTCGCCTTCGCGCCGCCGGCGCCCTGTGCGGTGGTCACCGCCTTGTTGTAGACCTTCTCGAACACCCGGGGCGCGCCGCACATCAGCGTCGGGCGGATCACCGAGAGCAGGTCGACCAGCTTCTCCACCCGCCCGTCGACATAGGTGGGCAGGCCCACGTGGATGGCGCCGCAGAGCAGTGTCTTGCCGAACGAGTGGGCCAGCGGCAGCCACAGGTACTGCAGGTCGTCGTCGCGCAGCAGCCCGACATCCGCCTGCGCCACGGCCTCCCAGCACCAGCCGCCGTGCAGCAGCTCGACGCCCTTGGGTCGACCGGTGGTGCCGGAGGTGTAGATCAGCGTGGCCAGGTGGTCCGGGCCGATGCCGGCCACCAGCATGTCGATCAGCTCCGGCTCGGCGGCCAGCGCGCGGGTGCCCCGCTCCTCCAGCTCGGCGAGGGTCAACTGGGGAATCGCGGCGGCCGGGTCGGTGTCGCCGTCGAGGAGCACCACGTGGGTCAGCGCGGGCAGGTTGGCGCCGGCGATCTTCGCCGCCTGGGCCGGGTTCTCCGCGAAGAGCACCTTCGAACCGGAGTCGGCGATGATGTACGTCGCGTCCGCCGGCTCGGTGGTCGGGTAGACGGTGGTGGTCGCCCCGCCGGCGCACATGATGCCGAGATCGGCGATCACCCAGTCCAGTCTGGTGTTGGCGAGGATCGCGACCGGGTCCTCCTGGCCGACGCCCAGGCCGTGCAGGCCGGCGGCGACCGCCTTGGCGCGCTGACCGACCTGTTCCCAGGTCAGCCAGACGGGCCCCGCGTCGTCGGGGGCCGGTGACGCGAACGCGTTGCGGTCGGGGGTGGCCGCCACGCGCTTGAGGAACATGTCCGGGATGGAACGGTACGGTACATCGAGAGCCATCGCTGTAGCCGCCTTCGGGGGTGGTGGCGTGACGGTCGTCACGTCATGATGGTTACCGAAGAGTATTGCGTGGCACCGTGCATCGGCTAGCCCTGGTGATCGTCCGGCCGTCCCATCCCACCGACCGGTACGGCGGAATCAGGCGTACCGGGCAGCCACGACTGACCAGTCGTAGGTGGCCCGGACCCAGTTGCGCCGGGTCGCCACCGCGTGGGTCATCTCGTCGTTCCCACCCGACAGCAGCGCCTCCTCCGCGGTCAGGTACGCCGCCAGGCCCTGGTTGAACCGGTTCGCCACGGCCCGCAGCGCGGCTGTCTCGTCCGCGGCGGCGTCCTGGGCGATCACCGTGACCAGGTTGTGTGCCTCCGGGTCGGCCCGGCTCTCCTTGCCGTAGGAGAAGAGGTCGTTGCACCAGCAGACCAGGTCCACCGTCAGCAGATCCAGGGCCAGCAGCGCCGGGTCGGCACGTTGGGTCGACCCGGGGGGCCGCGCCGACGCCAGGTCGGTCAGGGTGAGGCAGGGGTGCACGCCACCGATGTGCCGCCGCAGTTGGACGTACTCCGCCACCTCCGGTACGCGCCGACGCTCCCGGTTGGTCGCCTCCCAGAGCAGTGCCAGCAGGTATTCCCGCATCTGGCTGACGAACCGCAGCAGCAGCGCCGCGTGGTCGTGCAGCCGGGTCCGGCGGCACAGGTCGTGCAGCGCGTCACCCAGGGGGCCGACGGCGGGGGGCAGGACGTCCGGGTCGCCGTAGCGGTCCAGGACGTCGAGCAGGGTGCTGATCGCCGGTCCCAGCCGGACCGGGTCGGCGCCGAGGCCGTCCTCGTCGCAGGCGTCGTCCATCACGAAGAGCCAGCTGATCAGGTCCGTGAGCAGTCGCAGCCCGTCCACCGAGCCGGTCGGGCAGGCGCGGCCGGCAAGGCCGGCGGCGTCGGCTCGTTGCAGCCGGTGCACACGTTGACTGGAATCGACCAGCCCGAACGCGCGTGCCCACTCGATGCTCTCGATCGCCACCTGCTCCGTGGCGCCGTGGCGTCCCGTGGGAAACGGGGGTTCCCGCAGCGCCGAGATCGCGAAACTTCGCACAGTGCGCCCCCACTCCATGCCGCCCGGCGCGGAACGGCGCGGTGAAGAGTACGGGAGCAGGTATCAGCCCACGTCGCTGGGTGTGGGGCATTCCACAGTCAGATCGTGACCGAATAAGTGCAGGGAGTCACATGCCCAGGTTGGCGGCTCGCAGGCGTCGGACGGCCTCCGGCGGACCGTCCAGTTGGACCCGGGCCACCCGTTGACGACCGGAAAGGAACAGCACCAGCTCAGCCGGGGCGCCGACCACCCGTAGCGGCTCGCCACCACGGCCGACGGAGAGTTCGCCGTGACCGGGCGCCTTGACGTAGAGGTCCGCCGGGAAGCGGCGCAACGCCAACCGGGCCATCGGGGAGGCACGCTTCCAGAGCGCGCTCTGGAGGCCGACGGGCAGGTCGCGCGGCTGCCACCCGGAGCCGGCCCGCCGCACGTCCTCGTGATGGATGAAGAACTCCATCATGTTGGCCAGCTCGTCGGTCACCCGGTTGCTGACCGGGCTCCAGAACGGCGGGTTGCGCACCTGCGCGACCAGGTCCGGATAGGGCCGCGCGGCGAGTCGGAGACGCACCCGCTCGGCGTAGCCGCGCAGCGGTGGCAGCACGATGCCCCCGGCCGCGTCCGGGCGGCGTTCCCGCAGCACCAGGTGTGCGGCGAGGTCACGGGTCGCCCAGCCCTCGTTGATCGTCGGGGCGTCCGGCCCGAGGGCCAGGAGGAGATCGGCAAGCGCATCGCGCTCGGCTCGGGCGTACCGCGGCATGGCCCGATCGTAGGCCCGACGACCCGTTGACGCGCGCCCGCGGGCTGCCGGGTCGATGTCCGCGGTTCGCCCCGTCCGGTACGTGATGGTCGACATATCCCGTCGGGGTCGGCGGTGCTGGCCCGGACCGGTAAGGATGAGGGAGATAATTGCGGCTTACGGCGGGGGAGAGCGTGGCGAGCAGGACAAGTCGGGACGTGCTCAGTCGAGGGCTGGGGGTCCTGCGGCAGGCAATCCGCGAGCAGCCACGGATCTTCACGGTCGCGGTCGTCGGCAGTGTGCTCTTCGGCGGCATGATCATCGTCAGCGCACGGGTCGTCGGATCGGTCATCGGCGAGGTGGCGCTTCCGGCCATCGAGCGCGGCGAGGTGGGCGCGGGCACCCTGGCGCTGGCGGCGGCCGCGTTGTTCGGGATCAGCGTGCTGCGGGTGGCGGGCATCTTCGGCCGCCGGCTCGGTGCCGGCTACATGCAGTACCGCCTCCAGGCCTCCTACCGCCGCCGGGTCACCCGCCGGTACCTGGAGCTGCCGCTGTCCTGGCACCACCGCAACTCCACCGGCACCCTGCTGTCCAACGCCAACTCCGACGTGGAGGCGGCCTGGTACCCCATCGCGCCGCTACCCTTCGCCGTCGGCACGCTGGTGATGCTGGTCGGCGCGATCGTGTCGCTCTTCGCCACCGACTGGGCGCTCGCCCTGGTCGGCCTGGCGGTCTTCCCCGCGCTGTTCGCGCTCAACGTCGTCTACTCCCGCCGGATGGCGCCCCGGCAGGCCCGGGCGCAGCGGCTGCGCGCCGAGGTCAGCGGCATCGCCCACGAGAGCTTCGACGGCGCCCTGGTGGTCAAGACGATGGGTCGCGAGGCCCAGGAGACCGCCCGGTTCGCCGGTCGCGCCGGTGAGCTGCGCGACTCGTTGATCGCGGTCGGTCGGCTGCGCGGCATCTTCGACCCGCTGTTGGAGACCCTGCCCAGCCTCGGCACCCTCGCCGTGCTGGTGGTCGGGGCGTTCCGGCTGCGCCAGGGCGCGATCAGCGTGACCGAACTGGTCAGCGTGGCCTTCCTCTTCACCGTGCTGGCCTTTCCGGTGCGGGCGATCGGTTGGGTCCTGGCCGAGCTGCCGCGCAGCGTCGCCGGCTGGGACCGGGTCCGCCGGGTGCTCGACGCGACCGGCGAGATGCCGTACGGGCAGCGCGTGCTCGACCCGGTCGGCGCCGGGGCGGCCACCCTCACCTTCAGCGGCGTGCACTTCTCCTACCCGCCGGCCGAGGCGCACCAGCCCGGCGCTCAGGTCCTCGGCGAGGTCGGCTTCACCGTGCCGGCCGGTCGGACGGTGGCCCTGGTCGGGCCGACCGGCGCCGGCAAGTCCACCATCGCCTCGCTGGCGGTGCGCCTGGTCGACCCGGACTCCGGCACCGTCAGCCTGGACGGGGTGGACGTGCGCGAGCTGACCGCCGCGTCGCTGTCCGGCACGGTGGCGCTGGTCGCGCAGGTGCCGTTCGTCTTCGACGACACCGTTCGCGCCAACATCGCCCTCGACCGGCAGGGCATCGACGACGAGGCCGTCTGGGCGGCGCTGCGGCTGGCCGAGGCGGACGGGTTCGTCGCCGCGCTGCCCGATGGTCTCGACACGATGGTCGGTGAGCGGGGCACCTCGCTCTCCGGCGGGCAACGGCAGCGGCTCACCCTGGCCCGCGCGCTGGCGGGCCGGCCGCGCCTGCTGGTGCTCGACGACGCGACCAGCGCGGTGGACCCCCGCGTGGAGGCGGCCATCCTGGCCGGGCTGCGGTCGTCGGCGGCCGAGCCGGGGGTGCCGGTGGCGTCGATCCTGGTGGTGGCGTACCGGCGGGCCACGATCGCGCTCGCCGACGAGGTCATCTACGTGGAGCAGGGGCGGGTGGTCGCCCGGGGCACCCACAGCGAGCTGCTGGCCAGCGTGCCCGGCTACGTCGACCTCGTCACCGCCTACGAGCAGGCCGAGGTCGAGCGCGCGCAGGAACGTTCGTACGGCGACGATGTCGCGCCGCTGCCCTCGGGCCTGGAAATCGAGGTGGACCGGTGAGCGCGAGGAGTGCAGCGAAGCGGAGCCCCGCAGTCGCGAACGAAAGGCGGGCCCGGTGAGCGCGAGGAGTGCAGCGAAGCGGAGCCCCGCAGTCGCGAACGAAGAGGCGGGCCCGGTGACGACTGCTACGGAGACGGGTGGCAAGCGGGAGGAGACGACCTGGCAGACCCTGCGCCGGGGTCTGGCGCTGTCGCCGGAGCTGCGGACCGGTCTGGCCGGCACGTTGGCCCTGGCGTTGGTCTACATGGTCGGTCGGGTGGCGGTGCCGGTCGCCGTCCAGCAGGGCATCGACCGTGGCCTCGTCGGTGGTCTGAACCTCGACGTGGTCTGGACGGTGGTGGCGATCACCACGGCGATCCTGGCGATCACGACGGTCTGCGGTTATCTGATGATGCGCCGGCTGTTCACGGTCAGCGAGACGGCGTTGGCCAACGTGCGGACGCGGGCTTTCCGGCACGTGCACGACCTGTCGATGTTGCACCAGCAGTCGGAGCGGCGCGGTTCGCTGGTGTCGCGGGTGACCAGCGACGTCGACCAGATCACCCAGTTCCTCCAGTGGGGCGGGGTGATCCTGCTGGTCAACCTCGGTCAGCTGGTGGTCACCACCGCCGTCATGCTGGCGTACTCCTGGCAGTTGACCCTGGTGGTGCTGGCCGCGTTCCTGCCGGCGGTGTTCGTCATCCGGCAGTTGCAGCAGCGCCTGGGCTCGGCGTACGCGACGGTGCGGCAGCGCACCGGCACGCTGCTCGGCGCGATCGGCGAGAGTGTGGTGGGCGCGCCGGTGATCCGGGCGTACGGCATCGCGGGGCGCACCGAGCGGCGGCTGGACGAGGCCATCGACGGGCAGCGGCTGGCGCAGCAGCGGGCGATCCGGATCAGCATCGTGGGCAGCTCGGTGGGTGAGCTGGCCGCTGGGCTGGCGCTGGCCGGTGTGGTGGTGCTCGGGGTGACGCTGGGGGTGGACGGCACGCTGTCGATCGGCCAGCTGACCGCGTTCCTCTTCCTGGTGACGCTCTTCATCCAGCCGGTGCAGATCGCCACCGAGGTGCTCAACGAGGCGCAGAACGCGATCGCGGGCTGGCGTCGGGTGCTGGACGTGCTGGACGTCGCCCCGGACGTGGCCGACCCGGGGGAGCAGGGGCGGGATCTGCCGGGCGGACCGCTGGACATTCGCTTCTCGGGGGTGCGGTTCGCGTACCCGGGTGGTCCGTCGGTGTTGCACGACATCGACCTGGAGATCCCGGCGAAGAGCCGGGTGGCGGTGGTCGGCGAGACCGGCAGCGGCAAGACGACCTTCGCCAAGTTGCTGACCCGTCTGATGGACCCGTCGGCGGGGGCGGTGCTGCTGTCCGGGGTGCCGCTGGCGGAGGTCCGGTTCGACTCGCTGCGCTCCCGGGTGGTGATGGTGCCGCAGGACGGGTTCCTCTTCGACGCGACGGTGGGGGACAACGTCCGGTTCGCCCGGCCGGAGCTGACCGACGAGCAGTTGGGCGCGGCCTTCACCGAGCTGGGCCTGTCGGACTGGTTGGACGGTCTGCCGGCGGGCCTGGCCACTCCGGTCGGTGAGCGCGGCGAGGCGCTGAGCGTCGGGGAGCGGCAGTTGGTCGCGTTGGCCCGCGCGTACGTGGCCGACCCGGACCTGCTGGTGCTGGACGAGGCGACCAGCGCGGTGGACCCGGCGACCGAGGTGCGGTTGCAACGCACCCTGGACGCGGTCACCAGGGGCCGGACGACCCTCGCGATCGCCCACCGGCTCTCCACGGCACAGGCGGCGGACGAGGTGATCGTGGTGGACCGGGGTCGGGTGGTGCAGCGGGGCCCGCACGACGAGCTGGTCCGCGACGCGGACTCGGTCTACGGCCTGCTCTACGCCTCCTGGCTGGAGCAGACCCGGTGACGCGATGCGCCGGTGTGGTGGACGCCGAAGGTCGGGTGCTCTAGGCTCCGGCTTAGGTAAGCCTAACCTTCGAAGGAGGTCGCGCCCATGCGGCCCAACCCCGCCGAGATCGTTCGTACCCTCGTCGCCGGCCGCCTGCCCGGTCTCGTCCACCTGGCCCACCGCCCCGGGCCGCACCACGCCCGGCACGTGACCGACCCGGACGGGCGGGTGCTGCTGCTGGTGCCGGTGGCGAGCCACCTGGCCGCCGCGCTGCAACCGGTGGCCGGGGGCACCGACGTGGCGGTGGTGCTCGACGTGCTCGACCTGCCGCCCGCCGCCGGTGCGCCCGGCCTGGGTCGCGCGTGGGTCTCCGGGTGGGCCGCCGAGCTGCACGGTGACGAGGCCCGCCACGCGGCGGTCGACTTCGCCGTGGTGGAGCCGACCGGCGACCTGCTCGACCTGGGCACCCGGTTCCGGCTGTTCCGCTTCGAGGTGGTCGAGGTCCGCTGGGAGCGGGCCGGCGCCGTGCACCGGGTCGACCCGGTGGAGTACGCCGAGGCCGAGCCGGACCCGGTGCACCCGGTCGAGGCACGCCTGCTGGCCGACCTCGCGGAGCGCGACGGCGCGCAGGTGACCGAGTACCTGCGCCGGCAGCTCGGGTTGACCGAGCAGACCCCGGAGGGGCCGCCCCGGGTGGTGCGCATCGACCGCTACGGGCTGGTGGTCGCCCTCGGCCGACCTGGCGCCCGGCGTCGGATCCGGCTGGCCTTCCCCGGCCCGGTGGGCGACCCGGCCGAGCTGTCGGGGCTGCTGCCGCCGCTGCGGCTCGCGGCCGGCGCCCGTCCGCCGCGCTGACCGTCCCCCGTGCCGTGCTGGCCGTCCCCCGTGCCGTGCTGGCCCGGGGCCGCGTCAGGTCGGCAGTGGTCCGGTGAGGTAGCGCTGGATCGTCGGGCCGATCGCGGCGACCAGGGTTTCCGGGTCCGCCGAGGCGACCGGCTCCAGGCGTACCACGTGGCGCATCATGGCCAGGCCGATCATCTGGGTGGCCACCAGGGAGCCGCGCAGCGGCAGTTGGGCCGGGTCGACGTCGAGCTGTTCGAGCACCCGCCGCAGGACCTGGGTGGTGACGAACTCGCGCAGCAGCCGGGCGGTCCACTCGTTGCTCACCGCCGAGCGCAGCAGCGCCTGGGCGGCGCTGCCGGCCGGTGAGTCCCAGACGCCGAGGAAGGTGCGCACCAGGCGCTCACCGACGCCGTCCGGGTCGCCGGCGAGCACCTTCGGCACCACCTGACCAGGGTCGACCGGGAAGTTCATCGCGCTGAGGAAGAGCTGGTCCTTGCTGCCGAAGTAGTGGTGCACCAGCGCCGGGTCGACGCCTGCCGTGCCGGCGATGGCACGGATCGACGCGGAGTCGTAGCCACGCTCGGCGAACGTCGTGCGCGCCGCGTCGAGGATCGCCTCCCGGGTGTCCGGGTTGCCGGGTCGTCGGCCGGTCCGCCGCGTCATCGCCGCCCTTCGTTCGTCCACCTGGCAGCCGTGGGCCGGTCGGCCCACGGCTGCCGCAGCCTCACCCGCTGCGCCGGCGCAGGGTGGCCGCCGCGAGCACGAGCGCCAGCACCACCGCCCCGAGCACCACCGCCACGTCCCGCCACATTCTGCCGGTCGGCTCGGCGTGGGCGCCGACCTCCTGCAACGCCTCGATGGCGTACGACAGGGGGAAGGCGTCACTGAGCGCCTGGAGCCAGCCGGCCATCTGGTCGCGGGCCACGAACAGCCCGCAGAGCAGCAGTTGGGGGACCACCACGACTGGCAGGAACTGTACTGCCTGGAACTCGGTGCGCGCGAAGGCGCTGCACAGCAGCCCGAGGGCGACGCCGAGCACGGCGTCGACGACGGCGATCCCGATCACCAGGCCGATGCTGCCGGCGGTCTCCAGACCGAAGATCCAGTACGCCACACCGGCGGCGACCGCGGCCTGCACGGCGGCGGCCAGCCCGAACGCGATGCCGTACCCGAAGAGCAGGTCGAGCTTGCCCAGTGGCGTGGTGAGCAGCCGCTCCAGGGTGCCGGAGGTGCGTTCCCGGAGCATGGCGATGCTGGTCACCAGGAACATGATCACGAAGGGGAAGATGCCCAGCATCACCAGCGCGACCCGGTCGAACGTCGTCGGCTGGCCGGGTGGGGTGGGTTGGTCGGCGTACATGAAGTAGACCAGGGTGAGCAGGACGGCCGGCACCACCACGAGCAGCGCGATGGTCCGCCGGTCGTGCCGGAGCTGGCGCAGGATGCGGCCGGTGGTGGCCGCCAGGATCCGCAGGTTCATGACTGCTCCTGTCCGGCTGTCGCGGTGGTGGTGGTCTGGTCCGACTCGCCGGCCCGGATCAGGCGCAGGAACGCCTCGTCGAGGTCGTCGACACCGGCGGCGGTGCGGATGGCGGCCGGGCTGTCGTCGGCGATCAGCCGGCCCTGGCGGATCAGCAGGAGCCGGTCGCAGCGGGCCGCCTCGTCCATCACGTGACTGGACACCAGCAGGGTGGTGCCGGCGGCGGCCATCGCGTGGAACCGGGCCCAGAGGTCGGCCCGCAGCACCGGGTCCTGACCGACGGTCGGCTCGTCGAGGATGACCAGCTCCGGCTCGCCGACCAGCGCGCAGGCCAGGGAGGCCCGGCTGCGTTGACCGCCGGAGAGGGTGGCGACCAGTTGGCCCGCCGCGTCGGCCAGCCCGACATCGCGGACCGCGCGGTCGGCCTCGACCCGCCCCCGCCCGTACAGGGCGGCGAAGTAGCGGGCGTTCTCCCGGACGGTCAGGTCGGCGTAGACGCTGGGCGCCTGGGTCAGGTAGCCCACCCGGTGCCGCAGCGCGGGGGTGCCCGCCGGCTGGCCCAGCACGGTGATCGCCCCGCCGCCGACCACCTGCACGCCGACCACCGCGCGCATGAACGTGGTCTTGCCGCTGCCGCTGGGGCCGAGCAGGCCGGTGACCGCCCCGCGTGGGACCCGGCAACTGATGCCGTCCAGCACCCGTCGCCCGCCTCGGTCGACGACCAGGTCGCGGACGGCTATCGCGTCGTCCATCGCGCACCTCCAAAGAAACTCATCATCTGTTGAACTCAACGCTAGATGAAATACCGATCCGGGCGCAACGGCCGGGACCCGTGTCCGACTGTCCGCCGTCGCGGAGAGCGTGAGAACGGGCAGTAGGCTCCGGACCGGACACCAAGTCCGCCAACGGGCATTGCGCGCCGATCGGACGTACGGCACGATGGCGCGGTGGGTCACGCTCCGTTACCGGACAGCGGTTTTCTTGAGGACTGGGCCGCACGGTTGCGGCAGGGCGCCGAGCGGCCGGTCGTCGGCATCCTGCTGCGCGGCAGTCACGCCCGCCGCGCCGCCACCGCACACAGCGACGTCGACCTCGACGTGCTGGTCGGCGGCGCCCCGTACGCCGCCCGACAGGCATACCTGGCCGAGTCCGCAGGCCGGGTCACCCACGTCTCGGTGGCCGCCCGTGACGTCCGCTCCTGGGTGCACCGACTCGGCGAACCGGCCGACTGGGCGTTCGGGCTGCCGGTCACCACGCCGGCGCGACTGCTCTGGGCCGACCCGCACTGGCGACCCCGGATCGACCTGCCGGTGCTCTGTCAGCCCGCCGAGCCACCCCGGCTGGAGGAGCTGATCGCCACGCTCGGTAAGGCCGCCGCCGCCCGCGCCGCCAGCGACCGCCTGGGAGTCCGGCTCGCCGTCGCCGACCTGGCCCGCCTCTGCCCGTCGGTGCTGCGCCCGGCCAACCCGTCGGTGCGGGTCCACTCCCGTCGGGCGGCCTTCGCGGCGGCCCTGGAACTGCCGGTGGCCCCACCCGGCTACCGGTCGGACATGCTGCTCTGCCTCGGGCTGCGTCCGGGCGCCACCGGCCAACTGTGGGCCGCCGCGGTACGGCTGGTCGCCGGCACGCTGCCGCTCATCCGGCCGTACGCCGAGGAGATCGCCGACACGGCCGGCGCGGACCTGGCCGCGGCCCTGGTCGACGGTCGGCTGGATCGCTACGTGGCCCAGCTGGCCCGACCCGCAGGGCTCGCGCCGCCGTCCGGGCGGGAGCGGTCGGCGGTGCCCGCACCGCGTGCGGGACAATTCGTCACTGTGCCCGTACCTGACTCGCCGGTGACCGGCGTCCCCAGCGATCCGAGCGACCCGGTGGTGTCCGAGCCCGTTCGCCCGTCCCGCCTCGACCCGGCCATCGCGGCCCGGCTGCGCCGCTCCGCCGACGGCCTGGTCGCCGCCGTGGTCCGCGCGCACGACTCCGGCGAGGTGCTGATGGTCGCCTGGATGGACGACGAGGCGTTGCACCGCACCCTCACCACCGGCCGTGCCACCTACTGGTCGCGCAGCCGACGCGAATACTGGGTCAAGGGCGCCACCTCCGGGCACCACCAGTACGTCCGCTCGGTCGCGCTGGACTGCGACGGGGACGCGCTGCTGGTGAGCGTCGACCAGGTCGGGGCGGCCTGCCACACCGGTCACCGGACCTGCTTCTTCACCGAGCTGCCCGTCAGCGCGCCGGAGGCCCGGTGAGCGCGGGGAGCACGGCGCGGCGGAGCCGCGCGGCAGCGAACGAAGGGCGGATCCAGCCATGACCGACGGCACAGTGAGCCCCGATCTGGCCGCCTTCACCGAGCTGGCCGCCCGCTGGCGGGTCGTGCCGGTGACCCGGCGGTTGCTGGCCGACGCGGAAACCCCGGTGGGGGTCTACCGGAAGCTGGCCGGTGGGCCGGGCACGTTCCTGTTGGAGTCGGCCGAGCAGGGCGTCGGGTCCGCCGGCACGGCCTGGTCGCGGTACTCGTTCATCGGCGTCCGCAGCAGCGCCACCCTCGTCGAGCGGGACGGCGTCGCGACCTGGCTCGGCCAGCCGCCGGCCGGGCTGCCCACCGAGGGTGACCCGATGCGCGTGCTGCGGGAGACGGTGGCGGCGCTGGCCGGCCCGGTGGCGGACCCGTCCGACGGTCTGCCGCCGTTGACCGGGGGCATGGTCGGCTACCTGGGCTACGACCTGGTCCGCCGTTTCGAGCGGTTGCCGGAGCTGACCGAGAACGACCTGGGCGTGCCGGAACTGGGCATGATGCTCGCCACCGACCTGGTGGTGCTCGACCACTACGACGGTTCGGCGATCCTGGTCGCCAACGCGGTGCTGCCACCGCCGGACGCCCCGGACCGCGCCCCGCAGGTGACCGCCGCGTACCACCACGCGGTCGGGCGACTGGACGCGATGACCACCGCGCTGTCGCGTCCCATCCCGCCGATGATCTCCACCGTCGAGCGTCCGCCGGCCGGGGAGGTGCTCTGTCGTACGCCCGAGGACGGGTACCCGAAGGCGGTGGAGGCAGCCAAGGAGGCGATCCGGGCCGGTGAGTGCTTCCAGATCGTGCTCTCCCAGCGCTTCGAGCGGTCGATCCACGCCGACCCGCTGGACGTCTACCGGGTGTTGCGCACCAGCAACCCCAGCCCGTACATGTACCTGCTGCGCTTCGACGGGTACGACATCGTCGGCTCGTCCCCGGAGGCGCACCTGAAGGTCACCGGCGGCGCGGACGGGCGACGGCGGGCGCTGCT
The DNA here is from genome assembly GCF_022230955.1 of Micromonospora cabrerizensis. Classification (GTDB taxonomy): domain Bacteria; phylum Actinomycetota; class Actinomycetes; order Mycobacteriales; family Micromonosporaceae; genus Micromonospora; species Micromonospora cabrerizensis. The sequence continues at coordinate 49,241 of NZ_JAKKFI010000078.1, forward strand.
GCACCCGATCGCCGGCACCCGGCCGCGCGGCGGCACCCCCGCCGCCGACGCCGCGCTCGCAGCGGAGCTGCTGGCCGACCCGAAGGAGCGCGCCGAGCACGTGATGCTGGTCGACCTGGGCCGCAACGACCTGGGCCGGGTCTGCCAGCCGGGCAGCGTGGAGGTGCCCGAGTTCGCCACGATCGAGCGGTACAGCCACGTCATGCACATCGTCTCGACGGTCACCGGCACGCTGCGCGACGACCAGAGCGCCTTCGACGCGCTCGCCGCGACCTTCCCGGCCGGCACGCTCTCCGGCGCGCCCAAGGTGCGGGCCATGGAGATCATCGAGGAGTTGGAGCCCGTTCGACGGGGCGTCTACGGGGGCACGGTCGGTTACTTCGGTTTCGGCGGCGACCTGGACATGGCGATCGCCATCCGGACCGCGCTCATCCGCGACGGCCGCGCCTACGTGCAGGCCGGGGCGGGGGTGGTCGCCGACTCGGACCCAGCCGCCGAGGACCAGGAGACGCGCAACAAGGCCGCCGCCGTGCTGGCGGCGATCGCAGCCGCCGAAACTCTGCGGCCCGCTCGGTGAGCGCCGGGGAGCGGTCCGCGGTGGGTCGGCGCGAGTTGACGTACGCCGTGTTGCTCTGTCTGGCCGGCGCGGGCCTGGCGTTGTGGGCGGCGACGCGGAGCTGGTCGGTGGAGCTGACGGTGCGTCCGGCGCCGCTGCCGCCGGTGCGGGACACCCGCAGCGGTGCCGGGCTGCTGCCCTGGCTGCCGGCGCTGGCCCTGGTGGCGTTGGCGGGTGGTGGCGCGGTGCTGGCCACCAGGGGCCGACTGCGGCAGGTGCTCGGCGGGGTGCTCGGCGCGCTGGGGTTGGCCGTGGCGGCGGGCGGTGGGTACGGGCTGGTCGCCGACGTCGGCGGCTCGGTGAGCCGGCAGTGGCCGGCGCTCTGCCTGCTCGGTGGGCTGCTGGCTGCCGCTGGCGGCTGGTGGACGGCGCTGCGGGGTGCCGGGTGGCCGGCGATGGGTGCCCGGTACGAGCGGCCGGCGCGTTCGGCACCGGAGGCCAGGCCGGTGGCGGCTGGGTCGGAGGGCCCGCCGGCTCCGCTGGCCGGGCGACGGACCACGGAGGCGTGGGACGCCCTGGACCGGGGTGAGGACCCGACGGCCGACTGAGGCGACGGCCGGTGCGGTCGACCGGGTCAGCCGACCGGCTGGCGCTCCCGCTGGGCTCGTCGACCGGCGGCGCGGGCAGCGGTCAGTTCGGCTACCAGGCGGTTCAGCTCGGCACGCTGGTCGGCGCGGGCCCGGTCGGCGCAGACGGCCTCCCAGGCGTTGCCGCGGGCGGTCCGCATCCGTCCTTCGCCCACCACGGCCCGCTCCACGCTGTGCACCACGCCGACGGCGAGCGACGCCACCGTGCGCGAGATGGTGGTCAGGCCGATGGTCGGCTGCGGCTCGGACATGCTCATGGTCACCTCGCACGAGGAGTTGCGACGGTCGGGGCAGGCGCGCCATTGAGTCTGCCCGAGGACGATGCTCGCCGGCTGACGTTTCGCCGCCGTGAACGCCCGGTCAACTGTCCCGCGGCGGTGGTGACCAGGGGCCGTACGTTCGGCCTTGAGCTTGCTCACAACATCGACCGACGTCGTTGCCGTCGAGCGGCGTCCGTCAACTGGTGGCATGATCGATGGATCGGCCCGGTCCGACCGTGGTCGCCAGACCCCGTACCGGTGACGGCGGTCGATACCGGAGGTGGCGCTGCGTGACACACCGTTCACGGCAAGTCGGCCATTATGCCGCAGCCCTTTTCGTGAGCAGCGCCATACCCCCGGCATCCGGCGTCGGTCGGCTGCCCCTAGCATCGGCCCATGACGCCCGGAGAGGGGAGTCCGTTGGTGACTGCTGAGCATGCGCACGCGGAGGGGGACGACGCCGGTCAGGCAGCGTCCGTAAGCGTGCTCGACGAGATTCTGGCTGGCGTACGTGAGGACGTCGCCCGACGCCAGGAGCAGGTTCCGCTGGAGCGGATCCGTGAACTGGCAGCGGCGGCACCGCCGCCGCTGGACGCGTACGCGGCGCTGCGCAAGCCCGGCGTCGCCGTGATCGCCGAGGTGAAGCGCTCGTCGCCGTCCAAGGGCCGGCTGGCCGAGATCGCCGATCCGGCCGACCTCGCCGTCGACTACGCGGCCGGTGGGGCTCGGGCGATCAGTGTGCTGACCGAGGGGCGCTGGTTCGGCGGCTCACTGGACGACCTGGCGGCCGTCCGGGCCGCGGTCACCGTGCCGGTGCTTCGTAAGGACTTCGTGGTCTCCAGCTACCAGGTGCACGAGGCGCGTGCGCACGGCGCCGACCTGGTCCTGCTGATCGTCGCCGCGCTCGAGCAGAACGTGCTCATGGGCCTGCTGGAGCGGATCGAGTCGCTGGGCATGACCGCGCTGGTCGAGGTGCACGACGAGGAAGAGGCCGACCGTGCTCTGGAGGCCGGCGCGCAGGTGATCGGGGTCAATGCCCGTGACCTGCGTACCCTGGAGGTCGACCGGTCCGTGTTCGAGCGGATCGCGCCCGGCCTGCCCAGCAGTGTCGTCAAGATCGCCGAGTCTGGCGTCCGTGGTCCACACGACCTGATCCGGTACGCCTCGGCGGGCGCCGACGCGGTGCTCGTGGGCGAGGGCCTGGTCACCCAGAAGAGCCCCCGCGAGGCGGTCGCCGAACTGGTCAACGCGGGCAACCACCCGGCTACGCCCAGGCCGGTGCGCTGACCTCGCACCGGACGCCCCACCGAGAGGATTTCCGATGAGCGCCGACGCGCTGGCCCCGGTGGCCAGCCCGCAGCCCGACTCCGCCGGCCACTTCGGCCGCTTCGGCGGTCGGTTCGTTCCCGAGGCCCTGGTGGCCGCGTTGGACGAGCTCGACGGGGCGTGGCGCACGGCGATGGCGGACGAGTCCTTCCGGGCCGAGTTCGCCGCGTTGCTGCGTGACTATGCCGGCACTCCGTCGCTGCTGTACGAGGCCCGACGGTTCTCCGCGAAGGTCGGCGCACGGGTCCTGCTCAAGCGGGAGGACCTCAACCACACCGGCGCGCACAAGGTTCGCAACGTGCTCGGCCAGGCGCTGCTCACCAAGCGGATGGGCAAGACCCGGGTGATCGCGGAGACCGGCGCCGGCCAGCACGGCGTGGCCACGGCGACCGCCGCCGCCCTGTTCGACCTCGAGTGCGTGGTCTACATGGGTGAGGTCGACACCGAGCGGCAGGCCCTCAACGTGGCCCGGATGCGGATGCTCGGTGCCACGGTCGTCCCGGTCACCAACGGCTCGCGCACGCTCAAGGACGCGATGAACGAGGCGATGCGCGACTGGGTGGCCAACGTCGACGAGACGCACTACCTGATCGGCACCGCCGCCGGCCCGCACCCGTTCCCGGCGATGGTCCGCGACTTCGTCCGGGGCATCGGTGACGAGGCCCGTCAGCAGTGCCTCGACCTCACCGGCGCACTGCCGGACGCGGTCACCGCCTGCGTCGGCGGCGGGTCCAACGCGTTGGGCATCTTCCACGCCTTCGTCGGCGACGAGGCCGTGCGGCTGTACGGCTTCGAGGCCGGCGGCGACGGCGTGGCCACCAGCCGGCACGCCGCGAGCATCACCGGCGGGTCGGCCGGCGTGCTGCACGGCGCCCGCACCTACGTGCTGCAGGACGCGGACGGGCAGACGCTGGAGTCGCACTCGATCTCCGCCGGCCTGGACTACCCGGGCGTCGGGCCCGAGCACGCCTGGTTGCACGACACCGGCCGGGCGACCTACCTGCCGGTCACCGACGACGAGGCGATGGCCGCGTTCGAGCTGCTCTGCCGCACCGAGGGGATCATCCCGGCGATCGAGAGCGCGCACGCGCTCGCCGGCACCCTCACGCTGGCCCCGAAGCTCGCCGCCGAGCTGGGCCGGGAGCCCACCATCGTGGTGAACCTCTCCGGGCGGGGCGACAAGGACGTGCACACCGCCGGTGACTACTTCGGCATCCTCGACAAGGAGCGGTGAGATGAGCCGGATCGGGGTGGCCTTCGACAAGGCCCGCGCCGACGGGCGGGCACTGCTGGTCGGCTGTATGCCGGCTGGTTTCCCGACCGTCCAGGGCAGCATCGCCGCGATGACCGCCATGGTCGAGGCCGGCGTCGACGTCATCGAGGTGGAGATCCCCTACTCCGACCCGGTGATGGACGGGCCGGTGATCCAGAAGGCCAGTGACATCGCCCTGGCCGGCGGCGTACGCACCGCGGACACGATGCGCATCATCGAGGCGGTGGCGGCCACCGGCGCGCCGGTGGTCACCATGACCTACTGGAACCCGGTCGAGCGCTACGGCGTGGACGTGTTCGCCCGTGATCTCGCCTCCGCGGGCGGCACCGGGCTGATCACCCCCGACCTCATCCCCGACGAGGCCGACGAGTGGTTGGCCGCCTCGGACGCGCACGGGCTGGACCGCACGTTCCTGGTGTCGCCGTCGTCCACCGACGCCCGGCTGGCGATGACGGTGCAGCACTGCCGCGGTTTCGTCTACGCGACCGCGGTGATGGGGGTGACCGGCGCCCGGGCGAGCACGTCCGACGCCGCCCCGACGCTCGTCTCCCGGGTCCGGGCGGTCACCGACCTGCCGGTCGGGGTGGGTCTGGGCGTGGGCACCGGTGTGCAGGCGGGCACCGTCGCCGGGTACGCCGACGGGGTGATCGTCGGCAGTGCCCTGGTCCGGTGTGTGCTCGACGCGCCCACCGAGGCGGAGGGGCTGGCCGCCCTTCGTACCCTCAGTGGCGAACTCGCGGAGGGCGTGCGCAACCCCACCCGCTGAGCCTGGGCCGGTCCTCGGCGCTCGCGCTGCGACGCCTGCTGGCCGTGCGGCCTGCTGGGCATGTGTGCTTGTTGACCGATATACCTGTGAGTCATAAATATGACCCACAGGTATACGACTCAACAGCAGCCGACCACGCCGCGGACCTCGGGATGCTCGCGTGATTGTCAGGGGCGCAGGGACGGGTCCACGGGCTCGCCGCGTTGTTCCGGTGGTTGCCCCGCTCCCGGCCGCCCGTCCTGACCGGTCCGCCCGTCCAGGCTGGTCCCCGGCCGCCCGTCCTGACCGGTCCCCGGCCGCCCGCCCGGGGCAGTTGCCCGCCGTCCCTCGTCGACTGGGCGAGCCGCCGGCGCGGCGTCCACCGCGCCGGGCGCCCACCGAACGTCGCGGAGCACGCCGGAGCGGCCGGCCATCGCGTCGGTGACGGCGGCCCGGGTGAGCGGCGTGACCGACGTGGGCAGCGCGTCGGGGGAGTGCCAGGACAATCGGCAGCCCGGCAGCGGGTCGGTCGTCGGTCGGCGGTCGGCGGCGCGGGCCCGGAAGACGTGCACGAGGACGTCCGGCAGCGGCCCGGCGCGCCCGGGCGACGCCTGGCCGGTGGGGCCGCCCAGGTGGTAGACGCCGACCAGGTCGACCAGCTCGATCTCCCAGCCGGTCTCCGCGCGGATGTCCCGCAGGGCCGCCCGCACCGGGCTCTCCGCCGGGCGGAGCCGCCCGCCGGGCAGCGCGTGGCGGCGCTCCCCACGGCCCTGTCGGCAGAGCAGCACCCGGCCGGTGTCGTCGCTGACGACCGCGGCGACCGCCCAGGTGAGCGCGCTCATGGACAAAGAGCGTACGGGGGTGCAAACCAGAAGTCACCGGGATGCGGACTCCAGCAGCCCGGGGTGCCGCTGTGGGGGTGTGCAGCGGTAGCGTGTGCACCCGTGACCCTCGCCTCGCTGTCCCCCCAGGCGGCCCTGCCCAGCCCCAGCACCGCGGTCTGGCAGCTCGGGCCGGTGCCGATCCGGGCCTACGCGCTCTGCATCATCGCCGGCATCGTGCTGGCCTGCTGGGTGACGGAGCGCCGGCTGCGGCAGCGCGGCGTCGCGCCCGGTGCCGTGCTCGACATCGCCGTCTGGGCGGTGCCCGCGGGCATCATCGGCGCCCGGATCTACCACGTGATCACCTCACCGGAGAAATACTTCGGCGCCGGCGGTGACCCGATGAAGGCCTTCGCCATCTGGGAAGGCGGTCTCGGCATCTGGGGTGCCGTCGCCGGTGGCGCACTCGGCGCGTTCATCGCGGCCCGGCAGCTCGGCATCCCGTTCGGAGTGGTGGCCGACGCGTTGGCACCCGGCCTGCCACTGGCCCAGGCGGTCGGCCGGCTCGGCAACTGGTTCAACAACGAGCTGTTCGGTGGCCGGACCACCCTGCCGTGGGGTCTGGAGATCCACCGGATGGACCCGGACAACCCGGGGCACGCGCTGCGCGACGACGCCGGGCAGCCGATCCTCGAACCGGGCCTCTACCAGCCCACCTTCCTCTACGAGGCGCTGTGGAACCTCGGCGTGGTCGCGCTGGTCCTCCTCCTCGACCGCCGGCTCAAGCTGGGCCGGGGCCGGGCGTTCGCGCTCTACGTGATGGGCTACACCGCCGGCCGGTTCTGGATCGAGCTGATGCGCACCGACGAGGCCAACCAGATCCTCGGCGTACGCCTCAACGTCTGGACCGCCGCGCTCGTCTTCCTCGGTGGGTTGATCTACTTCGTCCGGGTGCGCGGCCCCCAGGAATTCCTGATCCCGCTCGGCGCGGCGGCGACGCCGACCCCGCCCCCCACATCCGACCTGTCCCAGGTGGACCTCTCCGAGCGGGAGACCCCCGCGCAGGCCGCCGCGCCGGAGGGCTACCGGGTGGTCAGCGAGGAGCAGTACGCCGCCTGGCAGGACACCGGCGTCGTGCCACCCGAGCCGACCGCCGACGACGACATCCGGCCCGGTGGCGGCGAGCCGCTCGGTGCCGAACCGCGCGGCGACGAGGGGACCCTCGACAGCCCGTCGGCCGACGACGACCCGGCGGACGACTCGTCGTCCGCTCGTACCGACCGAGCCGACGCCACGGGCGCACGGCCCGCCGACCGGGACAGCTGAGCGGGGGCGGCACCGATGCGAAGCGCGGTGGTGGTCGGCGCAGGGGTCGGTGGCCTCGCCGTGGCCGGCGCGCTGGCCCGCTCCGGCTGGCTGGTCACCGTGCTGGAACGCGCCGAACGGGTCCGTCCCGAGCCGACCGCCGTGGTGCTCTGGCCCAACGGTGTCCGCGCGTTGCAGGCCCTCGGCCTCGGCGCGGGCCTGGCTGCCATCGCCACGCCGCTGCCCGACGGTGGGGTCCGTCGCCCCGACGGGCACTGGCTCGTGCAGCCCCGTCCCATCCCCGCCGACCGGATGCCGGTGGTGGTGCACCGCGAGGACCTGCACGACGCGCTGATCGCCGGCCTCGGCGAGCGGGTCGAGTTGCGCACCGGTGTGACCGTGCGCCACGTCCGGGTCGAACCGGGCGAGCGACCAGCGGTCAGCGACGGACGGCAGACCATCGAGGTCGACCTGGTGGTCGCCGCCGACGGTACGGACAGCGGCATCCGCCGCCAACTCGCCCCCGAGTCCCGGGTGGTCAGCTCTGGATGCGCCGCCTGGCGGGCCGTCATTCCCTGGTACCAGGCACCCCGGCTCCCCGACGACCAGCCACTCGCCGGTGAGATCCTGGGCGCGGGCTACCGGTTCGTGGCCGCGTCGCTGGGCGAGCGCGGCTCGTCCGGCGGCTCCACCCGGGGCGGCATCTACTGGGTGGCCACCGCTGCCGGCGCGCCCCGCCCGGAGCCACCGGAGACCCAGCTGGCCCTGTTGCGCCGCTGGTACGCGGGCTGGCCCGCCCCGATCGGCGCGCTGCTCGACGCCACCGACCCGGCCGACCTTGTCCAGCAGGAGGTCCGCGAGCTGCGACCGCTGCCCCGCGCATACGGCTTCCCGGCCGGGCCGGGCGGGGTCGTGCTGCTCGGCGACGCGGCGCACGCCATGCCGCCGCACCTCGGGCAGGGCGCCTGCCTCGCGTTCGAGGACGCCGCCACCCTCGCCTCCCTACTGCGGGAAGCTCGGCTGCCCGACGCCGTCCAGGCGTACGACCGGATTCGCCGCCCACGGGCCGCGACCGTGGTCCGGCAGACTCGACGGATGTCGGCGGTGCTCCAGGCTCGGGGCCGGTTGGCGTTGCGAGCCCGCGACGCCGCGCTGGGCACGATCAACTCGCGGCTGCTCTCCAGTGCCGCGGCCTCCGCAGCCCAGTGGCGCCCCCCAACCTGACCGACCCGGGGTCGGCCCTGCCCATCCCGGGTCAGGGGATCAGGGCGACCGGTTCGGCTATGCAGGCGGTGCCGATGCGGCGGAAGCCGACCCGCAGGTAGACCCGCGCGATCTCCTCGCTGCCGGCGGAGAGGAAGACCAGGTCGGTGCCGGCGGCGAGCAGCTCCCGGGCGAGGGCCGCGGTGAGCGCGGCGCCCAGCCCGCGCCGGCGGGCGGCCGGCAGGGTGGCCACCCCGGCGATCTCGGCGACGTCGTCGACCCGCATGGCCATGCCGCTGGCCAGCGCACCCTCGGTGGGCGTGCCGGCCAGTGCGGAGATCCGTCGACCGTCGGCGATCCGGGAACGCTCCTCGTCGAGCGCGGCCAGTTCGAGTTCGGTGACGGCGGCGTCCCGTTCGGCCGGGCCGGCCTCGCCGGGCGCGGTGCCGGCGGCGGCGAACGACACCGCTGCCACCGCACGCCGTGCGGCGACGTCGGCGGCGAAACCGGGGGAGTCGGCGGCCAGCACCCGCACCGCCACGTCGGACAGCGTCGCCGGGTCCGGCAACGCGGCCGGGTCGAGCAGCATCAGCGGCGCCTCCAGCACGTGCAGCCCCGCCGAGCGGGCCACCGCCAGCAGCTCGGGGCTCGTCTCGTGCACCCACTCGAAGGCCTCCGGCAGGCCCAGCTTGCGTTGCCGCTCGCGGACCGAGGTCACGTCGGCCAGCGACGGCGGCTCACCGGCGTCGATGCGGGGGCGGGCGTAGAACGGCCATCCGGCGCCCTCGCGGACGAACAGCACCAGCCCGCCATGTTCCTCCGCACCGGCGACGTCGCGGGGCACCGCGTCGTAGAAGCGTTCCAACCGGTCGAAGACGTCCTTGGGTAGCTGATCCACCGCGCGAGACTACACGTCCCAGCCTGTGGACGGTGTGATCAATCTCAGGTGGCCGTGCGACCCCGGCCCTAACGTAGACTCAATAGACCCACGGGCCGACGTCGTCCCCACCATGATCCAACCTGAGTGACGACAGGAGGCCCGGTGGCTCAGCCGTACGCGGACATGATTCAACCGCATCCGCACAGCCCGCAGGCGTCCCCGATGCCCGGCCCCCGCCCACCCGCCCAGGGCCTCTACGACCCGGCGCAGGAGCACGATTCCTGCGGGGTGGCCTTCGTGGCGGACCTGCACGGTCGGCGTTCGCACGCGGTCGTCGCCAACGGGCTCGGTGCCCTCTGTCGACTGGACCATCGCGGCGCTCGTGGCGCCGAGCCGAACACCGGCGACGGTGCGGGCATCATGATCCAGGTCCCCGACACGTTCCTGCGCGCGGTGGCCGACGTCGCGCTTCCCCCGGCGGGCGAGTACGCCACCGGCCTGGTCTTCCTTCCCGACGACGACACCGCCGAGGCGCGTGCCCGGCGGGTGGTCGAGAAGTACGCACTGGTCGAGGGCGCCGACCTGCTCGGCTGGCGGGACGTGCCGATCGACCCGAGCGAGCTTGGCGAGACGGCCCTGGCGGCGATGCCGCGGGTCCGGCAGCTCTTCCTGGCCGCGCGCCGGCTCACCGACGCGCCCGAGGGGCCGGCCGGTTCACCGCTGCGCGGCATCGAGTTGGACCGGGTGGCGTTCAGCCTGCGCAAGCAGGCCGAGCGGGAGACCGCCGAGCGGGGTGTGCCGGCATACTTCCCGTCGCTGTCCAGCCGCACCATGGTCTACAAGGGAATGCTCACCCCCGACCAGTTGCCGGCGTTCTACCCGGACCTGCGCGACGAGCGGGTCGACAGCGCGATCGCGCTGGTGCACTCCCGCTTCTCCACCAACACCTTCCCGTCCTGGCCGCTGGCACACCCGTACCGGTTCATCGCCCACAACGGCGAGATCAACACGATCCGTGGCAACCGCAACTGGATGCAGGCCCGCGAGGCGCTGCTGCGCTCGCCGAACGTGCCGGGCAACATCCGGCGGGTCTTCCCGGTGTGCACGCCCGGCGCCTCCGACTCGGCGAACTTCGACGAGGTCCTGGAGCTGCTGCACCTGGCCGGGCGGAGCCTGCCGCACGCGGTGCTCATGATGATCCCCGAGGCGTGGGAGAACGACCCCGGCATGGAGCCGGCCAAGCGCGCCTTCTACCGCTTCCACGCCAGCCTCATGGAGCCGTGGGACGGCCCCGCGTCGGTGGCGTTCACCGACGGCGAGATCGTCGGCGCGGTCCTGGACCGCAACGGGTTGCGCCCGGGGCGCTGGTGGCAGACCGACGACGGGCTCGTGGTGCTCGGCTCCGAGGCGGGCGTACTCGACCTCGACCCGGCCCACGTGGTCGCGAAGGGGCGACTCCAGCCGGGCAGGATGTTCCTGGTCGACACCGTCGCGGGCCGGATCGTGCACGACGAGGAGATCAAGTCCGAGTTGGCCGCCGCCCAGCCGTACGGCGAGTGGCTGCACGCCGGGCTGATCGAGCTGGGCGACCTGCCGGCCCGCGAGCACACCGTCTACACCCACGACTCGGTGCGCCGCCGGCAGCAGACCTTCGGTTACACCGAGGAGGAGCTGAAGATCCTGCTCGGGCCGATGGCCCGCACCGGCGCCGAGCCGCTCGGCTCGATGGGCACGGACACCCCGATCTCGCCGTTGTCGACCCGGCCACGGCTGCTCTACGACTACTTCCATCAGCTCTTCGCCCAGGTCACCAACCCGCCACTGGACGCCATCCGCGAGGAGCTGGTGACCAGCCTGGCGTCGACGATCGGGCCGGAGGGCAACCTGCTCGACCCGGGCGCGGCGAGCTGCCGGCAGATCGTGCTGCCGCACCCGATCATCGACAACGACGAGCTGGCGAAGATCCTCTCCATCGACGAGGACGGCGACCTACCCGGCTTCAAGGCGGTCCGGGTGTCCGGGCTGTACCGCATCCGGGAGGGCGCCGCCGGGATCAAGGCTCGGCTGACCGAGATCTGCCGGCACGTCTCCGAGGCCATCGAGGACGGCGTCCGCATCCTGGTGCTCTCCGACCGGGACTCCAACGCCGACCTGGCGCCGATCCCGTCGTTGCTGCTCACCGCCGCCGTGCACCAGCACCTGGTGCGGGAGCAGACCCGCACCCAGGCGGCGTTGATCGTGGAGTCCGGCGACTGCCGGGAGGTGCACCACGCGGCGGTCCTGATCGGGTACGGCGCGGCGGCGGTCAACCCGTACCTGGCGTTCGAGTCCGTCGAGGACATGATCTCCACGGGTGCGCTGGCCGGCGTCGAGCCCGCTGCCGCGGTCCGCAACTACGCCAAGGCGCTCGGCAAGGGCGTCCTGAAGATCATGTCGAAGATGGGCATCTCGACGGTCTCCTCGTACTGCGGGGCTCAGGTCTTCGAGGCGGTCGGCCTGGACACCCGGCTGGTCGAGCGCTACTTCCGGGGCACCCCCAGCCGGATCGGCGGGGTGAACCTGGCGGGCGTACACGCCGAGGTGGCCGCCCGGCACGCGCTGGCCTGGCCTCCGGAGGGCTCCGCCGCCTCCGACCGGTTGGAGGTCGGTGGCGAGTACCAGTGGCGCCGCGAGGGTGAGCTGCACCTGTTCAACCCGGAGACGGTCTTCCTGTTGCAGCACGCCACCCGCAGCCGGCAGTACGACGTCTTCCGGGAGTACACCGCGAAGGTCGACGCGCTCGCCGCGCAGGCCGGCTCGCTGCGCGGGTTGTTCACCCTGCGCACCGGGCTACGCCCGGCGGTGCCGATCGACGAGGTCGAGCCGGCCAGCGAGATCGTCAAGCGGTTCGCCACCGGCGCCATGTCGTACGGGTCGATCTCCGCGGAGGCGCACGAGACGCTCGCCATCGCGATGAACCGTCTCGGCGGCAAGTCCAACACCGGTGAGGGTGGCGAGGACGTCGATCGCCTGCACGACCCGGCCCGCCGCTCCGCGGTCAAGCAGATCGCCAGCGGCCGGTTCGGCGTGACCAGCGAATACCTGGTCAACGCGGACGATCTCCAGATCAAGATGGCCCAGGGCGCCAAGCCGGGTGAGGGCGGTCAACTGCCCGGCAACAAGGTCTGGCCGTGGATCGCCCGTACCCGGCACGCGACACCGGGCGTCGGTCTGATCTCCCCGCCGCCGCACCACGACATCTACTCCATCGAGGACCTCGCCCAACTCGTGCACGACCTGAAGTGCGTCAACCCGGCCGCCCGGGTGCACGTCAAGCTGGTCAGCGAGGTCGGCGTCGGCACCGTCGCCGCCGGGGTGGCGAAGCTCAAGGCCGACGTCATCCTGATCTCCGGCCACGACGGCGGCACCGGCGCCTCCCCGATGAACTCCCTCAAGCACGCGGGCACCCCGTGGGAGCTGGGGTTGGCCGAGGCGCAGCAGACACTGCTGCTCAACAAGCTGCGCGACCGGGTCACCGTGCAGGTCGACGGTCAGCTCAAGACCGGCCGCGACGTGCTGATCGCGACGCTGCTCGGCGCGGAGGAGTTCGGCTTCGCGACCGCGCCGCTGATCGTCGCCGGTTGCGTGATGATGCGGGTCTGTCACCTGGACACCTGCCCGGTCGGCATCGCCACCCAGAACCCGGTGCTGCGCGAGCGCTTCACCGGCACCCCGGAGTTCGTGGAGAACTTCTTCCTGTTCCTCGCCGAGGAGGTCCGGGGCTACCTGGCCGAGCTGGGTTTCCGGTCCATCGAGGAGGCGATCGGGCAGTCCGAGCTGCTCGACGTGGCCCCGGCGCTGACGCACTGGAAGGCGCACGGGTTGGACCTGGCGCCCGTCCTGCACCTGCCGGAGCTGCCCGCCGGCGCCGCCCGACGAGGGGTCCGCGCCCAGGACCACGGCCTGGAGCTCTCCCTGGACAACGAGCTGATCGCGCTCGCGCAGCCCGCCCTGTCCGCCGGCGCGCCGGTCCGGGTCGAGGTGGCGGTCCGCAACGAGCACCGCAGCGTCGGTGCGATGCTCGGCGGTGAGGTGACGCGCCGCTTCGGCGGCGCCGGCCTCCCGGACGACACCATCGAGTTCGTGCTGCACGGCACGGCCGGGCAGTCGTTCGGCGCGTTCCTGCCGCGCGGGGTGACCCTGCGGCTACACGGCGACGCCAACGACTACGTGGCCAAGGGCCTCTCCGGTGGGCGGATCATCGTCCGCCCGGACGCCGCCGCGCCGTTCCTCGACCCGGACGCCGATCCGGGGCGGCGGGCCGAGGATCAGATCATCGCCGGCAACACCATCCTGTACGGGGCCACGGCGGGTGAGGTCTTCCTGCGTGGCCGGGTGGGGGAGCGGTTCGCGGTGCGCAACTCCGGTGCGGTCGCCGTGGTCGAGGGTGTCGGCGACCACGGCTGCGAGTACATGACCGGCGGCACGGTCGTGGTGCTCGGCGCGACCGGCCGGAACTTCGCGGCCGGGATGTCCGGCGGCATGGCGTTCGTGCACCACCTGGACCGCGCACGGGTCAACACGGAGCTGGTCGACCTGGCGCAACTGGGCGAGCAGGAGCAGTCGTTGCTGCACGAGCTGGTCCAGCGGCACGTCGCCGAGACCGGGTCGGCGGTCGCCGAGGAGCTGCTCAAGCGCTGGCCGGAGGCGGTGGCCGAGTTCACCGCCGTGGTGCCCCGCGACTACCGCCGGGTGCTGGAGATCATGAAGGCCGCCGAAGCCGCCGGCCGCAACGTCGACGACGCGGTGATGAGCGCGCTCAGCGCGCCGTCCGCCGCGCCGGTGCCGCCCGCCCCGCGGGTGGCTGCCCAGGAGGTGGCTCGTGCCTGACCCGAACGGTTTCCTGCGCTACGACCGGCGACTGCCGGCCCGCCGCCCGGTGCCGGTGCGGCTCAGTGACTGGCGCGAGGTCTACCCGCCGGCCGGCGAGGAACTGGTCCGCGAGCAGGCCACCCGCTGCATGGACTGCGGCATCCCGTTCTGCCACGACGGTTGCCCGCTGGGCAACCGCATCCCGGACTGGAACGACCTGGTGCGGACCGGCAACTGGGACGCCGCGGTCGAGTCGCTGCACGCCACCAACAACTTCCCGGAGTTCACCGGCCGGCTCTGCCCGGCGCCCTGCGAGGCGGCCTGCGTCCTCGGCATCTCCGGTGGCCAGCCGGTGACCATCAAGCAGGTCGAGGTGGAGATCGCCGACGCCGCCGCGGCGCGCGGGTTCATCCCTCGCCCGGTGCCGGCGCCTTCCGGTCGGTCGGTCGCCGTCGTCGGCTCCGGGCCCGCCGGCCTCGCCGCCGCCCAGCAACTGGCCCGCGCCGGTCACGCGGTGACGGTGTACGAGCGCGACGACGCGATCGGTGGCCTGCTCCGGTACGGCATCCCCGACTTCAAGCTGGAGAAGCGGCACATCGACGCCCGCCTGGCCCAGCTCGTCGCCGAGGGGGTGCGCTTCCGCACCGGCGTGAACGTCGGGGTGGACGTCACCGCCGAGCAGTTGCGCGCCGAACACGACGCGGTGCTGCTGGCCTGCGGCGCGTTGCAGGGCCGGGACACGCCGGAGACCCCGGGGCGGGTGCTTCGGGGCGTACACCAGGCGATGGCGCACCTGGTCGCGGCGAATCGCGCGGTCGCCACCGCGGCCACCGACCAGCCTGGCGTCGCGGCCACCGGCGAGGCCCGGCCGGCGCGTGCGTCGCTGCCGGACGGCACGCCGATCGACGCGGCTGGCAAGCATGTGGTGATCATCGGTGGCGGTGACACCGCGGCCGACTGTCTCGGGGTCGCGCACCGCCAGGGCGCGGCCGGCGTGCACCAGCTCGACCTGTACCCGCAGCCGCCGCACGAGCGCGACGAGGCGCGGGACCCGTGGCCGACGTGGCCGTGGGTGCTGCGCAGCTACCCGGCGCACGAGGAGGGTGGCGAGCGGGTCTTCGCCGTGGCGGTGCAGGAGTTCGTGGACGACGGCACCGGGCAGGTGCGGGCGGTGCGGATCGCCGAGGTGACAGTGGAGAAGCGCGACGGTCGACGGGTCGTCACCGTGGTGCCGGGCTCCGAGCGGGAGCTGCCGGCCGATCTGGTGCTGTTGGCGATCGGCTTCGAGGGCACCGAGCAGCAGCCGCTGCTGGCCCAACTCGGCGTGACCCGTAATCCCCGGGGCGCGGTCGACGCCCGCGACGACTGGCAGACCGACGCCGACGGGGTGTTCGTGGCCGGTGACATGCACCGGGGCGCCTCGCTGATCGTCTGGGCCATCGCCGAGGGGCGTGCCGCGGCTGCCGCCATCCACGGCTACCTCGGTGGTGTCGGTGCGTTGCCGGCCCCGGTCGGGCCGGCCGCGCAGGCTCTCGCCGCCCGCTGAGCGGACATCACCAGGCGGGTCGACGGAGGTCCGGTCGGTGCGGCAGACCCTGCCCACCGGCCGGACGTCCCCGCCGGGAAGGCCGCTCACGAAGATGGCCGCGTGCCCTGGTTCTGGACGCTCGTCGACTTGTCGTTCGCGGTCGGGGCGTTCCCGCCGCTGTGGTTCGCCTACCGGCACATCCGGGCGGTCGAAGCGAGCACGGCTGCGGCGACAGGCGTCCCAGCGACTCCGTGATCGGGCCTCGCCAGGCCCTCGGCAGGGTGGGTGAAGCCGGCCGGGGACGACCTGCGGGAGGGTAACAACACCCCTGACGGTCCCTGTCGAGCTGCCCCAGATGTGGGCCGCGATCATCGCCCCATTTGTGGGGCAGCTCGACAGGCAAGCACCGAAGTGGTCGGTCGTCGATCCGCGCCCCGGGGAGAACGCGGGAGGCCGGGGAGACAGGGCGCCGACGCCCGGAAGGGCCTGCCGCAGGGGCGGCAGGCCCTTCCGGGGCACACCGGATCACTAGTGCGACATCAGGTGGTGCGACTCGCGGATCTTGGCCCAGGACTTCGGCTCGGCCGGCGGGGCCGCCTTGCGGGCTGCGCTGGCCACGTCGGGCCGGCCGGCGGTGAACAGCCAGGTGGTGAACACCTCGTCCAGGTCCAGCCCGGCGATCCGCTCGGCCAGTGCCTGGAACTGCTCGATGGTGCCGTTGCCGTACCGGTGCTCAGTGGTCCAGGCCGGCAGGATCTCGAAGAACGCGTCGTCGCCGACGGCCAGCCGCAACTGGTGCAGCGCCATCGCCCCGCGGTCGTAGACGGCGTTGTCGAAGATCCGGGCGGCACCCGGGTCACCGGGCAGCACCTGCCAGAACCCGTCGTCGGCCGGGTAGCTGGCGTAGGTGAAGTCGAACACCTCCTGCGCGGTGCCCTCACCCTGCTCCTCCGACCAGAGCCACTCGGCGTACGACGCGAAGCCCTCGTTGAGCCAGATGTTGCGCCAGTCGGCCACCGAGACCGAGTCGCCGAACCACTGGTGGGCCAGCTCGTGCGTCACCACGTACGTGTTGGCGCCGCGCCGCCAGAAGCCCGGCCCGTACACCGGTCGGGTCTGCGTCTCCAGGGCGAAGCTGATGCCGTCCACGGGCCCGGCCACGCCGCCCTGCGCCTCGAACGGGTACGGCCCGAAGATTCCACTTCCCCAGTCGACGATCTCGGCGGTCCGCTCGATGCTGGCTCTCGCGGCCGGCCCGAGCGCGCCCAGCGAGGTGCTGTACGCGTTGATCACCGGCTGGCCGCTCGGGGCGGTGTCGGTGACGATGTCGTACTGGCCGATGGCCATGAAGGCCAGGTAGGTGGCGGTGGGTGAGGTGGTCCGCCAGATCCACCGGGTGCGGTTGCCGGCCTCGGCCACCGGTGGCCTCGGCTGCACGCCGTTGCTGATCACCTCGACGCCGGTGGGCACCGACACCGAGATGTCGAAGGTGGCCTTGTCCAGGGGGTGGTCGTTGCTCGGGAACCACCACCACGCCGACTCGGGCTCGTTGACGGCGAGCGCGCCGTCGTCGGTGCGCGTCCAGCCGGTGTAGCCGCCGACCAGCGTCTCCGACGGGATGCCGTGGTAACGCACCACGATGGTGAGCTGCTGACCCCGGGTCACCGTGCGGGCCGGGGTGACCACCAGCTCGTGTGCGCCCGCGGTGCTGGTGGTCGCCGCCCAACCGTTGACCCGCACCGACTCGACGTCGAGCAGGAAGTCCAGGTTGAACGCCGACAGGTCCTGGGTGGCGGTGGCGAGGATGGTGGTGGTGCCGGTGAGCAGGTCGGTGGCCGGGTCGTAGCGCAGCCGGACGTCGTAGTGCTCGACGTCGTAGCCGCCGTTGCCGTAGTCGGGGAAGTAGGTGTCGCCCAGGCCGGCCGCGCCGGGTTGCGGCGCGGCGGTGACGATCGGCCGGCCCCAGCCCGTCGGGGCGGCCTGGCCGGGGGTGCCGGCGAGCATGGTGCCGGCGGTGGTGAGGGTCAGGGCGGCGGTGGCCGCCGTGAGTGCTCGTCGCACGAGGTGGACTCCCTCCATCGGGTGTTCGCCACGCAAACCTAATCGACAACGGTGAACGTCGCCGACCCGCCGCGCGGCGCGGGCGAGCCGGGAATGTCGGCCGCCGGTGCCTGGCGGGGCTTGCGCCGCAAGGTCACACTGTGTGGATCGGAGGTGACGCGTGCGGCGGTCCGAGGTGCCCAAGCAGGAGTTGATCGGCCAGCGGCAGACGTCCGCCGGCCGAGACCGGCTGCCGTCCGGCGGGCTGGAGTTCTTCGCGCTGCTCGCGCGGCTGCTGCGGCGACCCCGTCGCGGCGACCGTCGGCTGCCGCTGCTCTGGCTGGTCCGCTCCGACACGGCGGATCTGATGGTGCCGCTGCGGCGGTTCCTCGGGCAGGGCGCCCGGCGACGGGTGCCGCACGCGGTGCTGGACGCCGACGCGCCACCGGGCGCCGGGGACCTGCCGGCGCTGCTGCGCGAACTGCACCGGCAGCTCTCCCTGGAGGCGTTCGGCGCCGCCCGGCTGCGCTTCCGGCACTACCCGCTCGCCGACTGGCTGATGCACCAGAGCCTCAGCTTCGGCATCGACGCCGACGACAGCCGCGCCGCCCTGGTCCGCCGGTTGCGCGACCGCCGGGGCCCGCGTACGCCCGAGGCCGCGCCCACCGGCGGTGACGCGGTCAGCATCGTCTCGCAGGTGCTGCTCTGGCTGGTTCGCCGCGCCGTGCCCGGGGTGGTCTTCCGGGCCGCCGTCTCCGGCCGGGTGCCGGTGCTCGGGCGGCACTACAACTGGTTCATGCGTCAGCAGTACCTGGCGCCCCGGCAGTCGGTCACCTTCCTCGGCTTCGCCGAACGCCTCACCGCCGGGTGGCGCGACGGCGAGCAACCCGACCAGGTCAACAAGCTGCTGCTGCACGCGTTCCTGGAGGACCTGCGGCAGGCGTACCGGCGTCGACCGTGGCGCCCGTCGGACTGGCGGCGCACCGCGTACCCGGCGCTGCTGGTCGATCACGTCGCGCCCGGCAACGTCGGCGGCGAGCTGGTGCGCCTGATCGGCGACGTCCGCACCGAGACCGGCCGCAACGATCCGCTGCTCGTCATCGTGTCCGGTGGACAGCCCCCGCCGGAACTGCCCGAGCCGCACCCGTTGACCGAGGCCGACGAGGCGTTCGACGAGTGGGTCGACGCGCTGCCGGAGATGCGCCGCCTGCGCCGCCCGGCCGCCTGGCTCGTGGCGCTGCGCCCCGACGACACCGACACCGGCCCACCCTCCCGTGCCGGTGTGCGGCCCTTCTCCGCGCCCGACCCGCCCTGGTGGTCGCGGCGCTTCCTGCCGGCGGCTCTCTGCCTGCTGTTGGTGGCGGCGCTGGGCGTGTGGGTGGGCAGCCGGTGGGGGCCGGGCTGCCACCCGTCGCTCACCGGCGGCCGGATCTCGGTAGAGGTGGTCGGCAAGGACGAGTGTGTCGGCTACAGCGACAGCGCCGCGCAGGTGTTCAACAACGACCCCGGCCAGGAGGGACTGCGGACCGTCCAGCGGCGCATCTTCGCCCAGAACCGCGCCGCCGAGGAGGTCTGGCAGCGCAGCGACCAGCGCCGTCCCTTCCTCACCCTGGTCTACCTGGGCACCCTGACCGGCAACCTGACGCGCGCGGACGAGGAGTCGTACGTCTCCGAGCGGGAGGAGCTGGAAGGCATGGCCACCGCCCAGTACGCGTTGCTGAAGGAGTCGGCCGGCGCCGACGGCGCGGCGCTGCTGCGGATCGTGGTGGCCAACGGCGGCAAGCAGATGATCTACGCCGACCGGGCCGTGTCGATGCTGGCCGAGCTGGCCTCGGACGACCCCACTGTGGTCGGCGTGGTCGGCCTGGTGGAGAGCCGGACCAGCACCGCCCGAGCGCTGCGCGAGCTGCACAGGGCCGGGCTGCCGGTGCTGGCGCCCACGCTCTCCGCCGACAAGATGGACGCCAACTCCCGCCTCTACCTCCAGATCTCCGCGCCCAACACCGACCAGGTGGAGATGGTCGACGCGTACGCCCAACAGGTGCTGAAGGTCGGCGAGGCGCACGTCTACTACACGACGCTGGAGGGCAGCACGCTCACCGAGGACCTCTACGTGGGCACCCTCGTCGACGGGCTGCGGCAGCGGTTCGGCGCCCGCATGACGCGCCTCGACGAGTGGAGCACCGGTGAGCGGCTGACCGACGAGTGCGGTTACACCGGCCTGCTCTTCTACGCGGGCCGCTGGACGGAGTTCGACGGTTTCCTGCGGGCGCTGCGCGAGTGCGGGGCCGACCCGCCCCGGCACCTCGTCGCCGACGACTCGGTCAACCGCTACATGGCCAACCCCGGGCTGCGCGCCGCCGCCCCCGGCAACCTGCCGGTCACCTACGTCTCCAAGGCCTCCCTGGCCACCTGCGCCGCGCTGCGGGCCGCCGAGGCGCGCCGCGACGATGCCCGGGCCAGTTTCCTGTCCTGGATCCAGGCCGACGACCTGCTGGACCCGCCGCGATGCCGACCGGACTCCGGGCACCAGGTCGGCGAGCGGGTCAGCCTCGCCTACGACGCGGCGATGATGCTGATCCGGGCGGTGGAGAGCCTCGCCGCCCGGCTGCACCACGCCGACCCGCGACAACGCTGGGAGCCGACCTCGATCAACCCGGTCGCCGTGCACGCGGAGGTGCTCCGGCAGAACGCCGGCCAGGGCTACCCGGGGGTGGCCGGGCTGATCCGGTTCACGCCCGACTCCGGTGAGCCGGTCGACAAACGGCTGGCCCTGCTGCGGGTGGAGCAGGTGCCGCAGGTGGCGACGGCACCGGTGGAGGTCTTCCGCTGCGGGCTGGCCGACGCGCCCGACCCCGCGCCGTGCGGCCCTGCCTGACGGGCTCGGCGTGACACGTCCTCGCAGGACTGTCCGCCTGCCACCGCCGTCCGTTAGGGTTCCTGGCACCAGGCGGTCGTCGGCGTTGGGGGCAGAGGGTGGGCAGGCTCGCGTCGGCGTACGGGCAGGCGATCAACTCCCACCGGGCGGCCCGCGCGCACCTCGACGCCGCCAGCAACGCGCTCGGCAACGCGCCGGCTGCCGTCGCCCCGGTCGGTGTCGACGCGCTGGTGAGCCGACTCGCCCGCCTCGGCGGCGCCCTGGCCACCCCCGCCCCGGGCGCCACACCGCTGACCGACCGGCCCGCGGCCGTCCGGATCGGCGAGGCGTCCATCTCGGACGGCGGCTTCCCGGTGCTGGTCCCGCTCGGCGGTGGGCACCACCTGGCCGTGGACACCGACGCCCGCGACCCGCAGGTCGCCGGGCTGCTGCGGGCACTCGTGCTGCGGCTGGTCGCCACCGCGCCGCCCGGTCAGGTCCGGGTCGCCGGCATCGACACCGCGGCGCTCGGCGCGACCTTCGGCCCGTTGCGTCCCCTGCTCGACGCGGGGGTGCTCGACCCGCCGGCCACCAGCGAGAGCGAGGTGGCCGCGCTGCTCGATGCCGCCGAGCAACATGCCCGCGCCGCCCAGCACGGTCAGCCCGCCAGCCGGCACCTCCTGGTGGTGGTCGCCACCGCCGCGCCACCGCCGCGTGAGCTGGCCCGGCTCGCCGCGCTCACCCACGCCGGCCCGGCCGCCGCCGTCTGCGTGCTGCTCACCGGCCACCCGTCCCGGGTGCCCGGGGAGACCGCGCCGCCGCTGGGTGGCACCACCGCCATCCGGCTCCACCAGGGGTACGCGCAGGTCGGCGACCCGCCCGGCCTCCCGTTCAGCGCCGACGGCAGCGGGCTCGCCGCACCCGTACTGCTCGACGGTGACCCGCCGGCCGCCTCGGTACGCGCGCTCGCCGAGCACCTCGGCGCCGCCACCCGCCGCGCCGACGCGCTGCCCTTCACCGACCTGCTGCCCGAGCGACGCTGGGCCGAGTCCGCCGGCAACGGTCTGCGCACGGTGATCGGCCGGGCCGGCACCGCCCCGCTGACCGTCGCCTTCGACGACGCCACCCCGCACTGGCTGGTCGGCGGGCGCACCGGCGCGGGCAAGACCGTCTTCCTCCTCGACGTCCTCTACGGACTGGCCGCCCGCTACTCCCCGGCCGAGTTGCAGCTCTACCTGCTCGACTTCAAGGAGGGCGTGAGCTTCACCGAGTTCGTGCCCACCGGTCGGGACCCGTCCTGGCTGCCGCACGCCCGTGCCGTCGGCATCGAGTCCGACCGCGAGTACGGCCTCGCCGTCCTGCGCGAGCTGCGCCGGGAGGCGCAACGCCGGGCCGGCGCGCTGAAGCGCCACGGCATCACGAAACTCGCCGACCTGCCGCGGGACAGCCCGCTGCCCCGCATCGTGGCGGTCGTCGACGAGTTCCACGTGCTGCTCGCCGGCAACGACGCGCTCGCCCGCGAATCCGTCGACCTGCTGGAGGAACTGGCCCGCAAGGGCCGCTCGTACGGCATCCACCTGGTGCTGGCGAGCCAGAGCATGACCGGCATCGAAGCCCTCTACGGGCGGGCCGAGGCGATCTTCGGCCAGTTCGCGTTGCGGGTGGCGCTGCCCGGCGGCGGTGGGGTGCTCGACCAGCTCAACGACGCCGCCGCGGCCCTGCCGGTCGGCTCCGCCGTGGTCAACACCGCCGCCGGCGCGGTCGGCGCCGACACCGTGCTGCGCTTCCCCGACGCGCACGCCGCGGCCGCGGACCTCGCCGCGCTGCGCCACGAGCTGTGGCAGGCCCGCCCGCCGGGCTCGCGGGCACCGGCCGTCTTCAAGGGGTACGAGGTCGCGCGGGTCGAGGACGACCCCACCTTCGCCGGGTTGCGTCCCGGCGGTCGGCGCCCGATGGCCCTGGTCGGCCGGACCGTCGACGTGCACGGCACCACCGCCCTGTTCCTGATGGACACCACCCCCGGCCGGCACCTCGCCGTGGTGGGCACCGCACCGACCGGCGCGGACGTGCTACGCGCCGCGACGCTGAGCCTGGCCCGTCAACACGCCCCCGGTGACGTCCGGTTCCAGGTGGCGTCCCTGGTCAGCGTCGCCGACCCGGTCGCCGACGACACCGAGGCGGTCCTGCGGGCCGCCGGCCACCCGGTGCACCGCCTCGACGCGGCCGGGCTGCGCGACCGGGTCACCACGTTGGCCGCCGAGCCCGCCGGCCGCGAGTACCTGGTGGTGTTCGGCATGGACGCCGCCGCGCCGGTCTTCGGCGCGACCGACCCGGGTACGTTCCGCTCCGGCCTGGACGACCTGCGCACACTGCTGCGCCAGGGCCCCGGGCAGGGCGTGCACCTGCTCGGTTGGTGGCGGGGGCTGCGCCGGCTCGCCGACGACCTCGGCGGCACCCAGAACCGTGACGACGTCGCCTGTCTGGTCGCCCTCAACGTGCCCGGGGCCGAGCTGGCCCTGCACCTCGGGACACACGACCTGACCTACACGCCCCGCGCCGACCGGGCGCTGCTGATCGACCGGCACGACCAGCGCACCCGGCTGATCGTCCCGTTCGTCGGCGACGGGCACGACCCCGACGGGGAGCGGTGACAGTGTCCTTCGAGGAGTACGCGGCGCTGGCCCGACAACTCGCCGAGCAGCGCCGGGCCGGTGAGCAGCACGCCGCCACCGAGTCCGCGCGCCGCCGCGACCTGCACGCCGCCGTCGACTACCTCCAGCAGCGGCTGACCGCCCAGGGGCACCGCCTCGACCAGCTCGGCCGGGCGATCCGTGTCGAGCAGCCACCCGCAGGTGCTACCCCGGGGCGTCCGGCTAAGTCCGCCGACTGGCCGAGCCCACCGTCCGGCTCCGGCTCCGGTGCGGCTTCCGGCTCCGGGTCGGTGTCTGGCTTCGGGTCGATGTCTGGCTCCGGGTCGATGTCTGGCTCCGGGTCGGTGTCTGGCTTCGGGTCGGCTTCCGGCTCCGGGTCGGTGTCTGGCTTCGGGTCGACTTCCGGCTCCGGGTCGGTGTCTGGCTTCGGGTCGACTTCCGGCTCTGGGTCGGTGTCTGGCTTCGGGTCGGCTTCCGCTTCCGGGTCCGGCTCGTCGGCACCTGGATCGCAGGGCTTCGGGTCGGCTTCCGCCTCCGTTTCCGGCCCGTCGGCACCCGGAACGGGGGACAGCGGACCCGACGGCGCAGCCGGCGTGCCGGGGCGGGCGGGGGTCGGGGCGTATCCCCAGCTGCCGGCGGGGGAGGCGCGGCTGGCGCTGCCGACGGCGGTGAGCCCGGCGGGCGTCGGGGTGCCGGCGCAGCGCGCGGCGGCGGTCGACCCGGCGGTCGAGTTGGAGTTGGCCCGGCGGATGGCCGACGAGGCCGACCGGCACGGGCAGCAGGCGGAGCTGCTGGCCCAGCGGCCGGCGCTCCTGCCGACGTGGTCGCCGCTCGCGCGGGCGGTCGCGGTCTACGCCGCGTCCGGTGCTGCCGCCGGGGTGCTCGTGCTGGCCCTGGTGCTGGCGTCCGGGGTCGGTCTGGTCGACGGGTTCACCCTCGGCGCGTGGATCTGCGCGGGGCTGCCGGCGGTGGCGTTCTTCGGTGGGTACCTGGTGCTGGGCAGGTGGGGTCGGCCCGCGATGGTCACCGGCACCCCGCCGCGTTATCTGCCGCTCGGGTTCCTGATCTGTTTTCTGCTGGTGCCGATGGCCTACTGCGCCTACCTGCTGCTGGTCCGCGGCCTGCGCTGACCCCGCCGCAGGCCCGCCCGGCGTGATCGACTCGTTTTTCAGAAAGTCGCGGTGTCCCGGAGGTCCGGACACCCCGACTTCCTGAAACCCGAGTCGACCTTGAGGTCGACGGCCTACGCGGCGTGGTAGGTGAGCAGCCCGCTGTCGCTGAACCTCTGCTCGGTGCCGCTGTTCGAGAGGCCGAAGACGCGACAGGTGCGGCCGTCGGCGGGTTGCCCCGCTGACGCTTCGGTGTAGGACCAGACCTGACCCACCCGCGCCTTGAACGTACGACTGGTCCGCGGTGGCACGTCGAGCGCCCTGTGCGGCTCGCAGTTGTCGTCGAAGAGCCACAGCACGTACGGCTCGCTGCTCGCCGAGGCGGTGCCACGGACCGGGTCGCCCCAACGGTCGGCGGGGATGTCCCGGTGGAAGTACGCCACGGCTTCCTCGCCCTTGGTCTGCGCGATGCAGGCCCGGGCGAGCTGTGCCCGAGATTCTGCGGGGGTCACGCTTGGCGCGGGCGGTGTCGAGGAAGACGACCGGGAACTGTCGAGGAGGCCCCACCTGTCACCGGTGGCGTGGGCAGCGACGAGCACGAGGGCCAGCACTGCCGCGAGCCCGCCCGACAGCGCGATGGCCCTGGTCCGGCGACGACGGCCGCTAGCGGTGGTGGGGTTTCCTTGAGGTGCCACGTCGCGTCGCTCCTCCAGCGGCATGGACCGCCCACTTGGCTGCCGGCAGCAGAGTCTATGACGCTGCCCGCCCCGGCACTGTCCCGCACATGCGGCCCGTGCCGCGTCAACCGCTGGTCGGTCGCGCCTGCCTGCTGCCGATCCACGCCTAAGCTCATCCGTCCGCCTCAGCGCTGGACCTGACCTGGGAGACACCAATGCCCGCCACAGCGAAGTAGGCGCTGATCGCCGATGGCATCCGCGCTCAGATCAAGTCCGGCGAACTCGCGCCGGGCGACAAGCTGCCCTCGACCTCCGAGCTGTGCCGTCAGCACGACGTGTCAGCCATCGTCGTCCGTCAGGCCATCAACGCGCTCAAGATCGAGGGCTTGGTGGAAGGTGTCGGAGGCGTCGGCGTGTTCGTCGCCGAGAGCTGAGTGCTGTCAACATTAATTGCCGAGCGCTGCCGTAGATCTTGGACAGTTTCCGTCAGCTCGGAACGGAAACTGTCCAAGATCTAGTCTTTCGGGCGGGTCGAAGCTGGATGCCATCTCGCTATTGGTGCTTGTCGGGCACTCGCCAACCGTGCGGTGGCCGGTGAGCAAGCGGGTGGTCGCGCTGAGTGCGTGGATCTCGTACGCTCCCATGTGGTCTCCGCCGGTGCGGTGGCGGAGGCGATGGTCGATCATGGGGAGGCGCGCGTGAGCGCAGCACAGATCATCGCGAGGCTGGCGGCGGCGTCGCAGAAGCTGGACGAGGCAAAGGCCAAGACCGCAGCGGCAGCCCAGGACGCGGCCGAGGCGCGGGCACTGGTGGCCGGTGCGCTGGAAGGCGTGGCAGCCGGCCCGCTCGTCGGCATGATCGATGCGTACCGTCAGGCGCTGGCGCAGGCGTCCCAGGGCGGCGAACCGGCCAAGCAGCACGTCCAGGAGACGATCGCCAAGGTCCGAGCGCTGGGAAACTGACCACGGGTGGTGGTAGCACAACCCACCAACCACCCGCAGCGGCCAGCGTCACCCTGCGACCGGCAGTCCCACGGTCAAGGCCGGCGCTGCCGGATCGCAGCCGGCGACGTGAGGCGCGAAGCCGGGAAGGCCGGGAGGCACCACCGCCCACCAAGCGCAGAAGTGTTGGCCCGGAGGCAATTGCTGTTGGCGGGTCGGCAGCGGCAACAGCGTGGGCGACGGTTTCAGAGTTCTTGCCGGCGCTACCGAAGGCGGTCGCCGGCGTCGTCCTTGGGGCCGTGGCGACCTGGGGATCCCTCAAGGCATACAAGGCGAGATCGCAGGATAGCGGAGGTTCCTTTGAAGATCGATGAGCGAGTTGAGCAACTCGTCCGAGATGGGCTGCACTGGGCCGTGAAGCGGCAGCCCGGCGAATTTGATGAGGCGCTCAAGACGTTTTCCGACGAATCAACGCGGCAGTCCGCCATGGAGTTGCTTGTTGCCATCTCGGCCTTCGTAAGTACCGACATCTGCGGAGGCAAGCCGTCGCCCGAACAGATTGAGGAACTGGCCACTGAGGTTGCAGAGGCTGAGTCCTGGAGTTCGGCGACGTCACCTGAGATCGAAGCCTTCCTCGGTGCCGCTCTGACCGGTCGACCACTGTCGGGCGTGCTGCCGGCCGGTAGCGCAGTCATCCTTGCCTTCGTTGTGGCGGCAAGCCTGTTGGCCGCGCGACCGAAGCCTGAGGGGGAGTGGTGGTTCAACTACCTGGACAAGGTGGAGGCGGCCATTGAAGCGGCGGGGTAACGCCCCCGAGGAGATCAATCGGTCTCCGAGGGTTCCCCGGGTGCGCGTTCGATGACGACGAGGGGGATCTCGCGGTCGGTGCCCTTCTGATAGCGCTCGTACGTCGGGAAGACCTTCGTCATCACCGGCCACAGCCGGACCCGTTCCTCGCCCGTCGCCGTGCGGGCCCGACCGGCGAACCGCTCCGCTCCGACCTGGATCTCCACCGCCGGGTCGGCGGTCAGGTTCAAATACCAGGCGGGGTGCTTGTCCGCGCCCCCGTTGGATGCCACCAGCAGGTGGTGGTCGCCGTCGCGGCCGTACATCAGGGCGGTGCGGCGCAGCGTGCCGGTGCGGCGTCCGCGGGTGGTGAGGAGCAGCGACGGTACGCCCTGGTAGGTGCCGCCGTCGGCGCCGTCGGTTTCGACGTACCGCCGGATGTGCTTGGCCACCCAGCCGACCGGGCTGTCCTCGATCGTCTCGTGCTGCTCCTGCGCGGTCATCGCTCTGCCTCCCTCATCGGGCCGGTCCCCGGGGGTGAGGGCAGGCCGCGTTCTGATGCCGGTGAGTCACCACGATGACTCACCGGCATCAGGCTTTCACAGGACCCGGCCTCCGGGGGCCGTGGGACCAGGCCCGAGAGGGGTCCTCTGCGCGAGCGCGGACAGGACATGCCCTCCGGGAGCCGTGGGACCAGGCCCGAGAGGGGTCCTCTGCGCGAGCGCGGACAGGACATGCCCTCCGGGAGCCGTGGGACCGGGCCCGAGGGGGGTCACCCGCGCGAGCGCGGCAGGCAGCACTTCTTGTACTTCGCCCCGGACCCGCACCAGCAGGCGTCGTTGCGGCCGGGTGGCCAGGCCCTGAGGTCGGGCCCGGTGAGCGAGTCGGCGTACTCGTCCTGGGTTTCCTCGTCGGTGGGGTCGCTGCCCTCGCGTTCGGCGAAGGCCGCCAGCCCGGCGACGGACCCGACGGCCACGCCCAGGTCGGCGCCGCCCAGCCCGGAGGCGTCGGCGAGGGCGCGCTCGGTCTGGGCGCGGTGTTCGTCCCAGCTGGTGGGGTAGCTGCCGGCGAGGGCGGGCCAGCGCAGCAGCAGCGCGTCGAACTCCGCCTGCGGCCAGAACAGCAGCGTCGCGGGGCCATCGTCCAGCGCGTCGAGCGCGTGGTCGCTGGCGGCGCGTAGCCGGTCGGCGAGGTTGTCGTACTCGTCGTGCGGGAGGCCCATCTCCTCGCGCAGGGTGTGCCGCCGCTGGGTCAGGCCGTAGATCATGGCCGCGGCCTCGTCCTGGGCGTCCTCGGATTCGTGCTGCTGGTTGCGGGTCCGTTCCAGGATCGCGTCGAGCGCCCCGGTCAGCCATTCCAACGCCAGGTCGGTGTGGCCGGCGTCGGCCAGCTCATCGATCAGGTACGTGGCGTTGGGGTTGGTTTCCAGCAGCGGGCGCAGGGCGGTCAGTTCGGCCATGCCCTCGTCGGAGCGGCCGAGGCGCAGCAGCAGACCGCCGCGCACCGACCGCGCGTACGCGTCCTCGTCGGGTTGTTCGGCGATGGCGCGGGTGGCCAGCGCGAGCGCGTCGGCCAGGTCGCCGGCCTGCTCGAGGATGTCCGCGGCGACCAGCAGGGCGTACGCGGTGTCGTCGGGGTCGGCGACCCGTCCCTCGTCGACGGCGCCCACCAGCTCGGCGACCAGCGCGGCCGGGTCCGGGCTCTCGGGTCCCAGGGCGCCGATCTCCTCGATGCGGTCGGTGGTCAGCAGTTTGGACATGGGCGCATCCTGGAAGACGAATAGGCAGACGGGAAGCGGTCAGCGTACTCCTGGGGCCGACGGAAACCCCGAACCCGGACGCCCGCCGCCGCCCAAGCGCAAGATCCGCGTACTTTCGGTGAAAGTGCTGCCTGCCAACGCGTTGAGGCAGCACTTTCACCGAAGTTGCGCGGATCTTGGACCACGGAGGGGCGGCGCGGCGGGTCAGCGGGTCGCGG
This sequence comes from Micromonospora cabrerizensis, assembly GCF_022230955.1. Lineage (GTDB taxonomy): Bacteria > Actinomycetota > Actinomycetes > Mycobacteriales > Micromonosporaceae > Micromonospora > Micromonospora cabrerizensis. The sequence continues at coordinate 77,674 of NZ_JAKKFI010000078.1, forward strand.
GCATGGTGGCGAACTCGCCGGCTAGCTCCGACTCGACGATCGTCGTGGTGGACGGCCGGGGACCGGCCGCCTTCCGCCGGGCGGACGGGACGGCGAGGGCCGCGAGCGCGGCGGCCAGTGCGATGGCCGTGAGGACGAGAAACCCCATCGTGAAGCCGGCCTCCCGGGGCAGGCCGTTGGCCTGCGGGTTCGCGGTGATCACGCCGCTGACCACGGCGGCGCCGATCGCGCCTCCGATGGTACGGATGTTGGCGTTCATACCGGTCGCGACGCCGGTCTGGCTGGCGGGCACGCTGGCGACGATCAGGTTGGCCATCGACGCGAAGGCCAGGCCGATGCCGAGGCCGACCAGGCCACCGGCGATGGCGACCTCCCAGCGGGTGTCGTGCGCGGCGGCGAGCATCGCGGAGGCGGCCACGTTGAACGTGGCGCCGGTGGCGAGCTGCGCCTTGGCGCTGAAGACGGCCTGGAGCCGGCCGGCGACGATGCCGGCGACGAACATCGCGCTGACCATCGGCAGCATGAGCAGACCGGCCTGGCTGATGCTCGCGCCGAAGCCGTAGCCGGCGGCGGTCGGGGTCTGGAGGAACTGGGGGAGGAACGCGTACACGGAGAACATCGACGCGCCGTAGAGCAGGGCGACCAGGTTGGTGGTCCAGACGCCGGGCAGGCGCATCATCCGCATGTCGATCAGTGGGTTGGGCGACCGCACCTCGGCGACCAGCCAGCCGACCAGGAGCACCACGGCGAGGGCCAGCAGGCCGAGCACCCGGGGGCTGGTCCAGCCCCACGCCGCGCCCTGGCTGATCGGCAGCAGCAACGCGACCAGCCAGCCGGAGAGCAGCAGGGTCGCTCGCCAGTCGATGCGACCGGGGGTGCGGACCGGGGACTCGGGGACGAACAGGTGGGCGGCCACGGCGGTCAGCCCGACCACGACCATCGGGATCCAGAACAGCCAGCGGTAGTCCAGCGTGCTGACGATCGGGCCGGCCAGCACGATGCCCAGGCCACCGCCGACGGCGACGATCGCCGAGATGGCGGCCACGGCCGTGGAGACCCGCGCGGCGGGGAACTCGTCGCGGATGATGCCGAACGACAGCGGGAAGACGGCTCCACCGATGCCCTGCACGACGCGGGCGAGGATGAGGACGCCGATGTTCGGCGCGATGGCGGCCAGCAGGCAGCCGAGGGCGAGCGCGGCGAGCGCGACGACCAGCATCCGCTCCTTGCCGACCATGTCGCCGACCCGCCCGAGGATCGGCGTGAAGATCGACGCTGAGAGCAGGTAGGCGGTCAGGACCCAGGTCACGGTGTTCTGGGAGGTGTGCAGATCGTGCTGGATGGTCGGCAGCACCGGGGTGATCAGCGACTGGAGCATCGCGAAGAACCCGGCACCGGCCGCGAGCACGGTGAAGGTGAGCCGACGCGAGCTGCGTCGGGAGGTCACTACCACGAGAGAAGACTCCTGATAACGGTACGGAAGGAGGTGTGTCACCCGTCGTCTGTGGCGGGCTGGCTGTCGGGTCCGGGCGATCGGGTGGCCAGGCGGATCGGGCGGGTCCCGAGGTAAGCTAAGCGGAGGCAGGCCTCCGGGATTCCGGAGGGGTGCCTCCACTAAGCTAGCGGAGGGTTGCCTCCGGTTGCAACCGAAACGGGGTGACGCACGTCATGACCAGCGCGGGGCAGGCGCCCGAGGTATTCGCGCAACGCCCGAAGCGAGCGGACGCACGGCGTAACTACGACGCTCTGGTCGCCGCTGCGCGCGACGCGTTCGCCGAGAACGGCGCTGCCGCCTCCCTGGAGGACGTGGCCCGGCGGGCCGGTGTGGGCATCGGCACGCTCTACCGCAACTTTCCCAGCCGGCGCCACCTCTTCGAGGCCGTGTACGTCGAGGAGGTCCGGGCGCTGAGCCGCTCTGCGGAGGACCTGGCCGAGCTGCCACCGTGGGACGCGCTCGTCGCCTGGTTGCACCGGTTCGTCGCGTACGTCGCCACCAAGCGGGCCCTCGCCGAGCAGTTGCTGCACGACTCGGAGATCTTCCGGAGCTGCCGGGCGGAGATCTACTCCGCCGGCGAGCCGCTGATGCGTCGTGCCCAGGTCGCCGGCGTGGTCCGTGACGACGTCGGCTTCGACGACGTGGTGCGACTGATCAGCGGCCTCACCATGGCCCAGTTCCCGTCGCCCGAGCAGCGCGACCGGGTGCTCGGCGTGGCCCTGGACGGGCTGCGCGCGCCCACCCGCTGACCCGGCGTCACCGGTCGACCAGCAGCAGCCACTCGTCGTCGAGCTGTTCGACCACCGCGCCCGTCGGCCAGACGTGCTGGGGGCCGACCGCTGCCCGGGCCTGGTCGACCAGCGGCTGCCGGCCGAACTGCGCGCCGTCAAAGCTGGCGGAGCCGTGAAACCGGGCCCGGCCGAAGTTCGCGGCGTTGGTGAACCGGGTCTGCTCGAACAGCGCCTCGCTGCCGAACATCGTCCAGCGGAACAGGGCCATGTCCTCGAACCGCGCGGAGCGGAAATTGGCCGGCCCGCCGAAATCGGTGTGCTCCATCGACAGACCGCCGAAGAACTCGGCCTGCTGGAACGTGGCGCTGTCCTCGAATCGGGTGGCGTCGAAGCTGGTCGACTGGTCGAACGTCGACCGGCGAAATGACGTCGGGCCGGCGAACCTGGACCGCCGGCAGGACAGGCCGCGGACAAGTTCGGCCCCCGCGAAGGTCGCCACACCGGCGACGTGGGCGTCATCCAGCACGATCTCCGCGTCGGCCGCGAGGTCCTCGAAGGTCACGTCGTCGAAGGACGCCGCCCCGAGGGCGAGGCGCCCCCGCGCAGTCGCATCGGCGAAGCTGGTCGCGCCTGTGAACACCGTTCCGGTGAAGTCCGCGTTCGTGAGCGTGCAGCCGCTGGCGTCGAAGTCGACCAGCCGGGCGCCGGACAGATCCAGCACGACCTTCGGCCAGTACGTGGCGTCGTCGTCCGCGCGCAGGTGGCGGGTCAGCACACGCTGCGCGGTGCGCCGGACCTCCGTCTCGCGCGGCTCGTCGTCGGGCGCCGGCATCCGCAGGTACGCGCACAGCACCGCCGCGATCGTCGGGCGCTGCCCCGGATTGTCCTGACCGAGGCGCTCCAGGGCGTGCAGGCCGCCGAGGCGTACCGCCGCGCTGTCGTTGCCGAGCAGGTCGACGGCCCGGGTGTAGAGCTCGGTCAGCCGGCGTTCGGCGGCGTCGTGCTCGGCGGCCGTGGACTGCCGGTCCTGCTGGCGTTGCGCGGCCTCGGCCACCGACTCGGCGTGCGCCTGCACCCGGTCGCGGTGGGCCTGGTCCCGGGCGGCGACGCTCTCCTGGTGCCGCTGCGCGCGTTCGGTGATCCACTGGCGGCGGGCGGCCAGGAGCAGGGCGAGCCCACCACCGGTGCCGGCGACCACGGTCAGGCCGGTGCGGATCGCGTCGATGCGCAGCGTGGCGCGGGTGTCCGGCTGGCTGGCCCGGTCGGCCTCGGTGAGCAGCAGGTCCAGCACCAGCCAGCCCAGGGCGGCGGCGAGCAGCAGACCGACCAGGACCAGCCACCAGGGCATCACCCGTAGCTGGCGCTCGGCGGGTTCGTCGGCGGCCACGGCCACAGCATGTCACTCACCGACCCGACCCGGGTGCGGGCGTCGGGTCACCGGTCCGATGTGGAGCGCTGCGATTTGCCGGTTTGCGCCCTCGCCGGGACAACGGGTTACCGGCGCGTAACAAGTCATTGACGTTTCTGAATTGTTGCGGGCATGATCGTCGCACGGTCGACCGGACACCCCACCCACCTGCCCGGTACGCCGGGTGCCTCCCCCCGGAGGTGCAGCCATGCTGCTCCGAAAGACCGCCCTCGTCGTGGCCCTCGTCGCCGCCGCCCTGTTCGCGTCCGGCGGCACGGCGACCGCAGCCGCCCCTGCCGATCCCACCCCGGCTCCCGTCACTCCCGAGGCCTTCGCCGCCGCCGCCGCGGCCAATCCGGTGATCGTGGTCGGAGGGCTCAGCGGCGTCGCCGTCGCGTACGAGCCGATGGCCGCCCGGCTGCGCGCCGACGGCTACCGCACCTTCATCTACCAGTTGCCCGGGCTGGGCCTCGGCGACATCCCCACCTCCGCCCGCGCGTTCGCCACGTACATCGACCAGGTGCGCGCCAGCACCGGAGCGGCGACCGTGGACGTCGTGGCCCACTCCGAAGGCGGCCTGGTCAGCCGCTACTACCTCAAGCGGCTCGGCGGCACCGCCGCCATCGGTCGCTACGTCAGCCTGGGCACCCCGCAGTACGGCACCTACGTCGCCAACATCGTGGCGTTCCTCGGCCTGGGCAGCTGCGCCGGCATCGTGGCCTGCCAGCAGATGACCATCGGCTCGGCGTTCCTCGCCGACCTCAACGCCGGCGACGACACCCCCGGCGCGGTGCGTTACACCACCATCCGAACCCTCCAGGACGAGCTGGTCCGGCCGACCGGGAACGCCGTCGTCAACGACGGTGCGACCAACGTGCTGATCCAGACGTACTGCCCGCTGCGAGTGGTGGGACACCTCGGCCTGGTGCTCGACGGCACGGCGTACACCATCGTGCGCGGCGCCCTGGTCGACGGCCCGGTACGACCCAACTGCCTCGCGCTCTGACCCGGTCCGTGGGGGTGGTCCCGGCGGGGCCACCCCCACCGGCGCGCGACGGTGAGTGTCGGGTGGGCGACGGTGCGGCGAAACGGGATGGCAGACATCAGGTGTCCTCGATAGCCTGCCTCGGCCGTCCAAACACGACAGTAGACGCGACCTTTCCCCGAGGAGCAGCGCGCATGACCGAGCCGCATCCCGTGCCGCCGGAGGGCACTCCGCCGACCGTGCCGCAGCTCGACGTCCGGGCCGCCGAGCCGCCGGCGGCCCACACGCCGCCGTCCACCGAGGGGTTCGCCGACCGGCCGCCGGGCTATCCCAGCGCGCTGGTCTGGCTGCGCGCCGGGATCCTGCGGGACTGGCGCGGTGTGCTCGGCGCCTTCTTCGCCACCTGGTTCTACCTGCCGGTCGCGCTGCTCCTGGCGTTCTGGGGCGGTCTCATCCTCGCGGTCACCGGGCTCTTCGCCGGCGGGTTGGGCACCGATGACCAGCTACCCCAGGTGCTGCGCGACGCGCCGCTGATCGGCCCCCTGCTGGAGGCGTTCCTGACCCGCTCCGGCGGCGTCCTCGGCGGCGTGGTCGGCTTCGTCGCCGGGTTCCTGGGCGGCTTCCTCGCCGTGCTGGTGGTGCCCTGGCTGGGCGCCGACGCCGGGCCGCTCACGGTGGCCACCGGTCTGGTCGGCACGGTCGTCGCGGCGGCGCTGATCGGGGTGCTCTACACGCTCTACCGGGTGTTGCTGGAACCGCGCCTGCTCGTGGTCTCCGGCGCCCGTCAGCCCAGCCGCCGCGAGAACGCGCGGCTGCGCCCGGTGCTGGACGAGTGCGCCCGACGGCTCGGCCTGCCCACCGTGCCGCGGCTGCTGATGGAGGACGACCCGGTCCTGAGCAACGCCCGCACGTACGCCCGGCACGTGGTGGTCACCACCGCCGTGCTGACCGAACCGGACGACGAGATCGCCGCCCTGTTCAGCCACGAGCTGGTGCACTGGCGCACCGGGGACGAGATCACCAGCGCCTTCGTCCGTGGTGTCGGTCTGCCGCTGACCCTCGCGCACGCCCTGCCGGCCTGGTTGATGCGGACCTTCCCGCACCCGGGCACCAACTTCGTGGTCTTCCTGTTCTTCTGGCCGGTGCTGCTCACCATGCGGTACGTGGTGCTGCCGCTGCACGCCCGTGACGTCCGGGCGGCGGAGTACCGGGCCGACCTCGGCGCCGTGCTCACCGGGCACGTCGACGGGATGCGGCGCGTGCTGGAGCGGCGGCTGTCCTTCGAGACCGGCCGCAGCGGCTGGGACGAGGCGGTCTGCGCCACCCACCCGCCGCACGAACTGCGACTCGACGCGCTGGAGAGGGCGTCGGTGGCCGGTGCGTCCGTCGAGGCGGGCGAGCCCGCCGTCACCGCCGAGCGGCTGTTCGGCCACGCGGGCCCGGTCGGCACCCGCCGCACCTGGCTGCTGGTCGGTGCCCTGGCGCTGGCCGCGTGCGCCGGCACCGGCGGGCTCGGCGTGGTGCAGTGGGCGTTCTTCCGCCCCCAGTCGGCGGTCGACGGATACTTCTCCGCGCTCGCCGACCGCGACAGCGACGCCGCGCTCGGCTTCCTGACCGGTCAGAGCGACGTCACCGGCCAGAGTGGCGTCACCGACCAGAGCGGCGTCACCGACCGCAAGCTGCTCGCCCGACTGCTGCGCGGCGAGGGTTACCAACCACCGACCGACGTGAAGATCAGCTCAGTGGACCGCGACGGTGACACCGCCACCGCCACGGTGGCCTACCGGCTGGCCGGCGCGGCGCAGACCTCCACGGTGAAGCTGCGTCGTGACGACGAGGCGACCGCCGGGTTCTTCCACGGCTGGCGGGTCGACGGTGGGCTGGCCGTGCTCAACACACCGATCGCCGGCCCCGGAGTGCGGCTCAACGGGGTGGAGCTGCCCGGCGCCGCCGAGGGCCCCGCGCTGATGCTGCTGCCCGGCACCTACACGGCGACCGGCCCGTCCAGCGCGCTCAGTGAGACGCCCGCCGAGACGGTGGTGGTCGGCCCCGCGCAGAACGCGGCGACCCTGCAACTGGCTCCGGTGCTCAAGCCCACGGCCGTCGAGGCCGTCGAGGCCCGGGTGCGCGCCTGGTTGGACGAGTGCGTCAAGCAGGCGGTCGCCGCGCCACCCGGCTGCCCGTTCCGCTACCCCAGCGGCTCCACCCAGAAGGTCACCTGGAAGATGCTGGAATACCCGAAAGTCGCCGTCGAACTGACCGGCCCGGCCAGCGCCCAGGTCGCCACGCCGTACGAGACGCAGGGCAGGGTGCAGGTCAGCGGCACCAACACCTACTTCGGCAGTGACTCACCGTTCACGGAGGAGGACACGTTCACCGTCGCGGGTGTGGCCACCGCCGACGGGGACGCCGTCGCCTTCCGCCCCACCACCAACTGACCGGAGAAAGAGACCGTGACCGACAGCTTCGCCGCGGCCCGGCTGCCCGTGCGGCTGACCATCAACCCCCGGCAGCGGCAGGCCCCGACGATCGATCTGCTGGCCTGGATCCACCGCCAGCCGGAATACCGGCCGGTGGTCCGCCAGGCCGGCGGGGGCAGGGGCCGGCCGGGCTTCAGCGACGCGGTGATCATCGCGGTGCTGGCCCAGGGGCTGCTCCCGGGTCTGTTCAACCTGTTGCAGTCCTGGGTCGACCAGCAGCGCACCGAGGCCAGCATCCGGATCCAGACCGGAGACACCGAGGTGGAGCTACAGGTGAGCGGACGCACCGACTCGGCCCGTCTGCTGGCCCAGGCGACCGAGGCCCTGCGGGCCGCTCGTGAGCCCGGCGCGGACGCCGCCCTCAAGCCCGCTCCGGGCGCCGCCCGTGAGCCCGGCGCGGACGTTGCCCTCAAGCCCGGTCCGGACGCCGTCGACTGACACCGACGGCGTCCGCACCGGTGGATCAGCTCGCCTTGGCGAGCGCCTCGAACTCGTCGTCGGTGAGCCGCACGTCGGCCGCGCCCACGTTCTCCTCCAGGTGCGCCACCGAGGACGTACCGGGGATCGGCAGCATCACCGGCGAGCGGCGCAGCAGCCAGGCCAGCGCGAGCTGCGCGGGCGACGCGCCGTGCGCGGTGGAGATGGCGTCCAGCGGGCCGCCCGGGCGGGCCAGCTCACCGGTGGCGATCGGGAACCACGGGATGAACGCGAGGTCGTTGCGCTCGCAGTACTCCAGCACGTCCTCGGCGCTGCGGTTGGCGAGGTTGTACAGGTTCTGCACCGACGCGATCGTGGTGATCTCCCGGGACTCCTCGATCTGCGCGACGCTTACCTCGGACAGACCGATGTGCTGGATCTTGCCCTCCTCGCGCAGCAGCGCCAGCTCACCCAACTGGTCCGCGAGCGGCACCTTCGGGTCGATCCGGTGCAGCTGGTACAGCGGGATGCTGTCCAGGCCGAGGTGCCGCAGGCTCAGCTCACACTGCTGGCGCAGGTACTCCGGGCGGCCCAGCGCCCGCCAGTCACCCGGTCCGGAGCGGCTCAGCCCGGCCTTGGTCGCGATGACCAGGTCATCGGCGTACGGGTGCAGGGCCTCCCGGATCAGCAACTCCGAGACGAACGGGCCGTACGAGTCGGCGGTGTCGATGAACGTCACGCCCAGCTCGATCGCGCGGCGCAGCACCCGGACCGCCTCCGCGGGGTCCTTCGGGTCTCCCCAGACACCCGGGCCGGTGAGCTGCATCGCCCCGTAGCCGAGCCGGTTGACGGTGACGTCGCCACCGATGCGGTACGTGCCGGACGCCTTCGCGGGCTGCTCACTGATGTTGGTCGCCATTGGTCGATCCCCAATCGTCGTGTCGTGGGGGCGCGGAAAGGCCCACCCACCACCTCATAGATCATCCCCCGCTGGTGGGCGGGTATTCCGCTCGTCGGCCGACTGTGTGCGTGGACACGGGCAGTCGCGCGAAAAGCCGCCTCGGGCAGTCGCGCGAAAAGCCGCCGCGGGCAGTTGCCTGGAAGCGGCCGGTACGACCGGGGCGTCCGTGCGACGCTGGCCGGAGCCGGTGCCTTCCGGCGTGACGGCAGAGGGAGCACCCATGGCGGGAGTGCCGCAGGTCAACTTCGCGCTCGACACGTACGAGTGCATCGTGATCTATCCCGGCGCGGCCGGACGGGCCCTGCCCACCGAGACCGTGCAGCGGTTGCAGGCCGAGCACGCCGAGCACATGCAGGCGCTACAGCGGCGCGGCATCATCCTGGTCGCCGGTTCGGTGGACGGGCCGGCCCGCGAGCCGGAGCCACCGATCGGCTTCGGCCTGGCCCGCACCGGCAGCGTCGACGACGTCCGCAGCGTGTTGGAGGCCGACCCGGCGGTGCAGGCCGGGCTCTACCGGGTGGACGTGCTGACCTTCCTCTGCCCGGCCGGATCACTGGAGTTTCCGCTGGTCAAGACCGAAAGCTGACTGGCCGGTCAATCGGTGGCTGTCGTGATGACGACGGCGCTCGGCAGCACGTCGGTGTTACGGTCGCGCCCAGCGAGGGCCGCCACCGGGGCGCACCCGGAAGCCTTGGGTCGGCCCCGGTCGAGGAGTCGCCATGATCTCCGCCGCCACCCCCGATGTCGCGACGGCCACCGCCCGGCTGCGCGCCCTGCTCGGCGACCGGCTGCACGAGCCGGGCGATCCGGCGTACGCCACCACCACGACGCTCTGGAACGGGGCGGTGAAGCGTACGCCCGTCCTGGTGGCCCACTGCCAGGACGCCGACGAGGTGGCCGACGCCGCCCGCGTCGCCGCCCAGTGCCACCTGCCCCTGTCGGTCCGCTCCGGAGGGCACGACTGGGCCGGCCGGGCGCTGCGCGACGGTGGCCTGGTGCTCGACCTGACCGGACTTCGCGCCGTCCGGGTCGACCCGGACGAGGAGACGGTGACCGTCGGCGGCGGCGTCACTGCTCACGAGCTGCTCGCCGCCACCCGTCCGTACGACCTGGTGGTGCCCACCGGCACGGTCGGCGACGTGGGCATGGCCGGGCTCAGCCTCGCCGGCGGGTACGGCCCGTTGTGTGGCCGGTTCGGGCTGACCCTGGACAACCTGCTCGGCGCCGAGGTGGTCCTCGCCGACGGCCGTCGGGTCACCGCCGACCCCCGGCACGACGCCGAGCTGTACTGGGCGCTGCGCGGCGGCGGTGGGAACGTCGGCGTGGTCACCGAGCTGCGTTTCCGCGCGCACCGGCTGCCCGGCGTGCTGGCCGGCATGATCATGTTCGCGCTGGCCGAGGCGCCGGCCGTGCTGCGCGGCTACGGCGCGCTCGTCGCCGAGGCCCCGGACGAGCTGACCGTGATGACCGGTTTCCTGCCCGGCCCGGCCGGCGAGCCGGTGATCTTCGTCTGCCCGTTCTACAGCGGCCCGGACCTGGACGCCGGGCTGCCGTGGATGGACCGGCTGCGCGCACTGGGCACCCCGCTGGTCGACCAGATCGCCCCGATGCCGTACGCGGACGCGCTGCGGATGTTCGACGGCGGGATGGTCGACGGCAACCACTACCTGCTGCGTACCCGCTGGCTGCCCGCGCTCACCGACAGCGCGGTGGACGTGCTCGCCGACGCGGCCCGGCAGGTCAGCTCCCCGTTCTCCGCGCTGGCCGTGCACCACTTCCACGGCGCGGCAACCCGGGTCCGGCTCGCCGACACGGCGTTCGGCCTGCGGACCGACCACCTGCTCACCGAGATCATCGCCGTCTGGGCGCCCGGCGAGGAGGCCCGGCCACACCGGGAGTGGGCCGAGCGCACCTCGGCGGCCCTCGCGCCGCACGCCCTGCCCGGCGGTTACCCCAACCTGCTCGCCCCGGAGGAGACCGACCGGGTCCGGCTCGCCTACGGCGCGAACTGGCCGCGGCTACGCCGGGCCAAGCACCGCTACGACCCGCGTGAGCTGCTCACCGCCGTGCCCACCCTGCCCCGGTCGCAGCGCTGATGACGGGCCGCCGCCGGGAGCACCCCGACACCGCACGCCACCGGAGGCGTACGATTCCCGGCGCGCGGTCGCTGATGCCCGTCGCCACAACGTTCCCGGTGCGGTTCCGCCCGCCGGCCCGACGCGCACCGCGCGTCGTTGGACACATGTTCCACTGCCTGCAATGGGTCGGCCCCGAGTCCGACCTGAAGGAGAGACTAGCCTGATGGGCGTGACACGCCGTGTGAAGATCGTCTGCACTCTTGGTCCCGCCACCTCGTCCCCGGAGCGCATCCGGGGTCTCGTCGAGGCCGGTATGAACGTGGCGAGGCTCAACTTCAGCCACGGCAGCCACGCCGACCACGAGGCGGTCTATCGACTGGTCCGGGAGGCGTCCGAGGCGGCAGGTAAGCCGGTGGCCGTCCTCGCCGACCTCCAGGGCCCCAAGATCCGGCTCGGCAAGTTCGCTGACGGCCCGCACGAGTGGCGCACCGGCGACTCGGTCGTGATCACCGGTGACGACATCGTCGGCACCAAGGAGCGGGTCTCCTGCACCTACACCAAGCTGCCGCACGAGGTGAAGCCCGGCGACCGGCTGCTGATCGACGACGGTCGGGTCGCCGTCGAGGTCACCGACGTCACCGGCAACGACATCCGCTGCCTGGTCACCGAGGGCGGCCCGGTCTCCAACAACAAGGGCGTCTCGCTGCCCAACGTGGCGGTCAGCGTGCCCGCCATGTCGGAGAAGGACGCCGAGGACCTGCGCTTCTCCCTGAGCCTCGGTGTCGACCTGGTCGCGCTGTCCTTCGTCCGCTCGGCCGAGGACATCAAGCTCGTGCACGGCATCATGGCCGAGGAGGGCGTGTTCCGCCCGGTCCTGGCCAAGGTCGAGAAGCCGGAGGCGGTGGAGCACCTGGAGGCCATCGTGCTGGCCTTCGACGGTGTCATGGTCGCCCGCGGTGACCTCGGCGTCGAGATGCCACTGGACCAGGTGCCCCTGGTGCAGAAGCGCGCCGTGCAGCTGTGCCGGGAGAACGCCAAGCCCGTCATCGTGGCCACCCAGATGCTCGACTCCATGATCGAGAATTCCCGCCCCACCCGGGCGGAGGCCTCCGACGTCGCCAACGCGGTGCTCGACGGTGCCGACGCGGTGATGCTCTCCGGCGAGACCAGCGTCGGCAAGTACCCGGTGCTGACCGTCAGCACCATGGCCAAGATCGTGACGACCACCGAGTCCGGCTCGATCGGCGTGCCCCGGTTGCAGCACGACCCGCGTACCCACGGTGGCGCGCTCACCGTCGCCGCCTCGTCGATCGCCCGGGCCATCAACGCCAAGGCGCTCGTCGCCTTCTCGCAGACCGGCGACACCGTCCGACGGCTGTCCCGCCTGCACTGCGACCTGCCGCTGCTGGCCTTCACGCCGGTCCCCGAGGTGCGCGACCAGCTCGCCCTCACCTGGGGCGTGGAGACCTTCCTGATGCCGTTCGTGCAGCACACTGATGACATGTTCCGTCAGGTCGACCAGGCGCTGCTGGGCCTCAACCGGGCCAACCCGGGTGACTACGTGGTGATCGTGGCCGGCAGCCCGCCCGGCACCCCCGGCTCGACCAACACGCTACGCGTCCACCAGCTCGGCTCGCTGGTCGACGCGGCGTCGGCGCGGGCGCTGCAGTGAGCGACGGTCGGGTCGCGGTCGGCCAGGCCGCTGTGGACCAGCTCCTGGAAGTGCTGGACCTCGACCCGACCGGGGAGATGACCTTCCGGGGGATGAGCCCCCCGGTCGGCCCACAACGGGTGTACGGCGGCCAGGTCGCAGGTCAGGCCCTGGTCGCCGCCGGCCGCACGGTCGACCCGGAGCGCTTCGTGCACTCGCTGCACGGATACTTCGTCCGCCCCGGCGACCCGGTCGAGCCCATCGAGTACCAGGTGGAGAACATCCGCGACGGCCGGTCCTTCTCGGTTCGTCGCGCGGTGGCCCTCCAGCACGACAAGCCGATCTTCTTCATGTCGGCGTCGTTCCAGCGGGCCGAGGAGGGCTTGGACCACCAGGTCACCGCCCCACTGGACGTACCCCTGCCGCAGGACGTGCCGACGATGGCCGACCGGCTCTCCCGCTACCCGGAGCGGCTGGGCATGTGGGGGCAGATCCCACGTCCGATCGACGTGCGCTACGTGGGCGAGCCCGGCTGGGTCCGTCCCGGTGACCGGCCCGCCGACCCGCACCAGCGGGTCTGGATGCGCATCGACGGCAAACTGCCGGACGATCCGCTGCTGCACGCCTGCGCGCTCACCTACGCCTCGGACCTCACCCTGCTCGACTCGGTGCTCTCCGCGCACGGCGAGGTGTGGGGGCCGGGCGGGTTGGTCGGCGCCAGCCTGGACCACGCGCTGTGGTTCCACCGGCCGTTCCGTGCCGACGAGTGGTTCCTCTACGACTGTCTGAGCCCGTCGGCGTCCGGCGCGCGTGGGCTTGCCACCGGCCGGATGTTCACCACGGACGGCCAACAGATCGCCAGCGCCGTCCAGGAGGGCCTGCTGCGCCGCGTCGGCGCCTGACGCCGTCTGCGTCATCCCCGCCGGGCATCTGGCGGGGATGACGCCGGTCAGGCCTGGTAGATGGCCTCGCCGGCGATCTCGATCTGCACCGTCTTGCCGACCAGCACTCCGCCGCTCTCCAGGACGACATTCCAGAGCAGGCCGTAGTCCTCACGGTTGATCTCGGCCGTCGCGCTGAATCCGAAGATGTTCTGCCCGTACGGATCACGACGGGCGCCACCGAAATTCACCTCCAGGTCGACAGCCCGGGTGACACCCTTCGCCGTCAACTCACCGGTGAGGACGAATCGTCCGGGCGTGCTCTCCGACTGCGGCGGAACAATGTGACTCCGGCCTCGTCCGCCCAGTCTGTGGTTGCGCAGACGGGCCCATTGGAATATGGGGTCCTCAGTGCCCTGCCATTTTATTCCGGTGCTTCGATATTCGAGGGTGGGATAACGCTCCACGTCGAGGAAGTCGGCACTCTTCAGATGCGTGTCCCGGTCGGCACTCCCGGTCGTGATGCTGGCCGACATGATGGTGGCCGTCACCGAGGAGAGCAGCGGATCCTCCGCCACGAAGATCTGCGCCGTGGCCTCGGCGAACTCGCCGCGCACCGGGCTCACCATCATGTGCCGGGACAGAAAACCGATCCGCTTGTGCGCCTGATCGAGAAGATAGGTGCCGGCGACCGGGATGGTCATGCCATCCCAGGTGCGTGTGGCGACATCGGTCATCGTATTGCCTTCCCCCCGAGCACACCCGGGTGTTTATCAATATCTTGTCGGCGGCCACGTAAACGGCCAGACATTCGTACTCCCGCCCAGCATAAGGACGCTCCAGAACAGCATTTCGGCCCCCACCGTCCGGTGGATCATGACGCGCTTCGCGGCTCCGCGACGGTGGCTGCGACGGGCGGGTTTCCATCGATGCGTACCCGATCGGCCGAGGGTCGCCCGCCCAGCCGGCTGACCAGCGACTAACCTTGCCGGCATGCGCCTATCCGCCCGGGTCGACTATGCCCTCCGCGCGGCCGCCGAGCTTGCCGCGACGGCCAGTGGCCCCGGGCGCGGCCGGCCGGTCACGGCCGACCAGATCGCCCGTGCCCAGGAGATCCCGCCGAAATTCCTGGAGAGCATCCTGCTCCAGCTGCGTCGCGGCGGCATCGTGCACGCCCAGCGTGGCCCGGAGGGCGGTTACTGGCTGGCCCGCCCCGCCGAGGAGATCTCCCTCGCCGAGGTGATCCGGGTGATCGACGGGCCACTCGCCCACGTACGCGGGCAGCGCCCCGAGCAGCTCGGCTACCACGGCCCGGCGCGGGCACTCCAGGAGGTCTGGATCGCGCTGCGGGCCAGCGAGCGGGAGATCCTGGAGCTGGTCAGCGTCGCCGACGTGGCCGCGGGCACCCTTCCCGCACGGGTCACCGAGTTGGTCGCCGACCCGCGCGCCTGGATCTGAGCGCCGGCCCGCTGGTTTGCCCGCGCCACCCGCGGTGCTGTCCACCGCGGCGTGGTGTCCACCGCGCGGTGCTGTCCAACGCGGCGGTGCTGTCTGCCGTGTGGTGCTGTCCAACGCGGCGTTGCTGTCTGCCGTGGGGTGCTGTCCACCGCGCGGTGCTGTCTGCCGTGGCGTGCGCCGCCTGGTGGCGTCCCATCCACCGATCGGGGGCTTGACCCTGGCAGCCCCGTGCCGCATTGTCGACCAAGTCGATAGGAGATACCGAAAAGTCAGGGGGCGCTCGTGCGCAAGCTGCTGGTCCTTGCTCTGGTCGGGCTCGTCGCGCAGTTGATCGACGGCTCGCTCGGCATGGCGTACGGGTTGACCTCGTCCACCCTGCTGCTGGTCGCGGGGGTCGCCCCGGCCGCCGCCTCGGCCTCGGTGCACCTGGCCGAGATCGGCACCACCCTCGCCGCCGGGGTCGCGCACTGGCGGTTCGGCAACGTCGACTGGCGGGTGGTGACCCGCATCGCCCTACCCGGCGCGATCGGCGCCTTCGCCGGCGCCACCCTGCTCAGCTCGATCTCCACCGAGGCAGCCGCGCCGTGGATGGCCGGCATCCTGTTCACTCTCGGCGCGTACCTGCTGGTCCGCTTCGCCCGACCGCTGCGCACGGATCGGGTGGGCGGGCGGCTCCGCAGTCGCTTCCTCGGCCCCCTCGGCCTGGTCGCCGGCTTCGTCGACGCGACCGGTGGCGGCGGGTGGGGTCCGGTGGCCACCCCGGCACTGCTGGTCTCCGGCCGCATGGAACCCCGCAAGGTGATCGGCTCGGTGGACACCTCCGAGTTCGTCGTGGCCGGCGCCGCCAGCGTCGGCTTCCTGATCGGGCTGGGCACCGAAGGGTTCCTGCTGCCCACCGTCGCGGCGCTGCTGATCGGCGGGCTCATCGCCGCCCCGCTGGCCGCCTGGCTGGTGCGTATCGTCCCCGCCCAACTGCTCGGCGCCGCCGTCGGGGGCGTCATCGTGCTGACCAACGCCCGCACCCTGCTCCGCTCCGCCGAGCTGGACGGCCCGGTCCGCCCCATCACGTACGCCCTGTTGGCCGCCGGCTGGGTGGCCGCCCTGGTGCTGGCCGTGCGTGCTCTGCGCCGTACCCGACGGGCCCGCGCCGAAGCAGCGACCGCCGAGGCCGTCACTGTTGCTCCCGGCGCCCACGCTGTTGCTCCCGGCGCCCACGCTGCTGATCCGGTCACTCCGGCCGTGGCGGTCCCGAGCGAGTTGGCCGCAACGGGTACGCCCAGCCCACGCTGAGCCGCGCGCCGCACCCGCCCGCCGGCTTGATCGACGGCCAGCCCGTCGGGTGAGCGGGGCCGAGGCGCGGGTAGGCCGGTCAACGTCGTCACTTCCCGGGTTGAGTCGTCAAGATCGTGCTCGATCCAGGATGTAGGTGCCTCGGCCCAGGTGGATGCCCCTACATCCAGGATCGAGCGTGATCATGCCGCGCCGGAAGATCGTGCGGGGAGACCCCGATCGGAAGATCCGCGCAACATCAGGGATGTTGCTGCCTCCCGCGCGTCCGAGGCAGCAACATCGGGGAAGGTGCGGGGTGCGGGGTGCGGGGCGCGGTGTGCGGTGGGGGGTCAGGGGGTGAGTAGGTCGCTGGCTGTGTGGGCGAGCAGGGTCCAGGCCTCGTCGACGTGCGCTTCGGTGGTCTGCGGGGAGCCGATGGCCAGACGCAGCGTGTAGCGGCCGGCGACCCGGGTGTGTGTCAGGTGCACCCGCCCGGTGCCGTTCACCCGGGCCAGCAGTGCGGCGTTGACGTCGTCGTCGGCGCGCAGCCGGAAGCAGACCAGTGAGAACGGGTGCGCCGCCGCCACCTCGAAGCGGTCGTCCGCGCGTACCTGCTCGGCGAACCGGGCGGCCAGCGCCACCCCGGAGCGGATGTGGGCCCGTAGCCCTTCGGCGCCGTACCAGCGCAGCACGAACCACAGTTTCAGTGCCCGGAAGCGCCGACCCAGCGGCACCTGCCAGTCCCGGTAGTCGATCACCGCGCCGGAGTCGGAGGCCGCGTTGCGCAGGAACTCCGGCAGGACGGTCAGCGCCTCGATCAGCTCGGCGCGGTCGGCCACCCAGAACGCGTCGCAGTCGAAGCCGGTGAGCAGCCACTTGTGCGGGTCGAAGCAGTACGAGTCGGCGTACTCCAGGCCGGCGTGCGACCACCGCAGCTCGGGGCAGACGGCGGCGGAGCCCGCGTACGCGGCGTCGACGTGCAGCCAGATCCCGTACTCCGCGCAGATCGCCCCGATCTCCGGCAGTGGGTCGATGGCCGTGGTGGAGGTGGTGCCGATGGTCGCCACCACGATGGCGGGAACGTCACCGGCGGCCAGGTCGGCCTCGATCGCCGCGCGCAGCGCGTCCGGCAGCAGCGCCTGGGTGTCCGGGTCCACCTCGATGGACCGGACCCCGTCGCTGCCCAGCCCGGCGATGCGGACGGCCTTCTCGATGGAGGAGTGCCCGTGGGTGGAGGTGTAGGCGCGGTATCGCCGGTCGATGCCGGTGTCACGCCAGCGGCCTCCGCTGGCCCGGTGCAGTGCGGCCAGGGTGGCCACCAGCGTTGCCGAGGAGGCGGAGTCCTGGATGACCCCGCCGCCGCTGCCGGTCGAGCGGAACCGCTGCGGCAGGTCCAGTAGCTGGGCGAGCCAGTCCATCAGCACCGTCTCCAGCTCGGTGCAGGCGGGGCTGGTGGCCCAGAGCATTCCCTGCACGCCGAGCCCGGAGCTGACCAGGTCGCCGAGCACGCTCGGCCCGGAGGTGTTGGCCGGGAAGTAGCCGAAGAAGCCGGGGTGCTGCCAGTGGGTCAGCCCCGGCACGATGATGGCGTCCAGGTCGGCGAGGACCGCCTCGACCGGTTCGCCGCCGGTGGTGGGCGGCGCGGCGGGGAGAGCGGCGGCGACGGTGCCCGGCGGGTCGGACGGGGCGACCGGGCGCTGCTCGACCGTCGCCCAGTAGTCGGCGATCCAGTCGACGACGGCGTGGCCGGCGCGGCGGAACTCGTCGGGGTCCATGTGCGGAGCGCTCACCCGGACGAGTTGATCAGGTATCGGCCGCCGAGGCAAGACCCGGGGCGAGACCCGGGGACCAGCGCCGAGATCTAACGACGGTCGTCGATATTGCGTACCGGAAAGCGCTTGCCTTACGATGCGCGGTGAGCCGGATCCGTGAGTTCCAGGGCGTTCGACCCCCGATCAGATCGCCGTCCGCCGCAGTCGCGGCCGGGCCGGTCCACTGTGCCTCCCGGGCAGGGTCAGTGGGCCGCGGCGATCACCACCGGATCCCCGGAGGCAGTCCATGCACCCGTCCAGACATCGGCTGATCCTGCTCGCCGGCACGACGGCCGCCGCCGTCGTGGCCGGCACCCTCGGCACGGTCGCCGCCTCGGCCGCCGCCGTCGGCTGTCGGGTCGACTACCAGATCACCAACCAGTGGCAGGGCGGTTTCGGCGCCAACGTCACCGTCACCAACCTCGGCGACCCGGTCAGCGGGTGGGCCCTCACCTGGTCGTACGCCGCCGGGCAACAGGTCACCCAGGCGTGGAACGCCACCGTCACCCAGTCCGGTGCCCAGGTCACCGCGCGCAACGTCGACCACAACGCCGCCATCGCGACCAACGGCACCGCCGCGTTCGGCTTCAACGGCTCGTGGACCAGCAGCAACGCGGCACCGGCGAGTTTCGCGCTCAACGGCGTCACCTGCACCGGCGCCCCGCCCACCGACGACCCGACCACCCCACCACCCACCACGCCACCCCCGACCACCCCGCCGCCGGCTGGCGTGCTGCAGATGGAGGATCTGGACCGCGGGCTGATCAGTGTCCGCTCCGGCAGCGGCAACCTGGTCTCCTGGCGACTGCTCGGCACCGAGACCTCCGGGGTCGCGTTCAACCTCTACCGAGGAGCGACCAAGGTCAACGCCAGCCCGATCACCGGTGCCACCACCTACCTCGACAGCGGCGCGGCGGCCGGCTCGGCGTACACCGTGCGGGCCGTGGTGGGCGGCGCCGAACAGGCGGCGTCGGCCCCGGCGTTGCAGTTCGGCGCGGGCTACCTGGACGTGCCGTTGCAGGTCCCGGCCGGCGGCAGCACCCCCAGCGGCGAGAGTTACAGCTACAGCGCCAGCGACGCCTCGGTGGGTGACCTCGACGGCGACGGCAGCTACGAGATCGTGCTCAAGTGGGAACCGTCCAACGCCAAGGACAACTCCCAGTCCGGCTACACCGGCAACGTCCTGATCGACGCGTACACGCTCACCGGCACCCGGTTGTGGCGCATCGACCTGGGACGCAACATCCGCGCCGGCGCCCACTACACCCAGTTCCAGGTGTACGACTACGACGGCGACGGCCGCGCCGAGGTGGCCATGAAGACCGCCGACGCCACCCGCTCCGGCACCGGCCAGGTCATCGGCTCGTCGTCGGCGGACCACCGCAACTCCGGCGGTTACGTGCTGTCCGGTCCGGAGTACCTGACCATGTTCAACGGCCAGACCGGCGCGGTCCTCTCCACCGTCAGCTACGACCCGCCGCGCGGCACGGTGTCGTCCTGGGGCGACTCGTACGGCAATCGGGTGGACCGGTTCCTCGCCGGCACCGCCTACCTCGACGGGCAGCGGCCCTCCCTGATCATGGCCAGGGGTTACTACACCCGGGCGGTGGTCGCGGCCTGGGACTTCCGCGACGGCACGCTGCGCAAGCGGTGGACGTTCGACTCGAACGCCTCCGGCAACGGCGCCGCCGCCGGGCAGGGCAACCACCAGCTCTCCGTCGCCGACGTCGACTCCGACGGCCGCCAGGAGATCGTCTACGGTGCCGCCACCATCGACGACAACGGCCGGCTGCTCCACTCCACCGGCAACGGGCACGGCGACGCCCTGCACGTCGGGGACCTCGACCCGGGCCGCGCCGGCCTGGAGGTGTTCAAGGTCGACGAGGACGCCAGCAAGCCCAGCTCCTACTTCGCCGACGCCCGTACCGGTCAGGTCCTCTGGTCCACGCCGGCCTCGGGCGACAACGGCCGTGGGGTCTCCGCGGACATCTGGGCCGGCAGCCCCGGCGCGGAGTCCTGGTCGTCGGCGGTCGCCGGGCTGGCCAACACCCGGGGTCAGAACGTGGGCCGCAAGCCGTCGTCGGCGAACTTCCTCGCCTGGTGGGACGGTGACCCGGTGCGGGAACTGCTCGACGGCACGGTGATCGACAAGTACGGCACCGGCGGGGACACCCGGCTGCTCACCGGCAGCGCGGTGGCGTCCAACAACGGCACCAAGTCCACCCCGGCGCTCTCCGGCGACATCCTGGGCGACTGGCGTGAGGAGGTGATCTGGCGAACCACCGACAGCCGGGCGCTGCGCATCTACAGCACGCCCACGCCGACCAGCACCCGAATCCACACCTTGATGCACGACCCGCAGTATCGGGTGGCGATCGCGTGGCAGAACACCGCCTACAACCAACCGCCGCACCCGGGGTTCTTCATCGGCAACGGAATGGCCGACCCGCCCACCCCGAACATCTACCTACGCTGATCTGACCCCTGGTGGTCCCGAACGGGGTCGCCTAGGGTGGCAGGCACCGGGCCGCAGCCGCGGAATCCGCTCAGCTCCGGCCCGGTGCGCCACACCGCGGCACTCTCGACCCGTCCCGACCGAGAATGCCGTACCACCACCGGCACCAACATTAGGCACCGTCCGGGTCGGCCGGGTGACGCTGACATGAAGATCGTGTTTCACGCTGCCCGGTGCAGACCGCCCGCCACCTGCTCGGCGACCAACTCGTACGACCGCACCCGGTCCTCGACGTCGTAGACGAGCGTGGTCAGCATCAGCTCGTCCGCGCCGGTGCGCTCGATCAGCTCGGTCAACTGCCGGCGCACCGTCTCCGGCGAACCCATCGCCTGACCGTCGCGGCGCGCCACGACGAACTCCCGCTCGAACTCGGAGTACGGGTACGCCGCCGCCTCGTCCGGGGTCGACAGCGGCTCCGGCCGGCCGGAGCGCAGCTTCAGGAACGACAGCGCGCTGGGCCCCGCCAGCCACTCGGCCCGCTCGTCGGTCTCCGCGCACACCGCGTTGACCGCCACCATCGCGTACGGCTTGTCCAGCCACTGCGACGGCCGGAAGTTCTGCCGGTACAGGGCCAGCGCCGGCAGCGTGTTCTGCGAGCTGAAGTGGTGCGCGAACGAGAACGGCAGACCGAGCAGGCCGGCGAGCTGGGCGCTGAAACCGCTGGAGCCCAGCAGCCACACGGCCGGCTGCTCACCGTGACCCGGGGTGGCGATGATCTGCCCCGGCTTCTCCCCGCTGAAGTAGTTCATCAGGTCCGCCAGCTCGCGGGGGAAACCCTCCGCCGACAGGCCCTCCATGGTGCGTCGCAACGCGAGCGCGGTCACCTGGTCGGTGCCCGGCGCCCGGCCGATGCCGAGGTCGATCCGGCCGGGGTGCAGCGCCTCCAGGGTGCCGAACTGCTCGGCCACCACCAGCGGCGCGTGGTTGGGCAGCATCACCCCACCCGACCCGAGGCGGATCGTCGACGTGTTCGCGGCCAGGTGCGCCAGCAGCACCGCGGGCGCGGAGCTGGCGATCGCCGGCATGTTGTGGTGCTCGGCCACCCAGAACCGGTGGTAGCCCAGCTCCTCGGTGCGTCGGGCCAGCTCGGTGGTGGCCTGCAACGCCGCGCCAGCGGAGGTGCCCTTGGCGACCGGGGCAAGATCAAGAACAGACAACGGTACGGTGATCACACGGTCAGCCAACCCGTCACCGGCCGGCTTTGTTCCGCCACGCGGGTTTTCGTCGGCCAGCTCACCCGCTGCTCAGCCCATCCCGCGCGCCTGTCAGCCCATCCCGCGCGCCTGCTCGAAGATCAGACTGGTCTGGGTGTGCTGCACCACCGGGTCGACCGCCAGATGGTCCAGCACGAAGTCCCGCAACGCGTCACCGGACGCCGCCCGCACGTGCAGCACGTAGTCTTCCGCGCCGGCCACGTGGAACACCGACACCACCCCCGGCAGCCGCACCGACCGGGCCCGGAACGCGTCGACCGCAGCTCTCTCGTGCGCCGTCAGCCGCACCGACACCAACGCCTGCAACGGCAGACCGAGCGCGGCCGGATCCACCTCGGCGTGGAAACCACGGATCGCTCCCCGCTCGCGCAGCGCCCGGGTGCGGGTCAGACACGTCGACGGCGCCACCCCCACCCGCTCGGCGAGGGCGTTGTTCGGCAGGCGGCCATCCGCGGCCAGCTCGCTCAGGATCGCGCGGTCCACCTCGTCCAGGGCCGGATACGGCCGCACATCGTTCGGCTCAGGAGGCATCCCGCCATCATCCCCCGAATCCGCCATCAACACAAAGCCGGTTTACAGAATGATCTGCCGAACCATTGCCCGCCAGCCGGTGGATGTTCGACCCTACCGGCATGACAACGATGGACACCCGGGCCGTACACGCCGGTCGCGACGACCTCCGCGCCCTCGGCGTGCACGTGCCACCCATCGACCTGTCCACCACCAATCCCCTGCCCTCGGTCGAGGACGGCGGCGCCGCGTACGAGCAGCTCGCCACCGGCGGCACCCTCCCCGCCGAGGGCAGCGCCGTCTACCAACGGCTCTGGAACCCCACCGTCGCCCGCTTCGAAACCGCCCTCGCCGAGCTGGAGGGCACCGCGCAGGCCGTCGCCTTCGCCAGCGGCATGGCCGCCCTCACCGCCACGCTGCTCGCCGCCGCCCGCGACGACCGCCGGCACGTCGTCGCCGTCCGGCCCCTCTACGGCGGCACCGACCACGTCCTCGCCACCGGCCTGCTCGGCACCACCGTCACCTGGGCGCGCCCCGACGAGGTCGCCGCCGCCATCCGTCCCGACACCGCACTGATCATCGTCGAGACACCCGCGAACCCCACCCTCGACCTGGTCGACATCGCCGCCCTCGCCGCCGCAGCCGGCGACGTCCCGCTGCTGGTCGACAACACCGTCGCCACCCCCGTCCTGCAACAACCCGCCCGACACGGCGCCACCCTCGTCCTGCACAGCGCCACCAAGAGCATCGGCGGGCACGGCGACGTGCTCGCCGGCGTCGTCGCCTGCGACGCCGAGTGGGCCGCGCGACTACGACAGGTCCGCGCCGTCACCGGCGCGATCCTGCACCCACTCGGCGGCTACCTGCTGCACCGCGGCCTGCAGACCCTGCCGCTGCGGGTCCGCGCCCAACAGGCCAGCGCCGAGAAACTCGCCGGCTGGCTCGCCGACCACCCCGCCGTACACCGGGTGCACCACCCCTCGGTGTACGACCCGGCAGCGCTGGTCGGCCGGCAGATGGCCGGACCCGGCAGCCTGCTCGCCTTCGAGGTACGCGGCGGCGCACCCGCCGCGGCCGCCGTCACCGGCGCCTGCCGCCTCATCACCCACGCCGTCTCCCTCGGCGGCGTCGACACCCTCATCCAGCACCCCGCGTCGCTCACCCACCGACCCGTCGAGGGCGACGCGAAACCCGCCGCCGCCCTGCTGCGGCTCTCGGTCGGTCTCGAGGACCCCGAAGACCTGCGCGCCGACCTCGCCCAGGCCCTCGACACGATCGCCTGACCGCCCCCGCTCAGCGCAGCTCGCGGTTGCCCAACACCCGACGGGGCGAACCCTGCCGAGCCACCCTCAGCATCGCCCGACCGATCCCGTCGGTGGTGGTGACCTGGTTCGGCAGCAACCGACGCAACACCGGAAACAGCGGTCGCGAGACCGCGTAGGCCAACCGGTACCACCGGGTCTTCGACACCGCCCCGTACGTCGGCTGGATGAAACCGGGACGCGCCGCATAGCCGTTGGGCAGCAACTCGATGATCGCGTTCTCGGCCCGACCCTTGACCCGCGCCCACATCACCCGACCCCGACCCGACGAGTCGGTGCCCTGGCCCGACACGTACACGAACGTGACCTGCGGGCTCACCTCCGCCAACAACCGCGCCGCCGCCAGCGGAAAGTCGTAGCTCACCCGCGTGTACGCCGCCTCGTCCAGACCCAGCGAGGACACTCCCAGGCAGTAGAAACACGCGTCCACACCGGTCAACTCGCCGCGCACCGCATCCAACTCACCCACGTCCGCGACCGTGAGCTCCCGCAGCTTCGGATCGCGCGCACCGGTCGGCCGCCGACCGACCGTCAGCACCTCCCGCACGTCATCGGCGAGCAGGCACTCGCGCAACACGCCCTGGCCGACCATGCCGGTCGCACCGAAGATGACCACCCGCATCAGTTCCCACCCCTGTCGTCGGCCCCCGCCACCGGCCCGTCCGCCCGCGCGTCAGCCAGGCTCCCACGGGTGGCATGACCGCCGACGGCCGGGGAAAGCGGCTTCGGCCGAAATCGCCGAACCGGCAGGGGAGACGAACATGCCGTTCATCACCGTGGGCACCGAGAACGACACCGCCATCGACCTCTACTACGAGGACCACGGCTCCGGCCAGCCGGTCGTGCTCATCCACGGCTTCCCGTTCAACGGCGCCACGATGGAGAAGCTGGCCAACCCCTTGCTCGCCGCCGGCTATCGGGTGATCACCTACGACCGCCGGGGATTCGGCGCCTCCAGCCAACCGGACACCGGGTACGACTACGACACCTTCGCCGCCGACCTCAACACCCTGATGACCGAGCTGGACCTGCGCGACACCATCCTCGCTGGTCACTCCATGGGCACCGGTGAGGTGACCCGCTACCTCAGCAGGTACGGCTCCGACCGGGTCAGCCGAGGGGTGCTGCTCAGCCCGCTGGCCCCGTTCCTCCGCAAGACCTCGGACAACCCCGAAGGGGTCGACGGAAGCGTCTTCGACGGCTTCAAGAAGGCCATCGCGGCGGACCGGTTCGCCTACCTCACCGCCTTCTGCACCAGCTTCTTCAACTACGACCAGACCAAGGGCAAGCAGGTCAGCGAGGAAGCGTTCCGGGCGCACTGGGCCATCGGCCGGCTCGCCTCCGCCCGCGCCTCGTACCAGTGCATCGACGCCATCTCCACCGACTTCCGCGCCGACGTGCCCCGTATCGACGTGCCGATCCTCATCGTCCAAGGTGACCAGGACGCGGTGCTGCCCTACCCGGTCACCGGCCAGCGGCTCGCCCCGATGCTGCCCAACGGCAAGCTCGTCACCCTCAAGGGCGCCCCGCACGGCATCCCGTGGACGCACGCGGACGAGGTCAACAAGGCGATCATGGAATTCATCGGCGCACCGGCCATGGCCCGCGCGTAGGCGCAGGTCAGGACTTCGGGCCCACGTGCCGGTCCAGGGTGGCGACCGCGTCGCGCCGCGCCACCGACAGCGAGTTGCGTCGGTTCATCCGCCAGGCGACGCCCAGCAGATCGAGGCCCCACTGACAGAGCCCCATGATGTCGGCCGACTCGTTGACGAACATGTACCGCGGATAGACGTACGCCCTGCCGCGCACGGTGACCCGGTTGGCGACGCGGCAGCCGTCGGAGTGGAACAGGCCGCGCAGGAAGTCACCGGGGTGGTCTTCCAGAATCGGTCGCTGCCAGTCGGCCAGGACGATCGGGCGCTCGTGCTTCTTGCCGGGGCCGTGCTGCGGGAGCAGGCACGGCCAGTGCACGCCGTAGCTCTGCACCCCGACGCAACCCTGCTTCTGGACCCGCTGCACCTTTGCCGCGAGCACGGCCCGCATGGCGACGTCGCACGCCTCGATCAGCCCTGGCCAGGCGTCGGAGCAGTAGATGCGCAGCACCGGCACGCGCGCCGTCGTCACCAGGTGACCATCGCCTAGGTAGAGGCCGAGCAGATAGGCATAGGCCTTCGGGTCTGTCGGACTGTCGACACCGTCACGGCAGCGAAAACACCGGTGTTGCGTGACCTGGAACGTCGTTTCTGGTCGGTCGTTGCACCAGTGCCACACGGTCCGATAGGGCAGACCGACCGCACGAGCGGTGTCGGCAACCGTGCTGCCAGCGAGGAAGAGCTGTCGCGCACGGTGACGTATCTCGGGTGGATGCACGAGGACATCCTCGAACACCCGTACGACAAATTTTGGTGCCCTCGGTGGGATTCGAACCCACACTGTATGGAGTTTGAGACCATTGCCTGCTGCCAGTTGGGCTACGAGGGCGCTTCCCTGATTCAGCACTGACAGGATACCCACTACGCTGAGGGCGGTGACACCCGGCTGGGCGGGTGACGCGTTCGAACTGGTGGGGGTAGGGCTGGTGGCTGAGATGCCGACGGATGCCGAGCGCAGGCGCGTACTGATCGCCGAGGACGAGGCGCTGATCCGGCTGGACCTCGCCGAGATGCTGGTCGAAGAGGGTTACGAGGTGGTGGGGGAGGCCGGTGACGGCGAGACAGCCGTCCGCCTCGCCGAGGAGTTGAAGCCCGACCTGGTCATCCTCGACATCAAGATGCCGATCATGGATGGGCTGGCCGCCGCCGAGCGCATCGCCGGTGCCCGGATCGCCCCGGTGATCATCCTGACCGCGTTCAGTCAGCGTGACCTGGTGGAGCGGGCCCGGGCGGCGGGCGCGATGGCGTACCTCGTGAAGCCCTTCCAGAAGAGTGACCTGGTCCCGGCGGTGGAGATCGCGCTGTCGCGCTACTCGGAGGTCGCGGCCCTGGAGGCGGAGGTCGCGAGCCTGACCGACCGTCTGGAGATCCGCAAGGCGGTGGAGCGCGCCAAGGGCGCGCTGATGACCACGTACGGGATGACCGAGCCGCAGGCGTTCAAGTGGATCCAGCGCACGGCGATGGACCACCGGATGACCATGAAGGAGGTCGCCGAGCGGATCCTCGCGGAGACCGCCGGCGGCGAGGTGTCGCAGCAGCCGACCGTCTGAGCGCTCCGCGCGACAACGGGCCGTGTGGGGCCGCCGTGAGCGGCGTCGGCTGGTTAGCATCGGCGGGTGTCCGTCCGACGGGTGATCGCGGTGTTCGGCCTCCTCGCGCTGGTGCTCACCGGGTGCGACGGGCCGGCCGCGCCCGGCGGCGCGGGGTCGGCGACGGCCGCCGCGCCGGCGTTGCGGCCGGGTTGGCAGCCGCTGACGCTGCCGGCGCCGCCGGGCGGTGCGGGGCGTCCACTGATGCGGGACGCGGCGTCGTGCGCGGGTCGGTGGTTCGTGGTCGGTGGCGTCGTGGACGCCGAGGGCGGCACGCGTCCGGCGGCCTGGACCAGTGTGGACGGTACGACCTGGACGGTGCTGCCGGTTCGGGCGGATTCCTTCTACGGTCGGCAGAACGTGTTCCTGTCGGTGGCCTGCCGCGACGGCAGGGCGGCGCTGATCGGCGCGAAGGTCGGTGGCGCGCACGGTTATCCGCGGGTGAGCACCTGGCGTCAGGTGGCCGACGGCGCGGTGGTCGAGGTGCAGGCGTCGTTCGAGACGTACGGCGGGCCGACTGCGGTGAACGTGTCCCGCCTGGCCGCGGGTGCGCCGGGTTGGTTGATCGTCGGTAACCGTTCGGCGGGTGCGGCCTCCTGGGTGTCGTCGCCGGACGCGGCGGACTTCGCGCTGGTCGAGGGTGCGCCGGAGCTGGCGAGTGACGCGGTCGGGGTGACCTGGGCGTTCGACTTGGTGGCGACGTCGTCGGGCTGGTTGGCGGTGGGCGGCCTTCTGCCGGCCGGCCGGATCGACCGGGACCCAGCGGTCTGGTCGTCGCCGGACGGGCGGTCGTGGCGGCGCACGGTGCTGCCGGGCAGTTCGGAGTACGAGGAGTTGCAGCGGGTGGTGCTGGTCGGCGGGGTGCCGGTGGCGGTCGGGCTGCGCGGGGCGGTGTTCGGCGCCTGGCGGCAGGAGGCGCAGGGTTGGGTGTCCGCCGGGACGTTCGGGCGGCGGGCCGGGGCCGGGGTGCCGGGGGTGACGTCGCTGGTGTCGTCCGGGGATCGGCTGTTCGCCGCGGTGACCGACGGGGCGCGGCACTCGGTGTGGGTGTCGTCGGACCGGGGCGGGTCGTGGCGGGAGGTCACGGCGCCACTCGATGTGCCGGCCGGCGCTGACCGGGACGTGACGCTGGTGGCGGTGGGTGATCGCTGGTGGTTGGCGGCCGACGACGGAACGAGGGCCGGCCTGTGGTGGGCGGCCGGTGTGGGTGTCTGAAGGCCGACGTTCACCGGGCAGGCTGGCCCGGTTGCGATTCGTTGCGACGTTTCCGCAGGTCAATCGGCCTTTTCGGCAGGGGTGCGCGGTCCGAGTGGGTGCGGGTGGACTGCGACCGGCCGTGGGTTTAAGGACCGACTGGCGGATTCACCTGTTACGGACATCGACATGATTGCCCACGTCTTCGTAACGGTTTCGCAGACCCAGCGTTCAGGCCTTCCGGGACGGTATGCGGTGTCGGTACGCTCCGCCATCACGAGCCGTAACGCAGGGGCAGTCCCTGCGGGGTGGGTGGAATTGCGGTCTGCTGCTGTCGCCGGTGCTTCGGGTCAGCCGCGTCCGCATCTGGAGGAGGTCTGAAGCCGTGAGGCGAAGCTATGTACGGGCGCTGGGCACCGTTGCGCTCGCCGCGACCCTGGTGGTCGCGGCTGGTTGCCAGGATTCCGGTGGCAGCGAGGGTGGAACCGCGTCCGGTGACTGCGGTGGCAAGATCGCGATCTTCGGCGCGTTCACCGGTGACAACGCGGGCCTGGTGATCCCGTCGCTGAACGGCGCGAAGCTCGCCGTTGAGCAGTTCAACGCGGCCAACGCGGACTGCAAGGTCACCATGCAGGAGTTCGACACCCAGGGTGACCCCGCGGTGGCGACCCCGTTCGCGAACCAGATCGCGGGGGACAACTCGTTCCTCGGTGTCATCGGTGGTCACTTCTCCGGTGAGTCGGACGCGACGATGCCGATCTACCAGGCCGCTGGCCTGGCGATGGTCAGCCCGTCGGCGACCCGGACCGACCTGACCCAGAAGGGCAACACGTCCTTCTACCGCGTGGTCGGCAACGACAGCACGCAGGCCGGTGCGGTGGCGAGCTACCTGAAGACCCAGAACGCCGCGAAGGTCTTCATGGTCGACGACGCCAGCGCGTACGGCGCGGGCATCACCGACGAGCTGGGCAAGCAGCTCGGCCCGCTGGTCGTGAACAAGGACAAGATCCAGGAGCGGCAGACGCAGTTCGACGCCACCGTCTCCAAGATCAAGTCTTCGCAGGCCGACTTCGTCTTCTACGGCGGCTACACCCGTGAGGCCGCCCCGCTGGTGAAGCAGATGCGTGCCGCTGGTGTCCAGGCCAAGTTCGTCGGCCCGGACGGTCTCTACGACACGGCGTTCCCGTCGGGTGCCTCCGGCGGCGCCGAGGGCGCGATCATCACCTGCCCGTGCCTCCCGGCCGACAAGGCCGGCGGCACCTTCTCCGCCGACTACCAGAAGAAGTTCGGCATCCCGCCGGGCTCCTACGGTGCGGAGGGCTTCGACGGCGCCACCATCTACCTGGACGCCTTCAAGGCTGGCAAGAAGAGCCGGGCGGACATCCTGGCGTTCGTGAAGTCGTACGACAAGCAGGGTGTGTCGAAGTACATCAAGTTCGACTCCAAGGGTGACGTCGACCCGACGAAGGTCGTCATCTGGGCCTACCAGATCAAGGGCAACGCCATCGAGGCGCTGCAGGAGCTCAAGCTCAGCTGACGTCCAGGCACTGGAGTGCGGCCGGGGTGTTTCACCCCGGCCGCACTCGATTCAAGGAGACCCCCGGTGCATTTCGATGAACTCATCGGCCATCTCGGCCAGCACACGGTCGACGGCCTGTCCAAGGGCGCCATCTACGCCCTGATCGCTCTCGGCTACACGCTGGTCTATGGCGTCCTTCGTCTGATCAACTTCGCGCACTCCGAGGTGTTCATGGTCGGTACCTTCTCGGTACTGATCCTGTGGACCCAGCTCGGCGTGCAAAATAACCCGCCTATCGGCCAGGCGATCCTGTTCCTGGTGCTTGGTCTGGTCGTCGCGGCGGTCGCCTCCGGCGGCACGGCCCTGGCGCTGGAACGGATCGCGTACCGGCCGTTGCGACGCAAGAACGCGCCGCCGCTGATCTTCCTGATCACCGCGATCGGTCTGTCGCTGGTCTTCGTGGAGCTGTTCGGGCAGGTGCTGCCCAAGCTGCTCGGTGGCGTGTTGCCGGAGGCGTTCGGCCGGCCGCGGCAGATCGTCGGTATGCCGACGATCATCCAGCAGGAGACCCTCTTCACCGTCGGCAACACGGCGATCACGAACATCCAGCTCATCGTCTTCGTCTCGGCCGTGGCCATGATGGCCTTGCTGGACTGGTTCATCAACCGCACCCGGTACGGCCGGGGTGTGCGGGCCGTGGCGCAGAACCCGGAGACCGCCGCGTTGATGGGCGTCAACCAGGAGCGCGTGATCATGCTGATCTTCGTGCTCGGTGGCATCATGGCCGGCGCCGCCGCGTTGTTGTGGAGCATGCGGTTCGGCTTCACGCAGAACAGCATCGGCTTCGTGCTCGGCCTGAAGGCGTTCACCGCAGCGGTGCTCGGCGGCATCGGCAACCTGCGCGGTGCGTTGCTGGGTGGCCTCTTCCTCGGCATCGTCGAGGTCTACGGCGCGACGCTCTTCGCGTCCAACTGGGAGGACGTCATCGCCTTCGTGGTGCTGATCGTGGTGCTGATGTTCCGGCCCACCGGCCTGTTGGGTGAGTCGCTCGGGAGGGCCCGCGCATGATCGACAAGATTCGCTCCGCAGACCGCCGCCGGGTCGGTTTTCTGACCTCGGTCAGTGACCGCTGGCAGGCACTGCCGAAGTGGCAGAAGGCCATCGGCGTGGTGGCTCTGCTCGTCTTCGTCTACTCCCTGCCGTACCTGGGCAAGCTGCCCGGTGGTCTCATGATCCCCGGCCTGAACAACCTGCGTACCGACTCGATCGACGGCGGCAACAACTGGGCGGGCGTGCTCTTCGTCTGTGCCATCTACGTCCTGGTCGCGATCGGTCTGAACGTGGTGGTCGGCCTCGCCGGCCTGCTCGACCTCGGCTACATCGGGTTCTTCGCGATCGGCGCCTACAGCGTGGCGCTTTTCGGTTCGGTGAACTCGCCGGTGGTCAAGTGGATCCAGCAGGAGTTCAACCTGCCGCCGACGTGGGCGGTGACCTGGGGCATCTGTCTCCTGATCGCGATCGTGCTGACGATGATCTCCGGGGTGCTGCTGGGTTGGCCGACGCTTCGGCTGCGCGGTGACTACCTCGCGATCGTGACGCTCGGCTTCGGTGAGATCATCCGCATCGTGGCCCGCAACGCCACCGGGGTCACCAACGGTCCGGTCGGCATCTCGGCCATTCCGGGTCCGGAGGGTCCGCCGTCGGCGGACAACAAGGTCTTCGGTCTGATCGACGCGAAGCCCTGGTACTGGTTGGCGATCACCTTCGTGCTGCTGATTGTGATCCTGGTTCGCCGGTTGGAGCACAGCCGGGTCGGTCGCGCGTGGCTCGCGGTCCGCGAGGACGAGGACGCCGCCGCCGTGATGGGCGTGTACCCGTTCAAGTTCAAGCTGTGGGCGTTCGCCATGGGCGCGGCGCTCGGCGGCCTGGCGGGCTTCCTCTTCGGCAGCCGCAACGCGTTCATCGACCCGACCCAGTTCAACGCGAACCTCTCGATCCTCTTCGTCGCCATGGTCGTGGTCGGCGGTTCCGGCAACATGATCGGCGTCTCGCTCGGCGCGGTCCTGTTGGCGTACCTGCCGGAGCGGTTCCGCGACTTCGCCGACTACCGGTGGCTGGCGTTCGGGCTGGCCATGGTGCTGGTGATGATCCTGCGTCCGCAGGGCCTGATCCCCAGCCGGCGGCGGGCCCGCGAGTTGAAGGACCGCGCGGCGGAGGCAGAGGAGGCGCCCGCTCATGTCTGACCAGACCACCAGCACGTCCGCGCCGAAGATCCCGGCACAGCCGGGGCCCCGGTCGGTCCTGCTCGAAGTCGACGACGTCACGCTCCGCTTCGGCGGCGTGGTCGCCCTCGACAAGATCAATTTCAAGATCTACGAAGGTGAGATCCTCGGTCTCATCGGGCCCAACGGCGCCGGCAAGACCACCAGCTTCAACGTGATGACGGGGGTCTACAAGCCGACCTCCGGCGCGGTTCGGTTCCAGGGTCAGCGGGTGACCGGCCGCAAGCCGCACCAGATCAGCCAGCTGGGCATCTCCCGGACGTTCCAGAACATCCGTCTCTTCCCGGAGATGACGGCGTTGGAGAACGTCATGGTCGGCACCGACTCCCGGCACAAGACCAGCGTGCCCGGGGCGCTCTTCCGGGTGCCCCGGAAGAAGCCGAAGCCGCACGAGTTGCCGCAGGTCACCGCCGAGGCGGGCATCCAGCGGTCGTGGCAGGAGATTCGCCGGACGTTCGCCAAGACGTTCGGGTTGTCCCGGCACATCCTGGAGGAGCGGGCGGCCGAGGCCAAGGCGCTTGAGTTGTTGCGCTTCGTCGGGATCGTCGACCGGGCCAACGACGAGGCACGCAACCTGCCGTACGGCTACCAGCGCCGGTTGGAGATCGCCCGCGCGCTGGCCACCGAGCCGAAGCTGATCTGCCTGGACGAGCCGGCCGCCGGCTTCAACCCGGCGGAGAAGGAGGAGCTCCTCACCCTGATCCGCAACATCCGTGACATGGGCCTGACCGTGCTGCTCATCGAGCACGACATGCGGCTGGTCATGGGTGTGACCGACCGGATCGTGGTGCTGGAGTTCGGCCGCAAGATCGCCGAGGGTGCGCCCGCGGAGGTCAGCCGCGATCCGAAGGTGATCGCCGCGTACCTGGGGGAGCCAGCCGATGATGCTGCTTGAGCTCGAGAACGTCGCCGTCGCGTACGGCCGGATCGAGGCGTTGCACGGCATCAGCCTCACCGTGAACGAGGGTGAGGTGGTGGCCCTGATCGGTGCGAACGGCGCCGGTAAGACCACCACGATGCGGGCCATCTCCGGGACCCGGGCGCTCGCCAACGGGAAGATCACCTTCAACGGTGAGGACATCAGCAAGCTCCGGGCCGACCTGCGGGTGGTCCGGGGGCTGTGTCAGTCGCCGGAGGGGCGGCAGATCTTCCCGGGTATGACGGTCATGGAGAACCTGGACATGGGGGCGTACACCCGGCGGGACACCGCCGGCATCGCCTCCGACCTGGAGCGGGTGCTGACCCTCTTCCCGCGGCTGGCCGAGCGGCGCAAGCAGGCCGGCGGCACGCTCTCCGGCGGCGAGCAGCAGATGCTCGCGGTCGGCCGGGCGTTGATGAGCCGTCCGAAGCTGCTGCTGCTCGACGAGCCGTCGATGGGTCTGGCCCCGCTGGTGATCCGGCAGATCTTCGACATCATCACGGAGATCAACCAGCAGGGCACGACCATCCTGCTGGTGGAGCAGAACGCCCAGCAGGCGTTGTCGCGGGCACACCGCGGCTACGTGCTGGAGACCGGTCGGATCGTGAAGGAGGGGTCCGGTCAGGACCTGCTGCACGATCCGTCGGTCAAGGAGGCGTACCTCGGCGTGGCCTGACGCCACCCGAGCGACGGCCGGTCACCCCTTCACGGGGGTGGCCGGCCGTCGGCGTTCGGGGCGGCCGTCGTTCCGGCGTCGTGTCACCCGGTGCCGCCGGCCAGGGATGTCGGTGCGACGGACTAGAGTCGCTGCCGTGACAGCTACGACGCCGCGCCTGCTCCTCGTCGACGGACACTCCATGGCATACCGGGCCTTCTTCGCCCTGCCGGTGGAAAACTTCTCCACCACGACGGGCCAGCCGACCAACGCGGTCTACGGCTTCACCTCGATGCTGATCAACGTCCTGCGCGACGAGCAGCCCACCCACATCGTCGTCGCCTTCGACGTCTCCCGCCATTCCTTCCGCACCGACAGGTACGCGGAGTACAAGGCCGGCCGCAGCGAGACCCCGACCGACTTCAAGGGTCAGGTCAGCCTGGTCAAGGAGGTCCTCGCCGCGCTCCAGATCCCGGTGGTGGAGAAAGAGGGCTTCGAGGCCGACGACGTCATCGCCACGCTCGCCTGCCAGGCCCGCGACCAGGGCATGACGGTGCTGATCAGCAGCGGCGACCGGGACGCGTTCCAGCTGGTCGACGACCAGATCACCGTCCTCTACCCGCGCAAGGGCGTCTCCGACCTGGCCCGGATGGACCCGGCGGCGATCGAGGCCAAGTACGGCGTTCCGCCGCAGCAGTACCGGGACCTCGCCGCGCTGGTCGGCGAGACCAGTGACAACCTGCCCGGCATCCCCGGCGTCGGCCCGAAGACCGCCGCCAAGTGGATCACCACGTACGGCGGTGTGGAGGGCGTCATCGCCCGCGCCGACGAGATCAAGGGCAAGGCCGGCGACAGCCTGCGCGAGCGGCTCGCCGACGTGATCCGCAACTACGAGATCAACTGCCTGGTCTCCGACCTGGAGCTGCCGCTGCGCCCGGAGGACGCCCGGTGGACCGGTTGGGACCGGGAGGCGGTGCACCAGGTCTTCGACACCCTGGAGTTCCGCATCCTGCGCGACCGCCTCTACCAGTACCTGGAGGCGGTCGAGCCGGAGGCCGAGTCCGGGTTCGACCTCACCGGCGAGGTGCTCACCGAGCCCGGCGCGCTGGCCGGCTGGCTGACCACGCACGCGCCGACCGGCACCCCGGTCGGGTTGGCGGTCAAACTCGACACCGGCCCCAACCGCCGGCACACCGCCTCGATCACCGGTCTCGCGCTGGCCACCGCCGGTGGCGCGGCGGCCTGGGTAGACCCGGTAGCGCTCGACCCGACCGACGAGGGCGCCCTGGCCGGGTGGCTGGCCGACGCGCAGCGCCCCAAGGTGCTGCACGACAGCAAGCCGGCCGTGCTGGCCTGCGCCGCGCACGGCTGGCAGCTCGCCGGCATCGCCCGCGACACCCAGATCGCCGCGTACCTCGCCCGCCCCGACCAGCGGTCCTACGACCTGACCGACCTTGCGCTGCGCTACCTGCACCGGGAGCTGCGGGTCGACGTCCCGGAGTCCGGCCAGCTCACCCTCGACGGGCTGGGCGACGAGGGCGTGGTCGAGCAGAACCTGATGCTCCAGGCCCGGGCCACCCTCGACCTGGCCGACGCGATCGATTCCGAGCTGTCCCGCGACGGCGAGCAGTCCGCCCGGCTGATGGCCGGGGTCGAGCTGCCGCTCATGCGGGTGCTGGCCGGCATGGAGAGCACCGGCATCGCCGCCGACACGCACTACCTGTCCGAGTTGGAGGCGCACTTCGCCGCCGAGGTGAAGGCCGCCGCTCAGGGCGCATACGAGGCGGTGGGCCGGGAGTTCAACCTCGGCTCGCCCAAGCAGTTGCAGGAGATCCTCTTCACCGAGCTGGGCCTGCCGAAGACCAAGAAGATCAAGACGGGTTACACCACCGACGCCGACGCGCTGCAGTGGCTCTACGCGCAGCAGCCGCACCCCGTGCTGGCCCATCTGCTGCGCCACCGCGACGTCGCCAAGCTCAAGTCGACGGTGGACGGTCTGCTCAAGTCGGTCTCCGACGACGGCCGGATCCACACCACGTTCAACCAGACGGTGGCGGCCACCGGTCGACTCTCCTCCACCGAGCCCAACCTGCAGAACATCCCGATCCGCACCGAGGAGGGCCGGCGGATCCGCCGTGCCTTCGTCGTGGGGGACGGCTACGAGTGCCTGCTCACCGCCGACTACAGCCAGATCGAGATGCGCATCATGGCGCACCTGTCGTCGGACGACGCGCTGATCGACGCCTTCAACTCCGGCGCCGACTTCCACGCCGCCACCGCCTCGTCGGTCTTCGGCGTGCCGCTCGACCAGGTCACCCCCGACCAACGCCGCAAGATCAAGGCCATGAACTACGGCCTGGCGTACGGGCTGAGCGCCTTCGGTCTGTCCCAGCAGCTCGGGATCAACACCGAGGAAGCGCGCGGGCTGATGGAGAACTACTTCGCCGGCTTCGGTGGGGTGCGCGACTACCTGCACCAGGTGGTCGCCAAGGCCCGTCAGGACGGCTACACCTCCACCATCCTGGGTCGCCGCCGCTACCTGCCCGACCTGGTCAGCGACAACCGGCAGCGCCGTGACATCGCCGAGCGGATGGCGCTCAACGCCCCGATCCAGGGTTCCGCCGCCGACATCATCAAGGTGGCGATGCTGCACGTCGACACGGCGCTGGGCGAGGCTGGGCTGCGCTCGCGGATGCTGTTGCAGGTGCACGACGAGCTGGTCTTCGAGGTGGCCCCCGGTGAGCGGGAGGCTCTGGAGGCGCTGGTCCGGCACGAGATGGGCGGGGCGTACCCGCTGTCGGTGCCGTTGGAGGTGTCCGTGGGCGAGGGCCGGGACTGGAACAGCGCCGACCACTGAGCCTTCGGTGGTCGCGGTCGGGATTCCGGGTTGGTTGCGGTCGGGATTCCGGGTTGGTTGCGGTTGGGGGTTCCGGGGCAGCCCGACCCGCTCCGGGCGGTCAGGCTTGATCCCTGCGCGGGTCGGGCTGCCCCGGAACCCCGACGGGGTTTCTGCGGTCGGTCCTGCGCGGGGTGACAGCGCCTTTGATCGCGAGGTCCGCGCTGCTGTTGCCGTGGCGCACCGGCACCGAGCCAAGATCTGCGCAACTTCGGGGAAAGTGCTGGGTCGCGACGTTCTGAGGCAGCAACTTCGCCGATGTTGCGCGGATCTTGCCGGGTAGTGACGGGGTCGGGGCGGGTCCACAGACCACGTCTTGGGGTCGTGCTTACTTCATGGGGTCGTGGCCCCAGTTCATCAGGGACCAGCGCCACTTGGTGTCGCGCACGTTGCCGGACGGGCGTTGCGCCATGTGCCGTCGGACGTAGCCGACCACCTTGCGCATGTGCTTGTAGTCGCCCTCGGACAGATCGCCGCGTTTGCGGCGCAACAGGTTGATGATCTTCCGGCCGGACTCGTGGCCGACGGACTCGCCGCCACCGGAACGCCCACCCTTGTGCCAGCCGACCTGCTTGGACTCGTCGGTTTCGAGCCACGTAGACAGCTCGCCGGGCTTCATGTTCACCGCCTCGGTGAACTCCCGGTAGGTGTCCCGGCCCGGGTCGTCAGCCTTGCTCATGACGCAGCGCCTCGGGGCGGTGGGCCACGTCGTGGCCCGTTCCGTCACTGCGGACCCGGTACTGCGGGTCGTCGGGGGCCGCGCTCACGGCCCGCCCGCGGATCCGCGTCCGCTCGGTGGTCGTGCCCCGCACCACGCCGTACGCGCGGCTGCCGTGGGCCGACCAGGAGACATGGTCGCCCTGGTGGAATCTCTGTTCGGCCATGCTCCTCGGCTACCCGACACGAGCGGGGCGAAACGGCCGGCCGGCCCGGCCGCCTACGGCGTGATCTCGGCGATCGGCAGCTCGATGTCGAACGGCTCGGTCAACTCGATCACGTCGGCGCGCTCAGTCGGTGGGCTTCTCGGTGACGAAGATGGCGGTACCGGGGAAGAGCCGACCCCGCAGCGGGCTCCACTGCCCCCAGATTCCCTGATGACCCTCCGGCCACTCCGGCTCCACCAGGTCCAGCAGTCGGAACCCGGCGCCGACCAGCTCGCGGATCCGGTCGCCGAGGGTGCGGTGCTGCTCGACGTAGGTGGCCACGCCGGACTCGTCCTGCTCCACGTAGGGGGAGCGGTCGAAGTACGAGTGGACGGCCGTCAGTCCGCCCTCACCGGGGTCGTCGAGGAAGATCCAGCGCATCGGGTGGGTCACCGAGAACACCCACCGCCCCCCGGGCCGCAGCACCCGGTGCACCTCGGCGTGCAGGGCCGCCGAGTCGTCCACGAACGGAATCGCGCCGAACGCGGTGCAGGCGAGGTCGAACGACCGGTCGGCGAACGGCAGGGCGAGGGCGTCGGCCTGCACCAGCGGTACGCGTACCCCGGTGTCGTCGGCGGCCTTGGCGGCGTGCCGCAACATGCCGGCGGACAGGTCGAAGGCGACCGGCCGGGCGCCCTGGGTGGCGAGCCAGCGGGCAGCGGCCGCCGCGCCGCAACCCACCTCCAGCACCCGTCGCCCGGACAGGTCACCCAGCAGCCGGGCGTCGGCCTCGCGCAGCCCCTCCGGACACCAGACGAAGTCCACGTCGCCGAGGAACGCGCCGTGCTCGGCCTGGTAGTCGTCGGCGTCGGTGTCCCACCAGCCGCGGTTGGCCCGCCGGGCCTCGGCGTCACCCACCCGGCGCCGGGTGACCCGGCTGTCGTCATCCACGGCGCTCACGCTAGGCCCCATCCACCCTGTTCGGTGCGGCGGCGCGTCCGACATCGGCGACTCCTCGCGCGGTGGACGCCTGACCGACCCGGTTTCGGCGACGTCGCGGCGTCCGAGCCGGCAGGATGCGGCGACATTCAGGAAGCCGAGTCGATCACCCGACCAGTCGACGGTGCGACGCCTGGGGCTGCTGTGACGCACGAGACAGCAGGGGTCGTTTCCGGGCGATTGTTCGCCTTTCGCAGGTCACCGCACACAGAGAAGCCGGGAGGGCTTGCACGCTGTGGTAATGCGCACGGTAGGCTAGACGATGCGCTCGCGGATCGCGTTGCCTCGGCAGGGAGCAGGTACGCGGTCGTCGGAGCCACATCATGATCTCACTAGGCGATCGTTCGGTGTGCCCGGCGGCGGATCCGCTGGCGCGAACAGGTCACTGCGACACCAGCCTGCTGTGACAACCCACCGACCGGAGCAACCGCCCACATGACGAGCAGCATCGAGGCCCCCTCGAGCGCCACCCGGGTCACCCACGACGATCTCGGTTCCGAGGAGGCATTCCTCGCCGCGATCGACGAGACCATCAAGTACTTCAACGACGGCGACATTGTCGAAGGAACCGTCGTCAAGGTCGATCGGGACGAGGTCCTGCTCGACATCGGCTACAAGACCGAGGGTGTCATCCCCTCTCGGGAGTTGTCGATCAAGCACGACGTGGACCCCGCCGAGGTTGTGACGGTTGGCGACCACATCGAGGCCCTGGTCCTCCAGAAGGAGGACAAGGAGGGTCGTCTGATCCTCTCCAAGAAGCGGGCACAGTACGAGCGGGCCTGGGGCACGATCGAGAAGATCAAGGACGAGGACGGCGTCGTCCGCGGTTCGGTCATCGAGGTGGTCAAGGGCGGCCTCATCCTCGACATCGGGCTGCGGGGCTTCCTGCCCGCGTCCCTGGTCGAGATGCGTCGTGTGCGCGACCTGCAGCCGTACGTCGGGCGTGAGCTCGAGGCCAAGATCATCGAGCTGGACAAGAACCGCAACAACGTGGTCCTGTCCCGCCGGGCCTGGCTGGAGCAGACGCAGTCCGAGGTGCGCACCGAGTTCCTCAACAAGCTGCAGAAGGGCCAGGTCCGCAAGGGCGTCGTGTCCTCGATCGTCAACTTCGGCGCCTTCGTGGACCTCGGCGGCGTCGACGGTCTGGTGCACGTCTCCGAGCTGTCCTGGAAGCACATCGACCACCCGTCCGAGGTTGTCGAGGTCGGCCAGGAGGTCGAGGTCGAGGTCCTGGACGTCGACCTGGACCGCGAGCGTGTCTCGCTGTCGCTGAAGGCGACCCAGGAAGACCCGTGGCGGCAGTTCGCCCGCACCCACGCGATCCAGCAGATCGTGCCGGGCAAGGTCACCAAGCTGGTTCCGTTCGGTGCGTTCGTCCGCGTGGACGACGGCATCGAGGGCCTGGTCCACATCTCCGAGCTGGCCGAGCGCCACGTGGAGATCCCGGAGCAGGTCGTCCAGGTTGGCTCCGAGGTCATGGTCAAGGTCATCGACATCGACCTGGAGCGCCGCCGGATCTCGCTGTCGCTCAAGCAGGCCAACGAGGGCTTCGTCGAGGGCGAGGAGCACTTCGACCCGACCCTCTACGGCATGGCCGCGACGTACGACACCGAGGGCAACTACATCTACCCGGAGGGCTTCGACCCGGAGACGGGCGAGTGGCTCGAGGGGTACGACAAGCAGCGCGAGACCTGGGAGAACCAGTACGCCGAGGCTCGTCTGCGCTGGGAGGCCCACACCAAGCAGGTGCAGACCTCTCGGGCCGCCGACGCCGAGGCCGCTGCCAACCCGACTCCGGTCGTCCCGGCCGCTGCCGGTGGCGGCGGCGGTGGCACCACCTCCTCGTCCAGCCCGGCCCCGAGCCGGCAGGCCGAGGAGCCGGCCGGCACCCTGGCCACCGACGAGGCGCTCGCCGCACTGCGGGAGAAGCTCGCCGGCGGTAAGTGACCCGCTGAACGACGACGGGCCCCGTCCCCGCGATCTTCGGATCGCAGGGGGCGGGGCCTTCGCCGTGGGGCGGGGCCTTCGCCGTGGGGCGGGGCCTTCGCCGTGGGGCGGGGCCTTCGCCGTGGGGCGGGGCCTTCGCCGTGGGGCGGGGCCTTCGCCGTGGGT
>NZ_JAKKFI010000079.1 GCF_022230955.1 Micromonospora cabrerizensis
GCGGACCTGCCGGCGCTGCGCCCGCCCGAGCTGGCCGGCGCGCTGCTCGCGGCGCAGAACGGCCGAGGTGGGGTACGCCGGTTCGTGCCGGACGCCCCCGGCAGCGGCACGGTGCTGCTCGCCGCCCCGCCGGGTGTGCCGCTGGATCCTCGCTTCGGGGTGGGCTCGGCGGTCGCGCACGCGGCGAGCGGGGCGTTGCCCCTGACCGGCGACTGGCCCAGCCTGCGCCGGGACGTGGACACCGCCGCGGACCTGGCCGCCGCCGCCCGGCTCGGACTGGGGCCGCGCACCGCCGCGCTCGTCACCGCCGCCAGCCGGCCGGCCCGCTCCGCGGGGTGACCCCCCGGGTGTACGGTGCCAGCATGCAGGGCACGGTGGCCAGTTATGACGCGGCAACACGCAGCGGTGTCCTGCTGCTCGACGACGGCACCGAGATGCGCTTCCCCGCGCGTGCCTTCGATGCCTCCGGGCTGCGGCTACTCCGGCTGGGCCAGCGGGTCCGCATCGACACGGATCCCGACGGAGAGGTCGTCCGGGTGACATTGCCGACGATGATCTGAGCCGGCGAGCCCAAGTTCATTTTGCGTTTACCGTAATCGGGTGATTATGAGCGGGTGAGCACCCCTCGCGAGCAACCGGCCCACCCGCCCGCCACCGATCTCCGCAACGGCTCCCGCGCGCGCGGCACCGACGGCCGATTCCGCCCGTCCCGCGCCGAACGGGCCGGCGCCGCCCGCGCCGACACCCTCGCCGACGACCCGGCTGCCGCCTCCTCCGGGCTGGACGAGGTCCTGGATCCCGGGCCGACCATCGGGGCGACCGGCCCGACCGCCGGGGGCGTCCACCAGGTCCTGCCGGACGACCTGCCGACCGGCGCCGACGACGACGAGGACGCCGCGCCGCCGACGCCACTGCCGGAGGACCGGTTCCTCAACCGGGAGCTCTCCTGGCTCGACTTCAACGCCCGCGTGCTCACCCTGGCCGAGGACCAGCGCACCCCACTGCTGGAACGGGCCAAGTTCCTGGCGATCTTCGCCAGCAACCTGGACGAGTTCTACATGGTGCGGATCGCCGGGCTGAAGCGGCGGCTCTCCGCCGGCCTGCCGGTGCGCGGCGGCGACCGGCTGCCCCTGCGTACCCAGTTGGAGCTGATCGCCGAGCGCACCGCGGCGCTGGGTGCCCGCCACGCCGCCTGCTTCGTCGACGACGTGCTGCCCAAGCTGGCCGACGAGGGCATCCGCATCCTGCGCTGGGGCGAGCTGGGCGACCCGGAGCGCGAACGCCTGCGCACCTACTTCCGGGAGCACATCTTCCCGGTGCTGACCCCGCTCGCGGTGGACCCGGCGCACCCGTTCCCGTACATCTCGGGGCGCTCGCTGAACCTGGCGGTGGCGGTCCGCGACCCGAACGGCGGTTCCGAGCTGTTCGCGCGGGTGAAGGTGCCCAACAACGTGCCCCGCTTCGTCCGGGTCGACCGGGGCCAGCCGGGCGTACGGATGCTGCCCCTGGAAGACCTGATCTCGGTGCACCTGGGGCAGTTGTTCAGTGGTATGCAGGTGGTCGAGTGCCACCTGTTCCGGGTCACCCGCAACGCCGAGGTGGAGGTCGACGAGGACCGCGACGAGGATCTGCTCCAGGCCCTGGAACGGGAGCTGGCCCGGCGGCGGTTCGGCCCGCCGGTGCGTCTGGAGGTGGCCGCGTCCATCTCCGACCACGTGCTGGAGCTGCTCGTACGCGAATTGGACATGGACGACCAGGACGTACTTCGGGTGCCCGGCCTGCTGGACCTGTCCGCGCTGTGGCAGGTCTACGGGGAGGCCGACCGACCGGACCTCAAGGACCCGCCGTTCGTGCCCTCCACCCACCCCCGGCTCGCCGAGGGCGAGGTGCCGCGCAGCGTCTTCTCCACCCTGCGCGACGGGGACATCCTGGTGCACCACCCGTACCACTCGTTCGCCACCAGCGTGCAGCGCTTCATCGAGCAGGCCGCCGCCGACCCGAACGTGCTGGCCATCAAGCAGACCCTCTACCGCACCAGCGGGGACTCCCCCATCGTCGACGCGTTGGTCGACGCGGCCGCCGCCGGCAAGCAGGTGGTGGTGCTGGTGGAGGTGAAGGCCCGCTTCGACGAGGTGGCCAACATCGGCTGGGCCCGCACGCTGGAACGCGCCGGGTGCCACGTGGTGTACGGCCTGGTCGGCCTGAAGACGCACTGCAAGACCGCGCTGGTGGTGCGTCAGGAGGGCAACCAGATCCGCCGTTACTGCCACATCGGCACGGGCAACTACCACCCCAAGACCGCCCGACTGTACGAGGACTTCGGCATGCTCACCGCCGACCCGGAGATCGGCGCGGACCTCACCGACCTGTTCAACGTCCTCACCGGCTACAGCCGGCAGACCGCCTACCGGCGGTTGCTGGTCGCCCCACAGGGCATCCGCACCGGCCTCATCGAGCGGATCGAGCGGGAGATCTCGCACGTCCGACTGGGTATGCCCGGCCTGGTCCAGTTCAAGGTCAATTCCCTGGTCGACGAGGGGGTGACCGACGCGCTGTACCGGGCCTCCCAGGCCGGCGTCCACGTCGACCTGCTCATCCGGGGCATGTGCACGCTGCGTCCCGGGGTGCCCGGGCTGTCGGACAACATCCGCGTCCGCTCGATCCTCGGTCGTTTCCTGGAGCACTCGCGGGTCTTCCGGTTCGGCAACAACGGCGAGGCCGAGTTCTGGATGGGGTCGGCCGACCTGATGCACCGCAACCTGGACCGTCGGGTGGAGGCGCTGGTGCAGGTGACCGACCCGATCGCCCGAGCCGAGCTGGACCACGTGCTGGCGGCCGCGATGAGTCCCGACGTGGACGCGTTCGAGCTGGCCGGCGACGGCAGCTGGACCCGGCGGACCAGCGACGACGACAACGCCCGGGCGCACCTACAGGAACTGCTGTTGCGCCGCGTCGGTGGCACGGCCGGCTGACCGATCACCGCATAGGCTGAGCTGATGGTCGAGGAGGAGCAGAAGTACGAGGTGGACGACACCTATGTGCTGCCGGACCTGGCCGCCACGGCCCCGGCCGGGGGTCGGGTCCGGGCGCTGCCGGCGGTGACGCTGGTCGCCCGCTATCTCGACACCGTCGACCTTCGGCTGGCTCGCGCCGGCGCCTCCCTGCGTCACCGCCGGGGCGACGAGCTGCCCTGGACGGTGAAACTGCCGACCGGGACGCCGGGCGTCCGGCACGAGATCTCCCGTCCAGGGCCGAAGGGGCAGCCACCACCGGAGCTGGTGGAGCTGGTCACCGTCCTGCACCGGGGGGCACCGCTGGCCCCGGTGACGGTGGTGCGGACGGTCCGGCACGCGTACGAGGTGTGCGACAAGGCCGGCACCGTGCTGGCCGAGGTGGTGGACGACCGGGTGACCGTGCTGGACGATTCCGGCGCCACCACCGACACGTTCCGCGAGGTGGAGGCGGAGCGCAAGGCCGGCGACCGCGAGCTGCTCGACCGGATCGGCGCGGTGCTGCGCGAGGCTGGCGCCCGGGGCGGGTCGTTCACCCCGAAGCACGTACGGGCTCTGG
The DNA here is from genome assembly GCF_022230955.1 of Micromonospora cabrerizensis. GTDB lineage: Bacteria > Actinomycetota > Actinomycetes > Mycobacteriales > Micromonosporaceae > Micromonospora > Micromonospora cabrerizensis. The sequence continues at coordinate 3,571 of NZ_JAKKFI010000079.1, forward strand.
GCGCGACGGCGCAGGCCGATCCGGACCTGGTCGCGCCGGCCGGGCTGACCGACGGGGCGAGTGCGGGCGACGTGGTGACCGAAGCGGTCCGCAAGGAGATCCGCCGGCTGCTGGCGCACGACCCACTGGTCCGGCTGCGGGCCCCGGCCGCCAGTGGGGACACTGCCGTGCACCAGATGCGGGTCGCCTGTCGACGCCTACGCAGTGACCTGCGCACCTTCAAGCCGCTGCTCCGCAAGACCTGGTCCCGCCCGCTGCGGGACGAGCTGCGCTGGCTGGCCGGTGTTCTCGGCGCGGCCCGCGATGCCGAGGTGCTGCGCGCACGGCTGCGCCGCACCGCCGACGCCGACCCGCTCAGCCCACTCGATCCGGGGGCGGTGGACCGACTGGACGAGGTGCTCGCCGAACGGCAGCGGACGGCGCACGCCGCCATCGACGAGGCGCTGCGCTCCGCGCGTTACCTGGCTCTGGTGGATTCGCTGGTGCTGGCCGCCCGCGCGCCCCGGCTCACCCGCCGGGCGGCGGCACCCGCGGGCGAGGCGCTGCCCGCGCTGGTGGCCCGGCCCTGGTCGCGGCTGAGCGGGCCGGACGGGGTCGACGGGCTCGACCCGGAGTCACCGGACGACCGTTGGCACGCCGTTCGCAAGGAGGCCAAGCAGGCCCGCTACGCGGTCAACGCGGTGGCACCGACGGTCAGCAAGGGTGCGCGCCGACTGTCCCGCGCCCTGGCCCGGGTGCAGGACGTCCTCGGCGAGCACCAGGACGCGGCAGTGGCAGCGGACACCTGGCTGGAGATCGCCGCCGAGCGGCCGGACGACCACGAGCTGGCGGTCACCGCCGGGCGGCTCGCCGAGCGGGAACGCGGGTCCGTACGCCGGATGCGGGGCCTCCTCCCGGCCGCCTGGCATCGGGCGACCCGGCGACGGCGGACCAGTTGGCTGCCGTGATCGGCATCCGGGCGGCGGGCGGGGTGGCCTGGCGGCCGACCCCCGACGGCGTACGCGTCTGTGTGGTGCACCGCCCCCGTTACGGCGACTGGACTCTGCCGAAGGGCAAACTGGAGCCGGGTGAACACGCGCTGGCGGCGGCGGTCCGCGAGGTGGCGGAGGAGTCCGACGTACGGGGCGTGCCGCAGGTCCGGCTGCCGTCGGTGCGCTACCGCAGCGAGGGGCAGGCCAAGCTGGTCGACTACTGGTCGATGCTCGCGGTGGCCAGCGGCGGTTTCCAACCGGACACCGAGGTGGACGACATGCGTTGGCTCGCGGTGGACGACGCGATCCGGTTGGTCAGCTACCCCCACGACGCCGAGGTCCTGGCGGCGTTCGCCGCGCTGCCGCCGGTGACCGCGACGGTCGCGCTGGTGCGGCACGCGCACGCCGGCAAGCGGGCCACCTGGTCCGGCCCGGACGTCGGGCGACCCCTGGACGCGGAGGGGTGGGCCCAGGCGAGCGCGCTGGCCGACCTGGTCGCCCTGATCCGGCCGTCCCGGCTGGTGTCGGCGTCACCGCGACGGTGCGTGCAGACACTGGATCCGGCGGCGGCGCTGCTCGACCTGCCGATCGAAATCTGCGGCGACCTGGACGAGCCCCAGCCCGGCCAGCAGAGCGACGAGCAGATCCTGGCCACCGCCGCCCGGCTGCTGGAGTTGGCCACCGCCGGTGGGCAGGTGGCGGTGTGCAGTCAGGGCAAGGTGCTGCCGGGCGCGCTGGAGCACCTCACCGGCCGCACCGACGAGGACTTCACCACGCCCAAGGGCGGTGGTTGGCTGCTCGCGTTCACCGCCGACCGGCTGCTGGCCGCCGACCGCCTGTAGGGCCCGGCTTCGCACCGGCCCGGCTTCGCACGGGCCCAGTGCTGTCAGCGGGGCGGCAGGGTCAGGGTCACCGCGACCGGCAGGTGGTCGCTGGCCGTGCTGCGGGGCGCCACCGGGTTGCTGGGTGCCAGGCCGGGCGAGACGAAGATGTGGTCGATCTGTTGGCGCGGGTCGTCCGCCGGGCTGGTCGCCAGCGGTCGGGCGGCCGCGAACGCGTCGGCGAGGCCCGCGTCGGTGAACTCCGCGTACGCCTCGTCGCCGGGCTCGGTGTTCAGGTCGCCCGCGACAACCAGGGGTCGGCCGGCCGCGTACCGGGTGGCGAAGTCCGCGACCGCGCGGGCCTGCACCACCGGGCCCTGCCCGGGTGGCGGTTGCAGGTGGGTGCTGACCACGGCGGTACGGACACCGTCACCCAGGTCCAGTGTGACGGCGAGAGCCTGCGCCCCGGTGGGCGCACCGACGGCCGGTAGCGGCAGGCTACGCGGGTCGCGCATCGGCCAACGGCTGAGCACCGCGTCACCCCAGACCGGGTCGGCGGCCGGCCCGAAGACGTACGGCATACCGAGGCGGCCGGCCAGCAGGTCCAGGGTGTCGTGCCCACCGTTGAGCAGCCAGGCGCGGTCCACCTCGCTGAGCAGCACCACGTCGGGCCGTTGCCGGTCGACGACCTCGGTGAGCCCGGGCAGGTCGAACCGACCGTCCAGCCCGAAACCCATCCGGATGTTGTACGCCACCACGGTCAGCCGCTCCGGCGGGCCCTCCCGGTTGCTGGCCACCGGGACCTCGTCGGCGAGCACCGGCGCAAGCAGGGCCAGCGCGGTGACCGCGGCGGCGGCCCGGAGCGGCGGAAACGGCCCGGGCAGCCGGTGTGCGACGGGACGCGCGGCGAACGCGACGACGGCGACCAGCGCGGCCACCACCACGGGCACCGCCGCGTTGGGGTAACCGAGGTCGTAGGCGGAGTAGTAGCCGATCGCTCCCAGCGCGAAGACGACCATGCCGGCGGCCACCGCGTACCCCCGGCGGGCCCCCGTGCCGCCGGCGCTGCCGGTGACGCTCTCCGGGCCGCTGGTGACGCTCTCCGGGCCGCTGGTGACGCTCTCCGGGCCGCTGGCGACGTCGGCGAGGGCCAGGCAGGCACCGAGCCCGACGGCGGCCAGCAGGACGGCCGGGAGGAGCAGGTCACCCCGGTCGAGAGCGAACAGCACCGCGCCGGCCAGCAGCGCCACCGGCCCGTACGCACGGCCCCACCCTCGCGGCGGCCGGGTCAACGCGGTGCACAGGAACCCGGCGACGGCCACCGGCACCGGCGCCAGGCCGAACAGCGGCGAACGAGCCACACCGTCCCCGGCCACCAGGTACGACATCCCGGTCCGGGCCAGCGCCGGGGAGAGCGCGACCATTCCGGCCAGCAGCAGCGCCGGCCCGGCCAGCAGCCAGGCCCACGCGCCACCGGCACGCGTGCCGGCCTCGGCAGGGGTGCCGGGCTGCGCCGTGCCGAGCACGAACAGCACCACCGCGACGGAGCTGAGCAGCCAGGCCAACCAGTCGCCCCGCCACACCAGGTCGACGGTGTCCAACACCGCGTGCAGGGCCGCGTTGACCGCGAGACCCAACGCCAGCCCCGGAACCGGTCGGTCGATGCCGGCGGCGACGCCGACCAGCCAGACCAGTCCGGCGAGCAGCCCAGCGGTGGCCAACCAGAGCTGCGTACGCCCGCCGGGTGTCGCGGTGAGCGCGAGCCGGGCGGCGGCCAGCAGAACGGCGGCGGCGACCGTGACCGGGCGGGCGCCGATCCGGCGGACCACCGCGGGCGCGCCCAGCGCTAGCACGAACCAGCCGAGGGCGAACGCGCCCATCAGCTCGGCCGGCGTGGACGCCGCCTGGCCGAAGATGGTGATGATGCCGGGCAACCAGACCCGCAGCACGTCGATGAGCAGGAGGACGCCCAGCGCGAGCGTCCCGGTGGTGAGCTGGCGGTAGCGCACCGGCGCCCCATTTCGCGTCGACGGGCCGGCGGAGGGGGACCGGCACGGCGATTCTGCGCGAGCGAGGCGAGCGGGTCAACGGCCCCCGTACGCCGAAAGGGCGCCCACCCACGGGTGGACGCCCTTTCGGGGCAGGTCGGTCAGCGCTTGCTGGCCGCCTTCTTGGCCGGAGCCTTCTTCGCCGGCGCCTTCTTGGCCGCCGCGCTCTTGCTCGCCGCCGTGGTGGTCTTCTTCGCCGCGGTCGACTTGGTCACCGCGGTGGTCTTCTTCGCCGCCGCGGTGGTCTTCTTGCCGGCGGCCGTCTTGGTCGCCGTGGTGGTCTTGCTCGCCTTGGCCGGGGCGGTCTTCTTGCTGGCGACCGTCTTGGTCGCCGTGGTGGTCTTGCTCGCCTTGGCCGGGGCAGTCTTTTTACTGGCGGCCGTCTTGGCCGCGGTTGCCTTGGTGCCCGCCGCCTTCGTGCCGGCTGCCTTGGTGCCAGCCGCCTTCGTACCGGCTGCCTTGGTGCCGGCGGCCTTGGCCGTGGCGGTGCTGGCGGCGGCCTTCTTCGTCGCCACCGTGGCCTTCGGCACCTTGCCGCTGGCCACCATCTCCTTGAACCCGGCGCCGGCGCGGAAGGTCGGGACTGACGTCTTCTTGACCTTCACCGCCTCGCCGGTACGAGGGTTGCGCGCTGTTCGCGCGCCACGCACACGCTTTTCGAATGCTCCGAATCCGGTGATCGCCACCTTCTCGCCCTTGGTGACTGCCGCCTGGACCTCGGTGAGGACCGCGTCGAGCGCGGCCGTCGCCATCTTCCGGTCCCCCAGGCGAACAGCGAGCGCCTCGATGAGCTCGGCCTTGTTCACGACTTCCTCCCGATTGTGCAACTGACTCGACGCGAGCCATTCTGCGCGCACGGTATGCCCTGTGCTGCCGAGACACAAACATTCGGTAGAAAAAAGCCCTTGTGTCGTAACGGATTCACCCCCACCGGTTGGACCGATGGGGGTGGAATTCGCTGTGTGAGCGGGCGTACGGCTATGCCACGGAGGGCAGGAACGGCAGTCGGCGCGCCTCGTAGGAGTCGATGTCGGCGGCGTGCCGAAGGGTGAGTCCAATGTCGTCCAGGCCCTCCAGCAGCCGCCAACGGCTGAAGTCGTCCAGCGGGAACGACCAGCTGGCGTCCCCCGCCCGGAGCTGGCGGGCGGTCAGGTCGACGGTCACCGGAGTGGTCGGATCCGACTCGACCAGATCCCACAACTCTTCGACGGCTTTCAATTCCAACTCGACCGGCAACAGACCTTCCTTGAGGGCGTTGCCACGGAAGATGTCGCCGAAGCGGGGGGACACCACCGCGCGGAAGCCCCAGTCCCGCAGTGCCCACACGGCGTGCTCGCGGGAGGAGCCGGTGCCGAACTCCGGACCGGCGATGAGGATCGACGCCCCGGAATAGCTGTCATCGTTGAGCACGAATGCCGGGTCTTCCCGCCACGCGTTGAACAGCCCGTCGGCGAAACCCGTCCGGGTCACCCGCTTGAGGTACACGGCGGGGATGATCTGGTCGGTGTCCACGTTGGACCGACGCAGCGGCACGGCGGTGCCGGTGTGGGTGGTGAACTTGTCCATCTCCTCGGTCCCTTCTACAGGTCGGCGGGGGCGGCCAGCCGACCGACCACGGCGGTGGCGGCGGCAACCGGCGGGGAGACCAGGTGGGTACGCCCACCCCGGCCCTGACGGCCCTCGAAGTTGCGGTTCGAGGTGGACGCGGAGCGCTCGCCCGGCTTCAGCGTGTCGGGGTTCATCCCCAGACACATGGAGCAGCCGGCGAACCGCCACTCGGCCCCGGCGTCGGTGAAGACCTTGTCCAGCCCCTCGACCTCGGCGGCCTCCCGCACAGCGGCGGAACCGGGCACCACGAGCATCCGGACGCCGTCGGCGACCTGGTGCCCCCGCAGCACGTCGGCGGCGGCCCGCAGGTCCTCCAGACGACCGTTGGTGCAGGAGCCCACGAAGACCACGTCGATGGGCAGCTCCCGCAGTGGGGTGCCGGGACGCAGGTCCATGTACTCCAGGGCGCGGCGCGCGGCGGCACGCTCCGAGTCGGTGGTGAACTCCTCCGGGTCCGGCACCGGCGCGCTCAGCGGCGCCCCCTGGCCGGGGTTGGTGCCCCAGGTGACGAACGGGGTGACCCGGCTGGCGTCCAGGGTCACCTCGGCGTCGAAGCGCGCGCCCTCGTCGGTGGGCAGCGTCCGCCACCACGCCAGCGCCGCGTCCCAGTCGGCGCCCTGCGGCGCGTTCGGCCGACCCTTGAGGTACGCGAAGGTGGTCTCGTCCGGCGCGATCATGCCGGCCTTGGCGCCCCACTCGATGGACATGTTGGCGATGGTCATCCGCCCCTCCATGGAGAGGGCCTGGATCGCCTCGCCGCGGTACTCGACGATGTGCCCGCGCCCACCGCCGGTGCCGACCTGGGTGATCAGCGCCAGCACCAGGTCCTTGGCGGTGACACCGGGCGCGAGGCGGCCGGTGACGTTCACGGCCATCGTCTTCGGCCGGCTCTGCGGCAGCGTCTGGGTGGCCAGCACGTGCTCCACCTCGCTGGTGCCGATGCCGAAGGCGAGCGCGCCGAACGCGCCGTGGGTGGCGGTGTGCGAGTCACCGCAGACGATCGTCATGCCCGGCTGGGTGACACCGAGCTGCGGGCCGATCACGTGCACGATGCCCTGGTTGTCGTCACCGAGCGGGTGCAGCCGCAACCCGAACTCGGCGCAGTTGCGGCGCAACGTCTCGATCTGCGTACGCGACGTGGGGTCCTCGATGGTGAGCAGGTCACCGCGGCGGAGGCGGAACGCAGGGTCGGCGTACCCGGTCGGGGTGTTGTGGTCCTCGGTCGCGAGGGTCAGGTCGGTACGACGCACCCGGCGCCCGGCGAGCCGCAGCCCGTCGAACGCCTGCGGGCTGGTCACCTCGTGCAGGAGGTGCAGGTCGATGAAGAGCAGGTCCGGCTCACCAGCGGCGGACCGTACGACGTGCGTGTCCCAGACCTTCTCGGCCAGGGTCCTCGGCTCAGGAGTGACTCCCACCATCTGGACATCCTAAATTCTGGGAGGTAAGTTTCGGCTTGTGGGACACAGTATGAGCGGTGTCGGCGTTCTCGACAAGGCGGTGGTCATCCTGGCCGCCTGCGTAGACGGCGCCAGCCTGGCCGAACTCGTTGAACGCACCAAGCTGCCCCGAGCCACCGCACACCGGCTGGCACAGGCCCTGGAGATTCACCGGATGCTGGTGCGCGACACACAGGGGAGGTGGCGTCCCGGCCCTCGGCTGGGTGAGCTGGCCAACGCCGCGCCAGACGTTCTGCTCACGGCCGCCGAGCCCTTGCTGGCCGCGCTGCGCGACGCCACCGGTGAGAGCGCACAGCTCTACCTGCGCCGCGCCGACGAGCGGATCTGCGTGGCGGCGGCGGAGCGCGCCAGCGGCCTGCGGGACACCGTTCCGGTCGGCTCGGTGCTGCCGATGACGGCCGGCTCCGCGGCCCAGATTCTGCTCGCCTGGGAGCCACCGGAGGCGGTGATGCCGTTGCTGCCGCGCAGCAAGTTCACCGGCAGGACACTGGCCGAGGTACGCCGTCGTGGCTGGGCGCAGAGTGTCGCCGAGCGGGAGGCCGGTGTGGCGAGCGTCTCCGCCCCGATCCGTGACCGCACCGGCCGCGTGATCGCCTCGGTGAGCATCTCCGGCCCGATAGAGCGCCTGGGCCGCCGCCCCGGCGAACGCCACGCCATGGCAGTGGTGAGAGCCGGCCAACGCCTCTCCGGCCTCTAACCCCACCCCCACCCCCACCCCTGCCCCTGCCCCTGCCCCTGCCCCTGGCCCACCCCACTCCCCCGGTGATCAAGAGGTTTGCGTCACGACACGCCGAAAGCGGTGACGCAAAGCTCTTGATCACCGAGGCGGAGGTGGGGGAAGGGGGGCGGGCCGGGGGCGGGCGGGTGGGTACGGGAAAAGCCCGTCCTGCCAGAGGCGGGACGGGCTTTCGGTGTTGTAGCCCCGACCGGATTCGAACCGGCGCTACCGCCTTGAGAGGGCGGCGTCCTGGGCCACTAGACGACGGGGCCAGAACTTTTCCGTTCACCGCCCTCGCGGGCGGCACGGCTGTAGTCTAGCGGCACTGTGGCGTCGGCATGATCGCGGGGTGCGGCGCGCAGCGGGCCGGCGCAGACAACCGCAGCGGGCCGGCGCAGACAACCAACGGGCCGGCGCGGACAAGCGAAACAGCCCGCCTCACCAGGTGAGACGGGCTGTGCACAATGTAGCCCCGACCGGATTCGAACCGGCGCTACCGCCTTGAGAGGGCGGCGTCCTGGGCCACTAGACGACGGGGCCAGAACTAGCTCTTGCTCCCCCACCCATGCGGGCGGAGGAGCTGCACTCTACCAGAGACCACTCTCCGCCCCCGGAGGGGCGGAGTCGAACTCCGTCAGAATCCAGCGTCTGGAACTCTCGCGAATTCCAGCAGCGCTGGGGTACCAGGACTCGAACCTAGACTAACTGAACCAGAATCAGTCGGGCTGCCAATTACCCCATACCCCATTGGCACCTTGCGGTGCCGGGAGTGAACTTTACCCTCCCGGTGCGGACTGGCCAAATCCGATCCCCCCGAACCCCTCGTGAGCTGCGAAAACAGGGGTATCCGACGGGTCAGGCGACGGGAACCACCGGGTTGGTGAGCTCGCCGATCCCCTCGATCCGCACGGTGACCGTATCCCCCTCGACGAGCGGGCTAACCCCGGCCGGAGTGCCGGTCAGAACCACATCTCCGGGCAGCAGAGTCATGACGTGCGAGATGTACGACACCAGACCCACCACGTCGAAGACCATGTCCTTGGTCCGGCCGAGCTGGCGTACCTCCATCTCCTCCGGGTTGCGACCCACCTCACAGCGGATCTCCACGTCGGAGACGTCCAGACCGGTGGTGATCCACGGCCCGATCGGGCAGAACGAGTCGAAGCCCTTGGCCCGGGTCCACTGCCCGTCCGAGCGCTGGAGGTCCCGCGCGGTGACGTCGTTGGCGCAGGTGTAGCCGAAGATGGCGCGTTCGGCGGCGGCCCGGTCGGCGCGGCGCGCTCCCGGGGCCCCGATCACGACCGCCAGCTCGGCCTCGTGCTCGACCTGCTTGGAGAAGATCGGCAGTCGGATGGCGTCGCGGGGGCCGATCACCGAGGTGGACGGCTTGAGGAAGAGCAACGGCTCCTTGGGCACGTCGTTGCCGAGCTCGGCGGCGTGGTCGGCGTAGTTGCGGCCGACACACACGACCTTGCTGGGCAGGATCGGCGAGAGCAGCCGAACGTCGGAAAGGGCCCAACGGGCCCCACTGAAGGAGAGTTGGCCGAACGGGTGGCCCTCGATCTCGGCGATGGTCAGGCCCTGCGGCCCGGCCTCCGGTTCGCCTTCGACGGCACCGAACGACATTCCCTTGGCATGGGCAAAACGAGCGATACGCACCCGGCCAATCTAGCCCCGCCGACACCCCCACCGGCCAGGACCGGCCGTGAGGTGTGCCCAACCCGTCAGCGCGGCACCCTATCGGAGCAGGAGGTGACCGGGGCGGTCTTCCCGACTTCGTACCCGCACGGAGCCGATCCGCCCCTACCGTCGGCTCCGGAGGTTCGTTCGTATGCCTGCATCGACACGACACCACAGAGCCCTCGCAGTGTTCGTACACTGCCTCGGCATCCTCGCCGCCGTGCCGGCCCTGCCGGCGGTGGCCCCGGAGGCGGCGGCCACGCCACGACCACCGGCCGCCACGCCACAACCAACGACCGCGACGCCACGATCACCGGCCGCGGCGCCACCGGTCGTCGCGACGCCACGACCGAACGCCGCAGGGCCACCGGCGCGGACCGCCGGCCCGACCGTCACGCAACCACCGGTCGCGGTGGTCGCGTGGCTGACCGAGCCCACCCCGCCCTCGGCGCCACCGGCGGTGGCGCCACCGACCCGGGCACCGGCGTCGGCACCCCCACAACAGGTGACGGTGGCCGTCGCACCGGAGAGCAGCCCGGCACCGAGGTACCGGATCCAGGTGCGCAACGTGGGCAACGCGCCGGTGGACACCACGGTGCGCCAGGAGCTGCCGGCCGGCTCGTCGCCGACCGCGATCAGCGCCGGCGGCCGGTCCACCAGAGCCGGCGGGTCCAGCACGGAGGTGACCTGGCGGTTGCGGCTGCCGGCGCACAGCAGCACCACGCTGGGCACCGCGCTCGCCGCGACCGCGCCGGGCCAGCCACTGACCGCGCCGGCCTGCGCGTTCACCAGTGACGGCAGTCGGCCGTACGACTGCGCGACGGCCACCTGGAAGGCGGCGGGAGCCCCGGCGGCCGAGGTCACCGAGGCGCCGCCCTGGCGGCGGTACCCGGTGCTGCTGGCCGGCCTGGCCGCCCTGCTGTTGATCAGCGCCGCGCTGGTGTGGGTGTGGCGACGTCGGCGCGGGCGTCGGGTGACGGCTGCCGCCCTGGCCACCGGCGACGGGCCGGACGGTGATCGCGGGACGGTCTATCCGCGTCCGGCAGCCCCGAGACCGTCGAGGCGTCGGCGTACCCCACCGGTCTGGTTGTTGGTGGGTGCCGCCGTCGTGGTGCTGGCCGGCGTCGTCGGCACCGCCGGCTGGACGGCGACCCGGCAGGTCTCGGAGATCGACACGCAGAAGCAGCCGACCAGCGGCGCGTGGATGGGCACCGGGGTCACCGGAGGAGTGGGTGTGCCGCTGCGGGAGTCGGCGTTCGAGTTCACCGTGTACCGGATGTCCTGTGGCGCGCCGGGCTCGGCCGGCAAGACCGGCGGCGGTGGCGCGGCACCGGCCAACGGCCGACGCTGCCAGGCCACCGTGGGGGTGCGCAACGTCACCGGCGACCACCAGCCCTGGCACGGTCAGCTGCAACGGGCGTACCTGCCCGGCGGGCGCTGGGTGAGCACCGACGAGCCGGCCACCCGGGCGGCCAACCTGGGTCGGGACATCTTCGCCGACCCGATGGCGGCGGGCACCCGGATGGTGCTCCCGCTGGTCTTCACCGTCGACGGGCGGGACCCGCCCCAGCAGCTGGAGCTGCGCAGCGGGGTGTTCTCCGCCGGCGTCCGGGTGCACATGCCCTGACCGGTGTGCGGGCGGCGGTCGTACCCTGGGGTGCGTGACCGCCGCCCTCGCCCCCGCCGTGCTCGACGTGGCGCAGTGGCAGGCCCGCCGACGGGCCCACGAGGAACGCGTGGACGTCTGGCTGACGCCGCACCTGGCCCGCCGACGGCGTGGTGAACGACACCCGGTGGCCGACTTCCTGTTCACCTACTACTCGCACCGCCCGGCCCAGCTCCGTCGCTGGCACCCCGGGGCCGGGGTCGAGCTGCGCGACGCCGACCCGGCCGAGTTCGGCCGGGACTACCGCGCCAGCACCGCCGGGGTCACCCTCGACACCGAGGCGGTACGCGCGCGGCGCGGGGAGTCGATCGCCTGGATCCGCTCCCTGTTGGCGGCCACCGCCGGGCGGGCGCCGCACTTCGGCTGCTTCGGGATGCACGAGTGGGCGATGGTCTACCGGCAGACCCGTGAGGAGCTGCGGCACAACGCCTGGCCGTTGCGGCTGACCCCGGAGCGGACCGCCGCGGTCGTCGAGGAGCGCGGCGTACGGTGCAGCCACTTCGACGCGTTCCGGTTCTTCACGCCGCCGGCTCGACCGTTGAACCTGCTCAGCCCGACGCGGGAGACACAGCACGCACTCGAACAGCCGGGCTGCCTGCACGCCAACATGGATCTGTACAAGTGGGCGTACAAGCTCTCGCCGCTGGTCCCCGCGGAGCTGGTGGCCGACGCGTTCGAGCTGGCCCGGGACATCCGCACACTGGACATGCGGGCCAGCCCGTACGACCTGGCCGCACTCGGCTACCCGCCGGTGCGGGTCGAGACCCCGGACGGCCGTGCGGAGTACGCGACGGCGCAACGCGCGTTCGCCGAGCGGGCAGCGGTGCTTCGCGACCGGCTGCTCGCCGCCGTCCCGGCCTGACCCGGGGCGGGCCGGTCAGTCGTCGTCGGTGCGGCGGTCGCGTTTGCGCTGGGACTGGCGCTTCTTCTCGGCCAGCCGGCGTTCCTTGGCCCCGCGTGACGGGCGGGTCGCTCGGCGAGCCGGTGGTGGGGGTGCGGCGGCCTCGCGCAGCAGCGCGGTCATCCGTTCGCGGGCCGCCTCCCGGTTGGCCAACTGGGCCCGGTGCTCACTGGCGGCGATCGTCAGCACCCCGTCGACCAGGCGGTTGGCCAGCCGGTCCAGGGCACGCGACCGCAGCCACTCGGGCACGGCCGGCGAGTTGGCCAGGTCGTAGCTCAGCTCGACCCGGGAGTCGGCGGTGTTCACCCCCTGCCCACCCGGCCCGGACGAGCGGGAGAAGCGCTCCCGCAGCTCCCCGGCGGGGACGACCCACCGGTCGGTCACCCGCAGTCCGTCGTCCACGCCCCGAGGCTAACCCGCGACGACCCGCTGGGGGTCATCGGTGCGGACGCTCACTCTCTGTCGGGGCCTGGCTGGGCGCAGGCCCGGCGGTCTCCTCGTCGGCGCCGACCGCCGCGTACGCCACCGCGCCGAAGAGCAACAGCGCGATCACCCCGGCCTTCACGACGACCCCGCGGACGAGTGTCCAGGCGCCTCGGCGGGCACCCGGCACCGATTTCTTGACGGTCTGGTAATCGTTCCACCCGCGTCGCGCCCGGGCGTACGCCGACCCCACTGCACATCCGATGACCAGGCCCACCAGCAGGAGGACCGCGAGAAGAGGACGCTCCACCTCCGCCAGTATCCATACCGACCGTCATATTTCCATGGCCCGATGCCGTGCCGCCGGATATCTGACAGTGATGGCCCCCGTCAGGGCGTTCGGGCAGCTCAGCCACCCTTGCCGATGATCGTGTCGGCGGTCTGCTGGACCTGGTCGATCGGAATGGCGAACCCGATACCGATCGATCCGTTTCCGTCGATGGTGGCGATGGCGGTGTTCACACCCACCACCTCCCCGCGGGCGTTGACGAGGGGCCCACCGGAGTTGCCGGGGTTGATGGAGGCGTCGGTCTGCACCGCACTGTGCTGGTTGTTGCCCAGCCGCACCTGGCGGTCCAGCGCGCTGACGATGCCCGCGGTGACCGTCCCGGCCAGACCGAGCGGCGAACCGACGGCGAGGACCGGCTCACCGACCCGGGTCGCTCCCGGCTTGGCCAGGGGCAACGGGGTGAGCCCGGCCGATGCCGGCACCTTCAGCACGGCCAGGTCGCTGCGCGGCTCCCGTCCGATCACCTCGGCGGCGAACCGGCGGCCGTCGGGCAGCTCCACGGTCACCGGCCCACCACCGCCCTTGGCCAGGATGTGGTCGTTGGTGATGAGGTGCTGCTGGTCGTCGACGGCGAAGCCCGAACCGGTCGCGGACCCGCTGGTCGTGGACCCTCCGGTCGCGCCGCCGCCGGCCAACACCGACACCACCCCCGGTACGGTCCGCTCCGCCGCCGTGACCAGCTCGGCCGGCACCGGGGCGGCGGACGCCGCAGCCGGGCCCCCAGCCCCGTCCCGGCTGGCCACCACGCCACCGGCGAGAGCACCGGACACGGCGGAGACAGCCACCACGCCCAGCACGGCCAGCAGCCGCCCGGACCGTCGCCCGCCCGGTTCCCGCTCGGGCGGGTCCCACCACCCGCGCCCGTCCGGGTCGAGTTCCGGTGAGATGAACCAGGGACCGCGCGGTTCGCCCAGTCCGGTCTGCACTGCCATGCGTACTCCTCACGGTCGACGTCGGTCCTGCGTTGCGCGGCGATCAGGGCAGCCGGGAGAACCAGCGCATCGATCCGGCGGCGGCGCCCATCGCGAACACCAGTCCGAGGCCGATGAACCGGGCCGAGACGTCCTGCCGCTCGGTGCGGTAGCCGACCGAGCTGCCGATGTCGTCGTAGACGGCGCGCAGCTCGTCTTTGGTGCTGGCCTCGTGGAACATCCCGCCGGTCTCCTCGGCGACCGCCTTGAGCGTCTGCCCGTCCACCGGCACCTGGATGGGCCGTCCTCCGCGGTCCACGAATCCGGACGGTGTGCCGAACGAGATGGCGTGCACCGGCACCTCCGCCGTCACCGCCTCCGCCGCCGCCTCCATCGGGTCCATCCCGGAGGTGTTGGCGCCGTCGGAGAGCAGGATGATCCGGGCCGGCGGCGTCTCCTTCGCGGCCTCGCTGTCCAGGCTCTTGACCGCGCCGAGCGAGGTGTTGATGGCCTCGCCGATCGCGGTGCCCTGCACCCCGGTGATTCCCTCGGCGAGCCGGTCGATCCCCTCGTCGAGGGCGTCCCGGTCGGTGCCCGGCGGCACGAGCACGGCCGCGCTGCCCGCGAAGGCGACGAGCCCCACGTTGAACTCGTCGGGCAGGCCCTCGACGAAGCGCCGAGCGGCCTGCTTCGCGGCGGCCAACCGGTCCGGTTCCACGTCGGTGGCGAGCATCGACGTGGACACGTCCACCGCCACCATCACCGTGGCGCGTTCCCGGGGCACCCGGACCTCGGCACTGGGTCGGGCGAACCCGACCACGAGCAGCGCCAGCATGGCCAGGAAGAGCCCGGCCGGTACGTGCCGGCGCCAGGCGGGCCGCTCCGGCGCCACCCGGTCCAGCAACCGCAGGTTGGTGAAGCGGACCGCGTAACGGCTGCGTCGGCGCTGCACCACGAGATACGCGACGACCAGGGCGAGCACACCGAGCAGCAGCCAGAGTCGCAGCGGCGACTGCCAGATCACGCGACACCTCCCCGTCGGTGGCCGGCCGGCGCGGCGGCCAGCCGACGTTGGGCGTGGACGTGCCGGACGATGTCCGCGCTCCAGTCCCCGTCGGTGCGCAACGGCAGGTGGGTGACCCCACTGCGGCGCAACGCCTGGTGGACCTGGTCGCGTTGGGCGGCGGCGGCCTCGGCGTACCGCTCGCGCAACCGTCGGTCCGATGTGCACACCTCACGGCAGCGGCCCGTCTCCGGGTCCATCAGCGTGATCAGGCCGACGTCGGGCAGCTCCAGCTCACGTGGGTCGGCCACCTCGATCGCCAGCACCTGGTGCCGGCCGGTCAGCCGGCGCAGCATCCGTTCCCAGGGCGCCTGCTGGCCGGCGTCGTCGGGCAGCCCGTCGAGGAAGTCGGACACCACGACGACCAGACCCCGCCGGTTGGCGATCCGGTGCAGGGCGTCGAGTCCGTCGGCCAGATCCGGCGGCCGCGGCTGTCCCCCGGCCACCGACCCGGGTGCGGTGGCACGCGGGGCGGCGAGCAGCGCGCGGAGCAGAGCAAGCAGATGGGTACGCCCGGCGCGGGCGGGGAAACGGCGCACCCCGTCCGCCCTCAGCACCTGGGCGCCGAGGCGGTTGCCGACGCCCGCCGTCAGGAACCCGACCGCCGCGACGGCGGCCACCGCCAACTCCCGCTTGTCCAGCTCGGCGGTGCCGAACTCCATGCTGGCGCTGCCGTCGACCAACAGCCAGGTGGTCAGCTCACGGTCGGCGTCGACCTGCCGGACGTGTGGAACGGCGGTACGGGCCGTCACCGCCCAGTCCATCCGGCGTACCTCGTCCTCGCCCGGTCGGTACTCGCGGCTGCCGGCGGGTTCACTGCCCGGTCCGGGCAGCAGACCGCGGTACTGGCCGTGCAGCAGGCCGTTCAGGCGGCGCGTGACGGTCAGCTCCAGGCGGCGTAACCGCTGGTCGGGGGCCAGCTCGGCCAGACCGGGGTCGGCTGGCACGGCGGCGCGTGCCACCTGCGCGCGTCTCATGCCGCCGCCAGATCCGGCGCCTGCTGTGGGTGCCCGCTGGCCAGCCGGGGCGGTGGTACCGCCTCGACCAGCCGACGCACCAGGCTCTCGGCCGACACCCCGTCGGCCACCGCGTCGAAGGAGAGCACCAGCCGGTGGGCGAGGACGTCGACGGCGAGTTCGCGGACGTCCTCGGGCAGCACGTACTCCCGTCCGCGCAACAGGGCCTGCGCCCGGGCCGCCGCGACCAGGCCCAGGGTGGCCCGCGGGCTGGCCCCGTACGCCAGCAGTGGGGCGATCTCCGGCAGCCCGAACCGGCCCGGGTCCCGGGTGGCGAGGATCAGCCGCACCACGTACTCGGCCAGCGCGTGGTGGACGAAGATCCGCTCGGCGTGGAGCTGGAGGTCCCGCAGCCGTTGCGCGTCGAGCACCCGGCGTGGGGTGGGCCGGTCGGTGCTCATCCGGTAGAGGATGGCCAGTTCGTCGGCGTCGCTGGGGTAGTCGACCACCACCTTCATCAGGAACCGGTCGCGCTGCGCCTCCGGGAGCTGGTAGACCCCCTCGGACTCGATCGGGTTCTGGGTGGCCAGCACCAGGAACGGTTCCGGGACGGGCCAGCTCCGCCCGCCGATCGAGACCTGCCGTTCGGCCATCGCCTCCAGCAGCGCCGACTGGACCTTTGCCGGGGCTCGGTTGATCTCGTCGGCCAGCACCAGATTGGCCATGATCGGGCCCAGCTCGATGTCGAAGGTCTCCTTGGAGGCCCGGTAGATCCGGGTGCCGACGATGTCGGAGGGGACCAGGTCCGGAGTGAACTGGATCCGCGAGAAGGTGCCGCCGACCACTGTGGCGAGGGTCTGGGCGGCCAGTGTCTTGGCTACGCCGGGCACCCCCTCCAGGAGGCAGTGCCCGTTGGCGACCAGTGCGGTGAGCAGGCGTTCGACGAGGCGATCCTGCCCGACGATCACGCGTTTGACCTCGAAGAGGGTCTGTTCCAGCTCGGCGCCCGTCGGCTCGGGATCGACCGAGCTGGGCATGCTGGCCAGGGTGTCCGAGATGTCCGTCACGGTGCTTGCTTCCCTGGCACGTGCCGGGCAAACGTCGGATTGTGCGGCCCGGACCGGCCCGGGGTGGCCCGAACAGGGATGAGCCGCGCGAAAGGGTGAAGACCGGCATGAGGCACCCGGAGAGGACCGATTACCTAGGTATCACGTAAAAACGGGCCGCCCACCTGTTCACGACAGCCGACGTGCCGGATCAGACCCCAGTCGGGCTGTTTCGGGGCTGGGACCTGCGGGCCGGCCGCGGACATGGTGCGGCCCCCGCGCAGCAGGCGCGGGGGCCGGACCTCGATGTCGGTCAGGGAGTGTGGGTGAGCAGGGTGAAGCCCAGGTTGGCCGGCGTCCCGGCCGAGTTGCGGGTCTGGACGAAGACCGCGTTGGGCGTCAGCAGCCGCGGGGCGACTGAGACCTCGCCACCCGGCGGGATGCAGCAGGAGCCCGACAGGGAGAGGGTGGCCAGGAAGGCACCGGCCGAGACGGTGTGACCGAAGATCACCTCGTACTCCCCGACGCCGTACTTGACCACGGTGCCGGTGCCGCGCGCCTTGGTGCCGTTGGAGTTGACGACCGTGAAGGCGTTGGTGGCCACCAGCGTGGTGGCGGCACCCGCCTTCAGCGCGGACTTCGCGATGCGGGCCGACTCGGCGCTGACCGGCGGCTGGGAGTTCGTGCCGCGGGCCGCCGGCTGGGCGGCCTCCTGCGGCGCCTTCGCCGACGGCTGGGCGACGGCGATGCCGCCACCAGCCAGGCTGAGCGCCAGGACGGCGAACGTGATCGCCGCCGCCTTACGTCGGAAAGATGTGCTCATGACAGGTCCCCCTTGTGTGACCGTGCGAATTCGGCCGACCCGCAGGGCGGGACGGATGACTGCCCATAAATAGGCGGCACGACGACGACAGGGCGGGGGCAAGTTGCTTATCCTGCACCCAGCGAGGTTGATTTCTCAACGATCTAAAACCCATCTGAGCTGGTATTACTACTCAGAGTTGCGTCGTTTAAGCCAGATGGAACGTAGCACCGAAAAAAGCCGATAGTCAATAGTTGATCTCACTTTGTCGAGCTGTCAATCAGCCGTCAGGGAATTGTGAAAGATGAGCGCATCACCATTCACGAAATTGCTTCGGGGCTCTGAACTAGGATCATCGCCATGATCGTCGACGCTCCGCCAACGCCCCCACCCGCGCCCGCGCCGGGTTCGCACCGAAGCGCTCGGGTCGGCACGGCGGTCTGCTGGTTGGCGGTCGCCCCGACAGCCCTCTGGGCCACCCTCCGGCTGATCGGCCTGGACCGGGGGCCGCTGGTGCAGGCGCTCGCCTTCACGCCGTACGTCGCCGGCTTCAGCGTGCTGGCCCTCGCCCTCGCACTCGCCCTGCGGCGCTGGTGGCCGGCGGCCCTCGCGGCAGTGGCGGCGGTGGCGCTGCTCGGTGCCGTGGCACCCCGGGCGCTGGCCTCCGCGCAGCCGACGGTGGCCGGGCCGACCGTCCGGCTGCTCACCGCCAACCTGCTCGCCGGCGCCGGCGACGCGGAGACACTGGTCGAGCTGGTCCGACGGTACGAGGTGGACGTACTCACCGTGCAGGAGTTCACCCCGGACGCGCAGGCGGCCCTGGACCGACTCGGCCTCGACCGGCTGCTGCCGCACCGGCAACTCAACCCGGAGATCGGCACACCCGGCTCCGGGCTCTACTCGCGGTGGCCGCTCACCGACGTCGGCGTCCGGCGCAACCTCGACGGCTGGGGCTTCACCCAGGCGTACGGCACGGTGGCCGTCCCCGGCGCGCCCCCGGTCCGCGTGGAGTCGGCCCACCCCTCGGCGCCGTACGCGGTGGATCAGGTGGGCGCCTGGCGTGCCGACCTGACAGCTCAGCCGCCGGCCACCCCGGACGGCGGCCTGCAGATCCTCGCCGGGGACTTCAACGCCACCCTCGACCACAGTCCCCTGCGGGCCCTGCTGAACACCGGTTACGTCGACGCCGCCGACGCCACCGGGGAGGGCCTGACCGGCACCTGGGGCCCGTACGACGGTGACCTCATCCCACCGGTCACCATCGACCACGTGCTCGTCGACCGGCGCATCGCGGTCCGATCGGTGAAGGTGCTCGCCCTGCCCGGCAGCGACCACCGCCCCGTCCTGGCCACCGTCACCCTCCCCATCCCCTAGCCCCGCCCGCGACTGCCGCCCGCCACCCCAACCTGAGCCCAGCCCCAGCCCCAGCCCAGCCCCAGCCCCAGCCCCAGCCCCAGCCCCAGCCCCAGCCCCAGCCCCAGCCCCTGTCGATCATTGAGTTGTGGTGGGCGTTTTGGCCACCGGATCCCGTTTTGTCAACCACCACAAGTCCATGATCGACGGGGTGGCGCGGGTCGGGCTGGGGTTGGGGTTGGGGTTAGACGGTGGTGGGGGCCAGGCCGTAGGTGAGGGCGTCCACCAGGGCGTGCCAGCTGGCTTCGACCACGTTGGGGTGCACGCCGACCGTGGTCCAGTCCCGGCCGGTGCCGTTGGCGGTCTCCAGCAGCACGCGGGTCACCGCGCCGGTGCCGTGGCTGCCCTCCAGGATGCGAACCTTGTAGTCGGCCAGCTCGAAGTCGCGCAACTGCGGGTAGTGCCGAGCCAGCCCCACCCGTAGCGCCTCGTCGAGCGCGTTGACCGGGCCGTTGCCCTCGGCGGTGGCGATCACCCGCTCACCGCGTACCCGGATCTTGACGGTCGCCTCGGAGACCACCGCGCCGTCCTCGCGGTGCTCGACCAGCACCCGGTACGACTCCAGAGTGAACGGTCGGGCCGGGCTGCCCTCCGGCAACTCGGAGCGGACCAGCAACTCGAAGGACGCGTCCGCGGCCTCGAAGGACCAGCCACCCGCCTCCAACTCCTTGACCCGCTTGGTGACCCGGGTCAGCGTCTCCGGGCTGCCGGCCAGGTCCAGGCCGAGCTCACGACTCTTGAGTTCGACGCTGGCCCGGCCGGCCATCTCGGTGATCAGGATCCGCATGTCGTTGCCCACCACCGACGGGTCCACGTGGTTGTAGAGCAACGGGTCGACCTTGATCGCGCTCGCGTGCAGCCCCGCCTTGTGAGCGAAGGCGGCGGCCCCGGCGTACGCCTGGTGGGTGTCGGGGGCGATGTTGGCGATCTCGGCGATGGCGTGCGAGACCCGCACCATCTGCGCCAGGCAGCCCTCCGGTAGGACGGGCATACCCAGCTTGAGTTGGAGGTTGGCGACGACCGCGAAGATGTCGGCGTTGCCGGGGCGTTCGCCGTACCCGTTGGCGGTGCCCTGGACGTGGCGGACGCCCGCCTCGACGGCGGCGATCGTGTTGGCCACCGCACAGGAGGTGTCGTTCTGGGCGTGCATGCCGAGCAGACCGGCGTCGATCCCCAGCCGGTCGGTCAGGTCACCGATCACGGCGCTCACCTGGGACGGCAGCATGCCGCCGTTGGTGTCGCAGAGCACCATGCGCTCGGCGCCGGCGGCCAGCGCGGTCTGCACCACCGCCGCGCCGTACGCGGGGTCGTGCCGGTATCCGTCGAAGAAGTGCTCGCCGTCGACGAAGACCCGTCGGCCCTCGCCGACGAGGTGGCTGACGGTGTCGTGGATCATCGCCAGGTTCTCCGCGCCGGTGGTGCGCAGCGCGCGCTCGACGTGCCGGCTGTCGGCCTTGGCGACCAGCGCCACCGCCGGTGTCTGCGCGTCCAGCAGGGCACGCACCTGGGGGTCGTCGGCGACCGCGACACCGGCCTTGCGGGTGGCACCGAACGCGACCAGGACGGCGTGCCGCAGGTCCAGCTCGGTGCGCGCCCGGCGGAAGAACTCGGTGTCCTTGGGCACCGCGCCCGGCCAACCCCCCTCGATGAAGCCGACGCCGAACTCGTCGAGCAGGCGGGCCACGGCCAGCTTGTCGACCACCGAGTAGGTGAGCCCCTCGCGCTGGGCGCCGTCGCGCAACGTCGTGTCGAAGACCTGGAACGTCATCAGGATCCTTTCTCGGAGCAACAAAAAGACCTCCCGCGGATGCGGGAGGTCTGCGCGCTCGGCGGAGGGGGGCCGGCGCGCTAGGTCGCAATAATCAGGGCGGTGCTGGTCACGATCGCCACTCTGCCACCCCACCCCTGGATCTGGGAGGAACAATCCACATAGCGGGACAGTCACGGAGGGTGGTCTCAGCCGGGATGTCGCCGCACCCCAGGCTCGGTCGCTCGCCGTTTCCGGGCCCCGGCGGCCGGGTAGCTCCTGCGGGGACGCACCCACCTACGTCGAGACGATCGGCGACAGTCAGGAGTGAACGGCATGGACAGGATCGATCCGCACGCCACCCACGCCGGGCCGGACCCGCTGCGCGGTGGCGACCAGGGCACGGTGCCCGGCGGCGCGCCGGCCGGCACTTTCGACCCCTGGCGCTACCGGGACCAGGCCGGGGTGGCCGACGCCGACCTGGTCGGCTACAAGGTCGAGGCCAGCGACGGTGGAATCGGCAAGATCGACAGCGCGAGCCACGAGGTGGGCGGCAGCTACCTGGTCGTGGACACCGGCCCCTGGATCTTCGGTAAGAAGGTGATGCTGCCGGCCGGCACCGTCAACCAGGTCGACCACGACCAGCGCACCGTTTCCGTCGACCGGACCCGCGACCAGATCAAGGCCGCCCCGGAGTACGACGAGACCAGCCACAGCGACCCGAGCTACCGGGATCAGCTGGGCGGCTACTACGACGAGACGTACGGTGCGCTTCCGCCCGGCACGGCACGCTGACGGTTCGGCCCCGACGGCCGGTGGGGCGCGAACCCACCGGCCGTTACCGTGAGGGCGTGGACGCCATCGACGACAGCCGACAGATCCCGCTCCCCGCCACCTTCAACTTCCGCGACGCCGGCGGCTACCTCGGTCACGGCGGTCGACCCGTACGCCGGGGTCGGCTCTACCGCTCCGACTCGCTGCACCGCCTCACCGAACAGGACCGGGACGCGTTCGTCGCGATCGGCATCCGCACCGTCATCGACCTGCGCCGCCCCACCGAGGTGGAGCGGGACGGCCGGGTGCCGGCATACCAGGGGCTGACCTACCGGCACATCCACCCGGAACACGACGACTGGGCGGGCGTGCCGCACGAGGAGGGCGCCAGCCTGGCCCGATACCTCGCGGACCGGTACGCCGCCCTGGCCCAGACCGGCACCGCCGGGCTGGCCGAGGCCGTCGGGCTGATCGCCGACTCCGCCAACGCCCCGGTCGTGGTGCACTGCGTCGCCGGCAAGGACCGCACCGGCATCGTCTGCGCGCTGACCCTCGCCGTGCTGGGCGTGGATGACGCGGACATCACCGCGGACTACGCGCTCAGCAGCGAGGCGTCGGCCCGGTACAGCGCGTGGCTGGCCTCCATCAACCCGGACGGCGTGGACGTCCCGGCCCCGTTCCTGGCCTCACCCGCCGAGGCGATGCAGATCTTCCTTGACGAGCTGCGCGAGGGGCACGGTTCGGTCGAGGCGTACCTGCGGCACGCCGGGGTGACCGACGAGCAGCTCGCGGCCCTCCGCGACCACCTGCTCGCCGAGCCCACCGACACGTAGACCGCCGAGGTTGCGACGGTCGAGGGCACCGGGAATCGCGGCTCGGGAATCGCGGTCCCGGGCGTCGCGGCTCCGGGCGTCGCGGCTCCAGACGTCGTGCCGGTCCCACTGCGCCGGCCCGTCCCGGGCCGGCGCAGTGCCGGATGTCAGAGGACCCGCTGCACCCAGCCGTGCGGGTCGGCGGCCTGGCCACGCTGGATGTCGACCAGCTGCTGACGCAGGGCCATGGTGACCCGGCCGGGCTCGCCGCCACCGATCAGGAACTCGCCGTCCGGGAAGCGGACCCCACCGATCGGGGTGACCACCGCGGCGGTGCCGCAGGCGAACACCTCCCGGAGGCGACCGCTGGCGGCATCGGCCTGCCAGTCGGCGAAGCTGACCGGCCGCTCCTCGACCTGGTGCCCGGCCTCGCCGGCCAGCGTGAGGATGGCGTCGCGGGTGATGCCCGGCAGGATCGTGCCGGTCAACGGTGGGGTGATCACCGTGCCGTCGTCGTAGACGAAGAAGACGTTCATGCCGCCCAGCTCGTCGACGAACCGGCGCTCCACCGCGTCGAGGAAGACGACCTGGTCGCAGCCGGCCTCGATGGCCTCCGCCTGGGCGGCCAGCGACGCGGCGTAGTTGCCGCCGCACTTGGCCGCGCCGGTGCCACCGGGCGCCGCCCGGGTGTAGTCCGGGGAGACCCAGACGGTGACCGGCTTGACCCCGCCGGTGAAGTACGCGCCGACCGGTGAGGCGATCACCATGTAGAGGTACTCGTTGGCCGGGCGGACACCGAGGAAGACCTCACTGGCGAACATGAACGGCCGCAGGTAGAGACTGCCGTGCTCGTCGGTGGGGATCCACTCCCGGTCGATCTCGATGAGCTTGTGCAGCGAGTCGACAAACACCTCGGGCGGCAGCACCGGCATCGCCATCCGCTGCGCCGACGTGGCGAAACGGGCGGCGTTGGCGTCCGGCCGGAACATCGTCACGCCACCGTCGGCCGTCGGGTACGCCTTCAGCCCCTCGAAGATCTCCTGCGCGTAGTGCAGGACCGCACTGGCCGGGTCCATCGGGATCGGGGCGCGTGCCTCGACCCGGGCGTCGTACCAGCCCTTGCCATCGGCGTAACGGACCGTGACCATGTGGTCGGTGAAGACGCGGCCGAAACCGGGGTTGGCCAGCAGGGCGGCCCGGTCGGCGGCGGATACCGGTGCGGTATTCGGACGGATCTCGAAGTCGAGCTTGTCACCACCGCTCATCGCGCTGACCTCCCTGCGGGACAACGGCGTGCGGAATCGCACACCGACTTGGCTGTGCCAGAAACTTACCCCGAACGGTCGTTCAGCGGGTAGCGCCGGTCGGGCGAGACAGGGCGGCCCGGCCGAGCCGAGGCCGGGCCGGTCGCTGGTGGGGCCGGGGCGGTCAGGCTACGGCGTGGGCGGCGAGCCGGTCGCCGACCTCTTCGGTACGCAGCGTCACGCCCGGAGTACGGCTGGCCAGCTCGACGGCGACCGACGCGTTGACTCTCGCTGCGGCCTCGGCGTGCCCGAGCTGCTCCAGCAGCAACGCGGCGGAGAGCACCGCGGCGACCGGGTCGGCGATGCCCTGCCCGGCGATGTCCGGCGCCGAGCCGTGTACCGGCTCGAACATCGAGGGGTACGCCCCCTCGGGGTTGATGCAGCCACTGGCGGCCAACCCGATCCCACCGGTGACGGCGGCGGCGATGTCGGTGAGGATGTCGCCGAAGAGGTTGTCGGTGACCACCACGTCGTAGCGCTGGGGCTGGGTGACCAGGAACATGGCCGCCGCGTCGACGTGCTGGTATTCGGTGGCGATGTCCGGGTGCTCGGCGGCGACCACGTCGAAGGTGCGCGACCACAGCGACCCGGCGTGGGTGAGCACGTTGGTCTTGTGCACCAGGGTGACCTTGCGCCGCTCCCGGCGGCCGGCGCGGGCGAACGCGTCGCGGATCACCCGCTCCACGCCGTGCCGGGTGTTCAGGCTCTCCTCGGTGGCGACCTCGGCGGGGGTGTCCCGGTGCAACGAACCACCGGCCCCGGCGTAGAGACCCTCGGTGCCCTCACGCACCACCACCAGGTCGACCTCGCCCGGCTTGACGTTGCCGAGCGGGCCGGCGACCCCGGGCCAGAGCCGGGACGGGCGCAGGTTGACGTACTGGTCGAAGGCGAACCGGAGCTTGAGCAGCAGCCCTCGCTCGAGCACACCCGGCGGAACCGTCGGGTCACCGACCGCGCCGAGCAGGATCGCGTCGTGCCCGGCCAGCTCGGTCAGCACCGAGTCGGGCAGGACCTCTCCGGTACGGTGCCAGCGGGCGGCGCCGAGGTCGTACTCGGTGGCCTGCACGTCGGGCAGCACCGCGTCGAGGACCTTGCGGGCCTGCGCGACCACCTCGGGCCCGATGCCGTCCCCGGCCACCACCGCGATCCGCGCCACGACCGCACTCCTCTGCTCAACGGTTCTCCTCCGGGCAACGGTACGTCGCTGTCCCGCCTCCCGGTACGCGCCTTCCATTATCTGGGACGCTGGGATGCACAGCACCCTCTCAGCTGAGACTCATGGGGCGGTCATGTCCGCTGCATACCGTGGTGGTCAGCGGGTCACGGGGGCCTGCCGACCATCGGGGTCGCGACGACGCGACGCCAAGCGCGAGGGGGCAGATGCGATGCGCATCGACGAGCAGCCGAGGACCCGCTGGCCGGACCCGTCCGCGTTCCGCAACCGCCGACCGGACCTCCGACTCGGCAGCCGCCGACACCGCATCGACCCGGCCGCCGCCACCGACGACCGGATCGCGGTGCAGCACACCGTTCGTACTGCGACCGCCGAATACACCCTCCTGCTCAACGCCCCCGCGTGGCTCGGCCGCCGGGGCGTCGGCGAGGCACTGCGGGACAGCGTGGCGGAGCTGCGCGCCATCGATCTCACCTACGGTCCCAACCGGCCGGAGAGCCTGGTCTCGCGCCTACGTCGGGGCGAGATCAGCCCCGACTCGTACCCGCCACTGGCCGACCTGGTGGACCGCTGCGCGGCCATGCGCGCCGCCACCGACGGGTGGTTCGACGCCTGGGCGGTGCCCGGCGGCTTCGACCCGGGCGGTCTGCTCGGCGGCTGGGCTGTCGAACGCGCCGCCGAGCGACTTCGCGCCGCCGGCATCCACGACTACGCCGTGCTCACCGGCGCCGACCTCGTCGTGCGCGGTCACGCGCCGCACGGCGGGCCCTGGCGGGTGGCGGTGCACCACCCCACCGCACCCGAGCGCGCCCCGCTGGTGTTGGAGATGACCGCCGGAGCGGTCGGCACCTCCGGGGTGTCCGGACGGCAGGGGCACGTGGTGGACCCGCACACCGGTGAACCGACCGACCAGCTCGTCGCCGCCACCGTCGTGGGCCCCGACCTCACCGTCGCCGACGCCTACGCCACCGCGCTCTACGCGGCCGGCCCCACCGGCCTGTCGTGGTTCCGTGGCAACTCCGACTATCGCGCGCTCTTCGCACACCGACGCTGAGTCGCACACGGAAGCTGATCCGCACACCGACGCTGAGGAACGTCGTCACGGCGAGCCCGTCTCCCCGCGGCGCTCGGGCCCGATGCGCACCTCGGCCGGTGATCTGCCGGCGAACCCCCGCCGGCCCCGGTGATCGACGGCCGGTCGGGCCGATGCGATCGGCCCCCACGGTCTCGGCAACGACCGTGGGGGCCGGTCAGCGACGAGTGCGCGTGGCTCGCACAATCGAGGGGTGCGGACCGGTCGGGCCGGACGTCGACCGCGCCACCCGAAGACGGGCCGGCGCCTCGAACTCGGCCAGTGACCGCAGCACGTACGCTAGCGAATCGACGCAACTCGACGCAAGAGTCTCCACAGCGGACCGTCGTGACCGGAGCTGCGGTATCCGGTGGTTGGCCGGGCGGCGAGGCAGTTTCGACACGGTGAACGACGGATGGCACGCTGTCCGCCGTGAGTTTCGATCTGAGCGTGTGGGCCCTGGAGGACGGGGCGACGCCCGAGGACGTACGGACAGCGGTCGACGGTTGCCGACGGGGGCGACACGTGGACCGGTACCCGGACCCGAGGGTGGTCAGCTTCTACCGGGCCATCACCGCCTCCTATCCGGACCGCCACCCCGGCCCGAACAGCCCGTGGGCGGTGGCGCCGCTGCACGCCGCCCACGATCACGTCGAGCTGAACCTGCACCCGACCTGCGCGGACCAGGTGCTGCTGGACATCGAACGGCTGGCCGGCGAGCACGGGCTGATGCTCTTCGACCCGCAGGACGGCTCGGTCTACCCGCCCCCGGCCCGGCTTCACGGCTGACCTGACCGGCGGCACGGCCAGGAAATGACGAGGGGCCCGGCGAATCGCCAGGCCCCCCACAGTGTTCGTCGTCTACTACTCGTCGCGCAGGTCGGCGGCGCTGGCCGACGTGGCGCCGATCGAGTCGGCGGCAGAGGTCAGCAGGTCCGCCCCGAGCGCCTGGTCGACGGTGAGCGTCATCAGCGTCTCACCGCCCGCCTCACGCCGGGCCACCTGCATGGCGGCGATGTTGATGCCCGACTCGCCGAGCAGGGTGCCGACGGTGCCGACGACGCCGGGCCGGTCGGCGTAGCGCAGAAAGAGCAGGATGCCCTCCGCGCCGATCTCCACGTCGAAGCCGTCCACCTCGGTCAGCTTGAGGACGTCGCGGGCACCGGAGTGGGTGACCGTGCCGGAGACGCTGACCGTACGACCATCCGGCAGCGCGCCACGCACCGTCACCAACGTGGGCTGCTCGGCCGTCTCGGCCAGGGTCGCCAGGGTGACCTCGACGCCACGCTCGGCCGCCAGGTGCGGGGCGTTGACGTAGGTGACCTGCTCCTCGACCACCGAGCTGAACAGGCCCTTGGTGGCGGCGAGCTTGAGCACCGACACGTCGTGGCTGACGATCTCGCCACGCACCTCGACCGTGACGCTGGCGGCAACCCCACCGGCGACAGCGGTGAACGCCCGACCCAGCTTCTCGGCCAGCGGCAGCAGCGGCCGGACGTCCTCGGCGACCACGCCACCGGCCTGCACGTTGACCGCGTCCGGGACGAACTCGCCCTGCAACGCCAGCTTGACGCTCTTGGCCACGGCGAGACCCGCCTTGTCCTGCGCCTCGTGGGTGGAGGCGCCCAGGTGCGGGGTGGCCACCACGTTGTCGAAGGCGAACAGCGGCGACGAGGTGCACGGCTCCTTGCTGTACACGTCGACACCGGCGCCGGCGACCCGACCCTCGGCGATGGCGTTCGCGAGCGCCTGCTCGTCGACCAGCCCACCACGGGCGGCGTTGACGATGCGAACGCCGGGCTTGACGATCGCCAGCTCCTTCTCACCGATCAGACCCACCGTCTCCGGCGTCTTCGGCAGGTGGATGGAGATGAAGTCGCTCTCCCGCAGCAGCTCCTCCAGGCCGACCAGACGTACGCCGAGCTGCGCCGCGCGGGCCGGCTGGATGTACGGGTCGTACGCGATCAGCCGGGTGCCGAACGCGGCGATGCGCTGCGCGAAGAGCACCCCGATGCGACCGAGCCCGACGACGCCGACGGTCTTGCCCTGCACCTCGACGCCGGTGTACTTCGACCGCTTCCACTCCCCCGCCTTGAGCGCGGAGCTGGCGCTCGCGGTGTTGCGGGCGACGGCCAGCAGCAGCGCGACGGCCTGCTCGGCGGCGGAGACGATGTTGGAGGTGGGCGCGTTGACGACCATGACGCCCCGCGCGGTGGCGGCCGGCACCTCGACGTTGTCCAGTCCGATGCCCGCCCGGGCGACCACCTTCAGTCGCGGCGCGGCGGCAATCGCCTCGGCGTCGATCTGGGTCGCGCTGCGCACGATGACGGCGTTGGCCTCGGAGAGCGCCGAGAGCAGGGCCGGACGGTCGGTGCCGTCGACGTGACGGACGTCGAAGTCGTGGGCGAGCACCTCGATGGCGGCGGGGGCGAGTTCTTCGGCGATCAGTACGACAGGATTCATCGGTCCTCGTAGAGGTCGTGTTTGCGATCGGCCCGGGCGGCGGGGCGCCGCACTGCACCCTGCGCTGATCCGTGCCGTGGCCGTCAGGTGCCGGCTGCTGCACCTACAGGCGATCGTAGGGGCCTTGCTGCCCGGCATGTTCCGGTCTTCGGGGTGAGGGCCCTCACACGCCCGGTCGGGTGCTGGACATCGACCGTTCACCGGGCCGAAACGGTCCCGGCGACAAGGCGTCCCACCCGCACCGGCGCACCGCGTTCGATGGCGCGCCCGCCCGTTGGCGGGCGAAGCGCGTGCCGGGGCGGGGCGGGGTGGCACATGGTCCGACGGCCCTGGGCGACGCTGGGGAGAGCGCCGACCCGGGGCCGTCGGTGGAGCAGGACGCGTCAGGCGGTCTCGGTGATCGGGCGGTCGACCCAGCTCATCATGCCGCGCAGCTTCTTGCCGGTCTCCTCGATCGGGTGCGCCGCGCCCTCGGCCTGCCACTTGGTGAAGTTGGGCCGGCCGGCCTCGTCCTCGGCGACCCACTCGCGGGCGAACTCGCCGGACTGGATCTCGCCCAGGATCTTGCGCATCTCGTCCTTGACCCGGGAGTCGATGATGCGCGAGCCGCGGGAGAGGTCGCCGTACTCGGCGGTGTCGGAGATGCTGTACCGCATCTTCGCGATGCCGCCCTCGTACATGAGGTCGACGATGAGCTTCAGCTCGTGCAGGCACTCGAAGTAGGCGACCTCCGGGGCGTAACCCGCCTCGGTGAGCACCTCGAAGCCGGTCTGCACCAACGCGGAGGCGCCACCGCAGAGCACCGCCTGCTCGCCGAAGAGGTCGGTCTCGGTCTCCTCGGTGAAGGTGGTCTTGATCGCGCCGGCGCGGGTGCCACCGATGCCCTTGGCGTACGCGAGGGCGAGGGCGAACGCGTTGCCGCTGGCGTCCTGCTCGACGGCGACGAGGCAGGGCACGCCCTTGCCGTCGGCGTACTGGCGGCGGACCAGGTGACCGGGGCCCTTCGGCGCGACCATCGCCACGTCCACCTCGGCCGGAGGCGTGATCAGGCCGTACCGGATGTTGAAGCCGTGGCCGAAGAAGATGGCCTTGCCCGGGGTGAGGTTCGGGGCGATCGACTCCGTGTAGATGCCGCGCTGGGCGGTGTCCGGTGCGAGCACCATGATCACGTCGGCCTCGGCGGAGGCCTGCGCCGGCGTGAGGACCCGGAAGCCCTGCTCCTCGGCCTTGGGGCGGCTCTTCGAGCCCTCCGGCAGACCGATCACCACGTCGACGCCCGAGTCACGCAGCGACAGCGCGTGGGCGTGACCCTGGCTGCCGTAGCCGATCACCGCGACCTTCCTGGCCTGGATCAGGCCGAGGTCGGCATCGTCGTCGTAGAACACCTCAACGCTCATGAGAAAACTTCCCTTTCGTACGACGGCCGGGGCGGCCCGTCGTGGTCTGTGTGGATGGGTTCGGGGCAGCCCGCCAGGGCCGACCGGTGGCGGTCAGGCGGCCCGCAGCGCGGGACCGGCGGTGATCGAACGCGAGCCGCGCCCGATCGCCACCAGCCCGGACTGGACCATCTCCTTGATGCCGAAGGCTTCGAGGTCGCGCAGCAGCGCGTCGAGCTTGTCGGGGGTGCCGGTGGCCTCGATGGTCAGCGTGTCCGGTGCGACGTCGACGACCCGGGCGCGGAACAGGTTGACGGTCTCCAGCACCTGGGACCTCGCGGACCTGTCGGCGCGGACCTTCACCAGCAGCAGCTCACGGGCAACCGAGACCTGGGGATCCAGCTCGACGATCTTCAGCACGTTGACCAGCTTGTTCAGCTGCTTGGTGACCTGCTCCAGCGGGGACGACTCCGCGTTGACCACGATGGTGATCCGGGAGACGTCCGGGTTCTCGGTCTCACCCACGGCGAGGCTGTCGATGTTGAACCCGCGCCGGGAGAACAGGCCGGAGACCCGGGCGAGCACGCCGGGCTTGTTCTCCACGAGCACGGACAGGGTGTGCATCGTCATGCCACGGCCTCGCTTCGCTCGGTCGCGCCACGACCGTGGGCAGGGCTGAGCCTGCTGATTCGTTCGCTGTGCTCACTCATGTCAGATGTCATCCTCGTCGAAGGTCGGGCGGACGCCGCGGGCGAACATGATCTCGTCGTTGCTGGTGCCGGCGGCGACCATCGGCCAGACCATCGCGTCCTTGCCGACCACGAAGTCGATCACCACCGGGGCGTCGTTGATCTCCATGGCGGCGGCGATGGTCTTGTCGACGTCGTCCGCGTTCTCGCAGCGCAGACCGACGCAGCCCAGTGCCTCGGCGAGCTTGACGAAGTCGGGGATGCGGTGCTTGTGGGTGCCGAGCTCGGTGTTGGAGTAGCGCTCGTTGTAGAACAGCGTCTGCCACTGCCGGACCATGCCGAGGTTGCCGTTGTTGATGACGGCGATCTTGACGGGGATGCCCTCCAACGCGCAGGTGGCCAGCTCCTGGTTGGTCATCTGGAAGCAGCCGTCACCGTCCACCGCCCAGACCACCGTGTCCGGCTTGCCGACCTTGGCGCCCATCGCCGCCGGCACCGCGTAGCCCATCGTGCCGAGGCCACCGGAGTTCAACCAGGTGTACGGCTTCTCGTAGGAGATGAACTGGGACGCCCACATCTGGTGCTGACCCACCCCGGCCACGAAGATCGCGTCGGGACCGACGATCTCGCCCAGGCGCTTGATCACGTACTGCGGGGAGAGCGTGCCGTCGGACGGCTCGTCGTAGCCCAGCGGGTAGCGGTTGCGCAGGTCGTCCAGTTGGGTCCACCAGTCACCCAGGTCGGTGCTGCGACCCGCCGACCGCTCGACGGTCACCGCGGCGATCAGCTCGTCGATGACGTGCTTGGCGTCGCCGACGATCGGCACGTCCACGTGCCGGTTCTTGCCGATCTCGGCGGGGTCGATGTCCGCGTGCACCACCGTCGCGTCCGGGGCGAACGAGTCCAGTTTGCCGGTGACCCGGTCGTCGAACCGGGCGCCCAACGCGACGATCAGATCCGCCTTCTGCAGGCCGTAGACCGCGGCGACCGTGCCGTGCATGCCGGGCATCCCCAGGTGCTGCTGATGAGAGTCGGGGAACGCGCCGAGCGCCATCAGCGTGGTGACGACCGGGATGCCGGTCAGCTCGGCCAGCCGGCGCAGCCCATCGGTGGCACCGGCCTTGAGCACGCCGCCGCCCACGTAGAGCACCGGCCGGCGGGCACCGGCCATCAGCCGCGCCGCCTCCCGGATCTGCTTGCCGTGCGGGTGCAGGGTGGGGCGGTAGCCGGGCAGGTCCAGGGTCGGCGGCCAGTTGAAGGTGGTCGGCGCCTGGAGCACGTCCTTGGGGATGTCGACCAGCACCGGACCGGGTCGCCCGGTGCTGGCCAGGTGGAACGCCTCGGCCAGCACCCGCGGGATCTCCTCGGCGTTCTGGACGAGGAAGTTGTGCTTGGTGATCGGCAGGGTGATGCCCTGGATGTCGGCCTCCTGGAAGCCGTCGGTGCCGATCAACGGGCTGGCCACCTGCCCGGTGATCGCCACCATCGCCACCGAGTCCATGTACGCGTCGGCGATCGGGGTGACCAGGTTCGTCGCGCCCGGGCCGGAGGTGGCGATGCAGACGCCGACCTTGCCGGTGGCCTGCGCGTACCCGGTCGCCGCGTGCCCGGCGCCCTGCTCGTGCCGCACCAGGATGTGCCGGACGGTGGAGTCGTAGAGCGGGTCGTACGCCGGCAGGATCGCGCCGCCCGGGATGCCGAAGACGACGTCGACCTCGAGCGCCTCGAGGGACCGCACGAGCGAGCCGGCCCCGGAGACCTGGGCCGAGGCGGTGGGTCGTACCGCCGGGACGGCCGGGGTGGCCGCGCCGCGTGCGGCGGCCGGGTCGACGTCGACGGACGGGTCGGCGGCCGCGCGGGCCCGGCGGGCGGTGTGGGCGAGGGTCTCAGGCGTGGGTCTCGTCATGACGGTTCTGGCCTTCGGCTGGAGTGGCTGGTGGCTAGTCAAGCGATGCGACACGGGCGGGGCTCGCGTCGCCAGGTTCCGATGGCAATAAAAACGGCCCTCGTGCAGATGCACGGGGCCAGCGCACTCTCAGGTGGGAGAGTGCGCTCAGGTAAGTACTCGCAGCGACCGGTACGACGACATGCGGCTAAGCCTGACGCATCTCACGCGATGAGTCAACTGATCCCACATGTTGGTTAACGGACGTCGGCGCGTCGGCCGGCGACGCGCCATCGGCAGATGGGCTGAGCTGCCCTGACGAGCCCGGATCCCGGCGTGGGGCGGGCAGCGGAGCAGGCCGCGCGCCCGGTGAGGTCGCCGCCTCCAGCATCGCCTCCAGGTGCTCGGCCGGCACTCCCCACCCGAAGAGCGCGCCCTGGCCGAACCGGCATCCGGCGGCCACCACGGCGGCCAGCTCGGTCGGCGTGGTCACCCCCTCGGCGATCACCTCCAGCCCCAGCTGGTGGCCCAGTCGCATGACGATGTCGACCATCGGCGCGAACGCCGGACCGTCCTGACCGACCGGGCGGACCGGCTCGTGCTCGGCGACGAGGCTGTGGTCGATCTTCAGGATGTCGATCGGGAGCCGACGCAACTGCCCCAGCGACGAGTAGCCGGCCCCGAAGTCGTCCAGCGCGATCCGGACACCGGTCAACCGCAGCGCGGTCAGCCGCCGGATCAGCTCGTCCAGGTCGGTGGCGACCGCATGCTCGGTGACTTCCAGCACCAGCCGCTGCGGCGGCACGTGGTGGGCGCGCAGCGCCTCGGCGACCTGGACCACGTACTCCGGGGCGTGCAGCTCACGCGGGGAGACGTTGACCGACACCCAGACGTCGTGCCCGTCCGCCAACCACCGGGAGAGCTGGTAGCAGGCCTGGTGCAGCACCCAGGCACCGAGCGGAGCGATCATCCCGCACTCCTCGGCGAGCGGGATGAACTCGTCCGGACGGACGTTGCCCAGCTCGGGGTGGTGCCAGCGGAGCAGCGCCTCGGCGCCGACCGGCCGCACCGACGGCAACGACGCCACCGGCTGGAAGGCCAACCGCAGCTCGTCGCGGTCGATGGCGCCGCGCAGCTCGTGCTCCACCGCGGTACGCCGACGCAACAGCTGGTCGTACGCGGCGTCGTAGCGCTCGATCCGGTTCTTGCCGCGTTGCTTGGCGTAGCGCAGCGCCAGGTCGGCGTGGCGCAGCAGCAGCTCCACGTCCGGCTCACCGCCCGACGCGGCCACCCCGATGCTGACCGACAGGAAGACAGGCCCCTCCGGCTCGTCGTACGGCCGGTTGAGCACCCCGAGCAACCGTTCGGCGACCCGGTCCGCCTCGGCCTGCCGGCCCTGCATGAGGACGGCGAACTCGTCGCCGCCCAGCCGGGCGGCCACGTCGCCGGGGCGCAGGTTGCCGCGCAGCCGCCGACCCACCTCGGCCAGCACGGCGTCGCCCACATCGTGACCACGCATGTCGTTGACGTTCTTGAAGCCGTCCAGGTCGAGGCCGAGCAGGACGTGTGGATTGCCCGTCGCGGCGCTGTCGTGCAGTGCGCGGAGCAGGCCCCGCCGGTTGGCCAGCGACGTCAACGGGTCGGTGTGCGCCAGCTCGCGGAAGTGCGCCTCCCGCTCGGCCAGGCGGCTCGCGTACCCCCGGACGTCGCGGAGGGTGAGGTACTGCCGTGCCACCAGGGCGAAGCCCTCGACGCTGCCGGCCACGATGCCCGCCGCCGTGAACCGGCCCTCCTGGGCGAGGTGGTACATCGCCGACGCGGCCATCGCCAGCATCGGGGCGACGGCGTACTCGCCGTCGCGACCGATCAGGTCCAGCTCCACCTGCCCTGGCCGGTCCGCCCGGTACACCGCGAGCGCGACGGTCAGCAGGCCGGCCGCGAGCACCGCCGCACCGGTCAGCGCCATCGTCGGCCCGGCCTGGCAGAGCCCGGCGCTCAGGCCCAGCCCGCCGCAGGTCACCGCGGTGATGCCGGAGGCCAGGGCGGCGAGCCGTCGACGGGGCGTCGCGGCCCGGAAGACCACGATCACGGCGAGCCCGGCACCGAGCGCGGCGCTCACCGTGGCCAGCAGGATCGCCGGGCAGGCCATCGGGGTGGCGGCGCCGAGCAGCCGGGTGGGCTCGGAGAAGAGCACCCAGCCGACGAACCACAGCGCGGCGGCCATGACCAGCCCGTCCAGGGCGAGCCGGGCCGTTCCCGACGCGGTGGCGGCCACCCCGGGCAGCCGGAGCAGACCGGCGGCGAAGGCCAGCCCGCTCAGTGCCGTGCCGATCGCCACCATGGTCGCCCAGCCCGTGCGCAGCCCCTGCTCGTGGGCCCAGTGGTCGTTCGCGCTGAGCGCGGCGACGACCCCGGCCAGCAGACTGAGCAGCGCGCCCCCGGCGGCCGCGGCGAGCAGCAGGTGCGCGGGCCGGCGCGGGCCGGTGCGCCGCACGGCGACCACGGTCAGCAGCACGGCGGCCACAGCGGCGACGAGCCCGCTGAACGCCGCCACAGCGACCATGCCCGGGGGGAGATGCACGCTCCCAAGAGTGCCGGATGCGCGCACCTCATGGGGGGCTGGGTGTGCATCTGTTGGGACACGGCGCCACCGGGCCCAGCCCCCGCGGCGGCGGTGTCATGCTGGTATACATGCCTGAGCTGCGGTCGAGGACTTCCACACACGGTCGGACGATGGCCGGCGCCCGGGCCCTCTGGCGGGCCACCGGGATGACCGACGACGATTTCGGTAAGCCGATCGTCGCCATCGCCAACAGTTTCACCCAGTTCGTGCCTGGTCACGTCCACCTCAAGGACATGGGTGGCCTGGTCGCCGACGCGATCGCCGAGGCCGGTGGGGTGGGCCGGGAGTTCAACACGATCGCGGTCGACGACGGCATCGCGATGGGCCACGGCGGGATGCTCTACTCGCTGCCCAGCCGGGAGCTGATCGCCGACGCGGTGGAGTACATGGTCAACGCGCACTGCGCGGACGCCCTGGTCTGCATCTCCAACTGCGACAAGATCACCCCCGGCATGCTGCTGGCCGCGCTGCGGCTCAACATCCCGACCGTCTTCGTCTCCGGCGGCCCGATGGAGGCCGGCAAGACGATGGCGATCGAGGGCGTCGTGCACAGCAAGATCGACCTGATCGACGCGATGATCGCCTCCTCGAACGAGGCGGTCACCGACGAGCAGCTCGGCGAGATCGAGCGCTCCGCCTGCCCGACCTGCGGCTCGTGCTCCGGCATGTTCACCGCCAACTCGATGAACTGCCTCACCGAGGCGATCGGGCTGGCTCTGCCGGGCAACGGCTCGACGCTGGCCACCCACGCCGCGCGCCGGTCGCTCTTCGTCGAGGCCGGCCGCACCGTCGTGGACATCTCCAAGCGGTGGTACGACGGCGACGACGACTCGGTGCTGCCCCGCACGGTCGCCTCCAAGGCCGCCTTCGAGAACGCCGTCGCCCTGGACGTGGCGATGGGCGGCTCCACCAACACGGTGCTGCACCTGCTGGCCGCCGCCCGTGAGGCGGAGATGGACTTCGGCGTCGCCGACATCGACGCGATCTCCCGGCGGGTGCCGTGCCTGGCCAAGGTCGCGCCCAACTCCCCGCAGTACCACATGGAGGACGTGCACCGGGCCGGCGGCATCCCCGCGATCCTCGGTGAACTGGACCGTGCCGGGCAGCTCAACCGGGACGTGCACGCCGTGCACTCTCCCTCGTTGGCGCAGTGGCTGACCGACTGGGACGTGCGCGGCGGCTCGCCGACGCCGACGGCGGTCGAGCTGTTCCACGCGGCTCCCGGTGGCGTGCGTACCGTCGAGCCGTTCTCCACCACCAACCGGTGGTCGTCGCTGGACACCGACGCGGCCGGTGGCTGCATCCGGGACAACGAACACGCCTACTCCGCCGACGGCGGGCTGGCCATCCTGCACGGCAACCTGGCGCCGGAGGGCAGCGTGGTGAAGACCGCCGGCGTGCCGGACGACTGCCTGACCTTCCGCGGCCCGGCGAAGGTCTACGAGTCGCAGGACGACGCGGTGACCGCGATCCTCGCCAAGCAGGTGGTCGCGGGTGACGTCGTGGTGATCCGGTACGAGGGACCGAAGGGCGGCCCCGGTATGCAGGAGATGCTCTACCCCACCTCGTTTCTCAAGGGACGCGGGCTGGGCCGCTCCTGCGCGCTGCTCACCGACGGCCGCTTCTCCGGCGGCACCTCCGGGCTCTCCATCGGCCACGTCTCCCCCGAGGCGGCCTCGGGTGGGCTGATCGCCCTGGTCCGTGACGGCGACGAGGTCGTCATCGACATCCCGAGCCGGTCGATCGAGCTGAACGTGCCCGCCGAGGATCTGGAGGCGCGACGGGTGGCCGAGGAGAAGCGCGACAAGCCGTACACCCCGACCGACCGGCAGCGCCCGGTGTCGGCGGCGCTGCGCGCGTACGCCTCGATGGCCACCTCGGCCAGCGACGGCGCCTACCGCCGCGTCCCGGAGTAACCACCGCTCGCGATCGACAGTGGATCGCCGATGTCGGGGTGTCCCACCAGGTCGGATATCCCGACGTCGATGGTGTCGTCGGCGAAACACGGTCCGCGGATGTCGGACGCGTCGGTTAGCGTGTCGTCGATCAATTCGGGGAGAGCCCGGATTCCTGCGGGGAAGAGGCGTGTACGTGTCGTTTGGCAAGAAGTCCGTGGCGGTGGCGGTCTCGGCGCTCACCGCGCTCGCTGTCTCCGCGTGTGGCACGACGTCCGGCGGGTCCAGTGAGCCCAAGCAGCCCAGCGTTCTGGAGCTGCTGGCCAGTGATCTCAAGGGGTCGCTGCAGAAGACGTCCGAGGCCACCAACAAGAGCGATTCGGTGACCGTGTCGATGACGGGCAATGCGGGCGGCGAGAAGGTCGAGATGCGCGGCGTCCTGGACCTCGGCGACCCGGTCAAGGCCGAGATGACGACGACGGACCCGAAGGGCGACTCGACTGTCGTCCGGATGGTCGGTGCGGTCATCTACGTCGAGATTCCGGCCGAGGACCGCGCGAGCATGGACGGCAAGCGCTGGATGAAGATGGACCTCGACGAAGCCGGCAAGCAGGCCGGGATGAACTTTGGCCAGCAGTTCGAGGACATCGACCCGACCAAGCAGGTCAAGACGCTGCTGGCCACCGAGGGCACGAAGGTGGTCGGGCAGGAGACGGTGAACGGGGCGGCCACCGTCCACTACACCGTCAACACCCCGCTGGCGACCCACCTCGAGCAGGTCGATGCGAAGCTGCGGGCCGGCGTCGAGCAGCAGATGACCAAGATGGGCGTCAAGGAGATCACCACCGACCTGTGGGTCGACGAGCAGTACCGGCCCCGCCGGGCCGCCCTGAAGATGGGCCCGTTGGGTGAGCTGGTGATGGACTACACCGACTACGGCAAGGCGGTGACGGTCGAGACGCCGCCGACGGCGGAGACCCTCGACTTCGCCGAGATGCTCAAGGGTCTGCAGGGCCTGACCGCCGGCAACTGACCTGTTCCGTGTTCGGGCGGGCTCGGCGTCACGCCGGGCCCGCCCGTCCCGTTCCCGGCGCCGTCCGGCCGGCGTGTCGATCCGCCCGGCCGGGCACTGATCGCCGCGGCAGGGATCACCGGATCAGGACGGTGCCCACGGTCCGCTGACGAACTGCCCGTTGCCGACGAACGGGCTGACGTTGGGCACGCATCCGCCCAGGTCCATCGTCTGGGTCATCATGACCGGGGCCGGCTTGCCGCGACCACCGCACGTCATGTGGGCGAAGCCCAGGAAGTGCCCGAACTCGTGATTGATCACGCCAGCGTGGTACTCCTCGATGCTGACCGGGTATCCCGGTGAGCCCTGCAACCAGCGCCGTAAATTGATCATGATGGTCTTGCCGTACTTGCAGGAGTAGACCCCCTCGGTGTCGACACCGCTCGCACCGCACAGCCGGTCCACCGTCCCCGGTGTGGCCAGCCGGACGTCGACGTCGACCTTCGAGGTGCTGACCCGCTGGAAGGACCACGACGCCCGGGTCAGGTTCACCGCGCCGTTGGTGACCGGGTGCTGCGCGGAGCTGGCCCACCCGTTCGGCGCCGCCAACACCTGCTCGATGCTCTCGGCGAACCGGTCCGGCTTCCAGGCCGCGATGTCGCCCCAGGCGATCCCCTTCTCCACCGAGACGCTGTAGCGCACCCGCTTCTTTCCCCTGCCGATCACGCGACCGGTGCCGGTGGCCGTGGTGAAGGTGCCGGCGGCCCTGGTGGGAATCTCCGCGTCGGTCGGGGTCTCCGGCGTCGGGCTGGAGATTGGCGTGTCGCTGGGGCTCGAACTCGAACGCGGCTCACTCGAAGTCGAGCGTGGGACATCGCCCTGCCCGGCGGCCGGTGCCGACGCCACACCGCACGCGGCGGTGGCCATCACCATCGCCAACGGGACCGACACGAGCAGCCGTCCGCTGATCCGCACGTGGAAAACCTCCAGGATCGATCACGGTCAGGTGAGGAACACCGGAAGGCTAGGTGACCAGGTGTAGGGAAAACGTCAAGACGGCGGGCGTCGATAGCCCGTCAGAACGCGACAGAGCGGGCAGACCCCTTGACGGTACGTAGTGGCTCGACGCGGCTGGTCGGCCGCCGGTTGGTGCGGCCGGGCACGCACCACAGCCGGGATGAGCCAGGTCAGTTGGCCGCCACCACGTGGTCGATCACCAGGTGGGCGGCGCCGGTGATGCCGACGTCCTGACCGGTGGCGACCCGCTCGATGAGCAGGGTCTGGGTGGCCAACGGCAGGCACCGCTCGTAGAGGGTGGCCCGCATACTCGCCAGCAGCGGTTCACAGTCGGCGAGCCGGCCGCCGATGGCGACCACCTGCGGGTTGAAGAAGTTGACCACGACGGCCAGGATCTCGCCGATGGCCCGGCCGGCCTGCCGGGCGAGCGCCGTGGCATGCCGGTCGCCGTCGTCGATCAGACGGATCACACCGGTCAGGTCGGAGACCGGTACGCCCTGGTCGCGTAGCGCGGTGACCAGGGCCGCGCCGCTGGCCACCGCCTCCAGGCAACCCGCGTTGCCGCAACTGCACAGTGGCGCGGGATCGGCCACCACCCGGCAGTGGCTGATGTCGCCGGCCGATCCCTGTGCGCCCCGGTGCAGGCGTCCACTGGAGATGACACCGGAGCCGATCCCGGTGCCGGCCTTGATGTAGACGGCGTGGTCCAGTTCGGAATACGCGGTGCGGTGAGCGCCGAGCGCCATCAGGTTGGCGTCGTTGTCCACGATGATCGGCACGTCGACCCGGCCGGCGCAGAACGCGGCGACGTCGAAGCCGTTCCAGCCGGGCATGCGGGACGGGCTGACGATCCGTCCGGTGGCGTGCTGCACCGGGCCGGGAATGCCGATGCCGATGCCTCGCAGCGCGCCCACGGCGGCGCCGGACGTCGGAGAGCCGGTCGCTGACGAGGCTGCCGGGTCATCGGGTGCGGCGGCCAACGCGGCGACCTCGGCCAGCAGCGCGCCGAGCACCGCCTCCGGGCCGTCCTCGATGCGTACCGGCAGGGTGCGGCCCTGGACGACCCGCCCGGAGAGGTCCAGGGTGCCGACGCGCGCGTGGTGCGCGCCGAGGTCGATGGCACCGACCACGGCGCCTCCGGTGGGCACCGCGAGCTGGCGCGGCCGTCGTCCACCTCGGGACCGTCCGGCGCCGGTCTCCTCCAGCAAACCCTGGTTGATCAACGCCTCGACCCGCTGGGAGACCGTCGAGGGAGACAGCCCGGAGAGCCGGGACAGGTCGGCACGACTGACGGCCGCTCCGGTGGCCACCCAGCGCAGCAGCTCCCGGGGGCCGCCCCGGAGGGCTTCGCGTGGCGCGTCGTCAATCGTCACGTCAGGTTCTTAGCATCCGCAGTTTGTTCAAGCAACCGGTTGACTTAGTTTCCTGGCTACCTTTAGATGGCGCTGTTGGTTCGATCTGAAGCTGACTTGGTTCGCTTGTCGAAGAAAGTGGGTGCGTCTGGTGGCACCGGGGACGACGGTTGCGGACCGACCGATGGTGTCGGTACGCGGCCTCAACAAGTGGTTCGGCCCGCTGCACGTGCTCAAGGACATCGACCTCACGGTGGCCGCCGGCGAGGTGGTCGTCGTGGTGGGGCCGTCCGGCTCCGGCAAGTCGACCCTGTGCCGCTGCCTCAACCGGCTGGAGACCGCCGGGCAGGGCAGCGTCGAGATCGACGGTGAGCCGCTGCCCGCCGAGGGCCGCGCGCTGGCCCGGCTGCGCGCCGACGTCGGCATGGTCTTCCAGTCCTTCAACCTCTTCGGCCACAAGACGGTGCTCGACAACATCACCCTCGGCCCCACCCGGGTCCGCAGGGTCGCCCGGCCCGAGGCACGGCAGCAGGCGATGACCCTGCTGGAACGCGTCGGTATCGCCGACAAGGCGAACCACCACCCGGCCCAACTCTCCGGGGGGCAGCAGCAGCGAGCGGCGATCGCCCGCGCGCTGGCGATGCAGCCGAAGGTGCTGCTCTTCGACGAGCCGACCTCGGCCCTCGACCCGGAGATGGTCAACGAGGTGCTCGACGTGATGGTCTCCCTCGCCGCCGAGGGGATGACCATGATCGTGGTGACCCACGAGATGGGCTTCGCCCGCCGCGCCGCCGACCGGGTCGTCTTCATGGACGACGGCCGCATCGTCGAATCCGGCGCCCCCGACGACTTCTTCGCAGCCCCGCAGACCGAGCGGGCCCGCGACTTCCTGTCCAAGATCCTCCAGCACTAGCCCCCAACGGGAGGGTGTCATGTCAATCCTCAAGATGAGCTTCACCGGGCGGCGTTCGCTCGCCCTCACCGCCACCGCCGTCGCGGTGGCCCTCGCAGCGACCGGCTGCGGCGGTGACAGCGGCGGCAGCGCACCGACGCTGCCCGGCAACCCCGGTCTGGGCGGCGACGGCGTCGTCGCCCAGTCGGTGTACGACGCCGCCCCCGTCGCCACCGACGCGGACATCCCCGCGGGCTCGACCATGGACGCGATCCGCAAGCGCGGCTACCTGAACATCGGCGGTTCCCTGGACGCGCCGCTGCTCGCCCAGCAGAACCCGGTCAGCGGCACCATCGAGGGCTTCGACGCCGACATGGCGAAGTTGCTGGCGAAGTACATCATCGGCAAGCCCGAGGTGAAGACGACGACCATCGGCACCCAGACCCGGGAGGCCATGCTCCAGGCCAAGTCGGTGGACGCGGTCTTCCAGACGTACACGATCACCCCGCAGCGGGCCACCCAGGTCGCCTTCGCCGGGCCGTACCTCACCTCGGGTCTCGCGGTCGGCGTCCGCAAGGACGACACCTCGATCAAGAGCGTCAAGGACCTCGCCGGCAAGACCGTCATCGTCGGGGCGAACACCCCCGCGGTCACCGCGCTGCCCTCCGCCGCACCCGGCTCCAAGCAGATCGCGTTCGGCACCGACCCGCAGGCGCTCCAGGCCCTGCTCCAGAAGCGCGGCGACGCGTACGTGCAGGACTTCACGCTGCTCGCGTCGGGCGCCAAGGCCAACCCGGGCATGAAGGTGGTGGGCGAGCCGTTCACCACCGAGGCGTACGGCATCGGCCTCAACAAGGAGGACCCGCAGTTCAAGGAGTTCGTCAACAACTGGCTGAAGAAGATCCAGGCCGACGGCACGTGGGCGAAGGTCTGGGAGGGCACACTCGGCTCGGTGGTCGAGGGCGGGGCACCCACCCCGCCGGCCCTCGGTTCCGCCGACGGCTCCTGAGCAACCTCTCGTACCGATGGACGCCCTCACCGCCCACCTGAGCGAGTTTGGCCACGGCCTGGTCACGACGGTCGAACTGACCGTCGTGACCACCGTCGGCGCGATGCTGCTGGGCATCGTCGTGGCCACCCTGCGGATCGCCCCCGTCCCGCTGCTGCGCGCCATCGGCACGGCGTACGTCGAGGTGTTCCAGAACCTGCCGTTGCTGGCCCTGCTGGTGCTCTTCGTC
This sequence comes from Micromonospora cabrerizensis, assembly GCF_022230955.1. GTDB lineage: Bacteria > Actinomycetota > Actinomycetes > Mycobacteriales > Micromonosporaceae > Micromonospora > Micromonospora cabrerizensis. The sequence continues at coordinate 45,729 of NZ_JAKKFI010000079.1, forward strand.
TTCGCGTTGCCGACCATCGGCATCACGTTCCCGTTGTTCACCTCCGCCGCGATCGTCATCGCCGTCTACGAGGGGGCGTACCTGGCCGAGGCGATCCGCGCCGGGATCAACACGGTCGGCGTGGGTCAGGCCGAGGCGGCCCGCGCCATCGGGCTCACCTTCGGCCAGTCCCTGCGGCACGTGATCCTGCCGCAGGGACTCCGGGCGGTGATCCAGCCGATCGGCAACATCTGCATCGCGCTGCTGATGAACACCTCGCTGGCCGCCGCTGTCGGGGTCGTCGAGCTGACCCAGGCGGCCAACACCGTGAACCTCGTCGAGGCCCAGCCGATCGCCGTCTTCACCGGCGCGGGCCTCGCCTACATGCTGCTGGCGCTGATCATCGGTCAGGTCACCGGCCTGCTGGAACGAAGGCTGGCGATCGTCCGATGAACCAGACCCAGAAGATCCTCTTCGACGAGCCCGGCCCCCGCGCCCAGCGACGCATCCGGATCGCCACCGTGCTGGGCGCCGTTCTGCTGGCCGGTGCCCTGGCCGCGGCCGTCTACCAGTTCGCCAGCCACGGCGAGTTGGCCGCCGAACGGTGGGAGCCGTTCACCACCTGGCCGATCTGGCGGTACCTGTTCAACGGCCTGTGGGCCACGCTGCGCGCCGCCGCCGCGACCGCCGTGCTCAGTGCCGCGCTCGGGCTGCTCCTGGCTCTCGGCCGGCTGTCGACGCATCGACCGTTGCGCTGGCTGGCCGGCGCGTACGTGGAGGTCTTCCGGACCGTTCCCACGTTGCTGTTGATCTACGTGACGCTGTTCGCCCTGCCGCAGTACGGCATGAACTTCCCGCTCTTCTGGAAGCTCGTGGTGCCGCTGGTGGTGTCCAACTCGGCGGCGTTCGCCGAGATCTTCCGGTCCGGCATCCTGGCCCTGGACCGGGGACAGACCGAGGCCGGCCTCGCCGTCGGGCTGCGTCGCGGGCAGGTGATGGCGCTGGTCGTGCTGCCCCAGGCACTGCTCCAGCTCACCCCGTCCCTGGTCAGCCAGCTGGTCGGGCTGCTCAAGGACACCTCGCTCGGCTTCGTGGTCAGCTACACCGAGCTGCTCTACAGCGGGCAGGTGCTCTCCTCGTACACCCACCTGCTGATCCAGACGTTCCTGGTGGTGGCACTGATCTACCTGGTGGTCAACGCCTCGCTGTCGAAGTTCGCCCGCGTACTCCAGGCCCGTAACGGCCGCTTCGGCGGCCGGCGAGCACGACGGGCCGCCGAACTGCCCCCGCCGCTCATCGAAGGGAACACCCCGCGGTGACCATTTTCCGCTACGCCGAACTGGCTCGGGTCGTCCGCAACGACTTCGTCGAGAGCAGGCACTACGGCAGTGTCGTGGTGCTCGCCCCGGACGGTGAGGTCGTCCTCGCCGCCGGCGTACCCGACGAGCCGGTGCTCCCCCGCTCCACCCTCAAGCCGGTGCAGGCGTTGGCCTGCCGGGTCGCGGCGGGTGACGAGCTGACCGGCCCGGCGCTGGCGCTCGCCGCCGGCAGCCACACCGGCGACGACCGGCACGTCGAGGTGGTCCGGGCGATGTTGGCCGGTGCCGGCCTGACCGAGGACGCGCTCGGTTGCCCGGTGGACTGGCCGGAGGACGAACCGACCCGGGACCGGCTGATCCGCGCGGGCGGGCAGCGCGACCGGATCCGGATGAACTGCTCCGGCAAGCACGCCGCGATGCTGGTCGCCTGCGTCGCCCGTTCGTGGAGCACCCACGACTACCTCGACCCCGGGCATCCGCTCCAGCGGGAGACCGCCGCCACCGTCGCCCGGCTGGCCGGAACGCCGGTCGCGCACCACGCCGTCGACGGTTGCGGCGCACCCCTGTTCGGCCTGCCGCTGACCGGCCTGGCCCGCACGTTCCAGGCGCTGGTCACCGCGCCCGCCGGGAGCGACGAGGCGCTGGTCGCGCAGGCCATGCGCCAACACCCGGAGTACGTGGGTGGCTGGCACGGGCACCCGAACACCGACCTGATGCGGGCACTGCCCGGCGTGCTCGCCAAGGGCGGGGCCGAGGGTGTGCTCGCGGTAGCCGCACCGGACGGTCACGCCGTGGCGGTCAAGGCGATCGACGGTTCACCCCGGGCCACCACCGCCATCGCCCTCGCCGCCCTCGACGCCGTCGGCGTACCGGTGGGTGGCGCCGACGCGCTGCGCCGGGTGCCGGTGCTCGGCGGCGGCGAACCGGTCGGCGCCGTCACGGCCGTCATCGACTGGACCCCGCCGTCGGAAGCGGCACCGTCTCGTAGCGAAAAGGAAGACTCATGAACACATTCGAGATCTGCATCGACAGCGTCGAGGGAGCGGTCGCCGCCGAGGAGGCCGGCGCCGACCGGGTGGAGCTGTGCTCCGCGCTCTTCGACGGCGGGCTGACCCCCAGCCTGGGCACCATCGAGACGACCCTGCGCGCCGTCACCCGGATCCGGGTGCACGTGATCGTCCGGCCCCGGGCCGGCGACTTCATCTTCTCGCCGTTCGAGATCGAAGCCATGGAGCGGGACGTACGGGCCGCCGTCGCGGCCGGCGCGCACGGCATCGTGATCGGCGTGCTGACCGCCGAGGGCGACGTCGACGTGCCGACCACCCGTCGGCTGATCGCCGCCGCCGGCGACGCCAGCATCACCTTCCACCGTGCGTTCGACATGACCCGCGACCCGCACGCGGCGCTGGAGCAGCTGATCGAGTTGGGCGTGCACCGGGTGCTCACCTCGGGCCAGGAGGTCAGCGTGCTGGAGGGTGCCCCGCTCATCGCCGACCTGGTGCGCCGGGCTGCCGGACGGATCGTCGTCATGCCCGGTGGTGGCATCACCCCGCGCAACATCGCCCGGATCGTCGAGGCGACGGGTGCCGACGAGTACCACTTCGCGGCCCTGGTCAGCTCGGACAGCCCGGCCGTGCACCGCAACCCGGCACCGCTGATGGGCGGCAGCCTGAGCCGACCCGAGTACGAGCGCTCCGGCACCTCCGGGGCCCTGGTCGGCCAGGTGCTCGCCGCCGCCCGCGCCTGACCCCCGCTTCGGAGCGTTGATCGCGCTCGAACGGCGTAGATCGTGCTCGAACATGGATGTAGTGGCCTCCCCGTCCAGGGAGGCCACTACGTCATGGATCGAGCGCGATCATGTCTGAGGTCGGCAGCCGGCCGGTGGTGGCCTAGCTTCGCCGGATGTCGTTGACGCAGCGCAGCACAGGCCGGGCGGTCAGCGCAGCAGTGTCCAGCGAACCGGAAGCCCGGACCGTGAACGTCGTCGACTCGCCCGGCAGCAGCGTTACCAGTGCCCGGTCCACTGTGGCCGCCGGGTCCACCCGATCGGCGAACAGCGTCAGGTCGCGCAGCACCGTGCGGGCGGTGACCCGGACCCGCTGACCACCGTCGAACGGCTCGACCGTCGTTTCCCAGGCCGCCAGAGGCCAGTCCACCTCCCGGTCCTCGGCGAAGAACCACAGGGCACGCTCCTCGGTGCCGCCGGCCTCCGCGGCCAGCAACTCGCGCCGGGCATCCTCCGGCCGGGCCAGGTCCGCCGGCAACGCCATCACCACCGAGGAGTACGCCGGCACGTCGAGGTCGACCGAGGTCTTCGCCCTCGGCTCCCCGGTGAGCGTGAACCGGGTGACCGCGGCCGGTACGGCCCACGCCTCGGCGGTCTCGTTGACGGCCACCAGGGCCAGACCACCGTTGCGCGGCTGCACGGTGAGGAGCCGGTCGGCGTACGCGTGGCGCAGCGCGTACCACAGGGGTTTGCGGCGGCCGTCGCCGTCGACGGCCGACCAGGAGGTCACCGGCCAGCAGTCGTTGAGCTGCCACACGATGGTGCCGGCGCAGACGTCCCGGTGGGAGCGGAAGTGCTCCACGCCGAGCTGGATGGCCCGGGCCTGGTTGAGCTGCGTCAGGTAGTGCCAGTCGTCGAAGTCCGCCGGTGCGGGCAGGTGTGCGTCCAGGCCCCGCTGGAGCTTGGCGTCACCGTTGGCCGCCTTCTGGTGGTGGGTCATGCCCGGTGAGTCGTGCGCCAGGGGCTCGTCGCTGAGCGCCCGGCGCAGGGTGGCGTACGCCGGTGGCGCCTGGTAGCCGAACTCGGCGACGAAGCGCGGCACGTACTCCCGGTATTTGGTGTAGTCGTCGGTGTTCCACACGTCCCAGATGTGGGTGGTGCCGTGCGCCGGGTCGTTGGGGTGGATCGCCTCGGTGCCCGACCAGGGGCTGCCCGGCCAGTACGGGCGGGTCGGGTCCAGCTCGCCGACGATGCGGGGCAGCACGTCGAGGTAGTAGCCGCGCCCCCAGGTGCGCCCGGCCAGCGGCTCCTGCCAGTCCCAGTCGTGCCAGCCCCAGATGTTCTCGTTGTTGCCGGTCCAGAGCACCAGCGACGGGTACGGCGTCAGCCGGGTCACCTGCTCGACCGCCTCGGCGGCCACCTCGGTGGCGAAGGGCTCCTCCTCCGGGTAGGCCGCGCAGGCGAAGAGGAAGTCCTGTTGGACGAGCAGCCCCCGCTCGTCGGCGAGGTCGTAGAAGTCCGCCGACTCGTACCGGCCGCCGCCCCAGACCCGCAGCAGGTTGATGTTGGCCTCGACGGCCTGGTCGAACCGCTCGGCCAGTCGGTCGCGGGTGATCCGGGTGGGGAAGGCGTCGTCCGGGATCCAGTTGACCCCGCGGACGAAGACGGGGACGTCGTTGACCGACAGCGCGAACGGGGTGCCGTGCTCGTCCGGCGTGGTGTCCAGTCGTACGGAGCGGAAGCCGACCCGGTGCGACCAGGCGTCGAGGGTGTCGCCGTCCGGCCCGTGCAGGGTCACCTCGACCGGGTGGCGTGCCTGCTCGCCGTACCCCCGGGGCCACCAGAGCGCGGGCTCGCGGACGGTGAGGGTGAGCACGGCCGTGCGCTGGCCGGCCGGGACGACCGCCTCGGTGTGGGCGCCGGCGACGGTGGCGCGGACGGTCAGCGGGACGTCCGAGGCCCGCTCGATCTCGACGTGCAGCTCGACCCGGCCGTCCCGGCCGTCCACGGTGACCAGTGGGCGGACGGTGGCCAACCGGGCGGTGGACCAGGCGTGCAGGCCGATCTCCTGCCAGATGCCCGCGGTGACCAGGGTCGGCCCCCAGTCCCAGCCGAAGTTGCAGGCCATCTTGCGGATGAAGTGGAACGGCTCGGGATAGGCGTTGGGTCGGTCGCCGAGGCGCTCCTGTTGCGCCTCGGCGTAGCGGTACGCGGAGTCGAACGCGACGACCAGGTCGTTGTCGCCCTCGCGCAGCAACGACCGGACGTCGAACCGGTAGCCGCGGTGCATGTTCTCGGTGCGGCCGACCTCGACACCGTTGAGGGTGAGCGTGGCGACGGTGTCCAGGCCGGCGCAGACCAGGTCGACGCGCTCCGCGTCGCCCGGCCGGTGCGCGAACGTGGTCTGGTAGCTCCAGTCGGTGCGCCCGATCCAGGCCAGTGCCAGCTCGTTGTCGTCGAGGTACGGGTCGGTGATCAGCCCGGCGTCGAGCAGGTCGGTGTGCACGCAACCGGGCACGGTCGCCGGCACGGCCCGCCCGGCGATCTCGGCCGGCACCTGCGCTCCGGGTGCCGCCCGCAGGGTCCAACCGTCGTAGAGTGCCTGTCGGCTCACGATTGCACCGCACCTTCTCCATCGAAAGACGTCCACTGAACCGGATAAGTTGAGAAACCGTACGGTTCGGACTCCGGGCTGTCAACGGCCGCAGAGCAGAGGAGCACGCCCGTGAAGCGGCCGACCATCGCCGACGTCGCCCGACGGGCCGGCGTGTCCAAGGGCGCCGTGTCGTACGCGCTGAACGGGCAGCCCGGCGTCTCCGAGACCACCCGGCAGCGCATCCTGGCCATCGCCACGGAGATCGGGTTCAGCCCGAGCAGCGCCGCCCGCGCCCTCTCCGCCGCCACCGCCGGGGCGGTCGGCCTGGCCCTGTGCCGACCGGCCCGGACACTCGGCGTCGAGCCGTTCTTCATGGCGTTGATCAGTGGCGTCGAGGCGGAACTCTCCGCCCGCTCGTACGCGCTCACGCTCCAGGTGGTGGCCGACCACGACGCCGAGATCGCGGTCTACCGACGGTGGTGGGCCGAACGCCGGGTGGACGGGGTGCTCGTCTGCGACCTGCGCACCGACGACCGCCGCATCCCCGCGCTGGAGCAGCTGCAACTGCCGGCGGTGGTGATCGGCGGGCCCGGCGGCACCGGTGAGCTGGCCAGTGTCTGGTCCGACGACTCCGCGGCGCTGACCGAGACGGTGGAATACCTGGTCGCGCTCGGGCACCGACGCATCGCCCGGGTGGCCGGTCTGCCCGACCTGCGGCACACCGAGATCCGCACCGAGTCCTTCGTGGAGGTCTGCCGGCGGCTGGACCTCATCGACGCGGTCACCGTCTGGTCCGACTACACGGGCGAGGAGGGTGGCCGGGCCACCCGCCGGCTGCTCAGCTCCGCCCAACGGCCCACGGCGGTCATCTACGACAACGATGTGATGGCCATCGCCGGGCTGTCCGTCGCCCAGGAGATGGGGCTCACCGTGCCCGGTGACCTGTCCATCGTGGCCTGGGACGACTCGCTGCTGTGCCGCCTGGTGCACCCGCCGCTGACCGCGCTGGGCAGGGACATCCCGGCGTACGGCGCGCACGCCGCCCGCCAGTTGCTGGCGGTCATCGCCGGACAGCCCGCCGGTCGGGTGCAGGACGAGACACCGCACCTCACACCGCGGGGCAGCACCGCACCACCCCGGGCCAGGTGAACCGGTTCAGCGCCGAGGCTCAGCGGGACGCCGAGGGAAACTCCTCGAAGTACGCCTCGACCCGCTCGGCCGTCGCCGGGCGTGCCAGCGCGAACCCCTGCCCGTAGCGACAGCCGCCCCGGCGCGCCCCCTCCACCTGGGCCGACGACTCCAGCTCCTCCGCGACGATCTCCACCCCCAGCCGCTCGCCGACGTTGACCACCACGTCGATCAGCGGCGGCTGCCCGTCCGGCCGTGCGCCCACCAACTCCGGGCCCACCTTGAGCAGGTCGATCGGCAACCGGCGAAGCTGCGCCAACGAGGCGTGCTCGGCCCGGAAGTCGTCCAACGCGGTGCGCACACCCAGCGACCGCAGCCCGGCCAACCGAGCCACCACCGTCGACAGGTCGCCAGCGACCCTCGGCTCACTCACCTCCACGACCAGCCGCTCCGGCGGCACCCCGTACGCGGCCAGCACGGCCGCGGCCCGCTGCACGAAGTCGGGAGTGGTCAGCTCCCGGGTGGTGATGTTGACCGCCATCCACAGCTCCCGTACGCCCACCGACCAGTCGGACAACTGCCGGCAGGCCCGGTCCAGAACCCACCACTCCAACTCGCCGATCAGGTCCAGGTCCTCGGCGACCGGCAGCAACTCGGCCGGGAGCACCGTGCCGAGCACCGGGCTCCGCCAGCGCAACAGAGCCTCCGCGCCCACCGGCTGCCCGTCGGCCAGGTCCACCACCGGCTGGTAGACGAGATCCAACTCACCGCGGGCCACCGCGCCGGGCAGCTCGCGTTCCAGGTCGAGCCGGCGAACCAGTTGTTCCTCCAGGAACGCGTCGTACCACTCGACCCGGTCCCGGCCCAGCTGCACGGCCCGTCGTCGGGCCAGCTCGGCCTGACGGAGCACGTCCGCCGGCCCGGCACCGCTGACCTCGGCCAACCCGATGCTCGTCTGCACCCGCAGCATCGCACCGGCCAGCCGGTAGGGCGGGCTCAGCGCGGTCAACAACCGGGTGCCCAGCGCGTACGCCAGCATCGGACCGGCGGCGGTGACCACGGCGAAGCCCGCGCCCGTGCACCCGGTGACCAGGTCGTCGGGGGCGATGACCGCGCGGGCCCGGTGCACCGCCTCGGCCACCATGTCCTCCCGGGTCGTCGGGCCGACGCCCTCGGTGCCGTGCAGGTCCACCAGCAGCAGCGCGCCCGCCGGTGCCGGCACGTCGCCGATCGCGGCGAGCGCGTCCAGCAGGGCCGCCCGGTCGCCCGGGCCACCGCCGCCCGCCGGGACGGGCCGCCGACTCAGCGCCGACCAGGCGGCACCGTCGTCCGGTGACCAGGCTGAGCCGACACCACTCGCGGTGGCCGGACCCTCCGGGTCGACGGCGCGGCGGGAGTGGCGTTGGGGCGGTGCGGCCGGCGGCTCAGACCTGCCCGGCCAGCGGGATGACGCCGCACGGCGATGCCGGACCGCGCTTCGGCGGTGCGCGGCCCGCCGTTCGGTGGTGGAGGCGTCACCCGCGCGCAGCAGCTCACGCAGCACCAGGGGCGGCACCGCCGCCAGGGCCAACAACACGCTCGTCCGGTCGGGAGCACGGCCGGCGCCGAGGTGCACACCCGCCGCCAGCAGCAGCATCGCCGCCGGGAGCACCGCCCGGGGCCAGGCTGCTGCGATCGGCTCCGCCGGCTCCGCGTCACCCTCGTCCGCCGCGTCGGCCGCACCGACCGCGACGAGCAACATCCCGAACACCAGCGGGGGTACGGCCAGCAGGGCCGCCGGCCCGACCGGCGCGGTCGGCAGCGTGGCCAACAGCACCAACCCGCCCAGGGTGAGCAGGACGCCGCCCCGGCAGACCTCCGCACCCGAGCGTCGTCGCGGCCCCGCGAACGCGTTGAGCGCGGCCATGCCCAGCCCGCCGAGCGCCAACGCGACGACCAGCCGGGTCGAACCCGACAGGTTGGCACGGGGCAGCAGCAGCCAGCCGGCGAGGGCCAGGCCGACGGCCGGGCCGCCCGACTCGACCAACCGGCGCAGCCGGGCCCCGGCCGACGCCCGCGTCCGGCCGGGTAGGCGGTAGAGACCGATCCCGGCGAAGGCCGCCACGACCAGCGAACCGACCAGCACGGCGACGGTCGACCCGACGTCGGCCAGGGGCAGCACGACGGCGGTGAGGCCAGCCGTCACCACCGCCGCGTCGAGGAGCACGCCCGCCGTGCGCGGTGACGGATCGGCGCGGCGTCGGCCGGCCAGCCGGGAGAGCCGCACCCCGGCGAGCGTGGCGCCGGCACCGGCGGCCAGCGCGATCACCACCGAGGTCGGGACCAGGTCGACGGCACCGGCGAGAAGGAGCAGCGCCACTGCGGTGGAGGTGGCGGCCTCCGGTGCCGCCCGGCGGGGGACGAGAACACGGAACGGGTACGCGAGGAGCACGGCGGTCGCCTTCGTGAGGGGGCACGGGGGCGGTACGACGGTGCGGGGCATCGGACGTTGCGGGTCCGCTGCTCAACAACTGGCAACGATCGGCGGCCGGATTGGTTACGTGTCGGTCACCTGAAGGAGACAATGACCTGTGTCACTGTACGGCGTTACGCACCCCGCCGGCACCGCCCGCCGCGAGCCGGACCGGCCGGGGGTGGGATCATCGGAGGGTGAGTAAGTCCGACACGGTCCGCTTCCGGTACAACCAAGCCATCCTGGTCGCCGCGGTCATCGCCTTCATCGGTGCACTGCCGCTGGCGAGCGCCCGGACCTACCTGCTGCCGGTGCTGCTCCTGCCGCTCGCCGTCGCCCTCTGGGCCTGGCGGGCCGGCACCGACGCCAACGCCCGGGAGCTGCGCGTTCGGGCGTTGGCCGGGCAACGCCGCATCGACTGGGACCAGGTCCTCGAACTGGTCACCGACCAGCGCGGACGTGCGGTCGCGCGGCTCGACGACGGCCAGCAGGTCACCCTGCCGGCGGTACGCGGCGTGGACCTGCCCCGGCTGGTGTCGGCCACCGGCCAGACGCTGCCCCACAACCCGGCCGAGGCGCCCGGTCAGTAACCGTCGACCACCGTGTTGATCAGCGGCTGCCCGGCGGCGAAACGGCGCACCTGATCACCGACCAGTCGGTAGGCACGCGGCAGCAGACCTCGCACCGACCCGGCCACGTGCGGGGTGAGCAGCACGTTCGGCATCGTCCAGAGCGGCGAGTCGGCGGGCAGCGGCTCCGGGTCGGTGACGTCCAGGGCGGCCGAGATCCGACCGGTGGCCAGCTCGGTGACCAGCGCCTCGGTGTGGGCCACCGGCCCCCGGGCAGCGTTGACCAGCAACGCCCCGTCCGGCATCGCGGCCAGGAAGTCCTTGTCGATCAGGCCACGGGTCTGGTCGGTCAGCGGCACGATCACGATCACCACGTCCGCCTCGGGCAGCAGCCGGGGCAGCTCCTCGACGCCGTGCACGCCCTGCTCCGGGCGGGCGGTCCTGGCGACCAGCGTGAAGCTCACCTCGAAGGGGGCGAGCCGGTCCCGCACGGCGGTGCCGATCGCGCCGGCCCCCACGATCAGCACCCGCTTGCCGGTCAGCTCGTCGGTCGGAAGGTTCCCCTCGTTCGCCCAACGCCGCTCGGCCTGCGCCCGGACGAACGTCGGGAAGGCCCGCAACTGGGCAAGGACCGCCGCGACGACCCACTCGGCGGTGGACGGGTCGTGCACGCCACGGGCGTCGCAGAGCGTGACCCCCGGCGGGGTCCGACCGGCCCAGGCATCCGCCCCGGCGGAGAGCAACTGCACCACGGCCAGGTCGGGCAGCTCACGCAGCAAGGCCGTCGCGTCCGAGCCGCCCAGGAACGGTGGCACCCAGACGCGGACGCCGGCCGCCTCCGAGGGCAGTCGGTCGGCGTGCTCGCACACCTCCACCGTCACGTCCGGGGGCAGCTCGCCCATGAGGTTCAGACCGGCCTGGTGTGGGATCCATACCTTCACGTCCGCCGACGATAGTCCCCCTGGCCTGCGGCCGGCGCGGCACGGCGACGAACCGGCGTCCCGGGGGATGGCGCGCGGTGCCGCAGCGGGCGAGACTCAGCACACCGATGTTCGACTCCGCCCCGAACGAGGTATAACGAAGGGTCGGAGGGCCGGTCGGCCTCCGCCCCGGCAGACAGGTGCTCGATGACCGACGGCTCCCCCGCCACCGCCCGGCTCCCGATCGCTCCACCGTCGGTGCTCGGCGATCCGGCGCGGCTTCGTGCGCTCGCTGACACCGGGCTGGACGCCGCCCCGGACGAGGCGTTCGACCGCTTCGCCCGGCTGGTCAGCGACCTGCTGGACGTGCCGGTGGCGCTGGTCTCCCTGGTCTCCGCCGACCGGCAGTTCTTCCCCGGCGCGGTCGGGTTGCCGGAGCCCTGGTCGGAGCGTCGGCAGACCCCGCTGAGCCACTCGTTCTGTCAGCACGTCGTGGACATCGAGGTGCCGATGGTGCTGCCGGACGCCCGGCTCTACCCCCGCGTGCGGGACAATCTGGCGATCGACGACCTCGGCGTGGTCGCGTACGCCGGAATGCCGTTGACCGATCTCTCCGGTCGGGTGCTCGGCTCGCTGTGTGCCATCGACAGCAAGCCCCGCGCGTGGACGGCCGCGCAGTTGCGGACACTGGCCGACCTGGCAGCCGCCTGCTCGTCGGAGCTGCGACTGCGGATCGCGCTCGACGGCGCTCAGGAGGCCGGGCGGCGGATCGTGCAGGCGCACGAGCGGTTGGAGCTGGTGGCCGGGGTGAGCGAGACGCTGGCCGGCACACTGGACGTGGGCACCGCGTTGCGCCGGCTCGCCGCCGCGATGGTGCCGCTGCTCGCCGACTGGTGCCTGCTCACCCTGATCGGGCCGACCGGCCTGCCCCGTGAGGTGGTCTCGGTGCACCGCGACCCGGTCCGGGCGACGGACGTCGACCGCTTCGGTGAGCTGCTGCGCACCGGGCTGAGCCCGGAGTCGATGATCCGGGCGGTCCTGCGGACCGGTCAGCCCCGGCTGGGCAGCGTGGCGTCCCTGGCCGACGTGACGAGGGGCACCACGCACCCGGAGATGGCGACGATCGCCGAACGTCTCGGCATCGCCTCCTACCTGAGCGTGCCGGTGCGGGGCGCCGGCGGCACCGTGCTGGGCGCGATCACCCTCGTCAACGGCGCGCAACGTCAGCAGTTCGACGACCGCGACCTGCTCACCGCTGTCGACATCGGCCGCCGGGCCGGCCAGGCCGTGGGCAACAGCTCGATGTACGGCGAGCAGCGGCACGTCGCCGAGGTCCTGCAACACAGCATGCTGCCCCGGCTGCCGATCGTGACGGAGCTGGAGCTCGCGGCCCGCTACCAGCCGGCGGCCGACCGGGTGGAGGTCGGTGGCGACTGGTACGACGCCTTCGTCCAGCCCGACGGTGATGTGATCGTGGCGATCGGCGACGTGGCCGGGCACGACATCGAGGCGGCGGCGACCATGGGTCAGCTCCGCAACCTGGTGCGGGGCAACGCCTTCGGCCGGCCGGACACGGTCGGGTCGCTGATGAGCAACCTGGACGGCGCGATCCGTGGCCTGCGGCTGCCGATCGCGGCCACCGCGACGCTGGTCCGGATCTGCCCGCAGCGCGGCGGTGTCCACGAGGTGACCTGGTCCAACGCCGGGCACCCGCCGGCCCTGGTGGTGCGCGCCGGTGGGGCGGTCGAGGCCCTGGAGGCCACCCCGGAGCCGCTGCTCGGGCTGGCCCGGCCGTCGCCGCGGACCAGTCAGTCGACCAACCTGGCCGCCGGCGACACCCTGCTGCTCTACACCGACGGGCTGATCGAGCGGCGGGACCGGTCCATCGACGACGGCCTCGCCGAGCTGACCGGCCGGCTGGCCGGCACCGACACCCTGCCCCTCGACGAGCTGTGCGACCTGCTTCTCGCCTCGATCCACCACCGTGAGGACGACACCGCGCTGCTGGCCGTACGGGCACGGTGAGCGGTCCACCGGTAACCGCCGGGCGGGCTCACCGGCACCCGTCGGATCCCGACGGGCCCGGCCCGGCCGTCCAGCGGGCTACCCTGGGCCGGGTGAGAGCCCGTCCCCCGTACCCTCGCGTCCGCCGCCTCCGGGCGACCGTCGCGGCGTCCTGCGCGGCGCTGCTGTTCGCCTCGGGTTGCAGCTTCGGCGAACCGGAACCCGACCCGGCCGGTGAGCCGCCCAACCTGCCCACCCCGTCCGCGCCGGCGAGCGCTGGCGGCGCCGGTCAGCAGGCGGTGGCGACCGTGCTCGCCAAGGGCCTGCGGGTGCCGTGGGGCATCGCCTTCCTGCCGGACGGCGGCGCGCTGGTCACCGAACGGGACAACGGCCGGATCCTCCAGGTCGGCCCGGAGTCCGGGCCGGACGGGCTGCGGGTCCGCCCGGTGCAGACGATCACCGAGGTGGCTGCGGCCGGCGAGGGCGGTCTTCTCGGCATCGCCGCCTCCCCGAGCTACGCGCAGGACCGGACGCTCTTCGTCTACTACACCGCCGCACAGGACAACCGGGTCGCCCGGCTGCAACTCGGCGGTCAGCCCACGCCGATCCTCACCGGCATCCCCAAGGCCAACGTGCACAACGGTGGCGGGCTGGGCTTCGGCCCGGACGGGCAGCTCTACGTCAGCACGGGCGACGCGGGTGAGCGCCCCTCCTCCCAGGACGTGAAGAGCCTCGGCGGCAAGATCCTGCGGATCACGCCGGACGGCAAGCCGTCCGCCGGCAACCCGTACCCCAACTCCCCGGTCTGGTCACTGGGCCACCGCAACGTCCAGGGTTTCACCTGGGACGCCGCCAAGCGGATGTACGCCGTCGAGTTCGGCCAGAACACCTGGGACGAGATCAACCAGATCACCAAGGGCGGCAACTACGGCTGGCCGGAGGTCGAGGGACGCGCCGGCGACAGGCGGTTCACCGACCCGATCACGCAGTGGGCCACCTCGGACGCCTCCTGCTCCGGTTTGGCCGCCACGGACCGGCTGCTGGTCACCGGCTGTCTGCGCGGCAAGCGCCTCTGGGTGATGGAGCTGACCGACACCGGCACGCTGCTCGGCCAGCCCAGCGAGCTGCTCACCAACCGGTACGGCCGACTGCGCGCCGTGGCCGCGGCACCGGACGGGTCGCTCTGGGTAGGCACCTCCAACCACGACGGGCGGGGTGACCCCGCCGGCGACGACGACCGGCTCCTGCGGGTGGTCTTCGCGGGGGACGACGGCGGCCGCAGCTGACGTTCGTCACCATCCCTTCAGGTTTGCCAAGATCTTTCGTTGGGCAGGTCAGACTTTCAGCATGGACGGGCAACGCGACGAGCAGCACGACGACGCCGACGACCGGGACGACCCGGCGACCGGCGGCGACCGGCCGCGCCCGAACACTCGACCGCTCGGGTCCGCCGGGCCGCTTCGCCGCATCGGGCTGGTCGTCGCCGTCCTCGCCGTGGCCCTGGCCGGGGCGGTGCTCGGGGTGCTGGCCGGCGGTCGGGTGGACACCGACATCGGCCCGTTCCGCGCCAACCTCAGCATCTCCCCCGCGCGCGACGGCGGCACCACCGTCGACATCCCGCCGCTGGGCGCGCTGCTGCTCGACAGCCACGACGGGCCGACCCACCTCACCGTCCGGCTGGGCGCACTCGACCAGGGCCGCACCGAAGCGCTGATCGACGACCCGGCCAGCATCAGCCGGGCCAGCCAGAGCGCCGTGGAGGACGTCCGCTCCGGGGTGATGCGGCTCGGCCTACGGACCCTCGGCGCGTCGGTGCTGGTCACCCTGATCCTGGCCGGGCTGATCTTCCGCAACGCCCGACGGACCGCCTGGGCGGGTGGGCTCGCACTGCTGATCACCGCCGGCAGCCTCGGCACGGCGGCGGCCACGCTGCGTCCCCAGGCGATCGAGGAACCACGCTACGAGGGGCTGCTGGTCAACGCGCCGGCCATCGTCGGTGACGCCCGCCGGATCGCCAACGACTACACCAAGTACGCCGAGCAACTGCAACGCCTGGTCGGCAATGTCAGCCAGCTCTACACCACCGTCTCGGCGCTGCCGCTGTTGGAGCCGACCCCGGGCACCACGCGGGTGCTGCACGTCTCCGACATGCACCTCAACCCGACCGGCTGGCAGCTGATCCGCACCGTGGTGGAGCAGTTCGGCATCGACGTGGTGATCGACACCGGCGACATCACCGACTGGGGCAGCGAGCCGGAGGCGTCCTTCGTCGGTTCGATCGGCCTGCTCAAGAAGCCGTACGTCTTCATCCGGGGCAACCACGACTCCGGCAAGACCGCCGCCGCGGTGGCCCGCCAACCGAACGCGATCGTGTTGAACAACTCGACGACGACCGTCGCGGGGCTGACCATCGCCGGCATCGGCGACCCGCGCTTCACCCCGGACAAGAACACCTCCCCCGCCGGCAGCGGCCTAACCCAGCAGGTCGCCGACCAGGTGACCGGGGTCGGCGAGCAGCTCGCGACCACCGTGCGCCGCTCACCCCAACCGGTGAACATCGCGCTGGTGCACGACCCGGCGTCGGCCGGGCCGCTCTCCGGCACCTGCCCGCTGGTGCTGGCCGGGCACACCCACTCGCGGCAGGTCTCCAAGCTGCCGCAGGCGCCCGGGCAGCAGCCCACCACGCTGATGGTCGAGGGCTCGACCGGCGGTGCAGGGCTGCGCGGCCTGGAGGGCGAGAAGCCGACTCCCCTGTCGATGAGCGTGCTGTACTTCGACCAGCAGAAGATGCTCCAGGCGTACGACACCATCACCGTCGGCGGCACCGGGCAGGCCCAGGTCAACCTGGAACGACGCCTGGTGGAGAACCCCACCGTGGCGTCCCCCTCGCCCACCACCAGCCCGACCCGCTGACGCGGCGTCGAAGGGCGACCGCCGCCCCTCGAGTGCGACAGAGAGTCAAGAGAGACGAGCCCCCACGACCCCTGCTTCCCCCTTTGCTCTGCAGCCCAATCTGCACCAGTCACTGTCGGTGCGCCCCGCACGGCACGACGCCGATAGAGCAACGGTCGGTTCGCGCTGTTCAGAGCGGGTGGCGCATCCGCGGCTGCAGAGCAAAGGGAGGAAACGACAGTGGTCTGGGTGACAGGGACGATTACAGCGAGTTGCAAGGGCGTTCTTTCCTCTGCGACTCACTCAGTGTGATGACGCTCCCCGCCCCGGTCAGCGCAGCGCGATGGCGGCCAGCGCGGCGTTGACGATGCTGCCGGGCAGCAGGTCGTGCAGTTCGTACAGCTCGGCGACGGTGCCGGACTGGCCGAACTCGTCCACGCCGAGCGGCACCGCTGGCGCGCCGAGCGCCGACCCGAGCCAGGCCATCGCGTGCGACGCGGCGTCGTGCACGGTCACCACCGGCACCCGATCGACGAACGCGGACCGCAGCGCGCCCGGCACGCTGGGCACGGTGGCCGTCCGCACACCCTGGCGCAGGGTCCGCTGCCAGGCCCGGTAGAGCCGGTCGAGACTCGTCACGTCCACCACGTGCGCGGCGACGCCCTCGTCGGCCAGCTCCGCCGCGGCGGCCAGCACCTCGGGCAGCACCGCGCCGGAGGCGGCCAGCTGCACCACCGGGGCGTCGACCAGGTGCGGGTACGCCTGGTGCGCGTCGACCAGCCGGTACGCCCCGGCGACCACCTGCCGACGCAGGACCGCGTCGCCGAGCCGGGTCCGGGCCGCCTCGAACGGCGCCTGGTCCAGCGGGCGGGTGCTCAACCGGAAGTAGTACGCCCCGTCCTCGGTCGGCGCGGCGGTCGCGGCCGGGGTCGACCCGCCGGCGATCTGCCCCAGCGCGTCGCAGAGCAACCAGTCGAGACTGGGCGCGTACGCCGGTTCGAGGAAGGTCACCCCGGGCAGCTCCAGGCCGACCGACGCGGTGATGGTGGACTGGTGGGCGCCGCCCTCCGGAGCCAGGGTGATGCCCGACGGGGTGCCGGCCACCACGAACCGGGAGCCGGAGTACGTGCCGTACAGGAACGCGTCCAGACCGCGCAGCACGAACGGGTCGTAGACCGTGCCCACCGGCAGCAGCGGCTGCCCGGACAGGTCCCAGGACAGGCCGAGCTGACCCAGCAGCAGGAACAGGTTCATCTCCGAGATGCCCAGCTCGATGTGCTGCCCGGCGGGGCTCTCCGTCCAGCGCAGCATCCGGTCCTCGGTCCAGGAGCGCTGCTCGGTGGGTGCGAACACCCCGGTCTTGTTGATGAACCCGGCCAGGTTGGTGGAGGTGGCCACGTCCGGGGCGGTGGTCACCAGGTAGCGGCCCACCTCCCGGTTGCGCGCCAGGTCCACCAGCACCCGACCGAAGACCTCCTGCGTGGAGGTGGGCTTGGTTGCGCGTACTCCCGTGCTTTCCGGGACGGTGACCCCGAGCGCGCGCTCGCGGGGCGCGCGGGACAGCGCCTCCCGGCGGGCGCCGGCCTGGATCCCGGCGGGTGACGCCGGGTCGAGGCGGTCCCACTCGGTCTCGGCGGTCAACCCCTGCGCGGCCCGCAGCGTGTCGACCTGCTCCGAGCTGAGCAGCGCGGAATGGTTGCGCGGGTTGCCGGCGATGGGCAGACCCCAACCCTTCACGGTGTACGCGAACACGACGCTGGGCCGGTCGGTCACCGCGTCGCACTGGGCGTACGCGTCCAGCATCGCGGAAAGGTCGTGCCCGCCCAGGTCGGTGACGAGCGGGCCCAGCTCCTCGTCGTCGACGTGGGCGATCAGCTCGTCGATGCCGGCCGGCGCGCCGTCCAGGAACTGCTTGCGCAGGACCGGGCCGGTCAGCCCGAACAGCGACTGGTACTGCTCGTTGGGCATCGCGTCGATCCAGTCGCGCAGCGCCTCGCCGCCCGGTCGGGCGTACGCCTCGGCGAGCCGGCGACCGTACTTGACCTCCACGACGTGCCAGCCGGCCGCCTCGAACTGCCCCCGCCACTGGTTGATGCGGATGCCGGGGACCACCCGGTCCAGCGACTGCCGGTTGAAGTCGACCAGCCACATGACGTTGCCCAGCCCGGTGGTCGCCGGGTCGGCGACCGCCTCCCAGATGTTGCCCTCGTCCAGCTCGGCGTCGCCGATCAGCGCCACGAACCGCGAGTGCGGCCGGGCCCCGAAGTGCGCGTCGACGTAACGGCGGGTGGCGGCGGCGAAGAGCGGCGCGGCAGCGCCCAGCCCCACCGAGCCGGTGGAGAAGTCCACCTCGTCCGGGTCCTTCGTCCGCGACGGGTACGACTGGAGGCCGCCCCGGGCCCGCAGCCGGGGCAGGTAGGAGCGGTCCAGGTTACCGAGCAGGTACTGGATGGCGTGGAACACCGGGGACGCGTGGGGCTTCACCGCGACCCGATCCTCGGCGTCCAGGTGCGCGAACCAGAGCGCGGTCATCGCCGTGACCAGGGAGGCGCTGGACGCCTGGTGACCGCCGACCTTCACACCGTCGCCGGTGGCCCGGTCGTGGTTGGCGGCGTCCACGATCCGGGTGGCGAGCCAGAGCACCCGCCGCTGGATCTCGTCGAGGACATCGAGGTCGTGCTGGGTCACGGTGGCTCCATCCAGGCGTCGCCGTTGACGCCCTCGCGAGGGGTACGGGGTGGCCGCGTAGTCGACAGGGGGTGGCGGCAGGCCGCCGCCGGGTCCCGGCGGCGGCCTGCTCCAGGTGCGTGTCAGCCCTGGACGCCGAGGCGCTCCAGGATCAACTCCCGCAGGGTCTTCGCGTCGGCCTGACCCCGGGTGGTCTTCATGACCGCGCCGACCAGCGCGCCGACCGCGGCGACCTTGCCACTGCGGATCTTGTCGGCGATGCCGGGGTTCGCGGCGATCGCCTCGTCCACGGCGGCGGTCAGCGCGCCGGTGTCCGACACGACCTCCAGGCCCCGGCTGGCCATGATCTCGGTGGGCGAGCCCTCACCGTCGACCACGCCCTCCAGCACCGTGCGGGCCATCTTGTCGTTGAGCTTGCCGGCGTCGACCAGCCCCTGCAACTCGGCGACCTGGGCGGGCGTGGCACCGATCTGGGCCAGCTCCACACCGCTCTCGTTGGCCCGACGGGACAGCTCACCCAACCACCACTTGCGGGCCGCCGCCGGAGTGGTGCCGGCGGCCACCGTGGCCTCGATCAGCTCGACCGCGCCGGCGTTCAGCACCGACTGCATGTCCAGGTCGGAGAGCCCCCACTGCTGCTGGAGCCGACGCCGGTGCACCCGGGGCAGCTCCGGCAGGGCGGCCTTCAGCTCGGCGACCCACGCCGGGTCCGGGGCGATCGGCACCAGGTCCGGCTCCGGGAAGTACCGGTAGTCGGTGGCCGTCTCCTTCGAACGCCCCGGGGTGGTGTCGCCGCTGTCCTCGTGGAAGTGCCGGGTCTCCTGGGTGATCCGACCGCCCGCGTCGAGCACCGACGCCTGCCGCAGCATCTCCGAGCGGACCGCCCGCTCCACCGACCGCAGCGAGTTGACGTTCTTCGTCTCCGTACGGGTGCCCCACTCCTGCCCCGGCAGGTTGAGCGAGGTGTTCACGTCGCAACGCAGCGAACCCTCCTCCATCCGCACGTCCGAGACGCCGAGGGTGCGGATCACGTCGCGCAGCTCGGTGACGTACGCCTTGGCCACGTCGGGGGCGAGCGCACCGGTGCCCGGGATGGGCTTGGTGACGATCTCGACCAGCGGGATGCCGGCCCGGTTGTAGTCGACCAGTGACTCCGTCGCACCGTGGATGCGGCCGGTCGCGCCACCGACGTGCAGCGTCTTGCCGGTGTCCTCCTCGAGGTGCACCCGCTCGATCTCGATCCGCACCGTCTCGCCGCCCACCTCGACGTCCAGGTAACCGTCGACGCAGATCGGCTCGTCGTACTGGCTGATCTGGAAGTTCTTCGGCATGTCCGGGTAGAAGTAGTTCTTCCGGGCGAACCGGCACCACTCGGCGATCGAGCAGTTCAGCGCCAGGCCGATCCGGATGATCGCCTCGATGGCCGCCTTGTTGGCCACCGGCAGCGAGCCGGGCAGGCCCAGGCACACCGGGCAGACCCGGGTGTTCGGCTCGCCACCGAAGTCGGTCGGGCAACCACAGAACATCTTGGTGTTCGTGCCCAGCTCGACGTGGGTCTCCAGGCCGATCACCGGTTCGTAGCGCGCAACGACCTCGTCGTACGCGGGCAGTGTCGTCGTCATCGGGGCTCCTGCCTCACAGTGCCGGTGGCGTGAACGTGCCGATCGCGGACTCCAACGCGGCGGCGACCCGGTACATCCGGTCGTCGGCCATCGTCGGGGCCATCACCTGCAGGCCGACGGGCAGCCCCTCGGAGATGCCGCAGGGCACCGAGATGCCCGGCCCGCCGTACAGGTTGGCCGGGATCGTGTACAGATCGGCCAGGTACATCTGGTACGGGTCGGCGGTCCGCGCCCCCATCGGGAACGCCACCGACGGGGTGGTCGGCGAGATCAGCGCGTCGACCCGCTCGAAAGCGGCGGTGAAGTCCCGGGTGATGAGCGTCCGGACCTTCTGCGCCTGCCCGTAGTACGCGTCGTAGTAACCCGACGACAGGGCGTACGTGCCGATCATGATGCGACGCTTGACCTCCGGACCGAAGCCGGTCTCGCGGGTCAGCGACATGACCTCCTCCAGCGACCGGTTGCCGTCGTCGCCGACCCGCAGGCCGAACCGGACGCCGTCGAACCGGGCCAGGTTGGAGGAGCACTCGCTCGGGGCGATCAGGTAGTACGCCGGCAGCGCGTACGCGAAAGTCGGGCAGGACACCTCGACGATCTCCGCGCCCAGCTTCGCGAGGGCGTCCACCGACTCGCGGAACGCGGCCATCACGCCCGGCTCGGCGCCCTCGCCGACGAACTCGCTGACGATGCCGAGCCGCACACCGGTCAGGTCGCCGGTCGCCCCGAGCTTCGCCGCCGCCACCACGTCCGGCACCGGCTGCGGGATCGAGGTGGAGTCACGCGGGTCGTGCCCGCCGATCACCTGGTGCAGCAGGGCCGCGTCGAGCACCGTACGGGCACACGGGCCCGGAGTGTCCAGCGACGAGGAAAAGGCCACCAGCCCGTAGCGGGAGGTGCCGCCGTAGGTGGGCTTCGCACCGACGGTGCCGGTGACCGCGCCGGGCTGGCGGATCGAGCCGCCGGTGTCCGAGCCGATCGCCAGCGGCGCCTCGTACGCGGCCAGCGCGGCGGCGCTGCCACCGCCCGAGCCACCCGGGATCCGGCTCAGGTCCCACGGGTTGTGCGTCGGGCCGTACGCCGAGTATTCGGTGGAGGAGCCCATCGCGAACTCGTCCATGTTGGTCTTGCCGAGCATCACCGTGCCGGCCTCGCGCAGCCGCTGCACGATCGTCGCGTCGTACGGCGGGCGCCAGCCCTCCAGGATCTTCGACCCCACGGTGGTCGGCACGCCCCGGGTGGCCAGCACGTCCTTGACCGCGACCGGCACACCCGCGAGGGGGCCCAGCTCCTCACCGGCGGCCCGACGCTCGTCCACCGAGCGGGCCGCGGCGAGCGCGCCGTCGGTGTCGACGTGCAGGAAGGCGTGCACCCGGTCGTCGACCGCGGCGATCCGGTCCAGGTGCGCCCGGGTCACCTCGACGGCGGAGGTCTCGCCCCCGGCGACCAGGGACGCGATCTCCGACGCGGTCATTCTGGTCAAGTCGCTCACGAGGCCACATCCTCACTCAGGATCCGCGGTACGCGGAACCGCTGGTCCTCGGCGTCGGGTGCGCCCGACAGCGCCTCCTGCGGGGTCAGGCACGGCGTGACGACGTCCTCGCGGAAGATGTTGGTCAGCGGCACCGAGTGCGAGGTCGGCGGAATGTCCGCGGCGGCGACCTCGCCGACCTGAGCGACCGCCTGGAGGATCACGTCGAGCTGGCCGGCGAACATGTCCAGCTCCTCCTCGGTGACGGCGAGCCGCGACAGGCGCGCCAGGTGCGCGACCTCCTCGCGGGAGATGGCGGCCATCCGTGCCCCCTTCTGATGTCCTGCTGGTCGGGCGGTGTGCCGGCCGCGCGGCGGGTGGAGCGTGACGCGCGGTGACCGCAGCGAGTCTATTGTTCCGCTCCGGTGCCGCGTCCCCGACTCCCCCTCCGACGGCCGTGATGCCGTGTCGGCGGACAGGTCAACGGGTGGGGCGGCGACCGATGTCCGCCTGCGCGGGACCGCTCGGACGAACCGGCCGGTACCGGGCCAGCCAGGTGACCAGTTCCTCGGCCGGCATGGGCCGGGCGTAGAACCAGCCCTGGGCGGCGTCGCAGCCGGCGGCGTGCAGCAGCCGCCAGGTCCGCTCGTCCTCGACGCCCTCGGCGACCACCCGCAGCCCCAGCGCACCGGCCAACTCGATCATCGATCGGACGATCGCCGCGTCGTCGGCGTCCTCGGCCATGCCGAGCACGAACGACCGGTCCACCTTCACCTCGGACAGCGGCAACCGGCGCAGGTGTTGCAGCGAGGAGTAGCCGGTGCCGAAGTCGTCCAACGAGATGGCGACCCCGATCCGGTGCAGTTGGGAGATCGTGGCCAGCACCCGGCGCGGGTCGGCCATCAACGCACCTTCGGTGATCTCCACCTGCAACCGGTCGGCGGGCACCCCGTAACGGGCCAGCCGGTCGGCGATCTGGTCGGCGACGTCGCCGGTGTGCAGGTCGCGCACGCTCACGTTCAGCGCCGCGCGCAGGCCGATGCCGGCCGCCGACCACTTGGCGAGTTGCTCCACCACGTCGTCGACCACCCGCCGGGTGAGCAGTCGCATCACCGCGCTCTGCTCGGCGACCCGGATGAGTTCCTCCGGGTCGACCATGCCCCGCCGGGGATGCCGCCACCGCAGCAGGGCCTCGACACCGACCACCTCGCCGGTCGCGATGGCGATCTGCGGCTGGTAGTACATGGTGATTTCCCCGGCGTCGTCCGCCGCGTCACCGTCCGCGTGCGCCCACCCCGTCGATTCGACCGGCTGGCTCGGGCCGCCTGTCGCGGTGTCCCGCCGCCGCCCGAAGCCGCCGTTGCCCCTCGTGGGCACCCCGCTCCCGTTCGGCGATCGGCGGCCGTTGCCGGCCCCCGCACGTCGCTCTCGGGGCGGGCCGGAGCGGGTGCCGGTGACCGTGGAGCGGGAGCCGCGGCCCCGGATCGGGTCGGCCCCCGTCGCGATCCGGTTGATCAGCTCGTCGGCGTGCACCAGCTCGGCGTCGTTGCGCCGACGGCGTCCCCACCACCGGTTGCCGGCCGGAGGTGCCGTGGCGACCGCCGGTGCCGGGTCCGCGTGTGGCGCGGCCTCGGCCGGGGACCCGATGGGCAGCGCCGCACCGTCACCGCCGCGAACCTCCGCCGTCGCGGCAAGGGGTACGTCGACAGCCGGTTCCGCGCCGCTCGGCACCACCTCCCGGGCGTGCCCGTCGGTGTGCTCGACGTGCTCGGCGTGCCGGCCCAGCCCGCTCTGCCCGGCGTGCTCGGTCGGGCGCTGGTCCGTCGGGACGGCGTCGAACGACGCGTCGGCCTGGTCTGCCGGATCGGCGTCGAACAGCTCAGTCGACGGGCTGGATTCCAACACCCGGCGCAGGTCGGCGAGGAGACCGAGCCGCTCGGCGGAGTTGTGGTCGGACTCGGGGGCGTAGACGGCCACGGTGTCGTTGCGGTGCTTGGCGTCGTACATCGCCACGTCGGCGTGACGCATCAGGGTGGCGAAGTCCTCCCCATGCTCGGGGAAGAGCGCGATCCCGATCGAACCGCCCACATCCAACGGCAGCCCGTCGAGTGGCACCGGCTCGGCCAGCGCCTGCACCACCTGGTCGGCCAGCTCCCGCGCCTGACCGACGTCGGTCAGGCCGGTCATCACGATGGCGAACTCGTCGCCGCCGAGCCGGGCGATCATCTGTGGTCGGGGCCGCACGTCGGTGAGCCGGGCGCTGACCTCGACCAACAGCCGGTCGCCCACGGCGTGCCCGAGCGCGTCGTTGACGTTCTTGAAACGGTCCAGGTCGATCAGCAGCAGCGCCAGCTGCCCGCCGGGTTCGCCGCGGGCCGTCCGCTCGGCGTGCAGGTGCACCTGCTCCGCCACCTCGGCCAGCAGCGCCTTGCGGTTGGGCAGACCGGTCAACGGGTCGGCGGCGGCGAGGTGCTGCTGCTCGACGGTCAGCCGGGCCATCCGGTAGACCGCGAAGAGCGGCACCAGCACCAGCGGGATCAGCGCCGCGCTGACCCGCGAGGCGGCAACCAGCACCGGGGCGAGCAGCAGCAGTGAACCGGTGGAGAGCAACTCGAAGCCGAGGCCCTGGCGCAGCGTGGGCCACCACCGGTCGCCGAAACGCAGCCGCACCGCCCAGCTGACCAGCCCGTAGTTGACGACGAACCACGCCAACGTGGCACCGCCGACGGCAGCCACGTCAGTCCAGTGCAACCGCCCGTCGGAGAAGATGGTGCCCGAGCCGAGCTGGATCACCCCGTACGCGGCGGCGAGGGCGCACGCGTACTGGCCGACGTTGAACGCCGTCCGCCACGCCGCGTGCCGCATCCGCCAGCCCGAGACGATCACCCCCACCGCCTGCACCACCACCGCGGGGCCGAGGCCCCATCCGAGCAGGATCGCGAAGGTGAAACAGGTGGACGGGAAGACCGCGGAGGTCTGCCGGCGCCCCGGCGGCACGAACGGACGGGCGTCGCAGACCACGGCGAGCGCCGCCATCGTCCAGAACGCCACCGGCAGCCGGGACACGTCGTCCGGAAGGGACGCGAGGGGTACGGCGGCGGTCAGCGCGGCGACCACCAGGATGCCGACGACGAAGGTGGCGAACGGTGTGGCCCGCCCCGGGGGGAGCGAGTTGCGTGGATCGGCGACCTCCACCACACCTCCCGACGACCGTCGTCGTGCCGGTGTGGCACGCCGTGACCCAATGAAACGCCCTCGGCCCCCAGTTTCCCGGTATGACAGTCACGAATCGGTCGTAGTCGTAATTAAGTTGGTATACGCGGCCAGTCGCCGCCGCACGCCGCGATCGGGATCAACCACCCGGCTGGGCGACCTCGCGTGCGGCGTCCGGGCCCGCGTCCAGCAGCAGTCGGAACCCGTCCTCGTCCAACACCGGCACCTTGAGGCTGGCCGCCTTGTCGGCCTTGGACCCCGGGTTGTCGCCGACGACCACGAAGCTCGTCTTCTTGGAGACCGACCCGCTGAGCTTGCCGCCCCGGCTCTGCACGGCCTCGGCGGCCTGGTCCCGCGAGTAGCCGGCAAGCGTGCCGGTCACCACCACGGTCAGCCCCTCCAGCGGGCGCGGCCCCTCGTCGACAGCCTCCTCGGCCATCCGTACGCCCGCCTCGGCCCACTTACGGACGACCTCCCGGTGCCAGTCCACCGCGAACCACTCCCGGATGCTGGCCGCGATGGTCGGCCCGACCCCGTCGACAGAGGACAGCTCGTCCTCGCTGGCCTCGTCGATGGCCGGCATCGAGCGGAAGTGCCGGGCGAGGGCCTGCGCGGCGGTGGGGCCGACGTGGCGGATGGAGAGCGCCACCAGCACCCGCCACAGGTCACGCTCCCGGGCGACGGCGAGGTTGTCGAGCAGCTTGGCCGCGTTGCTGCCCAGGCTGCCGTCCTTGTTGACGAAGAACGGGGACCGGGACAACTGCTCGGCGTCGAGCTGGAACAGGTCGCCCTCGTCCGCGATGACCTCCGCGTCCAGCAGGGCCGCCGCGCTCTTGTAGCCGAGTGCCTCGATGTCGAAGGCACCACGACCGGCGAGGTGGAACACCCGCTCGCGCAGCTGGGCCGGGCAGCTACGGGTGTTGGGGCAACGGATGTCGACGTCGCCCTCCTTCGACGGCGCGAGCGGCGTGCCGCAGGCCGGGCAGGTGGTGGGCATGACGAACGGCCGGGCGTCGGCGGGCCGCAGGTCGACCACCGGGCCGAGGACCTCGGGAATCACGTCGCCGGCCTTGCGCAGCACCACCGTGTCGCCGATCAGCACCCCCTTGCGCTCGACCTCACGGGCGTTGTGCAGGGTGGCGAGCGCGACGGTGGAGCCGGCCACCCGCACCGGCTCGAGCACCGCGAACGGGGTGACCCGCCCGGTGCGGCCCACGTTGACGTCGATGTCGAGCAGCTTGGTGGTGACCTCCTCCGGCGGGTACTTGAAGGCGATGGCCCAGCGCGGCGCGCGGCTGGTCGAGCCGAGCCGGCCCTGGATGGACACCGGGTCGACCTTGACCACCACGCCGTCGATCTCGTGCTCGACGTCGTGCCGGTGCTCGGCGTAGTAGGCGATGTATTCCGCCACGCCGGCCAGGTCCGGCACGACCCGCCACCGGTCACTGGTCGGCAACCCCCACGACCGCAGCGCCGCGTACGACTCGGACTGGGCCGTCGGCTGGAACCCACGGCGGGCGCCGATGCCGTGCACCACCAGGCGCAGCGGCCGGGAGGCCGTGACCCGCGGGTCCTTCTGCCGCAGGCTGCCCGCTGCGGCGTTGCGGGGGTTGGCGAACGGCGCCTTGCCCTGCTCCACCAGGCCCGCGTTGAGGTCGGCGAACGCGGCGACCGGGAAGTAGATCTCGCCCCGGACCTCCACCAGCTCGGGCACGTCCGGGAAGTCGGCGGACGGGGTGAGCTGGCCGGGCACGTCCCGGATGCTGCGGACGTTGGCGGTGACGTCCTCACCGGTGCGGCCGTCACCCCGGGTGGCCGCACGGGTCAGCCGGCCCTTCTCGTAGGTCAGGTTGATCGCCAACCCGTCGACCTTCAGCTCGCACAGGTAGGGCACCGAGCCACCGGCGTCCCGCTCGACCCGCTCGGCCCACGCCGCCAGCTCCTCGTCGGCGAAGGCGTTGTCGAGCGAGAGCATCCGCTCGGCGTGGGTGACCGGGGTGAAGTCGGTGGAGAACGTGCCGCCAACCCGTTGCGTCGGCGAGTCGGGCGTCCGCAGAGCCGGGAACTCCGCCTCCAGTGCCTCCAGCTCGCGCAGCTGCTTGTCGAACTCGGCGTCGGTGATGATCGGCGCGTCCAACACGTAGTAACGGTATTGGTGCTCCGTCAGCTCCTGGCTGAGCGTGGCGTGCCGCTCGCGGGCCTGCGACGTCGGCTCGGCACCGGCCGCCGCCTCCTGAGCCGGGCTGACCTGCTGACCGATCTGTTCCTCGGACACACCGCCACCTTCGGACACGCCTGCGACCTCCCTGATCACGCTACTCCGGCACGGTATCGGGCCGGTGGGACAATCCGTCGCCCGCCCGCACCCGCAGCGACGTCTCCCTCGGTTGCGCGCTTGGTCATGGGATGGGCGGTAGTGGGCGACGGGCCGATTCAGCTACCCGGCATCAGGTGGTCACGGGTGACCGAGGGGTACCGAGCAGCGGTGGCAGCTGCGGGGGTGGTTGCCGGGCTTGGGGGTGGTTGTCGGGCTTGGGGTGATTGCCGGGCGCGGGGTGGTTGCCGGGCGGCACGGACGGCGGCGTGCGAGGATCGCCGGACGGTGCGACCCGGAGGGTCGCCGAGAGGCGGAGGTACGCATGCCCGAGGCGCTGCTCTGGGCGGTGGCGATCCTGCTGGTGGTGGCCGCCGGCTGGGCGTGGAACAGTTGGCGGCACCGGGTGGCCAACCGCCGTCCGGGCACCCGGCCGGATCGGGGCAGCCGCCCTGGCCGTCGTTCGACGGCACCGAGGCCACGCGGCAGCGATCGACCGGCCACCAAACCGCGCTCGCGCGACACCGGACGGGCGGCCGGTGCTCCGGCACCGGGCGAGATCTGGTGGGCCGACGTGCCGTACGCCGACGGCAGCGGGTCGAAGGTGCGCCCCTGCCTGGTGCTGCGTGCCGACTCCCGGGGCGCCGACGTCCTGAAGATCACCAGCCAGGACAAGAGCGACCGGGACGACCACGTGCGGATCCCCACCCTCGACTGGGACCCCGGCGCGGAGCACGACAGCTACCTCAGCCTGACCGAGCCGATCCGACTCAGCTCGGCCAACTTCGCGGACCACGCCGGGCGCTGCGACGCCGAGCTGTGGAAGAAGGTCCGCAGCCTGCGCCACCTGCCCACCCCCTGACCACCCGCCGCCTCGCCGCCCCGGCCCACCGCCGAGTCGACCTCACCCACCGCCTCGCCGCCCTGGCCCACCGCCGAGTCGACCTGGCCCGCCGACGGTCGCCCTCACCCAGCACCTGGTCGCCCCGGCCCGTCGACGGTCGCCCTGACCGCAGTCGTGCCAACCACCCGGTCGTCCTGACCAGCCCGTCGCCCTGACGAGGGGCCGTGATCGACTCGGCTTTCTGAAAAACACGGCATCCGACACCAGGGACACCCCAACTTTCAGAAACCCGAGTGGATCACGCCGCAGGGCAAGGTTTGGCAGACGGACAAGACGGGCCAAAGGCGCAAACCAGCCGACGGGCGAGCGGGCAAGCGAGCAAGCGGGTAGGTGAGCGGGCAGGCGGGCAGGCGGCCAGCGGGCAGGCGGGCAGGCGGCCAGCGGGCAGGCGGCCGGCGGGCAGGCGGGCAAGCAAGCGGGCGGGCAAGTGAGCAAGGCCGCAGATCAACCGCCGGGTGGCCAGAGGCGCAAACCAGCCGCCTGAACCGTGCCAGCCTGGCCAGGAGGCGTGATCGACTCGGGTTCCTGAAAAACGCGGCATCCGACACCACGGGAGACCCCGACTTTCAGAAAGACGAGTGAATCAAGCCCGCACAGCGGGTCGGACCGGAGCCGAGGTCAGACCGGGGCCAAGGTCAGACCGGAGCCAAGGTCAGACCGGCGCCGAGGCCCGGACCGGGGCCGAGGTCAGACCGCGGCCGGGTGGGCGGATCAGTCCCAGGCTTGACCGAGGGTGGCGAGTTGGTCGGCGTACTCGATGCGGTCGGCCCATCCACTCGGCCAGGCGCTCATCCCGGCGGATGCGCCCACGAACGCGCCGGCCAGCGCGGCGATCGAGTCGGAGTCACCGGCGGTGGTCGCGCCCCGGGCCAGTGCCGCCACCGGGTCGTCGGCGTGGCGGACGGCACAGAGCAGCGCGGTGGCCAGCGCCTCCTCGGCGACCCAGCCCTCACCGGTGGCCCGGCACGGGTCGCCGCCGTCGTCCGGCTGGCGCAGGGCGTCCGTCAGGCGGCCCAGCACCGCCAGGCACTCGTCCCAGCCGTGGGCGATGAACTCCTGCGGGGAATGCGAACCGGCGCGCTGCCAGAGGTCACCCAGCCACTGATCCCGGTAGACCAGTCGCTGGCTGAGCGCCCGCTCGGTGAGTAGCGCGGGGAGTTCGGGCAGCGTGGCGCCCGCGCGCAGCGCGCGGACCGCGTACGCGGTCAACTCGCTGGCGGCCAGCCCGGTCGGGTGGCCGTGGGTCATCCCGGCCTGGAGCTGGGCCAGGCCGGCCAGCGTGTCCAGGTTGACGTCGAGCAGGCCAACCGGGGTGACCCGCATGTTGGCCCCGCACCCCTTCGACCCGATCACCGTGGCGTCCTGCCAGCGCGCCCCCTGGGTCAGCTCGGCACAGGCGCGCAGGCAGGTCATACCCGGGGCGCGGTTGTTGTCCGGGCTGACCGCCCAGGCCAGGAAACGCTGCCGCAGCAGCGGCTCGACCGCCTCCGGCGTGAGCGAGGGCGCCTCGTGCAGCGCCCAACCCACCGCGAGCGCCATCTGGGTGTCGTCGGTGACCAGTGCCGGCTCGCCGGTCAGCTCACGGGGACCGGTCGGGCCGTACCGGTGCTCGATCTCGGCGACGGTCAGGAACTCGGTGGGCTTGCCGAGCGCGTCACCGTAGGCGAGGCCGAAGAGCGAGCCGGAGGCACGCAGCGGGGAGGTGGGGATCACGGCGGCCATGATGCCCGGCCGCCGCAACCCTGTCAGTTTCAGTCCCAGCAGAGACAGAACGGGTGGCCGGCCGGGTCGGCATAGACCCGGAAACCCTCGCCCTCACCGGGCAGCCGCCGGGCACCGAGCGCGAGCGCCGCCTTCTCCGCACTCTCGATGTCGTCCACCGTGACATCGAGGTGGAACTGCTGAGGGCGCTCCGGGTCCGGCCAGGCCGGGGGCCGCAGGTCGAGCGCCTGTTGGAAGGCGAGACGGGGCTGGTGGCCGGGCGGACCGCCCAGCACCACCCAGTCGTCGTCGGAGTCACCCTCGGCGAAAGGAACGCCGAGCAGTTCGGCGTAGAACGCCGCCAACGCCCGCGGATCCGGGCAGTCGATCACCACTGAACGCAGCTGTCCAATCATGACCGTCATCCTGCCCACCGGGTACGACAGGAAACCTCAATCCTCGGCGAGCCGCCGGCCGGCATCCCGGCAGGCCGCGAGCACCACGCGCGCGTACTCCGGGGTGGCACCGGCGAGTCCGCAGGCCGGGGTGACCACCACCTGTTCGGCCAGTTGCCGACGAGGGAAGCCGAGGCGGTCCCAGACCTGGCGTACCCGATCGGCGATCTGCGCGGAGGTCGGCGCGCCACCGGCCGACGGCGGCCGGGTCGGCGCGGCACCGGCCAGCACCCCGAGGCCGGCGTCGATCGCCTCGCCCAGCGGGTCCAGTTTGGTGACCAGGTCGAGGTCGAGGGCGACCGCGACGGCGCCGGTGGAGCGGATCAGCTCCAGCGGCACGTCCGGGGCGCAGCAGTGCACCAGCGTCGGCACGCCGACCGCCTCGACGACCGTGCGCAGCAGCGCGGCCGCATCCAGCGGGTCGACCGCCCGGTAGGCGCCCAGCCCGCTCTCGGTCGGCACCCGCCCGGCCAGCACGGTCGGCAGCGACGGTTCGTCCAACTGGAGCAGCACCGACGCCTGGGGCAGCCGCCGGGCCACCGCGGCGACGTGCGCGCGCAGCCCTTCGGCGAGGGAGCCGGTCAGATCGCGGACCGCGCCGGGGTCGCGCAGCAGACGGCCACCGATCGGCAGCTCCAGGGAGGCGGCCAGGGTGAGCGGGCCGGCGGCCTGCACCTTGATCGGCCCGGCGTACCCCTCGGCCTGCTCGGCGAGCTGGTCCAGGTCGCGTTCCATCAGGTCGCGGGCCCGACGCAGGTCGCGGCCCGGGCGTGGGGCGACCTGCCACCGCCCGGCGTACACCTCGACGGGCAGCTCGACGAGCAGCCCGGCGGACCGGCCGATCATGTCCGCGCCGGGACCACGTGCCGGCAACTCGGGCAGGTGGGGCAGCTCGGGAAGCTCACCGAGGACCACCCGCTGCGCCTCGCCGATGTCGGTGCCGGGCAGCGAACCAATTCCGGTTGCCGCGCCGGCGGGCCAGGGCCACGCCTGATCTGTCACGGCCGAAGGCTATCCCGCGAACACCCGGGCCGTGCGGTCAGCCGGTGATGGTCGCGGAGCCGAGGACCACGTCGCCAGCCGGATCCGCCCGGTACGCGACCACGGCCTGACCGGCGGCGACACCGCGTACCGGCCGGCGCAGCTCGGCGTGCATCGTGTCGCCGACGAGGGCGACGGTCGCCGGCACCACGCTTCCGTGCGCGCGAAGCTGCACCTCGCACTCGACCGGCGCGTCCGGCCGTGCGCCGCCGGTCCAGACCGGACGGACGGCGCGGACCTCGGACACCTCCAGCGCCTCGGCGGGGCCGACGGTCACGGTGTTGGTCTTCGGGGTGATGGAGAGCACGTAGCGCGGTCGGCCGTCCGGGGCGGGCCGGTCCAGGTGCAGGCCGCGACGCTGCCCCACCGTGTACGCGTACGCGCCGCTGTGACTGCCGACCACCGCGCCGGTGCTCGCGTCCACCACGTCGCCGGGCGCCTCGCCGAGTCGTCCGGCCAGGAAGCCGCGGGTGTCGCCGTCGGCGATGAAGCAGATGTCGTGCGAGTCGGGCTTGTCGGCCACCGCCAGGCCACGCTCGGCGGCCTCCGCGCGGACCTGCGCCTTGGTCGAGTCGCCCAGCGGGAAGATCGAGCGGTCCAGCTGCTCGCGGGTGAGCACGGCCAGCACGTACGACTGGTCCTTGGCGATGTCGACGCTGCGCCGCAGCAGCCCGTCCGGGCCGAGCCGGGCGTGGTGACCGGTGACCACCGCGTCGAAGCCCAGGGCCACCGCCCGGTCCAGCACCGCCGCGAACTTGATCTTCTCGTTGCAGCGCAGGCAGGGGTTCGGCGTTCGACCGGCGGCGTACTCGGCGACGAAGTCGTCCACCACGTCCTCGTGGAAGCGGTCGGCCATGTCCCACACGTAGAAGGGAATGCCGATCACGTCGGCGGCCCGCCGCGCGTCCCGGGAATCCTCCAGGGTGCAGCAGCCCCGCGCACCGGTCCGATAGGTCTGTGGGTTGCGGGCCAGGGCCAGGTGCACGCCGGTCACGTCGT
This sequence comes from Micromonospora cabrerizensis, assembly GCF_022230955.1. Taxonomy (GTDB): domain Bacteria; phylum Actinomycetota; class Actinomycetes; order Mycobacteriales; family Micromonosporaceae; genus Micromonospora; species Micromonospora cabrerizensis. The sequence continues at coordinate 77,719 of NZ_JAKKFI010000079.1, forward strand.
GCCCGGCCGCCACCGCCCGCGCCGCCGCCACGGCCGAGTCAACCCCGCCCGACATAGCCGCCAGAACCCTCACCAGCCCACTCCCTTCCCACCCCAGTTCCCCACGACAACCCTATCCACCACCCCAACCCCTCCCCACGCCCGCGCACCGACCCCGCCACCGCCGCCGGTCGATCAAGGAGTTGTGGTGCCAGGAATGAGGCGATTAGCGACCTTTGCCACCCACCACAACTCCTTGATCGACAAGGGAAGGGGGCGGGGCGGCGGGGGCGGCGGGGTTAGCGGGGGGTGCGGAGGGCTGCGGCTCGGCGGGCTCGGTCCACCGCTGCCGGGAGGGCCGCCACCAGGGCGTCGATGTCGGCCTGGGTGCTCGTGTGGCCCAGGGTGAAGCGCAGCGAGGAGCGGGCGCGGTCGTCGTCGGCGCCCATCGCCAGCAGGACGTGCGACGGCTGGGCCACGCCCGCCGAGCAGGCCGACCCCGTCGAGCAGGCGATCCCCTGCGCGTCGAGCAGGAGCAGCAGGGCGTCGCCCTCGGAGCCGGGGAAGGAGAAGTGCGCGTTGCCGGGCAGCCGGTCGGTCGGGTCACCGTTGTAGATCACCTCGGGCACCGCACGACGGACCCGCTCGATCAGGTCGTCCCGGAGCGCGGCCACCCGGGCCGCGTACTCCTGTTGGCCCTTGACCGCCGACTCGACGGCAACGGCGAAGGCGACGATGCCGGCGGTGTCCAGGGTGCCGGAGCGTACGTCGCGTTCCTGCCCGCCGCCGTGCAGCAGCGGCGTAGCGGCGACGTCACGGGCGAGCAGCAGCGCACCCACCCCGGTCGGGCCACCCAACTTGTGCCCGGTCACGGTCAGCGCGGCGACCCCGCTGGCGGCGAAGTCGACGGGCACCTGACCGACCGCCTGGATGGCGTCGGTGTGGAACGGCACACCGTGCTCGGCGGCGACGGCGGCCAGCTCGGCGACGGGCTGGACGGTGCCCACCTCGTTGTTCGCCCACATCGCGGTGACCACGGCCACCCGGTCGGCGTGCGCGGACAGCTCGGCGCGCAGATCCTCCGGGTCGAGCCGACCGGCGGCGTCCACGGGCAGCCAGCCCACCTCGGCGCCCTCGTGCTGGGCCAGCCAGTCGACCGCGTCCAGCACGGCGTGGTGCTCGACGGCGCTGGAGACCACCCGGCGGCGGTCGGGGCCGGCTCCCCGGCGTGCCCAGAAGATGCCCTTGACCGCGAGGTTGTCGCTCTCCGTGCCACCACCGGTGAAGATCACCTCAGACGGCCGGGCGCCCAGGACCGCGGCGATCCGCTCGCGCGACTCTTCGACCCGGCGACGGGCACGGCGACCCGCCGCGTGCAGGGAGGACGCGTTGCCGACCTCGCGGGCGGTAGCGAGGTACGCCTCCAGTGCCTCGTCGAGCATCGGAGTCGTCGCCGCGTGATCCAGGTATGCCATCACCGTTCAGCCTACGGCCGACACCTCGGGGGCCGAATGCCGGAGGGGACGCAGCGCTTCGGGCCGGGGCGGGAGTCCCACCCCGGCCCGATGCGGGCGGCCCCCGGTCAGGCGGGCACCGCGGTGACGACGATGTTGTCGCGGTACTTGCGGGCCTTGGCGTCGAACGGCCCACCGCAGGTGATCAGGGTCAGCCGTGGCTTCCCGTCCCGGGCGAAGTACCGGTCCAGTGGGATCTTGGTCTTGGCGTACTCCTCCCGCGCGACGACCCGGTAGCGCCGGGCCTCGCCGTCGCTGCCGGTCGCGGTCAACGTGTCGCCCTGGTTCAGCTCGCGCAGCCGGAAGAACGCCCCCTTGCCCTGCTTGGCGCTGTCCACGTGACCGGCGATGACCACCGAGCCGGCGTCCGCCTCCAGGCCGGGGCCGTGGCGGTACCAGCCGATCTGGTCGACACTCGGCGGCACCTCGAACTCGTTGGTCCGCTCGTTGATGCCGACCGCGTTGACCGTGGCGGTGACGTCGATCCCCGGGATCACCAGCCGTACCGGCGGGATGATCGCCGCGTCGGCCGGCAGCTCACCGGCGGTCACCGGGACCGACGGCCCGCTGGCGGTGGCCGGCGGTGTGCTGGCCAGCGTGCTCGCCTTCTCGGCACCGACGTTCCCGGCCGGCTGGGAGCCGCACGCCACCAGGGCGGCGACGGTGAGCGCGGCAACGCCGGCGGCCAGGGCCGCCAGCGCGCCGCGGTTGCGCACCGTCACTTGCGACCGGTCCGCGCGGTCGCCATCCGCACCCCACCACCGAGCAGCAGGAGTACGCCGGCGCCGGTGAGCACGTACCACCAGGTGTCCACGCCCGTGCCGGCCTGACCACCGTCACCGCTCGGCACGCCACCGGGAGCGGAGTGCAGGCCGGTGATGGTCTGCGCCACCACGCCGAGCGTCTTGCCCTCGGCGGAACCGATGGCGTAGACGATCGTCGCCGTGCCCTCCTTGAGGTTGAGGTCCGCCGGGCCGATGGCCACGGTGTCGGTGCCGGCGAGCACCACGTCCGCCTTCACGTTGCCCGCGTCGACGTCGCCCTTGGCCTCGTTCGGGTTGGTGAGGTCCTCGAAGACCGGGGTACCACCGGCGCGTACGTCGACGGCCGGGGCGGCGGCGGTGTGCCGGACGATCAGCCGGGCCTTGCCTGCGGCGACCTTCGAGACGTCGTTGGCGAACGGCGTGATCTTCGGCTGGCCGGCGGCGTCGAGGTGGGCCGCGATGCTGATGTTCGCCCCGCCCGGGACGGCCGCGTTGTCGACCTTGAGGATCGCGCTGCCGATCGGCTCGCCGGGCTTGGTGAGCGCGATGTCGTAGTCGCCCTCCTCCAGGTTGAGCGGGCCGGCCACGTCGCCGGGCTTGAAGTTGTCCAGCGTCTTCTTGCCGTTGACGTAGACGTCGACCGGGGTGTCCGGGATGCCGTGCACGACGGAGACCTTCGACGTGGCGGCGTACGCGGGGGTGGCGGTGAGCGCGCCGACACCGGCGAACGCCAGCGCGGCGACCGCCCCGCCCGCGGCGACCCGACGGAAGTACGAGAGCTGCATGTCTGCCTCCTGCTGATAACTGCTGATTCGTCAGGCCTGGCTTGCAGAACGGGTTACGCCGGCTCTCCGACGGGTGGATGCGCTCGGGACGCACTTTTCTTTTCCGGCCCCGACTGCATCCGGAGCGGGCCCGGGAAACGAAGAGCTGGTGAGATGACATCGACCGGGGAGAGTGGGGCGAAGACTGTGGCAGCTACAGTCGGGTATGCCCCATCGAAGGCGAGCCGCCCGATGACGGCCCTACGACAGGAACCGGACCCTCCGGTGGACGACCTCGACGTCCGCTTCCGAGCGGGTGACGACGTGGCCCTGCGTGAGGCGTACGACCGGTACGGTCGTGCCGTGTTCCACCTGGCCACCTCGATGCTGGCCAACCGCAGCGACGCCGAGGACGTCACCCAGGCGACGTTCGTCGCCGCCTGGCTGGGTCGGGACACCTTCGACCCGGCCAAGGGATCGCTGATCGGCTGGCTGCTCGGCATCGGCCGGCGCAAGGTGATCGACCGGATGCGCGCCTCGGCCCGGGAGACCCGGGTGGTGGAGACGGTCCGGCAGCTGCCTGAGCCTGCGCCGGCCGGGCCGGACCCCGATCGCGTGGTGGACCGGTTGGTGATCGCCGACGAGCTGGCCCGTCTTCCTGACGACCAGCGACGCATGCTGGAGTTGGCCTTCTACGACGACCTGACACACCAGCAGATAGCCACGGTGACCGGGGTGCCCCTGGGCACTGTGAAGAGCCACATCCGGCGCGGCATGGCGAGCTTGAAACGCAGATGGGAGGTGGACGGTGCAGCACCTGGACCACGACCGGCTGGTCTTTCTGGCACTCGGTGAGAGCGAGGCGGACAACGGGGAGAGCACCCACCTCGGCACCTGCGCGCTCTGCCGTGCGGAGATGGCGACCCTTGCGCAGGTGGCGGGGCTCGGCGCCGAGACGCAGGGTCTGGCTGACCTGCCCGACCCGCCGGAGCACGTCTGGCAGAGCATTGCCGCCCAGGTCAGGGCGGCCGAGGCCGAGCCGTCCCGGGCCGAGGCCGGTCCGCAGCAGGTCCCCGGTCAAGCCGTCGGCACCCTGACCGAGCAGACCTCCGGCACGACGGCCGGGCAGGCCACCGGCACGACGACCGCCGAGGCCACCGGCACGACGGCCGGGCAGGCCACCGGCACGACGGCCGGGCAGGTAACCGGCACGACGGCCGGGCAGGTAACCGGCACGACGGCCGAGCGTCCAGTCACCCGGCTGGATTCGGCGCGCCGGTCCCGTCGGGGCTCTGGCTGGTCGCGCTGGGCGGCCACGGCGGTGACCGCGGCAGCCGCTGCGGCGGTCGGTGTGCTGGGCACGGTCTCGGTGCTGCGGCCGGACGACCCGGCACCCGCTCCGACGCAGGTGGTGGTGGCGAGCGCGCCGCTGGCGGCGTACGGATCGACGCCGCCGACGGCCAAGGGGGACGCCCGGGTTCTCCGGGACGGCCAACTGCATCTGCATGTGGCGAATCTCCCGCGCGTCCCGGGGTACTACGAGGTCTGGCTCATCAATCCGGCGACGATGGAGATGTTCTCTGTGGGCACCCTGGGTGGCGGCTCAGATGCGCTGCTGCCCCTGCCCCCGAATGTCGACCTCGCGAGCTATTCGGTGGTCGACGTCTCCGCCGAGCAGTACGACAACAACACCCGCCACTCCGGCGACAGCCTGCTGAGGGGCACCCTGACGGGCTGATCGGTGGGCCGGCTCAGCTCCCCGGCCCGCCGATCAGCTCCCATCCACAGACAGTGGCCGCCCCCGTCGAGGGCGGCCACTGGTCTCAGCGCGGGGTCACTTGCGCTTGCGGATCTCCTCGGCGGCCTGCGGGACGATCTTGAACAGGTCGCCGACCACGCCGAAGTCGGCCAGCTCGAAGATCGGCGCCTCGCCGTCCTTGTTGACCGCGACGATGGTCTTCGAGGTCTGCATGCCGGCCCGGTGCTGGATGGCACCGGAGATGCCGAGCGCGACGTAGAGCTGCGGGGAGACCGTCTTGCCGGTCTGGCCCACCTGGAACTGGTGCGGGTAGAAGCCGGAGTCGACGGCCGCCCGGGACGCGCCGACGGCGCCGCCGAGCAGGTCGGCCAGCTCCTCGACCAGCTTGAAGTTGTCGGCGTTGCCGACACCGCGACCACCGGACACGACCACGCCGGCCTCGGTCAGCTCGGGGCGGGAGCCCTTCTGCTCGGCGACCCGCTCGATGACGGTGGCCAGCTTGTCGGTGTCGGTGACCGACACGGTGAGCTGCTCGATCGCCGGGGTGGCCGCCGCCGGGGCGGGGGTGACGGAGTTGGGTCGCACGGTGACCAGCGGCAGACCCTTGGTGACCTTGGCCTTGACGATGGTGGAGCCGGCGAAGGCGACCTGGGTCGCGGTGCCGTCGGCGTCCAGGCCGACCACGTCGGTCAGGATGCCGTTGTCCAGCTTGACGGCGAGGCGGGCGGCGATCTCCTTGCCCTCCTGGGCCGAGGCCAGCAGCACGGCGGCCGGCTGCACCCGCCTGACCAGCTCGGCCAGCACGGTGGCCTTGGGCGCCACCAGGTAGCCGTCGATGTCGTCACCCTCGGCGGCGTAGATCTTCTCCGCGCCGTACTCGCCCAGCTTGCCGCTCAGCGCCTCGGCGGCGCCGGCGCCACCGAGCACCACCGCGCTCGGGGTGCCCAGCTCACGCGCGAGGGTGAGCATCTCCAGGGTGACCTTCTTGACGCCGAATTCCTTGGTGGCTTCGACGACGACGAGAACCTCAGACATGTCAGAACCCCCCTCTCACACGAACTTCTCGGTGGCGAGGAACTCGACCAGCTTGACGCCGCCCTCGCCCTCATCGGTGATCTTGGCGCCGCCGGAGCGCGGCGGGCGCTTGGTGTGCTCGACGACGGCACTGGTGGCACCGTGGAAGCCCACCTCGGCGGGCGCGACACCGAGCTCGGCCAGCGACAGCGTCTGCACCGGCTTCTTCTTCGCGGCCATGATGCCCTTGAAGGAGGGGTAGCGCGGCTCGTTGATGGTGTCCCAGACGGAGACCACGGCCGGGGTGGAGGCGGTGACGACCTCGTAGCCCTCCTCGGTCTGCCGCTCGACGGTCAGCGTCGCGCCGTCGACGGTGAGCTTGCGGGCGCCGGTGAGCGCCGCGACGCCCAGCCGCTCGGCGATCATGTGTGGCATGACCTGGACCCGACCGTCGGTGGACTCCGCGCCGCAGATGACCAGGTCGGCGTTGAGCTGACCGAGGGCGGCGGCGAGCACCTTCGAGGTGGCGACGGCACAGGAGCCGTGCAGGGCGTCGTCCAGCACGTGGACGGCCTTGTCCGGGCCCATGGAGAGCGCCTTGCGGATCGACTCGGTCGCCCGGTCCGGACCCATGGTCAGGATGGTGACCTCGCCGCCGTGCGCCTCCTTGATCTTCAGCGCCTCCTCGATGGCGTACTCGTCCATCTCATTGATCACGTTGTTCGCCGAACCGCGGTCGACGGTGTTGTCGTCACTGCGCAGGTTGCGGTCCGCGCCCGAATCAGGCACCTGCTTGACGAGTACGACGATATTCATCGCGCTTCGACGACCCTCCTGTGTGGTGTTGCGATTCGCTCGCCCGGTCTGGGGCGCAGCGTCGCGCGTCGGTCGACGTCAGGTCAACCGTGGGCTGCTGTGCAGTTGCCCACGGCGCAATGTTACCTGCCAGTAGGTTGCGCCCCCGAGGCACCGAGAGTGACACAGCTCACCGACGCGCGGTCGTTCAGGTCGGCTCGGAGAGCGCCACCCGGATCTGGTCGATGGCCGCCGCCTCGGCGGCCGCCACCCCGTCGTGCGCCCGGGCCACCCGGTCCGCCGCGGCCAACACCACCGAGCGGTACGCCTCGACGTCCGACGGTGACTTGTCGCGCAGGATCAGCACCGCCTGGCGCAACGCCGGTAGCACCACCGACTCGACCTCCAGCTGCGAGTCCCGGGGAAGCCGCGGCAGCGGGCCGGTGGTCAACGCCTCCTTGACCGCACCGCTGGCGTCGGCGAGCGCGCCGGACGCGGCGATGCTCTCCCGGATCACCCCCAGCACCCCGGGATCGGCGTTGGAAACCAGGAAGACCGCGCCGAAGGCACCGGTCTTGATGGTCAGCCGATCCTCGTCCGTCAACCGCTGCTCCATGATCACGGAGTGTAGACGTACGGGGTGGTGGTGGTGACCGCGACGAGGCCGAGCCGCTGCAGGATGGGCCGACTGTCCTCGGAACAGTCGACCTGCAACAGCGTCCGGCCCCGCTGGTCGGCCAGCCGCGCCCGGTAGGTGACCAGCGACCGGTAGACGCCCTTGCGACGCCACTGCGGGAGGGTGGACCCACCCCAGAGGGTGGCGAAGCCCGTGTTCGCCGGGAAACGCACCCAGCCGGCGCTCACCACCGTGCCGTCCGCCTCGGCAACCACCACGGTGATCGAGTGCGGGTCGGCGTCGATCTCCTTCGCCAGACCCCAGACCAGGTGCGAGCGGTCCTCCTGCCAGACCTCCTCCTCCATGGCGGCGATCCGCTCCAGGTCGGCGCGGGAGGTCACCTCACGCAGGCGTACCCCCTCGGGGATGACCGGCAGCGCGGCGGCCAGCGACGCGACCGGCCCGACCACGACGGTCTCCCGGTCCTCCGCCACGAAGCCGGCGGCGCGCAGACGGTCCGCCAGGTCCGCCGGTTCGTCGTGCTCGTTGAGCTTCCACTCCGCCGACTCGCCCCGCTCACGGCACAACCGCACCTGCCGGGCGATCAGCTCGTCCAGCGCGTCGCCGGTCAACCCGCCCAGGTCGCGGTAGGTGATGAACCCACCGGAGTCGAGCCCGGTGATCCGGACCAGCGGCCCGTCCCGCTCCACCGTCACCCCGGCCGGAACCGGGTCGGGGATCTCCGGGCGGAGTTGGTTGTCGTAGGCGGTACGCAGCGTCAGGATGTCGAGATCAGTCACCGGCCCAGGCTAAGCGGGATGGGAAGCGGATAATCGGCTCCGTGTGGGAGGCGATCAGGCGATGGTTCGACCCGGCGGAGCTGCGCTCGATCGGTGAGCCGCCGGACTACCGGTTCTCCCTGGCCAACGAACGGACGTTCCTCGCCTGGCTGCGCACCGCGCTGGCGCTGGTCGGCGGCGGGCTGGCCACCGCGCAGTTCCTGCCGCCCCTGCCGATGAGCCATCTGCGGGAGGTGATCGCGGTGGCACTGCTGCTGCTCGGCGGCGCGGTCGCCATCCGCGCCGTGGACCACTGGGCACGTACCGAGCGGGCCATCCGGCTCGGCGAGGAACTGCCCGCGTCCCGGTTTCCCGCCGTCCTCGCCCTCGCTCTCGCTGCCGGGGCGGTGCTGCTGGTGGTCGCCGTCCTGGTCCGCGCCATCGGCGGGCAGTGAGCACCGGACGCGACCCGGGGCTGCAACCGGAGCGGACCCGGCTGGCCTGGCGACGCACCCTGCTCACGGCGAGCGTGGTGACCGCGCTCGCCGCCCGGCTGGCGTCGGCCGGCGACCCGGTCGGGGCACTGGTCGCCGGCAGCACCGTCGTGGTGTGGGGCGCACTGCTGGCGCTCTGCTGGCCCCGCGCCACCGGCACCGGTCCGGCCCGCACCGGCGGGCGCACACTGCCCCTGGTCGCGCTCGGCACCGTAGGGCTCGCACTACTGGGAGTGCTGCTGGTTCTGCGCCGACTAGGGTGACTCGATCCGGTGCGTCATCATGGGTGCATGGCCCGGCTTGGCGTACTCCTCTTCCTGGTGCAGATTGTCCTCGCCGTCTGCGCGCTGATCAGCTGTCTCTCCGCCGAGGAGGGCAAGATCCGAGCCCTTCCCCGGATCGCCTGGGTGCTGATCATCCTGTTCTTCCCGCTGGTCGGCTCGATCGCCTGGTTCATCGTCGGCCGGGAAGCCAGCTCCGACGCCCGCAAGGGCTGGCCCGGCGGCGCCGCATCGCCCGAGCGGCAGCGCCCCCGGCCGGTCGCGCCGGACGACGATCCGGAGTTCCTGCGTTCGGTGCAGGACCGCGCCAAGCAGCAGGACCAGGAACTCTTCCAGCGCTGGGAGGAAGACCTGCGCCGGCGCGAGGACGACCTGCGTCGCCGCGACGGTGACCCGCCGCGCGAGGGTGACCGGCCGGAGGTGTGAGCACCGGCGCGGTCGCGCCGACCTCCCGAAAGACGCGACCGCCGCCGCCCCCGTGCGGGGCGACGGCGGCGGGTGCGACTCAGGCCAGGTTCGACGACCGGGGGTACGCGTCGGTCGGGTCGGTGAGCACGTTCACCAGGTACGGCACTCCGGCGTCGAACGCCCGCTGCAGGGCCGGACCGAGGTCGGCCGCCTTGGCGACCGTCTCCCCCGCGCCACCGAGCGCGCTGACCACCGTGTCGTACCGCAGCTCCGGCTGGAGGTCGGCGGCCACGTCGTAGCCGTACATGGCCCGCATCGGGTGCTTCTCCAGCCCCCAGATGCCGTTGTTGCCGACGACGATCACCACCGGCAGCTTCTGGCGGGCCAGCGACTCGACGTCCATCAGCGAGAAGCCGGCCGCGCCGTCGCCCATGAGCACACAGATCTGCCGGTCCGGGTGACTGACCCGGGCGCCCATCGCGTAGCCCATGCCGGTGCCCAGGCAGCCGTACGGGCCCGGGTCCAGCCAGGTGCCGGGCTGGGCCGGCTCCAGGTACCGCCCGGCGTACGACACGAAGTCACCGCCGTCGCCGATGGTGATCGCGTCGGGGGCCAGCACCCGACGCAGCTCGCCGTAGATCCGGGCCGGGCGGATGGGGTCGGTCTCGGCGGCCATCTCCGCGGCGTCCCGGGCCTTCGCCGCGTCCTCGGCGACCCGCAGGTCGGCGATCCAGTCCGCGTGGTCGGCCCGGTCGCCGGCGTGGTCGGCGAGCGCGGAGAGAATGAGACGCAGGTCGCCGGCGGGGGCGACGGCCGGCTGCACGTGCGTCGCTCGCTGGCTGGGCGCGTCGACGATGTGCACCACCTTGGCGTCCCCGAAGTCACCGAAGCTGAGCCGGAAGTCCAGCGGGGTGCCCACCACCACGACCACGTCGGCGCCGGAGAGCGCGGCCCGGCGGGCCTTGGCGAACGCGAGCGGGTGCTGCGGCGGGAGCGAGCCGCGCCCCATGCCGTTGGTGAAGACCGGCACCTGCAGTGCCTCGGCAGCCTCGCGCAGTGCGGCGACCGCGTCGCCCGCGTACACGTCGGAGCCGGCGATGATGACCGGTCGCTGGGCCGCGGCGATGAGCATCGCGGCGCGGCCGACCTCCTCCGGGTCCGGTACGACGGGGTCGACGCCCGTCACGGCCGGCAGGTCGACCTCGGCGACCGAGAAGACCGTCTCCAGCGGAAAGTCGAGGAAGGCCGGGCCGCGGTGCGGGGTGAGCGCGGCGTTGAGCGCCGCACCCACCGCGCGCGGGATGTCGTCGGTGCTGAACACCGTCTCGGCGTGCTTGGTCACCGGGGCGACCAGCGGCAGGTGGTCCATCTCCTGGAGGCTGCCGGAGCCCCAGCGGAACGCGGGGGCGCGCCCGCCGAGCACCAGCACCGGGGAGGCGTTGAAGAACGCGCTGGTCATGCCGGAGATGCCGTTGGTGACACCGGGCCCGGCGGTGAGCACGGCGAGACCGGGCCGGCGCTGCAGCTTGGCCACCGCCTCGGCGGCGAAGACCGCGGACTGCTCGTGCCGGACGTCGTAGATCGGGAAGTCGGTCTTGTGCGCGGCGTCGTAGAGCGGGAAGACGTGCCCGCCGGAGAGGGTGAACATCTCCCGCACGCCGTGCGCCCGCAACGCCGCGAGGGCCAACTCCCCGCCGTGACCTTCGATCCGCTCCGTCATCGCCGCTCCTTGTTCCTCGATCATGGCCGAAGTCACACGCTACTGGCCGGTAGCCGGAATGTGAACCGCTCTCGGCTAACCGTCGCAGCGGCTGTCCGGGACCGTCGAGCCCACCGGTCAGCGGCCGGTGAAGCCCGGCTTGCGCTTCTCCACGAAGGCCGCCATGCCCTCACGCCGGTCATCGGTCGCGAACAGCGCCGCGAAGAGCTGACTCTCCCAGGCCAGGCCCGAGTTGAGGTCCATGTCCAGGCCGCCGTCGACCGCCAGCTTCGCCGCCCGCAGGGCCTGCACGGGCCCCGTCAGGTACGGGGTGACCAGCGCGACGGCCGTGTCGTACACCTCGGCGGCCGGGGCGACCCGGTCGGCCAGACCGATCCGCAGCGCCTCCTGCGCGTCCACCATCCGGCCGGACATGATCAGGTCCTTGGCGCGGGCCGGGCCGACCAGGCGGGCCAGCCGCTGCGTGCCCCCGGCACCGGGGATGATGCCCAGCTTGATCTCCGGTTGGCCGAGCTTCGCGTCCTCGGCGACCACCCGCCAGTCGCAGGCCAACGCCAGCTCGCAGCCGCCACCGAGGGCGTACCCGGTGATCGCGGCGACCACCGGCTTGGGGATCCGGGCGATCGCGCCGAGCGCACTGGACAGGTTCGCGGCACGGTCGGCCATGTCGACATAGGACATGTCGGCCATCTGCTTGATGTCCGCGCCGGCGGCGAAGACCTTCTCCCCGCCGTACACGATGACGGCGCGGACCTCAGGATCGGCGGTGGCCGCCGTGGCGGCGGCCCGCAGCTCCTCCTGCACCTGGGTGTTGAGCGCGTTCATCGGCGGCCGCTCCAGCCGGATCGTGCCGATGCCGTCCTTGGTCTCCAGCCGAACGAACTCGCCCACGCTGCCCTCACTTCCTCGTCGAAGTCGCGTGCCAACCTTACGACCCGGCTCGTTTGGGTAAGTAGTGTGGTGTCAGCCCCGTGGGCGGGAGTCCAGCCATGACGACGTACTACGACGACAGGTCGGTGCAGGTCACCTCCACCACCGTCCGCGTCGATGGCCGCGCCTACGCGCTTGCCGACATCACCCTGATCTGGCACCGCCGGGGCACCCGCTCGTGGCGCGTGCTCGTCGGGCGGGGCGCGATCGGTGCCGCACTCGCCGGCCCGCTGGTCGCGGCGGTGCTCGGCATCGGCGTGGCCGTCTGGCTGCACCGCTCGCCCACCGTGACGATCGCGATCGTCGGCGCGTCGGTGCTGGTCGGGTTGGCCGTCGGGCCGGTCGCCGACTTCCTCTTCGAACACCTGGACCGCTCGTACGCCCGGGGCAGCCGCCAACTGGAGATTTGGGCCCGCTGGCGCGGTCAGCCGGTGCGGCTGCTGCGCACCGGCGACGCGCTGCGTTTCGGGCAGATCTACCGGGCGGTGCAGCGCGCGGTCGAGCACAGCCAACCCGCACGACCCGTCACCCGCCGCTAGCGGCCCACGCTCCGAACCGGATCGGCTCGTCCGGCAGCAGGTCGAGACCGCGCGGGCGTGCCGCAACCAACTCAGATCTTGCACACTTACCGTTCGACGCGGACGGTCAGTGTCCACGATCTGAGGGGACCGCACCGGAGGGCGAAGTTGCCTCGCGGTGGTTAGGCTTAGTGATGACCCTCTATTACCGGGACGACGCGGTGCAGGTGACCTCCGAGTCGATCCGGGCGGGCGGTCACGTGATCGCCCTGTCCGACGTGACGTTCGTGTGGCACGCGCGCGGGCAGAAGACCCTCGCCGTTCGCGGCCGTGTGCTCGGTCGCGGTGTCCTGGTGCTGCTGCTCTCGCTGCCGCCGCTGGTCGCCCTGGTCTGCGTCGTCTCGCTGGCCTGGTCCGCACAGGACCGGGGCAACTGGAAGCTGGCCCTGATCATCCTCGCCGCCTGCGCGGTGGGGGCCCTGGTGGCGCTGCCGTTCCTGGAGATCCCTCTCGGGTGGCTGGACCGCTCCTACGAGCGCGGCAGCCATGTGCACGAGTTGTGGGTGCAGCACCACGGCCGGGAGGATCTGCTGGTGCGCACGCCGGACGCGCTACGGTTCGGGCAGATCTACCGGGCCGTGCAGCGCGCCGTCGAACAGCAGGGAGACCACCGATGAGCACCCGTCGCGGCGAGGCCGCCGCGCTGGCCGGCCTGCTCGCCGCGGCCGGCGTCACCCACCTGTTGCGACCCGGCGTGTACGACCCGATCGTGCCGGGCGCGCTGCCCGGCCCGGCCCGCTTCTGGACGTACGCCAGCGGGGTCGCCGAGCTGGCGGTGGCGGCGGCCGTGGCGCACCCGACCACCCGGCGGGCCGGCGGTCGGGCGGCAGCCGCCCTCTTCGTCGCCGTGCTGCCCGCCAACGTGAAGATGGCGGTGGACTGGCGGCACCGCCGCCCGACGAAGCGGGCCATCGCCTACGGGCGGGTGCCGATGCAGGTGCCGCTGATCTGGTGGGCCCTGCGCGTCGCCCGCAGCGGCGCAACCAGCGCAGGGCGACGCTGACAAGCGCCGTTGAGCGGTTGTGGTGCGGCCGACGCACACTTGATCCCATGGCGATTCCCCTCCCCACCCCGACCGCCGTGGTCGGCCTGACCCGATCCGCTCTCGACCAGGCGCTCGGCTCGGCCGCCTCGTTCGCCGCCGTGCCCACCCGCGCGTTCGCGGTGCTGGACGGGGTGGAGGCGCTGCTGGCCCGGATCAACGGCGTGGTCGACCGCATCGAGACGACCCTGGACCGGACCGACCAGGTGCTCACCGACGCCGAGGCGGCCGTCCGTGAGGTGGCCGTCATCAGCGCCGCCGCGACCACCGCCATCGACACCGCCACCGAGGTGGCCACCGCAGCCGCCGTGGTGGTCGCCGACGCCGACCGGGTCGCCCGGGCCGCCGCCACGGTGGTCGCCGAGGCCGACGGGGTGGCCGGCCGGGCCGCCGTCACCGTGGGTACCGCGGCGGAGGCCGCCGCCACGGCGGCCGAGCTGCTGGCCGCGTACGAGCCGGCGCTTCGCCGGGCCGCGCCGATGGCGGGAAGGTTCGTGGAGGAGCTGAGCCACGAGGAGATCAGCGCGGCGATCCACCTCATCGACGAGCTGCCCAAGCTCAAGGAACACCTGACGGCCGACATCCTGCCGATCCTGGCGACGCTGGACCGGGTCGGGCCCGACCTGCACGACCTGCTCGACGTGACCCGCGACCTCAAGCTCGCCGTGGCCGGCATCCCCGGGCTGGGCATGTTGCGTCGACGCGGTGAGAAGCTCGCCGACGAGCCCGCCGGCTGAGCCCCGCCCGATTGCGGGCGTACGGGGATCAACAGTCGCAGGTGATCGTCGCGCGCAGGGGCTTCCGGACCGGCGTGGGCCGGGTGGGTCAGACCGGCGCGTACAGCTCGTCGATCTCGGCCCGCTGCGGGAGCGCCACCGAGGCACCGAGCTTGCGTACGCACGCGGCGCCGGCCGCCGACGCCCAGCGCACCGCGTCGACCAGGTCACGCCCCTCGCCCCAGCCGACGGCCAGCGCGGCGGTGAACGCGTCACCGGCGGCGGTGGAGTCGACCACGTCGACGCGTACCGCCGGCACGTGCACCTCGGCGCCGTCCCGGTCGACGTACCAGGCGCCCTCGCCGCCGAGGGTGAGCACGGCCCGGGGGGCCAGGGCGAGCAGTGCCCTGGGCTCCTCCCGACCTCGGCCGGCAAGCGCCTGCGCCTCGCCCTCGTTGACGACCAGCAGGTCCATCGAGGCGAGCAGTTCGGGTGGGAGGTCGCGCGCCGGGGCGGCGTTGAGGATGACCCGGGTGCCGGCGGCGCGGGCGGCCACCGCGGCGGCCGTCACGGTCTGCACCGGGATCTCCAGTTGGGCGACGAGGACGTCCGCAGCGGTCACCGTGGCCAGTTCCTCCTCGGTGAGGCCGACCAGCGCGTCGTTGGCGCCGGGGGTCACCATGATGGCGTTCTCTCCCTGTGCGTTGACCATCACCAGCGCCACCCCGGAGGTGCCGTAGACCACCCGCAGTTGGCTGGTGTCCACGCCGGCCGCGGTGATGCGGGCCCGGAGGGTGACGCCGAAGGCGTCCGAGCCGATCGCGCCGAGGAAGGCGCACGACGCGCCGGCCCTGGCCGCGGCGACGGCCTGGTTGGCGCCCTTACCGCCGGGCACCATCACGAAGTCGGTGCCGAGCATGGTCTCGCCGGGTCGCGGCAGCGCGGGTGCCATCGCGACCAGGTCCATGTTGGCGCTGCCCACGACGGCAACCCGGGTCTGCGGCACGGTCGTCTCCGCCCTGGCCGACGCTCAGGCGGCCCGGGCGGTGTAGCGGTCGCCCCTGCGCTCGACCACCAGCGGCAGACCGAAGGTCTTGGAGAGGTTGTCACCGGTCAGCGTCTCGGCGAGCAGACCCTGGGCGACCACGCCGCCCTCACGCAGCAGCAACGCGTGGGTGAACCCCGGCGGGATCTCCTCGACGTGGTGGGTGACCAGCACCATCGCCGGGGCGTCCGGGTCGTACGCCAGCTCGGCCAGTCGGGCGACCAGGTCCTCCCGACCGCCCAGGTCGAGGCCGGCGGCCGGCTCGTCGAGCAGCAGCAGCTCCGGGTCGGGCATCAGGGCACGGGCGATCTGCACCCGCTTGCGCTCACCCTCGGAGAGGGTGCCGTAGCGGCGCTCGGCGAGGCCACCGACGCCGAGTTGGCTGAGCAGTGCCAGCGCCCGCGCCACGTCGCCACGCTCGTAGCTCTCGCGCCAGCGGCCGACCACCGACCAGGCGGCGGTCACCACCACGTCGCTGACCTGCTCGTCGGCGGGCAGTCGCTCGGCCAGCGCGGCGGTCGTGAGCCCGATGCGGGTGCGCAGCTCGTTGACGTCGGTGCGGCCGATCCGCTCGCCGAGCACGTGCGCGACACCGGTGGTGGGGTGCAGCCGGCCGGCGGCGAGGTTGAGCAGTGTGGTCTTGCCGGCACCGTTGGAGCCGAGCACGACCCACCGCTCGTCCAGCTCGACCCGCCAGGTCAGGTCCTCGAGGAGGGCGGTGCCAGAGCGGCGTACACCGACGCCGTCGAGGCTGACCACCAGATCCGGGTCCACGGGAGCGGCGGCAGGCGCGGCGCCGGCAGCGCCGGGGATCAGGTCACCAGTCACCGCTCCATCCAACCACGCAGCGCCGGGGCGCCCCCCATGGGCGGCGCCCCGGCAATAGGGTGAAGCGCCGTGTCGTTGATCACCGAGTCCGGAGGACGGTCCATGCCCCGTCGAGGTACGGAGCCGCGCGGATGAGCGCGGTCATCGAGATCGAGGGTCTGCGCAAGACCTTCCACAGCATGCGCAACGGCCGGCGGGTGGCGGTGGACGGGTTCGACCTGCTGGTCGAGGAGGGCCAGGTCCACGGTTTCCTCGGCCCCAACGGCTCCGGCAAGACCACCACCCTGCGTGCCCTGCTCGGGCTGGTACGAGCCGACAGCGGCCGGATGTCCGTGCTGGGCCAGCCGTCGCCGGAGCTGCTGCCCCGGGTGGCGGGCCAGGTCGGCGCCATCGTGGAGAGCCCCCAGTTCTTCGGCAACTTCACCGGGTACCGCACCCTGCGGTTGTTGGCCCGCGCCGGTGGCGTGCCGGTCTCGCGGGTGGACGAGGCGCTGGATCTGGTGGGCCTGCGCGATCGGGGCGACGAGCGGGTGAAGGCCTACTCGCTGGGCATGAAGCAGCGTCTGGCGGTGGCGTCCGCGCTGCTGAAGGACCCGCGGTTGCTCATCCTGGACGAGCCGGCGAACGGGTTGGACCCGGCGGGCATCCGGGAGATGCGGGACCTGATGCGGTCGCTGGCGGCGACCGGGGTGACCGTGCTGGTGTCCAGTCACATCCTGGGTGAGATCCAGCTGATCTGCGACCACGTCACGATCATTTCGCAGGGACGTCGGGTGGCGTCCGGCCGGGTGGACGAGGTGCTGGCGGGCTACGACCGGCACGAGTTCCTGGTGCGGGTGGCCGACCCGCAGCGCGCGGCCGAGCTGCTGGACGCGGCCGAGCTGACGGCGGTCGTCGACGGCGAGGCGCTGGTGGTGAGTGGGGCGAGCGACCCGACGGTGATCAGTCGGGTGCTCGGCGAGCAGGGGCTGTGGGTCGGCGAGCTGACGCCGCTGCGGCCGGATCTGGAGAGCGTCTTCCTGGAGCTGACGGGTGCGCACCCGTCGGTGCCCCGGCAGGTCGACGACTCGGCGCTGCCGTACGCCGCTCAGGGCGATGCGGTGATCGATCTCGATCGGGGAGTGGACGCGTGAACCTGGTCCGTGCCGAGTTGGAGCGACTGGCCGCCCGTCGCTTCGTGCAACTCATGGTCGTCCTGCTGGCGTTTGCGTTCGCGGTGACGGCGGCGACCACCCTCGCGGGTTCCCACAAGCCGAGCGCGAGTGAGCTGAACTCGGCGCGGCAGCAGGCCACCGAGGCCCGGCAGAGCATGGAGACCGCGTTCCAGGAGTGCGTGGCCCGCCGGGACGGCGCGCAGCCGACGGAGGACGGCGGGTCGTTCCTGCCCGACGACTGCTCCCAGATCGACCCGGTCCTTCAGGATCGGCTGCCGATCGCCGCCGACTTCCTGCCGGGGGTGTTCAGCTTCGCCCAGCAGGCGCGGCCGCTGCTCTTCTTCCTCATCGCGTTCCTGGTGCTGTTCGGGTTCCTGGTGGGGGCCTCCTACATCGGCGCCGACCTGAATTCCGGCGGCGTGGTGAACCTGCTGCTCTGGCGACCACGCCGGTTGACGGTGCTCGCGACCAAGTTGGGCACCCTGCTCGGCACGGTGCTGGTCCTGGCCCTGTTGGCGTCGGTGGCCTACCTCGCCACGTTCTGGGTGATCGGGCAGACCGCCGGGCTGGCCGGCCAGTTGAGCGGTGAGTTCTGGCGCGAGCTGGGTGCGGTGCACGGGCGTGGCCTGGTGCTGGTGCTGCTGGCCACCGCGGTGGGCTTCGCCATCGCCACGCTGGGTCGGCACACCTCGGCGGCTCTCGGCGCGCTCGCCGCGTACGTGGTGGTCTGGGAGTTGGGCGCCCGGCTGGTCCTGGAGATCGTTGACGCCCCACAGTCGGACCTGTTCATGCTCACCAGCCACGTCGGCGCGTGGCTCAACGGCGAGGCGCGTTTCTACGACGAACAGATCTGCCGGGGCGGCGACATCGGCTTCAACTGCCAGGGGTTCTACACGCTGTCCTGGTTGCCGTCGCTGCTGGTGCTGCTCGGGATCACCGGCGGGCTGACCGCGGCGGCGTTCGCCGTGTTCCGCCGACGCGACCTGATCTGAGGTCTCACCGGGCCGCCCGTCGTGACACGGGCGGCCCGCCGGATCCGGAGCGCTTTCGGCAAGGGCTTGCAGTGAGCCGACTGGCGGTGAAATATTCCTTCACGTGGCCGCCGCAGCGGGCTCAGCCGACGGTGGAGCCGAACACCTCGTCGCGTACGGCGTCCAGCGCGGTACGCAGCGCGCCGCGCAGGATCGGCTCCTCGGTCAGCCCGGTCGGCACCACCCGGGGTTGCACCAGGGTGATCGCCGCGACCTCGTGTTGCACCCGGTCGGCGAGCGCCGCGCCGCCCGCCTGACCCACCTCGCCGGCGAGCACGACCAGCGGCGGGTCGAGCACCACGCAGGTGCTGGCCACACCGAGGGCGAGCCGGCGGGCCAACTCGTCGAGCATCGGGCCGCCGTCCGGGCCGGCTGCGACGGCCGCGCGAACCGCCTCGGCGGCGTCGGCGTCCGGGTACCCGTGCTCACGGGCCACCGCGCGCACCGAGTCCGCGCCGACCAACTGCTGGAAGGCCGGCTTGGCACGACGGGAGACGTCGCGCGGAATGGGCGCGCCGGGCACCGGCAGGTAGCCGATCTCACCGGCCGCACCGCTGCTGCCGTGGTGCAGCCGGCCGCCCAGCATGATCGCCAGACCGACACCGGCGCCCACCCAGACCAGGACGAAGTCGGCCACCCCCTGCGCGGCGCCGGACTGCGCCTCGGCCACCGCGGCCAGGTTGACGTCGTTCTCGAACACCACCGGGGTGTGCAGGTCGTCGCGCAGCGCGGCCAGCAGACCGCTGTGCCAGCGCGGCAGGTTGAAGGCGAAGGTGATGTCGCCGGTGCCGGGATCGACCAGGCCCGGCGTGCCGAGCACGATCCGCCGTACGCTGCTCAGCTGCGCCTGGGCGCTGCTCGCGGCCTGCACCACGGCGTTGTGCACCACGCCCACCGGGTCGTCGGTGTCCCTGGTCGACTGCTCGACCCGGCCGATGACCGCGCCGGTGATGTCGGCGCAGGCGGCAACGACCCGATCCGGCCCGACGTCGACGCCGACCACGTGCGCGCTGCTCGGGCGGACGGCGTAGAGCTGGGCGTTCGGCCCCCGCCCGCCGGCCTGCTCGCCGACCCGGGTGACGAGGCCGCGCTCCTCCAACCGCTCGACCAGCTGGGAGGCGGTGACCTTCGACAGCCCGGTCAGCTCGCCGAGCCGGGCCCTGGTCAGCGGGCCGCGTTCGAGGAGCAGCTCCAGCGCGGCACGGTCGTTGAGCGCCCGCAACAGACGGGGGGTGCCGGGCAGCCGGGTCGCACTCATGACACGTCCTCTAGTTTTAGTAAACTTTGCTAACTGTAAACCGACCTGCGAACGGGTAGCCGTAGCGTAACGGCCACCCGACAGTGGGGCGCTCGGCCGACTCGGCAGGGCGAACACCCCCACCGGTACGACGTTTCGTACCCGCTGGGGCACCGAAGGGGGAGATCACGTGGGGCTGGATCCAGGACTGCGCCGGCTGGCGCTCGGCACACTGCTGGCCGCGTACCCGGGGCCCGTCCCGCCGGACTGGGCGGTCGACCTGCTGGCCGACGGGCTGGCCGGGCACACCCTGTTCGGCACCAACGTGCACGACCCCGCGCAGGTGGCGGCGAGCACCGCCGCGCTGCGCGCCGGCCGGCCGGACGTGCTGATCGCGATCGACGAGGAGGGTGGCGACGTGACCCGGCTGGCGCACGCCACCGGCAGCCCGTACCCCGGCAACGCCGCTCTCGGCGCGATCGGCGACGTGGCGCTCACCCGACGGGTCTACCAGTCGATCGGCGCCGAGCTGGCCGCGCTCGGCATCACCGTCAACCTCGCCCCGACGGTGGACGTCAACACCGCCGACGACAACCCGGTGATCGGCACCCGGTCCTTCGGGGCGGACCCGGTGCGGGTGGCCGCCCACTCGGCCGCCGCCGTGACCGGGTTGCAGGCCGCCGGCGTCGCCGCCTGCGCCAAGCACTTCCCCGGGCACGGCGCCACCGTCACCGACTCCCACCACGAGCTGCCCACCGTGGACGCCCCGCTGGCCCTGCTGCGGCAGCGGGACCTGCCGCCGTTCGCGGCGGTCGTCGCCGCCGGGGCCCGCGCCGTGATGACCGCGCACATCCGGGTACCGGCGCTGACCGGCACCGACCCGGCCACCTTCAGCCGAGCCGTCCTGGTCGACCTGCTCCGCACCGAGTACGGCTTCACCGGCGCCATCATCACCGACGCCCTGGAGATGAAGGGGGCGGCGGTGGCCGCCGGCGGCGTCGGGCCGGCCGCGGTCCGGGCCCTGGCCGCCGGCGCGGACCTGCTCTGCATCGGCGCGAAGGTCGACGCCCACCTGGTCGAGCAGGTCGCCGCCGAGATCGTCGACGCCCTCACCGACGGCCGGCTGGCGACCGCGCGGGTCGAGGAGGCAGCCGGCCGGGCCGCCGACCTCGCCGCCTGGACCCGGGCCGCCGTCGGGTCGACGGCCGCCAGCGACACCGACCTGGGGTACGCGGCAGCGCGCCGCGCGGTCCGGGTGGACGGCGTGCTCAACGGCCTGGACCGACCACTGGTGGTGCAACTGCACACCGAGTCGACGATGGCCGAGGGGCGCGTGCCGTGGGGTCTCGGTCCACATCTGAACGGGGTGCAGGAGCTCCGGGTGATCGCCACCGAGACCGACCCGTCGAGGCTGCGCGGGCTGGCCGGCGACCGGCCCATCGTGCTGGTCGGGCGGCACCTGCACCGGCTGCCCGGCGGTCCCGAGCTGATCGCCGGCCTGGCCGCCGAGCATCCGGTGACCGTGGTGGAGATGGGGTGGCCGGCACAGTGGCGCCCGCAGGGCGTACGCGCCTTCGTCACCACGTACGGCGCGAGCCACGCCAACGGCCGCGCGGCTGCCGAGGCGCTCGGCCTGACCGACTGAGCCACGACGTCCTCCGGCCGGGCTCCAGGCCCGGCCGGATCGGCGCGCCGCAACCTCCGCCACAGTGTCCACAGTCACTGGTCGCCCGTTCTTGAACATGTTCAATATTCGCCCTAGGCTGATGGCGTCGGTAGTTGAACACGTTCAAGAAGGGCGTCCACATGGACATCAAGGTCTGGATGTACGTGATCTACCTCGCGGTCAGCGTCGGCCTGACCATCTGGGTGGCTCGGGCACTAGCCCGCAACGGGCAGGTCTTCCTGGAGGAGGTGTTCGCCGAGGAACGGCTGGCCCGAGCGGTCAACAGTCTCCTGGTGGTCGGCTTCTACCTGCTCAACCTCGGCTACGTCACGGTGGCGATGAAGCACTCCGACCCGGTGGAATCGACCAGCCAGGCCATGGAGGAGCTGTCACTCAAGATCGGCTTGGTGCTGCTGGTGCTCGGCGCGCTGCACTTCTTCAACGTCTTCGCACTCGGCCGCTACCGCCGCAACCGACTTCGCCAGCTCGCCACCCATCCCCCGCTCGCCCCGATCGGTCGACTCCCCATGCCGCCCGCCCCACCCGGGGCGCAGCTGGTCGGCGCGTACCCGGCGGGACCACAGCCGACCGGCGCGTACCCGGCAGGACCCCAGCCAACCGGTCCACGGCCGGTCGGACCGCAGCAGGCCGGACCGCAGCAGGCCGGACCGACGAGCAACCCGCCGACCCGATGACCGTGCCCCCGACCGAGGGCGTCGGCCGGCTCCCGGATCCCACCGCTCACGCCGGCGGTGGGATCCGGGGGTTCACCGTCCTGTTCGACGCGGCCTGCCCACTCTGCCGGGCCGCCCGCCGCTGGTTGTCGTCCCGCGCCCAACTCGTACCCCTGGAGTTCGTGCCGGCCGGGTCCGCCGAGGCCCGGCGGCGCTTCCCCGGCCTGGACCACGACGCGACGCTGCGCGACCTCACCGTGATCGCCGACACCGGCGAGGTGTACGCGGGCGACGGCGCCTGGTTCGCCTGCCTCTGGGCACTGGCCGACCATCGGTCCATGGCCGAGCGGCTGGCCCGGCCGGCCCTGCTGCCCCTCGCCCGGCAGACGGTGGCCGCCGCCTCGGCGATGCGGGAACGGATCCGCGACCCGTCGGCCGAGCCGACCGACGAAACGGCGGGATACGGTGGCCCCGATGACCGAGCAGCCTGCGCAGACGACCACTGCGGGTGACCCTGCCACCGCCCGAGGCGAGCAGACCCGGCAGCTGATCCGGGACACCGCGTTGCGGCTGTTCCGCGAACGCGGCTACGCCCAGACCACCATGCGGGCGATCGCGCAGGAGGCCGGCGTGGCGGTCGGCAACGCCTACTACTACTTCGGTTCCAAGGACCACCTGATCCAGGAGTTCTACGCCCAGGCACAGATCGAGCACCGGGCCGCCGCGCAGCCCGTGCTCGACCGGGAGGAGGCGTTCGGTCCGCGGCTCGCCGGAGTGCTGCACGCGGGGATCGACGTGTTGACGCCCTCGCACGAATTCGCGGCGACCTTCTTCAAGACAGCGGCGGAGCCCACCTCCCCGTTGAGCCCCTTCTCCGCGGAGTCCTCCGGGCCCCGGGAGGCGGCCATCGACCTCTTCGGCGAGGTGTTGACGGGCTCGACGGCCAAGGTCGACGCCGAGCTGCGCCCACAGCTGCCCGAGCTGCTCTGGCTCGCGTACATGGGCGTGATCCTCTACTGGGTGCACGACCGATCGCCCGGCCAGACCAAGACCCGCCAGCTGATCGACGGGGCCGTACCACTGGTCGACCGGCTCGTGGCGCTGTCCCGGCTCCGGGTCCTGCGGCCGGTGACCCGACAGGTGCTCGACCTGATTCGCACGCTCCGTCACTGACCCGGCCGGCACCGCTCGACCGCGAAGAAGCAGGTCAAGTCCACTTTTAGACACTCCGAACCGACAGCTCGACCCTTGCCCCACGCCTGTTCGATACGTAGCGTGATCGACATGTCCCGGCCCGCGCAGAGCGCTACCGGTACACCGGAACCGGGACCTGGGGGGAGGTTGCGGACCGTGGATCCGGCCCGGGGTCCACGGTCCGCGCCCATTGCCGGTTCAGCGCGGATAGACCCCGTACGCACGCCAGCCCCGATCGGGGAAACCGGCCGCGTCAGCGACCCGGGCGGAGGCGTGATTGTCCCGCTCGTGCAGGTAGGTCGGCACCGCCCCCTCGTCGAGGACCCTGCGTGCCGCCTGCGCCACGAGTCGGCGGGCGAGGCCGCGACCCCGGGCGGCCGGTGCGGTGCCCACAGCCAGCTCGTGCCCGTACGCGTCGTGCCGTTTGATCCCGGCACCCGCCAGGTAGCTGCCGTCCGGGTCACGGACCACCAGCACGGGCCGGTCGAAGAGCCGCAGCCAGGGCGGCAACCCGGGAGCCGTCGACTCGGTCCACTCCCCCACGTCGGGAAGCGGCGCGGGGGCGACACTCCACCGGAAGGGGCCGTCGTGCACGCACCAGTCGGGCAGCCCGACGGCCTCCGGCAGCGCGGCGAGCAGCCGATCCGGTGTACGCCGGACCAGCGAGCGGATCGCCGCCACCCGCTCCGGCGCCACGGAGAGCACTCCGCTCCGCCCGGTGTCCACGGCGAGCGCGGGGCGCAGTCGGCCGTCCCAGGCCGGCCTGGCCCGCCGATGCGAGGCGACCACGTGCAGCCCCGGCCCAGCCGGCCACTGCCCGAGCCACGTGGCCAGGTGCAGCTGGAGCCGCCGGTCGAGCATGCAGACCTCCCCCGTCGCCCGGCCCGTCGTGGATCACCGTACGCCCGGCGGCCCGGCCGGGCGGACGAACCGTCAGGGCCGAGCCGGCCGAGCGCCGGGGGAACCAGCCTCACCTATCGACCGTCATATGTATTTCCATACCTGGACACCTTTATTTGGGACGGTGAACGCATGCCGATTCAGCCGAACGACCGCTACCAGCAGGACCCCGAGCGACTCTGGCAGGCAGCGGAGACCGTCGGCGGCGTCCCGCCCCAGCCGCGCTACCGGAACCCCCGGGCGGTCGGCCGGGGCACCCTGTCCTGGTCCGGGCTGAACAAGCTGTCCGTCGGCAGCTCCGGCAGGCACCGCCTGAACACCCACTGACGCAGAGCGGCCTCTGACGTTTGCGCGGGGCGACACACCGGGGAGGTCCAGCGAGGGCATTCGCACACCTGTCGGGTAATTTCTTGTGGTCCGACTTCCGGCCACCGACAGGAGAAGCTCCGCGCATGGGCAAGAAGACGATCCACGTCTCCGACTTCAGCGGCACGGTCCTACAGCAGGACGACGAGGTGGTCCGCGTCGTCGTGCTGGAGCACCCGGACCTGGTCGCCGGGCCCGTGCAGCTGGACGCCACCCCGACCGAGGTGGAGAACCTCGACGACGCCGCGCTGGACGTGGCGGTGGTGGAGATCCATGACCGGCACGGCGGCGGCGAGCCCCGCCGGGTGGTGTTGACCGCCAGCGAGTTCGACGCGATGGCCACCGACGTGCCGATGGCGCAGCTGCTGAAGACCGCCGAGCGGGTCCGACCGCCCAAGGCCCGCAAGAGCGTAGAAAAGATCGACTACGGCACTCTGGAAAACGCCGGCAAACCGCACCGGGGACGGGTCACCGAAGAGGAGGCCCGGCTGGTTCGCGAGCAGCTCGACGAGGTCAACAAGCGCCTCGCCGACGCGGGCGTGCGCCAGATCGACCCAGCCGATCCGGAGCACGCCCTGCGCTACGGCTTCCCCGACGTCTCCTGACCCAACTGCGTCAGCAGGCCTTCTTCGCCTTGTCGCGGAAGGCGGTCTCGGTGACCGCCTTCCGATCGTCCCCCGAGCCGACGAGGACCTGCTTCACGCCGAGCCGAGTCACCTCATCCAGGGTGAAATCGACGGTTCGGGAGTTGTGCTCGATGCCGTAGGCGACAACCGAATACTGAACGTCGGCCTGGAAGGCAACGAGTGGTGAATCCGTATCAATCGCCCAGCCGAGTGGTGGCTGCAACATGGTCACCGCCGTGAGCTTCTCCCCGCCGTCGCGGTAGATCGTCCAATTCGTAGCCGGCGTCGCGCCACGGGTGAAGACACTGATCCTCGTCGGAGTGAAGGCAGCGCATTCGGCCAGGACCAGCGTCGGCTGACCGTCGATCTCGCTCACCGCGATCACTGGTTTGTCTGCAGGGCTACAGGCGGAGAGCCCCGCCAGGGCGGCGAGCGTCACCAGGACGCTCGCCGCACGAATACTCAGTCGGTTCGACATTCTCCGCTCAACACCAAACAATGAGCCAGCACTTGGACCTGTCAACATATGACTGGCCGTAGTACCAGTACTCGCCCTTGTACGGGTTGGCTCCGACCTCCCAAGGGTTGCCATTACTGTCATCACCCGTGAGCAGCCAAGAGGCGCCGCTACCGAGGGCGTAGAAGGTAAGGAATTGGCCGGGTGGCAGCCACTGCCACTGATCGGAGTGTCGTGCCTCGTGCTCGAGTAGGTCAGGGCCGTAGGTGCTGGCATCCACGCCCCTTGCCCGCAACAGGTCCCGATCCCACTCCTCCTCTTTCAAGTCGAGCCTGAGCTGCTCGCGGGAGTCGTGGTAGAGCATGTAATCGCCGATCGTCATCGTACGCTCATTCGGCGTATCCACACCTGTGCAGATGATCTGCTTCGCTCCGGTGAAGCACTCGCCTCCCCAGAGAAGCAATGCCGCCTGGGCGAGGCCGTTGTTGCCCAATACCTGATTTCCCAACCGCCTCGGGTCCTCGCCGGTGGGCTGGTCCAGCGGCGGTCCGTCCGCCGGCCCGCCCGGGTTCTGTGCCGCCTCCTGACGCTGCAGGGTGACCGCTGCGGCAAGCGCCGCCGAAGCCTCCGCGGCGGCCTGGTCGGCACTGCGGCCGGCGGCCAGCGCCGAGGCGCGGGCCCGGTCGGCGGCGTCGTACGCAGCGCTGGCGTAGGCGCTCGCCCGTGCCGCGGCGTCGCTGGCCTGGGCAGCCGACGCGGCAGCGTTTCGTGCGCTCTGCCTCGCGGAGGCGGCGGCCGCCTTGGCGACCTGGGCCGACTGCGCCGCCTGGATCGCCGATGCCGCTGCTGCCTGAGCCGACTGGAGCGCCTGCGTGGCGTAGCCGGCAGCCTGGCTGGCCGCCTGCTGGGCTTCCTGCGCGTAGCGCGCCGCGTCCTCGGCCGCCTTCCGGGCCACCGCCGCGACCCGTGCCGCCTCGGCGGCGTCCCTCCGCGCATTGGCGGCGTAACCGGCCGCCTCCGCGACCAGGCCACGCACCCGTGCCACGTGGGTGACCGCCTCCAGATCACGACGCTGCGCCCGGAACTGCCCGTCGGTGAGGAAGTCCGTCAGGAACGCTCGGGACCCCTCCAGGGCCACCTGAGCCGCTGACTTCACCTCGGGGCCACCGGCGGACATGATCTGGCCGACCTTGATCCGGTCGTCAATCTCGGCCGCGGCGTACCGCCCGGTCATCAGGAACGCGTGCCGGTCGGCCTCCGTGCCGTTGAGCGCCGCCTGTCCCCTGGCCTTCATGGTCGGCCCACCTGCGGTGATCAACTGGCCGATCTGGATGCGGTCGTCCTGCTCCTTACCCACGTAGTTCCGGGTCCTGAGGAACTCGACCACATCGTCGTGGTCACCGGCCAGAGCTGCCTTGGCCGCGTCGAGAAGGGCGGGCTTGCCCAGGGCACCGATGTGCCGTACCCGTGCGCGGTCGTCCTCGTCCGCCGCCACGGCGCGACCGGTGGCCAGGAAGGCTCGCAGGTCGGCCTCGGAACCCGCGAGGGCCTCTGCGGCCGCCTTCTGGGTCCACTTACCGCCGGTGCGGGCGAGTCGCGCGGCGGCGAGACGGCCACTGGACAGGACGGTTGCCGAGGGTGCCCCGGCTGCGCTCGCCTCGGCCAGCCACTGCTGCGTCTGCGCGTCCAGCCGGGCCTCCTCGGCCGCGTCGTCCGCAGCCTGGGCCAGCTCCGCCTGCTCGGCGAGTCGGGCCTCCTTCGCAAGCTGTATGCCGTCCTCCGTCTGGGCCGCCAGCCGTTCCACGTCCGCGACCCGCGCGGCTTCCTCCACCGCTGCGGCCTGGGTCGCCGCCGTCGTGGCGGTGTTGGCCGCGGCCAACGCGCCCGCCGCGTGCTGGGTGGACTTGGCCGCTGCGGTCGCGGCGTCACCGGCGTGCGCCGCGGCGTCGTCCGCCGCGGCCGCCGCCGCGGTGGCGTGCGCTGCCGCGTCCATCGCCGCCTGGTACGCCTGGTTTGCTGCCTGCGCCGACTGCCGGGCGAACCGTTCCGCCTGGTTGGCCGCACGGGTCGCCGCGGCGGCGTTGCGCTGTGCCGCCTCGGCTGCCGCGCGGGCCCG
>NZ_JAKKFI010000008.1 GCF_022230955.1 Micromonospora cabrerizensis
CGCCGAGGGGCAGCGCCGCTACGTCGAGTCGCTCTCGTCGTACGCCCGGCAGTTCCTCGGCCAGATGGACAAGCCAGACGTCGACTTCATCGAGGGTCTGAGCCCCGCCGTCTCGATCGACCAGAAGTCCACCTCACGCAACCCGCGCTCCACCGTCGGCACCATCACCGAGGTCTACGACTACCTGCGCCTCCTCTACGCCCGCATCGGTGAGCCGCACTGCCCGGTCTGCGGCGAGCGGATCTCCCGGCAGAGCCCGCAGCAGATCGTCGACCGGGTCCTCGCGATGGCCGAGGGCACCAAGTTCATGGTGCTCGCGCCGGTCATCCGCGGTCGCAAGGGCGAGTACGTCGACCTCTTCGCCGAGCTGCAGGCCAAGGGCTACGCCCGGGCCCGCGTCGACGGCGTGGTGCACCCGCTGACCGAGCCGCCGAAGCTCAAGAAGCAGGAGAAGCACACCATCGAGGTGGTGATCGACCGGCTCACCGTCAAGCCCAGCGCCAAGCAGCGGCTGACCGACTCGGTCGAGGCCGCCCTGGGCCTGTCCAGTGGCCTGGTGCTGCTCGACTTCGTCGATCTTCCCGAGGACGACCCGGGCCGGGAGCGCCGCTACTCCGAGCACCTGGCCTGCCCCAACGACCACCCGCTGGCCATCGAGGATCTCGAGCCCCGGGTCTTCTCCTTCAACGCGCCGTACGGCGCCTGCCCGGAGTGCACCGGCCTGGGCACCAAGAAGGAGGTCGACCCGGAGCTGCTGGTCCCCGACCCGGAGCGCAGCCTGCGCGAGGGCGCCATCCAACCCTGGTCCACCGGGCACAACCTGGAATACTTCCTGCGCCTGCTGGAGGCTCTCGGCGAGGCCCAGCACTTCGACGTCGACACCCCGTGGCGGGCGTTGCCGGCGCGGGCACAGAAGACCATCCTGCACGGCTCCGACGACCAGGTGCACGTGCGCTACCGCAACAAGTACGGCCGCGAGCGCTCCTACTACACCGGCTTCGAGGGCGTGGTGCAGTGGATCGAGCGCCGGCACTCCGACACCGAGTCCGAGTGGTCCCGCGACAAGTACGAGGGCTACATGCGCGACGTGCCGTGCGCGGCGTGCGGCGGCGCCCGGCTCAAGCCCGAGGTGCTCGCGGTCACCCTGGCCGGCAAGAGCATCGCCGAGGTCTGCAACCTGTCCGTGGGGGAGTGCGCCGACCTGCTTGCCGGCATCGAGCTGACCGACCGGCAGAAGCTGATCGCCGAGCGCGTCCTCAAGGAGATCAACGCCCGGCTGCGGTTCCTGCTCGACGTCGGTCTGGACTACCTCTCCCTGGACCGGCCGGCCGGCACGCTGTCCGGCGGCGAGGCGCAGCGCATCCGGCTGGCCACCCAGATCGGCTCCGGCCTGGTGGGCGTGCTCTACGTGCTCGACGAGCCGTCGATCGGGCTGCACCAGCGTGACAACCACCGGCTGATCGAGACCCTGATCCGGCTGCGCGGGCTGGGCAACACGCTGATCGTGGTGGAGCACGACGAGGACACCATCCGCACCGCCGACTGGATCGTCGACATCGGGCCCGGCGCGGGTGAGCACGGCGGCAAGATCGTGCACAGCGGCTCGGTGCCCGCACTGCTGAAGAACAAGGAGTCGATCACCGGCGCGTACCTGTCCGGGCGTCGCTCCATCCCGACACCGTCGACGCGCCGCCCGCAGGAAGCCGCCCGCGAGCTGGTGGTGCACGGCGCGCGCGAACACAACCTGCGCAACCTGACCGTCTCGTTCCCGCTGGGCCAGCTCATCGCGGTCACCGGCGTCAGCGGCTCGGGCAAGTCGACGCTGGTCAACGACATCCTCTACGCGGTGCTGGCCAACCAGATCAACGGCGCCCGACTGGTGCCCGGCCGACACACCCGGGTCTCCGGTCTGGAGCACGTGGACAAGGTCGTCGGCGTGGACCAGTCGCCGATCGGCCGTACGCCCCGCTCCAACCCGGCCACCTACACCGGGGTCTGGGACCACGTCCGCAAGCTCTTCGCCGAGACCACCGAGGCGAAGGTACGAGGGTACGGCCCGGGTCGGTTCTCCTTCAACGTCAAGGGTGGGCGCTGCGAGGCGTGCTCCGGCGACGGCACCATCAAGATCGAGATGAACTTCCTGCCCGACGTGTACGTCCCCTGCGAGGTGTGCAAGGGCGCCCGGTACAACCGGGAGACCCTGGAGGTGCACTACAAGGGCAAGACCGTCTCGGACGTGCTGGAGATGCCGATCGAGGAGGCCGCCGAGTTCTTCTCCGCCATCCCGCCCATCCACCGGCACCTCAAGACCCTGGTCGACGTCGGTCTGGGCTACGTACGCCTCGGCCAGCCCGCTCCCACCCTCTCCGGCGGTGAGGCGCAGCGGGTCAAGCTCGCGTCCGAGCTGCAGAAGCGCTCCACCGGGCGGACGGTCTACGTGCTCGACGAGCCGACCACCGGCCTGCACTTCGAGGACATCCGCAAGCTGCTGATGGTGCTGGAGGGTCTCGTCGACAAGGGCAACACGGTGATCACCATCGAGCACAACCTCGACGTGATCAAGACGGCCGACTGGCTGATCGACATGGGTCCGGAGGGCGGCCACCGGGGCGGCACCGTTCTCGCCACCGGCACCCCCGAGGAGGTCGCCGAGGTCGCCGAGAGCCACACCGGCGAGTTCCTGCGTCAGGTGCTCAAGCTCGACGGCAAGGCCAAGGGCGCGGCCGCCGCCACCACCCGGGCGGCCAAGGCCAACGGTGTGACCAAGGCGCGGGCCAGCCGCAAGGTGGCAGCCGGCGCTCGCTGATCTCAACTCCCCGACGGTAGGTCCGGTCGGGCTCGCGCCGCGCGGGTCCGCCGGATTCTGCTGCGGTAGTCCGGCAGGCCGTCGTGGTGAGCCTCCGCGTCCCATTTCCTGGGTCGGACAGCTGCCGCGATGAACCATCCGGCACAGTTGCCCGTGTGGAGAAGTGTGGCCGGCTCTTGACCGGCGCAGCGGGCTAGAGAGAGGCGAGGCATGAGTGACGATCAGGCGCTGACCGGTCCGGGTACGCAGACACGTCGTACCCTGCTCACCGGTGTCGGGGCAGTCGGCGCGGCCGTCGTCCTGGCTGCGTGCGGCAGCGACGACGGCAGCGGCAGCGACACCCCCACCAGTGGCGGCCCGGCCGTGCCCAGCACCGGTGACGCTGGCGGCGGCGACCGGCAGGGCGCCCAGTCGCTGGCCACCACCGCTGACATCCCGGTCGGCGGCGGCAAGGTCCTCGCCGCCGAGGGCGTGGTCATCACCCAGCCGAGCGCCGGCCAGTTCAAGGGCTTCGACCCGATCTGCACGCACCAGAACTGCCCGGTCACGAACGTCGACGGCGGCACCATCAACTGCACCTGCCACGGCAGCAAGTTCTCGATCGAGGACGGCTCGGTGAAGGCCGGCCCGGCCACCAAGCCGCTGCCGCCGAAGAACATCAAGGTCACCGGCGACCAGATCTCGCTGGCCTGACCGACCCGGGGGCAGCCACCGCCCCTCGGCCGGGTGTGTCCGGCGGGCCTGGCCGGTCCGGTGACCGTTCCTCGGCCGGGTGTGTCCGGCGGGCCTGGCCGGTCCGGCGACCGTTCCTCGGCCGGGCGTGTCCGGCCGCCGAGCCGGCCCCCGAGCCGGTCGAGGGAGCCGGCCGCGTGATCGACTCGCGTTTCGGGAAGTCGGGGTATCCGCAGTGCCTTGACACCCCGACTTCCCGGAAGCCGAGTGGATCTAGAGCTTGCGTGGGGCTGTCGGTGCTGCGGACTAGGCTTGTTGGTGTGGCTGACCCCTCGACCTACCGCCCCGCACCCGGCACCATCCCGGAGCTACCGGGGGTCTACCGCTTTCGCGACGGCACCGGCCGGGTGATCTACGTTGGCAAGGCGAGAAACCTGCGCAGCCGGCTCAACTCCTACTTCGGCGACGTCTGGAACCTGCACGAGCGCACGAGGCAGATGGTCACCACCGCCGAGTCGGTGGACTGGATCACCGTCGGCACCGAGGTCGAGGCGCTCCAGCAGGAGTTCACCTGGATCAAGCAGTACGACCCCCGGTTCAACGTCCGCTACCGCGACGACAAGTCGTACCCCTATCTGGCCGTGACCCTCAACGAGGAATACCCACGGCTACAGGTGATGCGGGGCGCCAAGCGCAAGGGGGTGCGCTACTTCGGCCCGTACTCGCACGCCTGGGCCATCCGGGAGACCCTCGACCTGCTGCTGCGGGTGTTCCCCGCCCGGACGTGCTCCGCCGGGGTGTTCAAACGCGCCGGCCAGGTCGGTCGTCCCTGCCTGCTCGGCTACATCGGCAAGTGCTCGGCGCCGTGCGTCGGCACCGTCTCCGCCGACGAACACCGCGCCATCGTGGACGGGTTCTGCGACTTCATGGCCGGCCGCACCGACACCATGGTCCGCAAGATCGAGCGCGAGATGACCGAGGCGAGCGAGCAACTGGAGTTCGAGCGGGCCGCCAAACTGCGCGACGACGTGGCCGCCCTGCGCCGCGCCATGGAGAAGCAGACCGTGGTGTTGGGCGACGGCACCGACGCCGACGTGGTCGCGTTCGCCGACGACCCGCTCGAGGCGGCCGTGCAGGTCTTCCACGTCCGTGACGGCCGGGTCCGGGGGCAGCGCGGCTGGGTGGTGGAGAAGACCGAGGACCTGACCACCGGCGACCTGGTGCACCACTTCTGCACCCAGGTGTACGGCGGCGAGCACGGCGAAACCGACGTGCCCCGGGAGCTGCTGGTGCCCGAGTTGCCCGCCGACGCCGAGGCGCTGGCGGACTGGCTCTCCAACCACCGGGGCAGCCGGGTGTCGCTGCGGGTGCCGCAGCGCGGTGACAAGCGCTCACTGATGGAGACGGTCGAGCGCAACGCCAAGGACGCGCTCGCCCGGCACAAGCTGAAGCGTTCCGGTGACCTCACCACCCGGGGCAAGGCACTGGACGAGATCAGCGAGGCGCTGGACATGCGCACCTCGCCGCTGCGCATCGAGTGCTTCGACATCTCGCAGATCCAGGGCACCGACGTGGTGGCCAGCATGGTGGTCTTCGAGGACGGGTTGCCCCGCAAGAGCGAGTACCGGCGGTTCATCGTCCGTGGCGCCACCGACGACCTCTCCGCGATGTCCGAGGTGCTGCGTCGTCGCTTCGCCCGCTACCTGGACGCGCGGGCCGAGACGGGCGAGGTGGGCGTCGAGTCGGCTGACGACCCGATCACCCCGGAAGACGCGGCTGAGCCTCAGGTCGGCGTGCTGATCGATCCGACCACCGGCCGGCCGCGCAAGTTCGCGTACCCGCCGCAGTTGGTGGTCGTCGACGGCGGCGCTCCGCAGGTCGCGGCGGCCGCGCAGGCCCTTGCCGACCTGGGCATCGACGACGTGGCGCTCTGCGGCCTGGCCAAGCGGCTGGAGGAGGTCTGGCTCCCCGACGACGAGTTCCCGGTCATCCTGCCGCGCACCTCGGAGGGGCTCTACCTGCTGCAACGGGTCCGCGACGAGGCCCACCGGTTTGCCATCACCTTTCACCGGCAGCGTCGCTCGAAGCGGATGACCGAGTCGGCGCTCGACCACGTGCCCGGCCTCGGCGAGGTGCGACGCAAGGCGTTGTTGCGGCACTTCGGCTCACTCAAGCGACTCTCGGCCGCAACGGTCGAGGAGATCACCGAGGTCCCCGGGGTGGGTCGACGCACCGCCGAGGCGATCCTGGCCGCCCTCGACAAGGACACGAAGGCCGACGAGAGCACGGAGGCTTCCCCCCGCCCCTGACGACGCCCTCGCCTCGGGGCGGTCAGTCGCGGTGCCCAAGATCGTGCTCGATCCTGGTTGTAGTGGCCTCGTCCGCGTGCCGAGGGGCCTGTTTCCTGGTTCGAGCACGATCTTGGGTATCCACGTCACCTCTGGCGTTCCGGCGGCGGCGTCCGGTATCCCAACCCGCCCAATATCCGAGCAACTTCAGGGAAGTTGTTGCCTCGCCGCGACGTGAGGCAGCAACTTCCCTGAAAGTGCGCGGATCTTGGTGTGTCTTCGGCGGCGGTTGTGGGGTGTGGTGTCCGGTTCAGCTGGGTGGCCGTGGGGTCGGTGTCCGGTTTGGGGTGGGGTGTCTGGTGGTCGGGGCGACCCTGGGGCGGAATCGT
>NZ_JAKKFI010000080.1 GCF_022230955.1 Micromonospora cabrerizensis
AAAACAGTGGGGCGAACAGACGACGGCCGCGCACGAACCAGGCCGCGCACAGACCAGGCCGCGCACGAACCAGGCCGCGCACAGACCAGGCCGCGCACGAACCAGGCCGCGCACAGACCAGGCCGCGCACGAACCAGGCCGCGCACAGACCAGGCCGCGCACGAACCAGGCCGCGGAGATGTGGCCGGACTCAAGCCCGCGACGCGGAAACTGGATGCCTGCTCCGGCCGATCCCTCGGTGGATGTTCGTAGAGTGCCGTACACGCCGCTCAGTTGCCCGCTGCCGCGTCCGGCGCCGCAGGGGGTGGCTGTGATCGACCACAGCGCTGGGCGGCCCTCTCAGGGCGCGTGGGCATCACGCGTCGCGCTGCACGTCTGGCGGATCAGGTGCAGGCGGGCGTCGACCCTCCCCGACGCCCCCGTTTCACGTGAAACAGAGAAGTCGGTGGGCGACTGACGCCGACCGGCGGAGGGTCGGGTCGGCAAGGCGCTGCGCGGCTCGGGCCGAGTGAGCCGTAAGCGGTCGAGTCGTTCAAGCGTTCCTCGGCACCGGCACCGGCACGGGCACCGGGCACCGCACGGCACCGACACCGGCGCGGCGTGAAACGGCAGAGCGTGGAACGGCGGCCGTTTCACGTGAAACGTGGCCAGCGGGAAGCGGAACGGCCGCGCACCCCCAGGGGTAACGCGGCCGTCGGCGGAGGGAGAGGGCTCAGCCCTCGCTCTCCTCCTGCTGCACTCCGATGATCCCGACGATCCGCTCAAGGTCGTCCACCGTCGCGAACTCAATCGTGATCTTGCCCTTGCTCCGCCCGATGTCCACCTTCACCCGGGTGTCGAACCGATCGGACAGTCGGTCGGCGAGATCGGTCAGAGCCGGCGCGTGCGCCTTTGGCCGGCGCTTCGCGGCCTGCCCCTTGGCCGGCCCGTCGTTCAGTGTGAGAGCCACGATCTCCTCGGTCGCCCTCACCGACAGGCCCTCGGCCACGATCCGCAACGCCAACTGTTCCTGCGCCTCTGCTTCGTCGAGGCTGAGGAGGGCACGGGCGTGACCGGCCGACAGGATCCCTGCGGCCACCCGGCGCTGCACCTGCGCCGGCAGGTTCAACAGCCGGATGGTGTTCGAGATCTGCGGGCGACTCCGGCCGATCCGGCGGGCCAGCTCCTCGTGGGTAGCCCCGAACTCCTCCAGCAGTTGCTGGTAGGCGGCGGCCTCTTCCAGAGGGTTGAGGTTGGCCCGGTGGATGTTCTCCAGCAGGGCGTCGCGGAGCATGGCGTCGTCACGGGTGTCCCGGACGATTGCCGGGATGTTCTCCCGTCCCACCGCCTGGGCGGCGCGCCAGCGCCGCTCGCCCATGACCAGCTCGTACTTTTCGTCGTCGAGCTGCCGGACGACGATGGGCTGGAGGAAGCCAACCTCCTGGATCGAGGTCTTGAGTTCCTCCAGAGCCTCCTCGTCGAAGACCTGGCGGGGCTGCTTCGGGTTGGGCAGGATCGCGTCGACCGGGATCTCGGCGAACCGTGCCCCCGGCACCGGACTGAGCGTGGGCTCCGGCTCGCGGACCGGCGCCCCGACAGGCACCGCGGCGACGGCCTCGGTGACCGCGTCGTCCGCGTACTCGTTCTCCGGCTCGGCCGTCGCGGTGCCAGCGGCAGCCGGCGCCGGCCCGGTCGGGATCAGCGCCCCCAGGCCCCTACCCAGACCGCCCCGAGGACGGTTCTTCATGCCACGCCTCCCAGCGACTCATCCGCACTACGCATTCCGGCCCACCGGCTCCTTGACGCCTCGTTCCGCGATCTCCTGGGCTGCTTCGAAGTAGCTCGTCGCTCCCCGCGAACCGGGATCGTAGGTCATCACCGACTGGCCGTAGCTCGGTGCCTCCGAGACGCGGACGTTGCGGGGGATGACCGCCTGGAGGACCTTGTCGCCGAAGTGGTTCCGGACGTCCTGCTCGACGGCGTCGGCCAGCCGGGTACGGCGGTCGTACATGGTCAGCAGGATGGTGGAGACGTCGAGTTTCGGGTTGAGGTGCTGGCGTACCAGGTTGATGTTGTTGATCAGCTGGTTGAGCCCCTCCAGTGCGTAGTACTCGCACTGGATCGGGATCAGCACCTCCTGCGCGGCCACCAGAGCGTTGACCGTCAGCAGACCGAGCGAGGGTGGGCAGTCGATGAAGACATAGTCGAACTCGCCGGGATAGGCGGCGATCGCCCGGTCCAACCGCGACTCCCGTGCCACCACGGAGACCAGCTCGATCTCCGCGCCGGCCAGGTCGATGGTCGCGGGGACGCACCAGAGGTTGGGGATGCCCTCGACCGCCTGCGCCACCTCGGCCAGCGGAACGCTGTTGATCAGGCAGTCGTAGACGTCCGGGATGCCGGTGTGGTGCGGGACGTTGAGCCCGGTCGAGGCATTGCCCTGCGGGTCGAGGTCCACCACGAGCACCCGGTTGCCGTGCAGGGCGAGTGCCACCGCAAGGTTGACGGTGCTCGTGGTCTTGCCCACGCCGCCCTTCTGGTTGGCGACGCACATGACCCGGGTCCGGTCCGGTCGAGGCATGGTCACCTCGCCACTGGGATTCAGGATCTGCACGGCGCGCATCGCCTCCATAGCCAACGGTGGGTCATCCTCTTCGCGCGTCGGGGTTTCACGTGAAACGTACGTGGGGTCGGCCGCCACTGCGGCCAACGACTCGGTCGAAGCGACCGGCGCTTCGGCAACCACAGGTGCGGCATCCCGAACGACTGCGGCGGTGGGCTGCTGCGGGACCGCGGGCTCGAAGCGAACCGCCGCCGCGGTGTTGCGGCGCCCCGAGGTCGACCGCACCTCGGCGGCGTTGACCGGTCGGCTCAACCCCTCCGGCGTACGACGAACACTCGCCGGCTCCGGAGTGGCCGCGCCCTCCGGCCGCCCCGACCCCGGGGACTGATCGTGTGCTGCCGGCGCATCGCCGTCCGTCGGACCGGTCGAAGACCCGGTCGCGCCGGGCGACCAGCTCGGGTAGTCGGTTTCACGTGAAACGGGATCGCTGGTTGACCCGGTCACGCGTGGATCGTCGTACCTGCCGTCGTCATGCACCTGTCATCCCTGCCCGCTTCGGATGGTCGGTCCGCGCCCCGGTCAACTTTGGCCACACCACGCTCGCAACCCGGAGCGTACGGCCCTCGGGAGCGATCGGAGACCCGCGACGTCCACCGCCCGCTCCACACTATCGACGCGCGGTCAGCCTACGGCGGACGGGCGCGGCCGGTCCACGTCGGGTTCTCATCTCCTCGTCCATCCGTACCGGTACAACGAGGCAACCCACCGGCCGGAAGCCCGATGGCGCGAAGTGTCAGCGTCGGCGGGAGCGACCGGCCCGCGAGCGCTTGCTGGCCGCCGGTCGGGGCGGGCCCACCATCCGCTCGCGCGCGATCTCCACGACAGTGGTGGGCGGGTCGATGACCCCGACGCCGCAGAGGTGCACGGTCGGCTCTCCACCACCGAGCCGCTCCACGACCTCGGCGTGCTCTTCGATCTCCACCGCGGCGGAGGACCCCTTGAGCGCCAGCAGTCGGCCGCCACGAACCGCCAGGGGGAGGCTCCAGCCCGCCAGGCGGTCCAGTGGCGCGACCGCGCGGGCGGTCACCACGTCTCCGCTGATCGGGTCCCGGCCGCTCGATC
This sequence comes from Micromonospora cabrerizensis, assembly GCF_022230955.1. Lineage (GTDB taxonomy): Bacteria > Actinomycetota > Actinomycetes > Mycobacteriales > Micromonosporaceae > Micromonospora > Micromonospora cabrerizensis. Next base: position 3,665 of record NZ_JAKKFI010000080.1, read on the forward strand.
CGGTGGCCGCCTCGTCCGCCCGGCCGCGGAACACCCGCACCGACTTCGCAAGGCCGAGCCGCTCGACGACCTCGATCAGGAACGACGTACGTCGGGCCAGTGGCTCGATCAGGGTGACCGTGAGGTCGGGACGGGCGATGGCGAGGACCAGGCCCGGCAGGCCGGCACCGGAGCCGACGTCGAGCACTGTCGCGCCGGGCGGGATCCGCTCGGCGACCGCCGCGCAGTTGAGCATGTGCCGGTCCCAGATCCGGGGTGCCTCCCGAGGGCCGATCAGACCGCGGACGACGCCGTCGGTGGCCAACAGCTCGGCGTACGCGGCGGCCAGGTCGAGACGGTCGCCGAAGAGAGTCAGTGCGGCCGGGGCCAGCTCGGGTGGCAGAGCCGCGTCAGCGGGCGACGGGGCGGTGTCGGGGCGGGCCGATTCGGCGTCAGCGGGCTGGACAGCGGACGGCCCGGGCGGCGTGCCGCCCGGGCCGGTCACGGTGTCGGCCGTGATGTCGTCGTGGGTCACCCGGTCAGTCCGCCGGCCGTACGACGATGCGCCGGTTCGGCTCGACACCCTCGGACTCGCTCGCCACGCCGGACATGGCGTTGACCACGTCGTGCACACACTTGCGCTCGAACGCGGACATCGCGTCGAGGCGTACCGGCTCGCCGTACTCCTTGACCTTCTCGACGGCGTTCTTGGCGACCGCGGCGAGTTCCTTGCGACGGTTGGCCCGGTAGCCGCCGACGTCGAGCAGCAGACGGCTCGGCGTCCCGGTCTGCCGGAAGACGGCGAGGCGGGTGAGCTCCTGGAGGGCCTCCAGGGTCGCCCCACGCTGACCGACCAGATTCTGGAGCCGCTCGCCGACCACCTCGACCATGGGGCGGCCCGCGGCGACCAGCTCGTCGATGTCGCCGTCGTAGTCGAGGATGTCGAGCAGCCCTTCGACGTAGTCGGCCGCGATCTCGCTCTGCCGGAACAGGTCGCCCTCGCCGACGGCCTTCTTCGTCCGGCCGCCGGTCGCGGCGGTGCCGGCGTCGTCGTCCGCCTCGGTGTCGTCGTCCTCGGTGTCGTCGCCGTCCACCGCGAGCGTTGCGGTCTCCTCCTCGTCCAGGGACTGCTCGGCGCGGGGGATGCTGGTCTCGGTCACGGTCTCATCTCCGTACTCGCTCGGCCGGACCGTCGGGTCCGACTGGTTTCCCGGGGCCGGCGGGAGGTCGCCGGTGCCCACAGGCACGTCTGTACGGGCAGTGTCGCCCGTGGCCGCGCGGTGCGCGGGCGGTTCCGACCGGCGCCGGCCTCACGGCGGCTGCGCGGTGCGGAAGGGGCCGCCACCAGTCACCTGGCGGCGGCCCTGAGCGGTCAGCCCTGCCGCTTGGCGGGGCGGCTCTTCTTCGGGTTGTTCGTCGGCTTCGCACCCGGCTTCGGCCCGGCCACCTTGGGCGCGGCGGCCTTGACCGGCGCGGGCGGGGCCGACTTGCCCCGGCCGAACAGACCGCCGGTCTTGGCGGGCTGCACCGGGTTACGACTGGCGGCGGGGGCAACGGCCTTCTTGGCGGTCACCGGCGGCGGGAACTTCCGCAGCACCCACTGCTGCTGGCCGAGGGTGAAGAGGTTGTTGGTGACCCAGTAGATGATCACACCGATCGGGAAGATCGCGCCGGAGATCAGCAGAGACGCGGGGATGCCGTAGAGCATCAGGCGCTGGATCATCCGCTGCTGCGGGTCCTCGGCCCAGCCGGTCTTCAGGATCATCTGACGGCTGGTCAGGTAGGTGGTCGCGATCATGACCAGGACCAGGACACCAGCAATGATCTTCACGGTGGTGCCGTTGGCGCCGAGGCTGGCCAGCTCGTCCGCGGTGGAGCCGAACTTGCCGGCGATCGGGGCGGTGAACAGCTTCGCCTGCGAGGCGCTCTGGAACTGGTCGACCGTCCAGCCGTAGAGGGTCTTGTTCTGCTTGTCCGGGTCGAGGCGGCGCAGCACGTGGAAGAGGCCGAGGAAGACCGGGATCTGAAGGAACATCGGAAGGCAACCCATCAGCGGGTTGGCCTTCTCCTTCTTGTACAGCTCCATCATTTCTTTCTGGAGCGTCTCCCGGTCACCCTTGTGCTTCTCCTGAAGCTCCTTGACCTTGGGCTGGAGCGCCTGCATCGCCCGCTGCGACTTGATCTGCTTGACGAAGACGGGGAACAGGATCACCCGGACGGTGACCACCAGGAAGACGATGGCCAGGATCCAGGCGAAGTTGGTGCCGATGACCGCGCCGACCGGCACCCCGATGGCGTCCCAGGCAGAGTGCCAGGTCAGCAGGATCCACGAGATCGCATAGTAGATCCAGTCAAGACTGAACAATTCTCAGGCTCCAGTCACATCGGCACGGCGGCGACCGCCCGGCTCCGGCACCGGGTCATGTCCACCAGGGTGGAAGGGGTGGCAGCGCAAAAGCCGCCGGACCGCGAGCGCGGCTCCCCGGAGGGCACCGTGCCGGACCACCGCCTCCTGGGCGTACGCACTGCACGACGGGTAGAACCGACAGCGGGCCGGCAGTGCCGGACTTATCCACCGACGGTACGCGATGATGGGGGCGATCAGCACCCTGGCACCGGTTGACGTGCGGCGCGGGGTGGTCGGGTCGGCGCTCATCGTGGCCGCCGCTCTCGGGACGACCGGGCAGCCGCGAGGGCGGCGTCCAGGTCGGTGGCGAGCCGGGGGTACGACGCCTGCGCCGCGGCGGGCAACGCTCGAACGACCAGCGTGCTGCCCTCGGGCAGAGCGGCGAGCCGCTCTCGGACCAGTTCCCGTAGTCGGCGCCGGACCTGATTGCGGGTCACCGCGTTGCCGACGGCCTTGGACACGACGAAGCCGGCGCGGGACGGCGCGGAGAGCTGCTCCGCACTGTTGTCCCGCACCGGCTGCGGCGAGGTCGGTGTGCTCGGGTCGGCGCTCACCGGCGTGGTCAGGTGGACCACGACGGCGCCACGTCCGGCGCGCCGGCCACCACGGACCGCTGCGGCGAAGTCAGTGCTGCGCCGCAGTCGCTGCGCGGCGGCCAGCACGACTGCCCACGTCCCCTGGACCGGCCCGGTCGGCTCAGGCCGACAGGGTGGTGCGACCCTTGGCGCGACGGCTCGACAGGATGGCACGGCCGGCACGGGTGCGCATGCGCAGCCGGAAGCCGTGGGTCTTCGCGCGCCGGCGGTTGTTCGGCTGGTAGGTGCGCTTGCTCACGTCAGGCTCTCCGTTTTCGTACGCGCCCCGTGCGACGGGATCGCCGGGGTCGTGTGGTGGTCCAGGCCACCTCGACGGTGGCCCACGATCGGTGCTGTCCGGCGGAGCGGAACCTCGGCGATGCGGGGGATGCGACCGCGGACAGCAAGCACCCATCACCCTAGCAGAGGGCGAGAAAGCAACCGTTCCAGCCTACGCAGGGGTGCAATGACCGTCAAACACCCCGAGGAGCGGCCAACAGGACGCGCCCGAGCCGAAGGGCGGTTTTCGCTGATGCCGAGAAGGGCGCCGCCGCGTCGCCGGTTGATGGCGCAGGGACAACGCTGTTACCGTGCCCGATTGCGGTGAGCGTCGGAAGCTCCGGTCGTCGCACAGGCAAGACCGGACAAGGCAGTGAATCGTTCGGCACGGTGAACCCGCTTCAACGCCCGTTCAGGCAGGGGCAGGTCCCACCCGCATCCGGCGGCGGCCACAATCGGTCGGTACACAGGCTGTGGATAACTTGTGGATGACCACCGGTCGACCGTCAGGTGGGTGTTGTTCCACCCGCGAACGCGGCGGGCCCGGGACGGCCGGCTGGCAGACAGCGGCGGCCGGGAGCAGAGGCGAGGGGGTGGCACGACGGTGGCCGGTACGACCGACCTTGCCGCAGTGTGGTTAGCGGCGACCGACGAGCTAGCCGACGAGATCATCTCCGCCCAGCAGCGTGCCTATCTCCGCCTGACCCGGCTGCGGGCGATCGTCGAGGACACTGCGCTGCTCTCCGTCCCGGACGCGTTCACCCGCGACGTGATCGAGTCCCGGCTGCGCCCGGCGATCACCGAGGCGCTCACCCGTCGGCTCGGCCGACCGATCCAGGTGGCGGTGACCGTTCGGGTCGCCGAGGACGCCACGGGCCGACCCGCCGGCACTGTCTACCGCAGCGCTCCGGAGACCAGCCCGTTCGACGCCGAGGGTCCGGCCGCGCCCTTCGATGACGACCAGGGCGCACGGCAGCATTCCGAGACGCTGATCCCTGAGCAGTCACACCCGCCGCGTTCGCCCGAGCCGGTCGCGCCACCCGCACCCGCTGGTCCGCCGCTCGCGCCGAGCGTCGACGCGCATCGTCCCGGGATGATCCCCGCCAGCAGGGACGGGCAGGAGGCGCTGTTCAGCGCCTCCTTCGCGGAGCCGATGCGGTCGCCCCGACCGGGAGCGGACCGGCGCGGCTACGACGAGCAGGCCGGTCGCCTGGACCCGCCGGGCCCGGACACGCGGCCCTACGAGCCCCGTTACCGGGAGGACTCGGCGTCGCCGCGCGACCAGCACGTGATCCGCGCGCTGCCCCGGGACAGCGGAACGGACAGCGGCCCGGGCCGCAGCGGGGTGGATCATCGCGCGGGTGGCCGCGACGACCGCAGGCTGCCCGGCGCCGACACCGGCGGCAACCGGCTCAACCCCAAGTACATGTTCGAGACGTTCGTCATCGGCTCGTCCAACCGGTTCGCCCACGCGGCGAGCGTGGCGGTGGCGGAGTCGCCGGCGAAGGCGTACAACCCGCTCTTCATCTACGGTCACTCCGGCCTGGGCAAGACCCACCTGCTGCACGCCATCGGGCACTACGCCACGACGCTCGGCAACGCCCGCTCGGTCCGGTACGTCTCGACCGAGGAGTTCACCAACGACTTCATCAACTCGCTCCGGGACGACAAGACCAGCGCGTTCCAGCGGCGCTACCGCGACGTCGACATCCTGCTGATCGACGACATCCAGTTCCTGGAGAACCGCGAGCGCACCCAGGAGGAGTTCTTCCACACCTTCAACACCCTGCACAACGCCAACAAGCAGATCGTGATCACCTCCGACCGGTCGCCGCGGCAGCTCGCCACCCTCGAGGACCGGATGCGCACCCGGTTCGAGTGGGGGCTGCTGGCCGACATCCAGCCGCCGGACCTGGAGACGCGGATCGCGATCCTGCAGAAGAAGGCGGCGCAGGAGCGGATGTACGCCCCGCCGGACGTGCTGGAGTTCATCGCGTCCCGGGTGTCGAACTCGATCCGCGAGCTGGAGGGGGCGCTGATCCGGGTGACGGCGTTCGCCAGCCTGACCCGGTCGACCGTCGAGCTGTCCCTGGCCGAGGAGGTGCTTCGGGACTTCATGCCCGACGGCGCCGGTCCGGAGATCAACGCTGACCAGATCATGGCCTCGACCGCCGACTACTTCGGGGTGAGCCTGGAGGACCTGCGCGGCCAGTCCAGGTCGCGGGTGCTCGTCAACGCCCGGCAGGTGGCCATGTACCTGTGTCGGGAGCTGACCGAGCTGTCCCTGCCCCGGATCGGGCAGGCCTTCGGTGGCCGGGACCACACCACGGTCATGCACGCCGACCGGAAGATCCGGCAGCAGATGGCGGAGCGCCGCTCGCTCTACAACCAGATCGCCGAGCTGACCAACCGCATCAAGCAGAACAGCTGAGGCGTACGACGGCCGTCGCGACGGCCCACAACTCGGGACACGCCCGGCCGGATCTCCGGCCGGGCGGTCTTTTTTTCGTCCTCGGCTGGACTCTCGACATGGTGCAGACCACATCATCGAGGCCGTGACCGCCTCGACGCCCACTCGTTGTCCACAGCTCGTCATCCACCGTCGGTGGATAACTACGGTCCGTCCTTCGACAGTTACCCACAGGCTGTGGAGAAACCCTGTGTATGGAGCTGTGGACGCCTGGGGACAACCGTCACGTTATCCACCGATGACGGTCCACCTGTGCATGAGCTGTTGAAGGTTCTGGGGATGACGGCAATGGTGATCTTCACCTTCCTCCACAGGCTTGGGGAGAAAGGCGGTGGATTACCGGTGGACAACCGGTGGACAACGGTGGACAACCGGCCGGCCGGACCGGGCTGTGGACACGCAAGCCAGTTGTACCCCCGGTTCTCCACAGCTAAATCACCGGTGGATACCCTCTCTGAGCTGCGCAGACGCGAGTTGTCCACAGTTTGCACAGGTGCGATGAAGACGATGAGTTATCTCTTCTAAGAGAACAAAAACCAATCATCACCGTTGGGCTTTCTGTGGATCGGGCCGAACGCTGCCGGATCAGCCGGTCAGCATCGACACGATCCATGGGGTCGGGCGCACAGCCGATGCCTACGCGCCCTAAGGTGCGATGGGTACCCGCACGGTTGGGCGGGACGGTAGGCAGCGGTCGGCATGAGAGAGTTGTCGCTGACGTCGACGCGGAGGCATTGATGAAGTTCCGAGTAGAGCGCGACGCGCTCGCTGAGGCCGTGGCCTGGACCGCGAAGAGCCTGCCCAACCGGCCATCCGTACCGGTGCTGGCCGGGGTGATGCTCCGCGTCACCGACGGCAACCTGCGGGTCTCCGGGTTCGACTACGAGGTTTCCAGCCAGGTCACCGTCGAGGTGCAGGGTGACGCCGACGGCGCCGCCCTCGTCTCCGGCCGCCTGCTCGCCGAGATCACCAAGGCGCTGCCGGCCAAGCCGGTCGACATCGCCGCGGTCGGCGCCCACCTCGAGCTGGTCTGCGGCAGTGCCCGGTTCACCCTGCCCACCATGCCGGTGGAGGACTACCCGGCGCTGCCCGAGATGCCGCAGAGCGCCGGCACGGTCGACGCCGCCGCGTTCGCCACGGCGGTCTCCCAGGTGGCCATCGCTGCCGGCCGGGACGAGACCCTGCCGATGATGACCGGCGTCCGCGTCGAGCTCTCCGGCACCACGCTGTCGATGCTCGCCACCGACCGCTACCGGCTGGCACTGCGCGAGATCCAGTGGCGACCGGACGACCCCGACGTGAGCATCAACGCCCTGGTGCCCGCCCGCACCCTGAACGACACCGCCAAGGCTCTCGGCCCGCTGGGCGGCGAGGTCATCCTCGCCCTCGCCCAGGGCGCTGCGGGCGAGGGCATGGTCGGTCTGGCCGGCGGCACCCGACGCACCACCAGCCGCCTGCTCGACGGCGCCAACTACCCGCCGGTGCGGTCGCTCTTCCCGGCCACCCACAACGCCGCGGCCCGGGTGCCGGTCAGCACCCTGATCGAGGTCGTCAAGCGCGTCGCGCTGGTTGCCGAGCGCACGACCCCGGTGCTGCTCAGCTTCAGCGCCGACGGCCTGGTGGTCGAGGCCGGCGGTTCCGAGGAGGCCCGCGCCAGCGAGGCGATGGAGGCCACCTTCACCGGTGACGTGCTGACCATCGGGTTCAACCCCCAGTACCTCATCGACGGCCTGGCCAACCTGGGCTCCCAGACCGCCGTTCTCTCGTTCGTCGACGCCTTCAAGCCCGCGGTGATCTCTCCCGCCGACGAGGATGGCGAGGTAATTCCGGGGTACCGGTACCTCATCATGCCGATCCGCGTCTCTCGCTGATCGCGCCCAGCAACACCCAGATCCACGGAGGTAGAAACACATGCAGCTCGGCCTTGTAGGACTCGGCCGTATGGGCGGCAACATGCGGGAGCGGTTGCGCGCCGCTGGGCACGACGTTGTCGGCTTCGACCACAACGCGCAGATCAGCGACGTAACGACCCTCGCGGGCCTGGCAGAGAAGCTTGAGTCGCCCCGCGCGGTCTGGGTCATGGTGCCCGCCGGTGTCACCGACGCGACCATCGACGAGCTGGCCGCGGTGCTCGGCGAGGGCGACATCATCATCGACGGCGGCAACTCGCGGTTCAGCGACGACGCACCCCGGGCCGAGCGGCTCAACGAGCGGGGCATCGGCTACCTCGACGTCGGCGTCTCCGGCGGCGTCTGGGGCCGGCAGAACGGCTACGGGCTGATGGTCGGCGGTGCCCAGGAGCACGTCGACCGGCTGATGCCGATCTTCAGCGCCCTCAAGCCGGAGGGCGAGTTCGGCTTCGTGCACGCCGGCCCGGTCGGCGCCGGGCACTACTCGAAGATGGTGCACAACGGCATCGAGTACGGCCTGATGCACGCCTACGCCGAGGGCTACGAGCTGATGGCCGCCTCGGAGCTGGTGACCAACGTGCCGGGCGTGATCAAGTCCTGGCGGGAGGGCACCGTCGTCCGTTCCTGGCTGCTCGACCTGCTGGACCGGGCACTGGACGAGGACCCGGAGCTGGCCGAGCTGAGCGGCTACACCGAGGACACCGGCGAGGGCCGGTGGACGGTCGACGAGGCGGTCCGGCTGGCCGTGCCGCTGAACGTCATCACCGCCTCGCTGTTCGCCCGATTCGCCTCGCGGCAGGACGACTCGCCCGCCATGAAGGCCGTCTCCGCGCTGCGTCAGCAGTTCGGTGGCCACGCCGTCCACAAGCGCTGAGCGGTATCCACAGCCTGTGTACGTCCAACGGTTGGAACTGGTCGACTTTCGCTCGTACGAGCGGGTGGCCGTCGACCTCCAGCCGGGGGCGAACGTCCTGATCGGCGCCAACGGCGTCGGCAAGACCAATCTCGTCGAGGCGCTGGGCTACGTGGCGACCCTGGATTCGCACCGGGTCGCCACCGACGCGCCTCTGGTCCGGATGGGCGCTGCGTCGGCGGTGATCCGCTGCGCGGTGGCCCACGACGGTCGGGAACTCCTGGTCGAGTTGGAGATCGTGCCCGGCAAGGCCAACCGGGCGCGGCTGGGCCGGTCACCGGCGCGGCGGGCCCGGGACGTGCTCGGCGCCCTGCGACTCGTGCTCTTCGCCCCGGAGGATCTTGAGCTGGTCCGTGGTGACCCGTCCGAGCGCCGCCGTTACCTGGATGACCTGCTGGTCAACCGTCAACCCCGGTACGCGGGTGTGCGGGCCGACTACGAGCGGGTGGTCAAGCAGCGCAACGCTCTGCTGCGCACCGCGTACCTGGCTCGCAAGACCGGCGGGTCCCGGGGCGGCGACCTCGGCACCCTTGCCGTCTGGGACACGCACCTGGCCCAGCACGGCGCGGAGTTGCTGGCCGGCCGGCTGGAGCTGGTCGCCGCGCTCACCCCGCACGTCGCCAAGGCGTACGACGCGGTGGCCGCCGGTCGGGGTGCGGCCAGCATCGCCTACCGGCCCTCGATCGAGCTGGCCGAGCCGACGACCGACCGGGCCGCGCTGGCGGAGGCGCTGACCGCCGCCCTGGCCGCGTCCCGCTCCGCGGAGATCGAACGGGGCACCACGCTGGTCGGCCCGCACCGCGACGAACTGGCGCTGACCCTCGGGCCACTGCCCGCCAAGGGGTACGCCAGCCACGGTGAGTCGTGGTCGTTCGCGCTCGCGCTGCGGCTGGCCGGTTACGACCTGCTGCGCGCCGACGGCATCGAGCCGGTGCTGGTGCTCGACGACGTGTTCGCCGAGTTGGACACCGGCCGCCGGGAGCGGCTGGCGGAGCTGGTGGGTGGGGCGAGTCAGCTGCTGGTCACCTGCGCTGTGGACGACGACGTGCCGGCCGCTCTGCGGGGCACCCGCTACCAGGTCGGCGAAGGGACGGTACGCCGTGTCGGATGAGCCACGCCGCAAGCGGCCCGAGGCCGGCAAGGGCGACGCCGCTGCCGCGCGTACCCCCGGAGCGGAATCGACCGGCGGTGAGCCGGCGGCGGCCGCCAGCGGGCCGGAGCTTGCCCGGGCGGTGCTCGACGCGGCGCTGACCAAACGGCAGCAGGCGGCGCGCGCCCGGCGTACCCCCGGCGGTGCGGGCGGCGACGCGGCCGGCGGCTCGGGGCGGCGGTTGCGCGGCTACTCGGGCCCGGGCCCCGACCCGCGCGATCCCCAGCCGCTCAGCGCCGTGCTGAACCGGTTGGTGAAGGCGCGCGGCTGGCAGCAGCCGGCGGCCGAGGCCACGGTGTTCGGCGCCTGGGAGCGGGTCGTCGGCGCGGAGGTCGCGCAGAACAGTCGCCCGGTCAAGCTGGAGAACGGCGAGCTGACCGTGGAGGCGCGCTCGACGGCGTGGGCCACCCAGCTGCGGCTGCTCGCCGGCTCGTTGCTCAAGCAGATCGCCAGCGAGGTCGGGCACAACGTGGTGCGCAAGCTGCACATCCACGGCCCGGCCGCGCCGTCCTGGGCGAAGGGGCCGCGTCGGGTGCGCGGCCGGGGCCCCCGCGACACGTACGGCTGACGGGCCTCAGCCCCGCCGGCGGGCCTCGCGGTCGGCCCGCTTGCGTTCGCGCTGCTCCCGGGTGAAGCGCTTGCGCTCGGCCAGGTCGCGCTTCCATGCCTCGCGGGCCTCGGCCGAGCCGCCCTGCACCGCGCCCTTCACGCCCTCGGCGGGGCCGGCGAGGTGCCGGAAGGCCCAGCTCAGCAGTCGGCCGCCCTCGCCCGGGGCCCTGGTGACCGCGCCGTCCTCGCTCATCTGCCGCACTCTCCCGCGTCGTGTGATCTCGTCCGTCGAACACGCAGATCATTGGGACACCAATGGTTGGTGCACCAATGATTGGTACGATAGCCATCGTGCATCAGGAGGGCAACCGATGAGCGAGAGACCGGAGGGCGTCGACCCGCTGGCGCTGGAGCAGCAGGTCTGTTTCGCCCTCTCGGTGGCCGCGCGCAGTGTGGTGGCGGTCTACCGCCCACTTCTGGAGCCGATGGGGCTGACCCACCCGCAGTATTTGGTCATGTTGGCGCTCTGGCAGCACGCACCGCTGTCCGGCCGCGACCTCAGCCGCCTCCTACAGCTCGACCCGGGCACGCTGTCACCCCTGCTCAAGCGGCTTGAGGCAGCCGGCTACCTGCGCCGGGAGCGCGACCCCAGCGACGAGCGCAGCCTCGCCGTCACCCTCACCGCCAGCGGTGCCGCGCTACGAAGCCAGGCCGAGCTGATCCCGGCCGCGATCGTGCAGCGACTCGGGTTGCCGGTGGAGGACCTGCAACACCTGCACTCGGTGCTCACGCAGCTGATCGCGGCGGCCAACCGGCCGGGCGGCGGCCCGACCTCGCCGACGGCCGGTGCGGCGGCTCAGGCGTCGGCGTAGACGGCGAAACCTCGCTCGGCGCAGCGCCGGTAGAACGCGGCCAGCACGCCCAGCTCGGCGCAGGTGAAGTTCCACTGCGGCGGGTCGCCGCGCTCGTCGCGCAGCGCGTCGAGCCGGCTCTCCAGCCACCGCAACTGCTGCTCGGCCAGCCTGCCGTCGCCCAGCAGGGAACGCAGCACCGTGCTCACCGACTCGAAGGTGACCGCCTCGCCGTACGGGCGGTGCCCGGACACGAACCTCTCGATGCCGCTGGCGATCCAGGAGCAGCCGTCCGGGTCGATCACCGGGTCCTCGTCCTCGGCGGCGGCGTCTGTGGCGTACAACACACCTTCCAGCCCGAGGAGCAGATCCACCAGCTCGGTGTACGCGGTCGCCCGGATCGTGCCGGTCTTCGCGATCAACTCGGCCAGGGCGGCCGTCGGCGCGGAGATCCGCGGCAGGTCCACGATCTCGCCGAAGTCGACGAACTCGGCCGGTGCGACCGGATCGTAGAAGCGGCCGGTCCGCGGCCAGTGCACCGCGACGTTGTCCAGCCCCATCTGTCACCTCTTCAAGAGCACGTGTCGGGTCGATCGGGTCGATCGTCCCGGTTCCGGCCGGTAAAGATCAAGGCAGGTTCCGGGGCGCCGCAAACGTACGGCACGGATGCTTCGGCCGCGACCCCCGACCCGCCCGGGCGCGGGTCAACCCGTCCGGGGGCGGCGCGTGCGATCGGACCCTGGCGTGTGGGGGGAGTCGCGGGCAACGGGGTTCTGCCGGCTACGGACTTCTCAGCCGCCTCTCTGAGGGTGCCGAGTGGTGGTTCTGTCCCCCGCGCACAGTAGGATTGACAGCGAGACGAAGACCCGGTGTGGGAGAGGGACGGGGCCGGTGGCCCCAGATTCATTCTCCACGTCGGGTCGAGCCGATCGCGATCCGCGGGCAACCGCGGCGACCGGCGCGTTCGACCCGCTGTCCGGAGGTCTCCGGCACCGGTCCGCGCGCCGACGTCGCGTCCTGTCCGCCGAACCCGCGCCCGACGCGCCCTACCGGCGTGGCTGACGCGAGAAAGTGGCCGAGGGTGGCAGCGCAGGACAAGCAGGAGTACGGCGCAGAGTCGATCACCGTTCTGGAGGGTCTGGAGGCGGTTCGCAAGCGGCCCGGTATGTACATCGGGTCCACCGGCGAGCGCGGTCTCCACCACCTCGTCTGGGAGGTCGTGGACAACGCTGTCGACGAGGCCCTCGCCGGATACTGCGACACCATCGACGTGGTGCTGCTCGCCGACGGCGGCGTGCGGGTCACCGACAACGGCCGTGGCTTCCCGGTCGACCTTCACCCGAAGCTCAAGAAGCCGGGCGTCGAGGTCGCGCTGACGATCCTGCACGCGGGTGGCAAGTTCGACGGCAAGGCGTACGCGGTCTCCGGCGGTCTGCACGGCGTCGGTGTCTCCGTGGTGAACGCCCTCTCCACCAAGATGTTCGTGGAGATCCACAAGTCCGGCGCCGTGTGGCGGCAGCACTACACCAACTCCAAGCCGAGCCCGCTGGAGAAGGGCGAGGCCACCGACCGCACCGGCTCGGCGGTCTCCTTCTGGCCCGACCCCGACGTGTTCGAGACCGTCGACTTCGACTTCCAGACCATCTACCGACGCCTTCAGGAGATGGCCTTCCTCAACCGCGCCCTGCGCATCCACCTGCTCGACGAGCGGGTGGCCGAGGAGGAGGACGGCCGGCAGCGAGAGGTGACCTTCTACTACGAGGGTGGCATCGCCGACTTCGTCCGACACCTCAACGCCTCGAAGAGCCCGATCCACAAGACCGTGGTCGAGTTCGGCGCCGAGGAGGAGGGCATGTCGCTCGAGATCGCCATGCAGTGGAACGAGTCGTACGGCGAGTCGGTCTACACCTTCGCCAACACGATCAACACGCACGAGGGCGGCACCCACGAGGAGGGCTTCCGCTCCGCGCTGACGAGCGTGGTCAACCGGTACGGCACCGACAAGAAGCTGCTCAAGGGCGACGAGAAGCTCTCCGGCGAGGACATCCGCGAAGGGCTCGCGGCGATCATCTCGGTCAAGCTGGCCAACCCGCAGTTCGAGGGTCAGACCAAGACCAAGCTCGGCAACACCCCGGTGAAGAGCTTCGTGCAGCGGGTCTGCAACGACCGGCTGGTCGACTGGTTCGACCGCAACCCGGCCGAGGCCAAGATGATCATCACGAAGGCCTCCCAGGCGGCGCGGGCCCGGATCGCCGCGCAGCAGGCGCGCAAGCTGGCCCGACGCAAGTCGCTGCTGGAGTCCGGCTCGATGCCGGGCAAGCTGGCCGACTGCCAGTCCACCGACCCGCGTGAGTCCGAGGTGTTCATCGTCGAGGGCGACTCGGCCGGCGGCTCGGCCAAGCAGGGCCGCGACCCGCGGACGCAGGCGATCCTGCCGATCCGCGGCAAGATCCTCAACGTGGAGAAGGCCCGGATCGACCGGGTGCTCAAGAACAACGAGGTCCAGGCGCTGATCACGGCACTGGGCACCGGCATCCACGACGACTTCGACATGGAGAAGCTGCGGTACCACAAGGTGGTGCTGATGGCCGACGCGGACGTCGACGGTCAGCACATCCAGACGCTGCTACTCACCCTGCTGTTCCGCTTCATGCGCCCGCTGGTCGAGATGGGCAACGTCTACCTCGCCGCCCCGCCGCTCTACAAGATCAAGTGGAACAAGAAGGGCGACGACGCGCAGTACGCCTACTCCGACCGCGAGCGGGACGGGCTGATCGCGCTGCGTCAGCAGAAGAAGCCGAACGCCAAGCCGGACGACATCCAGCGCTTCAAGGGCCTCGGCGAGATGAACTATCCCGAGCTGTGGGAAACCACGATGAACCCGGCGACGCGTACCCTGCGTCAGGTCACTCTCGACGACGCGGCGACCGCCGACGAGTTGTTCAGTGTGCTGATGGGTGAGGACGTCGAGGCGCGCCGGTCGTTCATCCAGCGCAACGCCAAGGACGTGCGGTTCCTGGACATCTGACGGATCGCGGTGGATCGGCCGGGTGCTGCCCGGCCGATCCACCGATCCACAGAGTTATCCACAGCTTGGCCGGTATCCACAGCGGTTATCCACAGCACAAAAACGACTCTGAGTCTGATAAGGGTATACAGTGACCGATTCTCCCGAGTCCACACCGAACGAGCCAGGGGTCCCCGCCGAGGCCATCGCCGCCGTGGTCGCGCACGACCGGATCGAACCGGTCGGGCTCGAGGTGGAGATGCAGCGCTCCTACCTCGACTACGCGATGAGCGTCATCGTCGGGCGCGCGCTTCCGGACGTCCGGGACGGGCTCAAGCCGGTCCACCGCAAGATCCTCTACGCCATGTTCGACTCCGGCTACCGGCCGGACCGCGGCTACGTGAAGTGCTCCCGGGTCGTCGGCGACGTGATGGGTCAGTTCCACCCGCACGGCGACTCGTCGATCTACGACGCGCTGGTCCGGATGGCGCAGCCCTGGTCGCTGCGCTACCCGCTGGTCGACGGCAACGGCAACTTCGGCTCGCCGGGTAACGATCCGGCCGCCGCGATGCGATACACCGAGTGCAAGCTGGACCCGCTGGCCATGGAGATGCTGCGGGACATCGACGAGGACACCGTCGAACTCCAGAACAACTACGACGGTCGGGCCAAGGAGCCCACGATCCTGCCGTCGCGGATCCCCAACCTGCTGCTGAACGGCTCCGAGGGCATCGCGGTCGGCATGGCCACCAAGATCCCGCCGCACAACCTGCGGGAGATCGGTGCGGCGGTGCAGTGGTGCCTGGAGCACCCCGAGGAGGACGAGGAGGCCACCCTCGAGGCGTTGCTCGGCATCGTCAAGGGTCCGGACTTCCCGACCCACGGCCTGATCGTCGGCACCACCGCGATCCAGGACGCGTACCGCACCGGTCGCGGCTCGATCCGGATGCGCGCCGTGGTGGAGGTCGAGGAGGACAAGCGGGGCCGCCCCTGCCTGGTCGTCAGCGAGCTGCCCTACCAGGTCAACCCGGACAACCTCGCCGAGCGGATCGCCGAGCTGATCAAGGAGGGCAAGCTCGCCGGGATCGCCGACATCCGCGACGAGTCCTCCGGTCGTACCGGCATGCGGATCGTCCTGGTGCTCAAGCGCGACGCGGTCGCGAAGGTCGTGCTGAACAACCTCTACAAGCACACCCAGCTCCAGGAGACCTTCGGCGCCAACATGCTGGCCCTGGTCGACGGGGTGCCGCGCACGCTCAACCTGGCGCAGTTCATCCGCTACTACGTCGAGCACCAGATCGACGTGATCCGCCGGCGGACCGCGTTCCGGCTGCGCAAGGCCGAGGAGCGGGCGCACATCCTGCGCGGTCTCGGCAAGGCGCTGGACGCACTGGACGAGGTCATCGCGCTGATCCGGCGTTCGCCGACCGTGGACGACGCCCGGCAGGGCCTGATCCGGCTGCTGGATATCGACGAGATCCAGGCGACCGCGATCCTCGACATGCAGCTGCGCCGGCTCGCCGCCCTGGAGCGGCAGCGGATCGTCGACGACCTGGCCAAGCTCGAGATCGAGATCGCCGACCTCAAGGACATCCTCGCCAAGCCGGAGCGCCAGCGGAGGATCATCTCGGAGGAGCTCGGCGAGATCGTCGCCAAGTGGGGCGACGAACGGCGGACGCAGATCATCCCGTTCGACGGCGAGGTCTCGATGGAGGACCTCATCGCCCGCGAGGACGTGGTCGTCACGATCACCCGGACCGGGTACGCCAAGCGGACCAAGGTCGATCTCTACCGCTCGCAGCGGCGCGGCGGCAAGGGCGTCAGCGGCGCTACGCTGCGGCAGGACGACATCGTCAGCCACTTCTTCGTCTGCTCGACCCACGACTGGATCCTGTTCCTGACGAACAAGGGCCGCGTCTACCGGGCCAAGGCGTACGAGTTGCCGGAGGCCAGTAGGGTAGCCAAGGGCCAACACGTGGCCAACCTGCTCGCCTTCCTACCCGACGAGCAGATCGCGCAGATCATTGAGATCCCGAACTACCAGGTAGCCCCCTATCTGGTACTGGCCACGAAGAACGGCCTGGTGAAGAAGACGCGGCTCGAGGAGTTCGACTCCAACCGTTCCGGCGGCATCATCGCGATCAACCTGCGCGATGAGGACGAGCTGGTCGGTGCTGCGTTGGTTGCGCCGGAGAACGACCTGCTGCTGGTCTCCAAGAAGGCACAGGCGATCCGGTTCAACGCCTCGGACGAGGCGTTGCGGCCGATGGGCCGGGCCACCTCGGGTGTCATCGGGATGCGCTTCACGGACGACGATGTCCTGCTCGCCATGGAGGTCGTCCGGGACGGCCTGGACGTTCTGGTGGCCACGAACGGGGGATACGCGAAGCGGACCCCGATCGAGGAATACCCGGTGCAGGGCCGGGGAGGTAAGGGCGTGTTGACTGCGAAGATCACCGAACGGCGCGGTGGTCTGGTCGGCGCGGTGGTGATCGATCCGGACGACGAGCTGTTCGCGATCACCAGCAATGGTGGTGTCATTCGGACTCCGGTGAAGCCTGTACGCCGTACGCGTGACCGGAACACAATGGGGGTCAAGCTGATGGACCTCCCGGACGGCGTGACTATCGTGGCGATTGCTCGCAATGCCGACGAGCCTGACGAACAGGACTAGTTGAATGACGGAGACACAGGCGAAGTCGGGGAACACGGGGACCTCGGCCAACCCGGTCGACGAGGAGGCCGCCAAGGGCGGCACACCAGCGACCGGCCGCGCGGCCGTGGGCCGGGCTACGGTCCCCGCCGATGCGCCTGCCCCGAAATTCACGAGGGCTCCGGGCATGACACCCCCGCCTGAGCCGGCCGGTGAGGACGCTGGGGCCGCCGACAAGACCGAGACGTCCGGCGCCGAGGCGCCGACGGCCGCCGCCACACCTTCGGGTTCGGCGGCGGCACCCTCGGCTCGTCCGGCGACCACCCAGCCGATCAACGTCCGGCCCGGGCAGGCGGCGTCGACCGGGTCCACCGGCACCCAGCCGCGAATCACACCGGGCATGACCCAGCCGCAGTCGGACGCGTCGCGTACGGCCGCGGCCGCCCGCCCGGCCAGCGGTGGTGGCCTGCCGCCGGGCATCGGCAACGCGTCCGCCGTCGGGGCAGCCCGCGTTGGCGACGCGGTACGCGCGGCGCGTACCTCGGTCAGCTCGGCCGCGTCCCGCGGACCGCGCCGGGCCCGACTGAACCTGAAGCGGATCGACCCGTGGTCGGTGATGAAGTTCGCATTCGCCGTCTCGGTGGTGCTCTTCATCGTCGTCGTGGTCGCCACCTCGGTGCTGTACCTGGCGTTGGACGCGATGGGTGTGTTCCAGAGCGTCAACGACAGCCTGAGTGACCTGGTCAACGCCGGCGGTGGCGAGAGCACCAGCGGGTTCCAGATCACCGCCAAGGGCGTGATCCTCAGCTCGGCGCTGATCGGCCTGGTCAACGTGGTGCTGTTCACCGCGTTGGCCACGCTGGGAGCGTTCGTCTACAACGTCTGCGCCGACCTGGTCGGCGGGATCGAGCTGACCCTCGCCGAGCGCGACTGAGCGACCGGGACGCCGGGGCACCGCGTAATGCGGTCGCTCCGGCGTCCCGTACTCAGGTAGGTTTTTGCAGGCGACGACGGCCCGGCTCGCAGGGTCGGACCCCGATTTGGGGCCGGCAGAGCGGATGGGTTAATCTTGCTCGTCGCAACGCGGGGCTATAGCTCAGTCGGTTAGAGCGCAGAGCTGATAACTCTGAGGTCGATGGTTCGATTCCATCTAGCCCCACCGCATTGTCGTCCGACGCTAGTCGAGCGCGAGGGGTCGCCCCATGTTCAAGAAGCTGCTGATCCTGGCCGGCGTCGTCGGTGTGGCTGCCGTCGTCTTCAACAAGGTCAAGGCCGCGAACGACGAGCGTGCCCTGTGGCACGAGGCGACCACCGCGCCCGACCTGCGCTGAAGGTCCGGCCCGGCGACGAGCGATCGACGCCACGGCCACTCACGGGGCCCTAGCTCAACTGGCAGAGCACTGCCTTTGCAAGGCAGGGGTTAGGGGTTCGAGTCCCCTGGGCTCCACCAGCACTTTCTCCGGATGATCTCGGTCCGAGTACAGCCATCCGTACAGCCAAGCCGGTCACGCCGTCCCCTCCTGGCCGAGAATTCGGTCAATGGCCGAGGCAGCCTGACGAGCCCGCGCCGGCAGAACGTGGCCGTAGGTGTCGGCCGTCATCCGGATGGTGGAGTGCCCGAGCAGCTCCATCACCGTTCGCAGCTCCTCGCCTTGGTCGAGCAGGAACGTGGCGAAGGCGTGCCGCAGGTCGTGCAGGTGTAGCCAGTCAAGCCCGGCCGCCGCGCGGAGCTGCTCGAAGCGCCGGTTGACGTTCCGCGGCTCCATGGCAGTGCCGATCGTGCTGGCGAAGACCGGGCCCAGATCGGACCACACCTCGCCGGCCGCGAGCCGTTCCTTGGCCTGGCGCACACGCTGTGCCTCCAACGCCCGAACGGCCAGAGCCGACAGCGGCAGCGGACGGGCCGACCGGTGCGTCTTCGGTGGCACGAACACCAACCCGTGATCCGTGCGCTGGAGCGTCTGCCGAACGAACAGCGCCCTTCCCGGCAGGTCGACATCCGACCACCGCAGGCCCAACAGCTCAGCCCGCCGCAGCCCGGTCGCCAGCGCCAGGACGAACAGCGACTCCAACTGGTCCCCGGTCAACACCGACAGCAGCGTCTTGGCTTCCTCGGGCGTCAGAGCGCGCCGCTCGGTTCTGCCGAGGGCCGGTGGCTTGGCGGCCTTGGCGACGTTGCGCGGGACCAAGTCCATCCGCTCGGCGTCGGCCAGGGCGACGCGCAGGACGGCGTGCACCTTGATGATGCTGGCCGGGGCGAGCTTGCCCCGCAGCCCGGTCAGGAACCGCTGCACGTCCCGAGGCGTCAACCGGTCGAGCTTGACCCGACCGAGGCCCGGCACCAGGTGCTTGCTCACGGCCAGGCGGTAGCGCACCAGCGTTGACGGTCGGGTGCCGTCGTGCGCCTTCACGTCCCGCAGCCACTCCGTCAACCAGGCTTCCAACGTCCGAGGCTGCGCGGTGAGGTCGACGCCGAGCTGAAGTTGGCGCCGTCCTGCTCAGTGATGGGGCAAGCCGCATCGTGGATCGCTTCGCACTCGCGGACTGGCCGGAAGTTCTCGCCCTCATCACTAGGTCGGGACCATCCGAAGTCATCAGGCAAGTCCGAGCAGCGGAATGCAGCGATCCGCAGGGTAGGAGGTGGCCGCGTGGCAAGACCCATGACGACGCCACCCTGGCCTACTGCACTCAGCTTGGCGAGCCGGTTGGTGATCCGACAACCGATGCGCAACGCATCTCCGCCAGGTGATCTGCGACAGGCTCCAGCAATCTAGGTGCGGCAGGTTAGTCGCCGACGAAACGTTCCGTCATGTCGATGCGCATGCGTTCGATTGCCGTGCAGCCGATGCGGAAGATCCGAACATTCGCCTACGGCGGCAGATCGCTTGCGCTGATGGGTCATGCTGAGGCAACCGGGGCGACGGCCCGATTGGAGTAGGACCATGACGATGTTCTGGCTCTGGACCGCAGCGGGCGGCGTAGCGCTGCTGCTTGTCGTTACGTCGGCCGTTGTCGTTGTGCGACGCCGCCGGGTGGCCCGCGCATCGTTGACCCGTGACCCCGTCATGCGGAACGCACAGCGAGCTATGGCCGAGCTGCAAGACCAACGTCGGCGTTCCAACAAGGGCACGATCCGGGGCAAAGGCGGCGGTGGGGACGCGAAGACAATGCATGACGCTGCATATGGCTCGGACACCTCCACCGGAGCCTAATCGGATCGACGCCACCCACGATCGGGCGCATTGATCTGGCGGGATCAGCGCGCCGAGGTGCCGCAGATCAGTTGGCGGAGAACCATCGCACATCAGTCGCGGCAGGACAGCTTGGCGAGCCGGTTTCACTGCCGAATTGACCTCTTAAGAATCAAGGCGGCCCGCAAGCGGGCCGCGCCGGCCCGGCCCCGGCCTGCTGGCGACCTCCGGCCGGCATCGGCCGGGCCGGCCGGCCACGCTCGGGAATCACAGAATCAGAAGACCTCAGGGCTCCGCCCCGAACCCCGGCCCTCCTCAGAGATCAGCCGCGAGCGGATCACCTCGCCGGGCACCACAAGGGC
The DNA here is from genome assembly GCF_022230955.1 of Micromonospora cabrerizensis. Lineage (GTDB taxonomy): Bacteria > Actinomycetota > Actinomycetes > Mycobacteriales > Micromonosporaceae > Micromonospora > Micromonospora cabrerizensis. Next base: position 23,961 of record NZ_JAKKFI010000080.1, read on the forward strand.
TACCAGCCTCCCCGGATGGGGCCAAGGTCGTTCGTCCGGTAGGGCGCTCCACCTTGTCCCCGTCCGGGGAGGCTGGACGGTCTACGACTGCCCGACGAGGAGATCCGCCCAATGACGACGTGCAGTACAAAGACCTCTCCCGCCAAGCCCGCGTCATCCCGCTTCGAATAGCGCGTCGACATCCACCGTGAGCAAGCTCCGCTCCGGAGTCGTCACCAGACCCGGTTTGTGAGAAACAGTCGACCTGATCGCCTCGACTGTCTGGTAGAGCGTTTCGGTCAAGGACGCGTTCAACATCAACCCCGGCAGCTCGGCTAGTAGCTCCTCAGCGCTACTGACCAGCTCGGCCGCCGTGGGTGGGGCTTCCTCTTGCAGGTCCTCGATCCACTCCACGGGACCCTTGTAGTCGACCAGGGCATGTCCCGTGGCGGCACGGCATAGCTCCTCGGCCCGAAGTGCCAACACTGCGTATCGGCAGCCCCACGAAAACAGAGGCATCCGGACGCCCTTCACCATGCCGGTTACTGTGCCACCCTGACGCTCCGCACCGTCCCGCAGGTGAGCAGTCCGCATCTAGTCCGCAAGAGGTCGGTGGGCGGCGGGGGAGTGGTGTGAGACGTTGAGAGGTGTTTTCGCTGCTAGAGCGGCATGCGGCCAGGTCGCCGGGACAAGTAATTTGATCTCGTAATGCGTAGGTCGCTGATGCGGTCGCTTCCAAGTGATGCCGTGACGATCACGAGAGAGGCCAGCCGACGGCGAGGGCGGGGCGATCGCTGCCGCGCCGCTACGCGGCTTGCCACCGGGTAGCAGTGCTCTGGCCAGTGCCGCATGATCAGCGCGTGGGCCAGTTGCCGGAAGATGTCAGGTCGTGTTACCGGTTCTTCGCGTTCTACCTCGCCAATGGCACGCTGTGCCTAGACCTCCTGGACGGGATTGACTACCGGCCTGCTCTCATGCAGTTCGGCTCGACGCTCGAACAGGTCATGGCGATCTTCTCCAACGTGCTCGACATCAACGAGCACGGCCAGGTGACGAACGCAGGTGATGCCGAGTGGCGCGCCGCGCAGTACATCCGCCGCTACTGCGACCGGGAGTACACAGTCGAGCCGCCATTCGAGGCTTGGGAGCTAGAACTGCCGTGACGACGGGTGGCTGTACAGCCACCCGTACAGTCAAGCCGACCGACGGAGACGGTTAGGGGTCGACGCGAGGCGACAAGGCGAGCAGGTCAACGGCAGCCGCCGACGCCAGTCGACAGCAGTCTTGATCTTTGCAAGGCAGGGGTTAGGGGTTCGAGTCCTCTGGGCTCCACCAGCACTTTCCTGATTGATCGCGCTTCCGAGCGGTTACGCCTTCCTCTCCTCGCCCCGCACCATCGATGGCCCAGGCAGCCCGACGACGGTGATCAGCTCGAACGGCCAGGTTGCGACGACGCCCTCCTCCGCTCGCCATGTGGCTCCTCCGAGACGGCTGCCATCCAGTCCAACGTTCCGGGCGAGATGATGCCGAACGCGGCATCCTCATTCCGCGTGGCGAGGCGCCGCCTCAGTTCGGCTAGTTCGACGGGGGAGTGCAGCAAACGCCAGCCAGCACCGAGCGATTCCACCAGAGCCGTGCACGGTCACGAAACGGCTGGCTCGGCGACTCAGGCCAGGTGGTGGGCGGCGCTGAGATCTCCTCACGATCGCACCTTATAGACCGATCGATCGCCCTCACCGGGGCGCTTTCGCTCGCCGTCGATCGTTGCTTCAAACTGACGGACAGATCCCGCGAAATTTCTCTGGCACAGTGTCGAATCCGGGGGAAGCCGTTCGTAGAGCAGACGAGAGGTGGCCGCGGTTGGCCGCCGGGACAAGGGAGTCATGAGGATGACGCGGTACCTGATCTCGTTCAATGACGGCGCCATGGACCACATCCCCGCTGAGGAGTTGCCCGACGTGGGCAAGGCCGCGCACGCGGTGGTCCAGGAGGCCGTGAGCGCCGGCGTCTGGGTGTACGGCACCGGCCTCGAAAGGCAGCAGGCGAGCATCGTGGCCACCGACGGGACGGTCACCGACGGCCCTTACCCGGAGACCAAGGAGGTCATTGGCGGGTTCGTCGTCATCGACGCGGCCACCCGGGAGGACGCGCTGGCCTGGGCTGCCAGGTTCGCCGCCGCGTGCCGCTGCGCCCAGGAGGTCCGGGAGCTCATGCCCGACCCCGAGACGGACGCGATGCTCCGTGAGGCCGAGAGCCGGGGCTGACATTCGGACGTCGTCGGCCAAGGGGATTACCACGTCGGAGCCGTCGTCGTCATGATCAGTGCATGGGCGAACAGTCAGCACCGGTCACCATGCACATCTACTGCCGGGTCGAGGTGCTCGTCACCGACCCGGCGGCGGTCACCGGTCACGCGGTCGCCGACCTGTGGGCGGCGGACATCGACTGGTCCACAGAGGAGGACGACCTGGAGACGGCGGTCGAGGAGCTTCGATCGGACCTCGCCACCTCCGTGTCGAGCATCGTGGACATCAGCCACCTGGCCGACGGCATCCCCGGGGTGGAGTTTCGCGGTGGCCTCTGCTGGGCCGAGCAGGGCCCGCAACGGGACCCGTTCCGCTCCGACGAGCAGTGAAGAACAGGCCGCGTACGGACGGCGCGGGCGCGCGACGATGACAAGGCGGGCGGCATGGCCGTGCCCGACCGGGGTAGGAGAAACGGCAACAACCCCCGGAAGTGAGGTGTCCTACCAATGCCTACGGCACGCGAGATCATGACGAACGACGTGACCTGTGTCCGCGAGCAGGACGACCTGAAGTCGGCCGCGAAGCAGATGGCGGAGCTGGGGGTCGGTTCACTGCCGATCTGCGGTGACGACAACCGCCTCAAGGGCATGCTGACCGACCGCGACATCGTAGTGAAGGTGCTGGCCGAGGGCCGCGACCCGGCCAACGTGACGGCCGGTGAGCTGGCCCAGGGCGAGGCGGTGACCATTGGCGCGGACGACGACGCGGCCGAGATCCTGCGGACCATGGGCCAGCACAAGGTACGCCGGCTGCCGGTGATCGACGGGCATGAGCTGGTCGGCATCGTGGCCGTCGCCGACGTGGCCCGTTCCCTGCCGGAGCGCCCTGTGGGCGACCTCATCGAGGCCATCTCCGAGCGCAGCTGACCGTCGCACCCGTTCCCGGTCGCCGCCCCGCATGGGCGGCGATCGTCGTGTCGGGCGCCGCCCGATCGGCCGTCAGGAGGACAGAGCGAGGGAGGCGGTCAGGAGGGCGGGGTGAGCGGGGCGGTCTCCCCGCGGGCGATGGTCCGGACCTGCTTCACCCAGCCGCGGCGGCGGGCCTCGTCGACGAAGTGCGCCAGGGGCGAGCGGAACACCAGATAGTCGTCGTAGTGGATCGGCACGGTCAACTTCGGGCGGACCAGTTCCACCAGGTCGGCGCCCTGCCGCGCGTCCATGGTGAGCAGGATCCCGGCGACCTTCGTGCCGCCGAGGTGGATGAGCATCGCGTCGATGTCCGGGTAGCGCTCGGGGATGGCGGTCAGCAGCGGCCGGTTGAGCGTGTCACCGGTGACGTAGAGCCGGAACTCGCGCCTCCCGGAGCGCTCCACGTCGATCATCGTGCCCATGACGTCGGGCATCAGCAGGTCCAGGGCACCCGGGCCGTGCTGTCCGGGCATCGAGGTCAGGCGCAGCGTCGTACCGTCGCGGTGTAGCTCGCGGGACGACCAGGTCGGCAGGCCCTGCGCGGCCTGGAAGCCCCAGCGACGCAGCCGGCGTTCCGCCGCCGGTGTGGTGACGATGGGCAGATCGCGGTCCAGTTTCCGGCGGGCGACCCGGTCGAAGTGGTCGCCGTGCAGGTGGGAGAGGACCACCGCGTCGAGTTCCGGAAGCTGGGCGATGCGCAGCGCCGGGTCCGTGCGGCGACGCGACCACAGACCCTTGCCCAGGTACGCCCGTTGGCCCCGGTGCAGAAAGTTCGGGTCGGTCAACAGGGTGAACCCGCCGATCCGCAGCACCGTCGTCGCGGTACCGATGAACGTCACCTGTGGTTGCTCCGCCATTGTGCCCACCTCCTCCGGCTGCGGTACCCCGGTGAGGCGTGAGCAAGCGCTCGGTTCGATGCTCAGCCCTCGGAACCGCTCGCGCCTTCCCCGTCCGGTCGGGCCTGCGGCACGTGTTCCATCAGCTTGGTGAGCGCGCCGTTGGCGAAGGTGGCGCCGAGCGCCGACCCGGCCCCGATGGTCCAGCCGACCGGCCCGAGCGGGGTGCAGCCGAAGAACTGGCTCACCCCCGGCGTCTGCACCACGACGACCAGCACGCCCAGCGACGCCGCCGTGGACGCCAGCACGGCCGGGCTGGTGCCGCCGGCCAGGATGGTCTGGCCGAGTTGGGTGCCGACCAGCGAGACCAGGGCGACCGTTCCGGCTCGCTGGCGGCGGCCGGTGTAGCGGGCCAACGTCCAGCCGGCGGTCGCGCCCAGCGTGGTGGCTGCCGCCCGCAGCCCGATCTCCCTGGTGAGGCTCTCGCCGAGCGCCGTGTCCGGGCCCTCCCGCAGCAGCGCGTCGGTGCGGTCCGACGCTGGTGGCCGGACGGCGATGGCCAGTGCCGGCGCCAGGTCGGTGAGCAGGTTGACCAGCAGCAGTTGTCGTCCGGTGAGCGCGGAGCGGCCGGTCGCCGCGGCGGTGAGCACACTGAACGCGATCTCGCCGAGGTTGCCGCCGACCAGGATGCTGAGCGCGTGCCGCACCGACGACCACATCGCCCGCCCTTCGATCAGGGTCGCGATGATGGTTTCCAGCCGGTCGTCGGTGACCACCAGATCGGCTGCGGCGCGAGCGGCCGGGGTGCCCCGCTGGCCGAGGGCGATGCCGACGTCGGCCAACCGGATCGCCGGGGCGTCGTTGGCACCGTCGCCGGTCATCGCCACGGTTCGCCCGCACTTCTGCAACGCCTGGATGATCCGCACCTTGTGTGCCGGGGTGCAGCGCGCCACCACGTCGGTGTTGGCCAACCGCTCGGCGAGCGCGTCGTCGTCCAGTTGGTCGAGTTCGCCGGCAGTGACCACCCGCTGTTCGTCGTGCTCGCTGATGGTGGCGGCGATCGCCTCGGCGGTGGCGGGGTGATCGCCGGTGATCATGATGGTGTGCACGCCGGCCTGCCGGATCCGCCGCACCGCCGGGGCGGCGCTCTCCCGAACCCCGTCCGCGAGGGCCAGGAAGCCCACGAAGGTGAGCCCGCGCACACCGGAGTCGGTCACCTTCGGGTCGTCCACCGTGCACTCGGCGACAGCCAGGATCCGGTTACCCGCCCCGGCCCGGTCGGCCAGCATCCGCTCCAGCTCCGCGCGGCCGGCGTCGTCCAGCGGCACCTGACTGCCGTCCGTACGCCGGGCCGAACAGCGCGGCAGCACCGTCTCCGGAGCACCTTTGACGCTCAACAACAGGCGGCCGCCGGTCTCCCCGACGCTCGCGTGGTAGCCACGGGACGGCTCGAACGGCAGCCCACCGGCGGCCCGCCAACCGGGTGCACCGGTCTGCTCCACCACCTTGGCCTCGCCGGCACCCCGCCAGACGGCCCGGTCGGTCTGCATCGCCAACTCCTCCGGCTTCGTCGCGGCGGGCGTGGCCCGCAGCGCCGCTGCCAGCGTCAACCGGAGTCGGTCGTCCAGTCGGTCCACCGGGGCGTACCGGTCGCCGGTGCTGTCGCCGACCCCGGCGAGCAGCAACTGACCCTCGGTGAGGGTGCCGGTCTTGTCGAAACAGAGCACGTCGACCCGGCCCAGCGCCTCGATGGTGCGCGGGTTGCGGACCAGGGCACCGTGCTCGGCCAGCCGCCGTGCTGCTGCCAGCTGCGCCGCGCTGACCAGGAACGGCAACCCCTCCGGCACGGACGCCACGGCGAGGTTCGCGGCGGTCGCCGCCGTCTCGGCCAGGGGTACGCCCCGAAGCAGACCCGCGCCGGCCACCGCCACCGCCGACCCGGCGGCCAACGGGATGGCCGCCCTGGTCAACGAGCCGAGCCGAGCTTCCACTCCACTGGCTGGCGGGGCCTGCTTGACCAGGGCGAGGCTACGGCCGGATTCGGTGTCCGACCCGGTCGCCACCACCACGGCGGTGCCATGCCCGGCGGCGACGGTGGTGCCCTCGTACAGCATGGAGTGCCGGTCGGCGATCGCGGCGGCCACCACCGGCCGGTTGGACTTGGCGACCGGCAACGACTCGCCGGTCAGCGAGGATTCGTCCGCCTCCAGACCCACCGCCTCGAGGATGCGACAGTCGGCGGGCACCGAGTCACCCGGCTCAAGGGCGATGACGTCTCCGAGGACCAGGTCCTCGGCGGCGAGAACCTGCTCGGCACCGTCGCGACGGACCCGTGCGGTCACCGCCGAACGGGACAGCAGTTCGGCCAGTGACCGTTCGGTGTTGCGTTCGTGCACCGCGCCGATCAGGGCGGACCCGCCGACCACACTGCCCACCAGTGCCGCGTCGACCAGCGATCCGAACGACGCGGAGAGCACCGCCCCGGCCACCAGCACCGGGGTGAGCGGGTTGGACAGCTCGTCCACGAAGGCACGCAGCAATCCTCCACCGCTCGGTCCGGCATCGCCGTTGCCGCCGCCGTGGTGCCGCCGCTGCGCCTCCGCGCTGGCCAGCCCGTCCGGCGTGGACCGCAGGTGGTCGAGCACGGTGCCGACGGGCATCAGGTGCCAGGGGGTCGTGACCGGCGCCGGGGTGTCCGACTGGTCGTGCAACCGGCGGGCCTGCCAGACCCCGTTCGCGAACGCCAGCCCGGCCGCGCCGTTCACCGCGACGAGCGACCGGCCGGGCAGCTCGGTCGGCGGTGCCGTGAACGCGCCCAGCGCCCCCAGACCGCTCCCGGCCATGGCCAACCGGATGTTCTGCTGTGCTGTGCGCCGAGCAACCCCGGTCGCCTCGATCACCAGGGCCACCACCCGCAGGTCGGCACCGACCAGCAGGTGCGCCCCCCACGGCGGGAGATCCTCCGGCGCGGCGAACCCGAGACCGCAGTCGGACGCGCCGAGCGCCCTGCGGTCCGCGGAGACCAGCATCACCACCGCGCCGTCGTGCTGCAACGTCCGTACCGACTCGGCCAGGCGGTCCCCGCCGGGCAGCATCGCATCGGCGAATCCGTACCGCTGCTCGTCCCCGCCAGCCACCACCAGCCGCAGTCCGGCCTGCCGGGCGGCGGCTGGCAGACCGTCGACGCCGGGTGCGGGTTCCGGCTCGACCCGCAGCAGTGCGGCGAGCCGGTCGCCGTGGGCGAGACCGAGCAGTTGGCCGCCGGCCGAGCGGAGCCGGTCGGCGTCCGGCACGTTGCCGGGATCGTGAGCGGGCATCTGGTCCAGCGGTCCGAGCCGCCAACCGTCCGCCGTCCGGGAGGCGGCCGGATCCTCGGGGTCGAACAGCGCGAAGGCCCGCTCCGCCACCTGGTCGACGTCCGCACCGGGCACGGGTGCCAGATCGGCCAGTACGCCCCGGTCCGAGCCGAGCACCGCGGCGTCCAGCACGAGCGTGTCGATGCGGTCCAACTCCCGCAACACACTGCGGTCCATCGCGATCACCCCGCGCCGGGCCAGCATCCGCCCGAGCTGTGCCGCGTAGCCCTCCCGTCCGCTGCCGGGCGCCTTGGGCAGCGCGGAGAGGCCGAGCGCGGTGGCCCGCTTCGGCCCGGCGAACGGGATCGCCGCCGCGCCGGCGGCCGTCCCCGCGGCGAGCATCCGGTTGATGTACCGCTCGACCGGGCCGTCCGGCTTCGGCCGGGGACGTTCGACCACCGGCCATCGGGCGGTGGCGCGTTCCGCCTCGCCGGTCAGCCGTGGCTCCGCCCGCTCCCAGGCGGAGAGCTGGGCCCGCGCCTCGCCCCACTGCACCACCCGCTGGGCGCCGTCCAGGACGATCCCGGTCCAACGCCCGGTCAAGCCCTGCACCACCGCCTCGGCCAGCGGGAAGAGCAGGTCGGCGCGCGGGTCGGAGCGAAGCCGCCTGCCGACGAACTCGTGCAGCTTGGGTTGCAGATCCACCGCGGAGAGCAGGCCCGCCACCTCGCCGGGCAGCGGCGCGAACGGCAGGATCCGGGTGGCCGCCGAGATGGTCAGGCCCAGTGCGTCCGAGGCGAGCGCGCCCAGGGTGCGAGGGGTCCGTGGCCCCTCCTCCGGCGGGTGCGGCGGCGGGATCTCCGGGTCGGGTTCGTGGTCGCAGGTCCGCTCGACCCGCTCGATCGCGGCGATCAGGGCGCGCAGCGTCGGCTCGGGCGTCTCGACGGCCACCACCACCCGGCCGGACGGGGCGTTGACCCGGGCCCAGGCGACCCCGGGCATCCGCTCCAGCGCGCCCTCCACCTGACGTGCCAGCTGGTTCCCACCGTCCTGGCAGACGCCGTGCACCTCGATGTGGTGCCGGCCCGGCCGGGACCAGACCCGACGCCGGCTCAACCCGGCCGTCCGCGCCAGCCGTGTCGCGGCCGAGCCGACGGTCCGGGACGCCTCGCCGAGCAGGTGCGGCACCCCGAAGGACGGCAGGATTCGGCCGGCAGCGCGACCCACCGCCGTCATCGAGGCGTACGGCTGGACGGGCCCCTGTTGCTGCTGGTCCTGACGTTCGCCATCTTGTCCTCCCACCGCCTCCACGTCCGGCGGCCTGGCTTCCCGACCTGCCGTCCGTTATGCCCCTCAAGTGGTGGAACTTTCCGTCGCTGCCGACGCATGGACGAGGTGGGCTGTGGAATCCGACCACCATCACCGGACATGGGGAGGCCGGCATGAGCACGCTGACGCGACATCTCAACGGTTCGCACGAGAACGTCCGGATGTACAGCCGACGGGTCGAGCTGCCGATGCTGGGCGAGGTGGCGGTGCCGCCACCGGACAAGGTCGTCTACTACGCCGGGCTCGGCGTGCTCGCCGCACTCCAGGTCATCGAGTGGCCGATCGCCCTGGTGATCACCGCCGGTCACCTGTTGGCGGACCAGCATTTCTCAGGACTGGTGCGCGGGCTCGGCGAGGCGCTCCAGGAGGCCTGACGAGAGCCCGGTCACCGGCGTTTGACATGAATCAGGGTTGAGGTCGCATGCTCGGTCCATGCCGAGCACAGTTGCCCCCGCCATTCCCGCCGCAGCGGGGCTGTTCGCACCCCGGCTGCGGGCGATGACGGTGGGCAGCGTCGCGTTGATCTCGTTGCTCGCCTTCGAGGCGCTGGCCGTCGGTACGGCGATGCCGACCGTCGCCCGCAGCCTGGACGGGCTCGCGCTGTACGGAATCGCGTTCGGTGGCCCGTTCGCCACGGGTGTGCTGGCCATGGTGGTGTCGGGTATCTGGTGCGACGCCCGAGGTCCGCGGGGACCGATGTGGCACGGCGTCGCCTGGTTCGTGGTCGGGTTGCTGATCGCCGGAACCGCGCCCGTGATGAGTGCGCTGGTCGTCGGGCGGGCGGTGCAGGGTTTCGGCTCCGGGCTGCTCTCGGTGGCGCTCTACGTGATCGTCGGGCAGGCGTACCCGCAGGATCTGCACCGGCGGATCTTCGCGGCGTTCGCGGCGGCGTGGGTCGTACCGTCGCTGGTCGGACCGGCGATTGCCGGTCTGATCGTGCAGTACCTGGGCTGGCGGTGGGTCTTTTTGGCGGTGCCGGCGGTGGCGGTGCCGGCGGTGTTGCTGATCCACCCGGGCCTGCGCACGCTGGCCCGGAGTGTGGCGACCGGGCCGGCGGCCGGCGCGGCGGCGCGGATCGGTTGGGCATGCGGTGCCGCGGTGAGCGCCGCACTGCTGCACATCGGGGGTCAGCAGCGCGGCGTCACCGCCGTGGTGTTGATCGTGCTCGCCGGGGTCGGTCTGCTGGTGTGCGCTCCGCGGCTGCTGCCGGCCGGGTTCCTCCGGGCCGCGCGGGGGTTGCCCACCGTCGTCGGGCTGCGCGGGTTGGCGTCGGCGGCCTTCGTGGGCGCCGAGGTGGTCATCCCGTTGATGCTCTCCCGGGAGCGGGGCCTCTCGCCGACCGCGGCCGGGCTGGTCCTCACGGTCGGCGCGCTGGCCTGGTCGGTGGGCTCGTGGTTGCAGGGCCGGATCCCGCTGCCTGCCTCCCGGGCCAGCCTGCCGCGCGCCGGGCTGACCTGCATCACGATCGGCACCGCCACGGTGGCGCTGGCCATCCGGCCCGAGCTGCCGGTGACCGTTGCCGTGGTGGGTTGGGCGATCGCCGGCCTCGGCATGGGGCTGCTCTACCCGTCGTTGTCGGTGCTCACCCTGGAGCTGTCCGCCCCCGGTGAGCAGGGCCGCAACAGCTCGTCGCTGCAACTGGGCGACTCTCTCTTCGCGGCGACCGTGCTCGCCCTGACCGGGGCCGTGCTGGCGGCGGGAAGCGCACCCGGCCCGGCCAGTTACACGCTGACCCTGGTGGTGGCCGCGGGCCTCGCGTTGCTCGGGGCGCTGCTGGCCGGCCGTGTCGTGACGGGCGGGAGCGTACGGCCGGTCGGTTGATCGGTATTCCGCGGCATCCGAGCCGGTTGGCCGGGAGGATGGCGGCGATGAACTTCCTGACCGTCCTGCCGCTCGCCGTGGTGATGGTCGCCGGGACCCAACTGGTCGTGGCGGTCTTCCTCGCCTCGTCGGACCGGCCCCGGGCGGCGTCGCTGGGCTTCCTCTCCGGTGCCGGGCTGGTCGTCGCTGCCGGAGTGACGGTGGGCTGGCTACTGACCCGTTGGGTCGGCGGACTGGTCGCCGACGCCAGTGCCGTGGCCGGCAGGGTCGATCGCGGTCCCGCCATCGACCTGGTGGTCCTCGCCCTGCTGGTCAGCCTGGCCGTGGTGGTGTGGGCACGAAGGAACCGGGCCGGGCCACCGAGATGGCTGGGCAGCATCGAGCGCGCCGACCCGCGTCGGGCCCTGCGGCTGGGTGCGTTGCTCTTCGTGGCGACGCCCACCGACGACCTGACCATGGCCACCGTCGGGGCGAGCGTGGCCCGGCGCGACCTGCCGTGGTGGCACCTGATGCCGTTCGTGCTGCTCACCGTGCTCCTGCTCGCCCTGCCCCTGCTGGCGTTGCTGCTGCTCGGGGACAGGGCGGCGCGGGCGCTGACCCGGATGCGGGAATGGGCCGAGCGGCACGCGTGGATCGTCAACGAGATCGTGATCGCGTTCTTCGCGCTGCTGACCGTGCTGGACCTGATCCGTTCGGGATGAGGTGTCGCACACCCGGTCACAGGAGTGCCGCGTCGTCCGTCCACACCGGGCGGGCCACCGGCCCACCGAGATGGTTCGCGGCAGGACAGGAGTCGAGATGAGGGTTCTGGTCACCGGGGCGAGCGGCCACCTGGGGCGTGCGGTGCTCGCCAGGCTGCACAGTGACGGGGTCACCGTCCGGGCCACCAGCCGGCGAGCCCAGACGGGCACCGAGGTCGAGTGGGTGGTGGCGGACCTCGCGACCGGCGACGGGCTGGACGAGGCGGTGTCCGGCACGGACGCGGTGCTGCACCTGGCCTCCGCGCCGCGGGGAGGGAAGACCCACCAGGTGGACGTGCTGGGCACCCGGCGGCTCTTGCTGGCCGCCGGCGCGGCCGGTGTGGGCCACCTCGTCTACATCTCGATCGTCGGGGTGGACCGGGTGCCGATCCCGTACTACCGGCACAAGCTCGCCGCCGAGCAGGTGATCGCGGCCGGACCGGTGCCGTGGTCGGTGCTGCGGGCCACCCAGTTCCCACAGTTCCTGGACGACCTGCTCACGTCCAGCGCGCGGTTGGGCCCGGTGATCGGGGACCGGGCGGTGCTCGCCCAGCCGGTCGACCCGGGCGAGGTGGCGGCGCGCCTGGCGGCTCGGCTGGTCGCCGGCCCGCTGGGCTGCATCGAGGAGTACGGCGGGCCGCAGGTACTCCGCTTCGACGAGGCGGTCCGAGCGTGGCGGCAGGCCCGAGGCTCGCGTCGACCGCTGCTGCCGGTGCGGGTTCCCGGCCGACTCGGTCGCGAGTTGCGCGCGGGTGGTCTCACCACCGAGGCACTGCCCCGCGGCGTGCGCACCTGGGCCGACCACCTCGCTGACACGTACGGGGGAACCGGGCGGAGATGAGAGCAACAACGGTTCACGTTCGTCTTACGGTGACGCCATGTTCGCTGTCGTCACCACGGTGATCCTCTACGTCTTCGGCTTCGTCTTCCTCTACGGCGTGATCCGGCTGGGTGTCCGCCACGCGTTGGAGGACCTGGAGTTGCAACGGGCCAAGGCCCACCGCGAGGAGGAGTTGGCGGCCGCCCGCGACCGCTCCTTCCTGCGCGACAACGCCTTCCTCTCCGGCAGTTGAGCACCGGTTCGGTTCGGCCCGGGCCGGTGGTGTCCCGGGACGGCCCGGGAGCCGTCGGGCGGTTCGGCGTGTCGGATGCGAGGATCGCACCCGTGATGGGAACGCTGAAGACCGAACCGGCCCGCGCCCGCCTCGACCTGCTCGCCCCGCCGGTGGCGGAGGCTGTCGCGCAGTGGCCCGCCGACGCGCCCGTGGACGTCAACGACGTGCTGGTCGCGCCGATCGACGCCGAACTCGCCGACACCGCCGCGTTCTGCGCGGCGTACGAGGTGGGGTTGGACGTGTCGGCCAACTGTGTCGTGGTGGCCGGCAAGCGTGAGGGTGTGGTGCGCTACGCGGCCTGCATCGTCCTGGCCACCACCCGGGCCGACGTGAACGGGGTGGCCCGGCGCACGTTGGACGTGCGCAAGGCGAGCTTCGCGCCGATGGACGACGCGGTCGAGCTGACCGGCATGGAGTACGGCGGCATCACCCCGATCGGGCTGCCGGCGCAGTGGCCCATCCTGGTGGACGCGCGGGTGATCGCCACGCCGCACGTGATCATCGGGTCCGGCGTACGGCACAGCAAGATCGCGCTGCCGGGGCCGGCGTTGGGCGCACTGCCCGGTGCGCAGGTGGTGGAGGGGCTGGCCAGGCCGGCCTGAACAGGCACCGGCATCGATGTTGTTGCACGTGAAACATCGTGATCATCGATGCCAGGTGCCCGGTGGCTCAGCGTGCCGCGGCCTCGCGCTGCTCGACCTCGCCGAGCGCGGCGAGCAGTGTCTGCACATCCTGCGCGCCGGAGACCGCGTACTTACCGGCCAGGACGAAGGTCGGCACGCTGGTGATGCCGAGATCCCGGGCGGCGGCCAACTCGGCGGCGATGTCGGTGACGCGCTCGTCGGAGTCGAGGAAGCGTCGGACGTCGACCGCGTCCAGGCCGATCCCGGCCGCCACCGAGGCCAGCGCCTCCCGGGAGCCGACGTCCACACCCTCGTTGAAGTGCGCCTGGTAGAGCGCCTCCACCATCTCGGCCGCACGACCGTGGTCGGTGGCGTAGGAGACCAGCCGGTGCGCGTCGAAGGTGTTGGCGATCACCGCGCGGTCGTAGTCCAGCCGGAGGCCGTCAGCCGCCGCGACCTGGGTCACGTGCGCGACCATCTGCTGGGCACGATCCGGGCCACCGAACTTGCCAGCCAGCGCCTGCACCAGCGGAAGCGGCTCGGGCACCGGTGACGGGTCGAGCTGGAACGGTCGGTAGCGAACCGTCACCTCACCCTCGTAACGGGCGAGGGCCTCATCCAGGCGGCGCTTGCCGATGTAGCACCACGGGCAGATGACGTCCGCGTAGATCTCGATCTCCATGATCGGTGGCAACCTCGCGGTCAGCCGAGTTGTTCCCGCACCTGACGCTTGAGCCGGCCCAGGATCGCCGTGCCGCCGCGGATCCGCAGCGGGCTGATCGCCTGCGCCAGACCCATCCGCTGGTAGAGATCGTCCGGCACGTCCAGCACCTGCTGGGCGCTCGCGCCTGCCAGCCCTTCGGCGAGGATCCCGGCGAACGCCCGGGTGGTCGGCGCCTCCGGCGGGCAGTCGAAGACCGTGTCCACGGTGCCCTCGGGGGTCACCCTGGCGCGCAGGAAGAACGACGTCTGACACTCCGGCACCTGCTCCATGCCCTCGCGTGCGGCGGCGCCCTCCGGCAGCACCGGGATGACGTCGGCGTACTCCAGGAGCATCTCCAGCACCAGGTCGCGCGGCGCGGCAGCGAACTCGTCGACGATCTCGGCCAGTCGGGCCGGCATGTCAGCCATGCGTCGAGGTTACCGCCGGTCATCTGCGAGCAGGCCGGCGGCGCTCACCGCGCCCGCCGCCGGCCCCTTCGTCACACCGTCGGCGACTGCTCGCTGATCTCGCTGAGGGCGCTGGTGGGGTCGAGCTGCATGGCCAGGTCGCCGAGCGAGACGATCCCGACCAGCTTGCGATCGCTGTCACAGACCAGCACACGCCGAATGCCCCGGTCGCGCATGAGCGCCGCCGCCTCACCCGCCGTGCAGTGCTGCTCGATCATGACCACCTCGCGGGTGACGATCGAGCCGATGGTGGTGGCCGCAGGGGAGCTGTTCTCCGCCACGGCCCGCACCACGATGTCCCGGTCGGTGAGCATGCCGGCGAGGCTGGCGCCGTCGGTGACCACCACGTCGCCGATGTCCGCCTCCTTCATCACCCTGGCCGCCTCGTCCAGGGTGGTTTCGGCCGGCAGGTACACGACCTGTCTGGTCATCACGTCACTGACCCGGTAACCGGTCATGAGAGCCTCCGAAGACGTATCCACCCGATCCGACTGCACTACCCCGTGACGCGACAGCTACACCAGGCTCCCACGTTCCTGGCGTACCTCGTGGACGAGCCGGTCTTCCAGACCCTCCAACGACAGCTCGGTGCGCCCGTCGCCGGCCCGCTCGCGCAGCTCGACGTACCCGTCGGCGAGTCGACGGCCGACCACGACGGCCCGGGGGATGCCGATCAGCTCGGCGTCGGTGAACTTCACCCCCGCCGAGACGTGCGTGCGATCGTCGACCAGCACCCGCAGGCCGGCGGCGGCGAGGCGCCCGCCGAGCGCCAGTGCCGCGTCGAGCTGCGGGCCCTTACCCGCAACCACCAGGTGTACGTCGCACGGCGCGATCGCCGCCGGCCAGATCAGCCCCCGGTCGTCGTGGTGCTGCTCGGCCACCGCCGCGACCGCTCGGGAGACCCCGATGCCGTAGCAGCCCATGGTCGGTCGGACCGGTTTGCCGGCCGGGCCGAGCACGTCGACCGCGAAGGCGTCGGTGAACCGGCGGCCGAGCTGGAAGATGTGCCCGATCTCGATGCCCCGCCGGATGGTCAGCTCGCCGGCGTCGCACGCCGGGCAGGGGTCGCCGGCGCGCACCTCGGCCGCCTCGATCGTGCCGTCGGGCGTGAAGTCCCGACCGCAGACCACGTCGGTCGCGTGGCGGCCCGGCTCGTTCGCCCCGGTCAACCAGGCAGAACCGGTCACCACCCGCGGGTCGACCAGGAAACGGATGCCCAGCTTGTCGAGCAGCTGCGGCCCGATGTAGCCGCGTACCAGCTCGGGGTGGTCGGCCCACTCCTCGAAGACGGCCACCTGGGCCGGGTGCAGGGCGGCGCCGACCCGCTTGAGGTCGACCTCCCGGTCACCGGGCAGCCCGATCACCAGAGGTTCGGCGCGGTCGGCGTCGGGCTGGCGGACGGAGAGCACGACGTTCTTCAGGGTGTCGGCGGCGGTCCAGTCGTCCCGACCGCCCAGCCGGCGGGTGTTGGCCAACTCCACGAGGCTGGCGATCGTCGGGGTCTCCGGTGTGTCGTGCACCTCGACGGCCGGCTGCGCGGTCGGGTCGCCGGCGGCCGGTGCCCGGGTCACCACCGCCTCGGTGTTGGCCGCGTAGTCGCAGGCCGTGCAGCCGACGTAGGTGTCCTCGCCGACGGGTGTCGTCGCCAGGAACTCCTCCGATGCGGACCCGCCCATCGCACCGGACATCGCCCGCACCACCGTGTAGTCCAGACCCAACCGGTCGAAGATCCGCCGGTACGCCGCCCGATGCCGCGCGTACGCGTCCCGCAGACCCGCATCGTCCAGGTCGAAGGAGTACGCGTCCTTCATCAGGAACTCCCGGCCACGCAGAAGGCCGGCCCGGGGCCGGGCCTCGTCGCGGAACTTCGTCTGCACCTGGAACAGCGTCACCGGGAAATCCCGGTACGAGGTGAACAGGTCCTTGACCAGCAGCGCCGCCATCTCCTCGTGGGTGGGCGCCAACAGGTGCTCGGCGCCGCGCCGGTCCGCGAGGGTGAAGATGTCGTCGCCGTACTCCGCCCAGCGGCCGCTCGTCCGATAGGGCTCGGCCGGCAGCAACGCCGGAAAGTGCACCTCCTGGTCGCCGATCGCGAACAGCTCGCCGCGCACCACCTCGGTGATCCGATCCAGCACCAGCTTGCCCAGCGGCAGCCAGGTGTAGCCGCCCGGTGCGGCACGACGGATGTAACCGGCGCGCAGCAGCAGCCGGTGGCTCGGCACCTCCGCGTCGGCCGGATCCTCGCGCAGGGTCCGCAGCAACAGGGTCGACATGCGTAGCAGCATGCGCGCAGCGTAGAGCCGTGCCGGACGGCCGAGCGACCCAATTCGGCCGGTGCGTCGCGGCCCGTCGCCCGGAAATCCTCGAAAATGGCCTGTCCGTGGCGGCAACCACGGTTGCCCGGGGCGACGTCTGGAGGGGCATCACGTCCCTCACGCACCACGACCCGAAGGATCGGCCCGTGTGGACCCTCTGCTGAGTGAGTTCGACTCGTTCGTCCGTAACCGCACGCCGGCGTTGCTGCGCTCGGCCTACCTGCTGACCGGTGACCAGCACCTGGCCGAGGATCTCGTCCAGTCCGCCCTGGCCCGAACACACCGGTCCTGGAACCGGCTGCACCACAGCGGGAACGCCGAGGCGTACACCCGTAAGACGATGTACCACCTGCAGGTGTCCTGGTGGCGGCGGCGCCGGGTACCCGAGTCGATGCCGGGCGACCTGCCCGAGCCACGCGGAGGCGACTCGGGCCCGGACCACGCGCAACAGACCAGCCTGCGGCTCACCCTCCGGTCGGCGCTGACGAGGCTCTCCCCGAAGCAACGGGCCGTGCTGGTGCTGCGGTTCTTCGAGGACCGCACCGAGACGGAGACCGCCGACCTGCTCGGCGTGACTGTCGGCACGGTGAAGAGCCAGACGGCCAAGTCGCTGGCCAAGCTGCGAGTGGTCGCGCCCGAGCTCGCCGAGCTGTACGTCCTGGAAGGAAGCGACCGATGAACGACCAGCGCCTCCGGCTCGACCTGACCGATCTGGCCGAAGAGGTCACCGTCGTCGACCTGCGGGACCGGACCCTGCGTACGTCCCGTCGGCTCGGTATCCAGCGGGCGGTGGCCACCACCGCCGCCGCACTGGTGCTGATCGGGGCGGCGACCGGCACCGCCCTCGCCATCCGCCCG
The DNA here is from genome assembly GCF_022230955.1 of Micromonospora cabrerizensis. GTDB lineage: Bacteria > Actinomycetota > Actinomycetes > Mycobacteriales > Micromonosporaceae > Micromonospora > Micromonospora cabrerizensis. Next base: position 41,257 of record NZ_JAKKFI010000080.1, read on the forward strand.
GATCAGTCTCCGGCCCCACTGCCCGCCGACACTCCGTCGGTCACGGCGACACCGTCGCCGTCGGCCGACCCGACGCCGTCCACCAGCACCAGCGACGCGCCCGGCTCACCGCCCAGCGGCGGGTCCGGCACGAACACCCCGACGGTGAAGATCGGCAAACTCTTCTACGGGCCAGCCGGGACGACCGAGGCGACGACGGCGAACCTGCGGTCCTGGCGGCCGGGTGGGGACACGGCGCGTCTCCTGTCGCTGCCGGACATCTCCGCTGTCGTCAACGCGAACGTGTCGCCGGACGGCCGCCGGGTGGCCTGGGTCGACACGGCGGACGGCGGCCAGGGCACCCTCTATCTCCAGAACGTCGACGGCTCCGGCAAGCAGTCGCTGCGCGCCGACGTCGACCCGAACTGCGTGCCGCCGACCTGGTCGCCGGACAGTCGACGCCTGCTGTTGCGCGAGGTGAAGCCGTCGGGCGAACCGGGCCGACACGGTGTGCTGGACACCCGTGGCGGGAAGAACACGGTCACCTGGTGGGCGGGGGAGAATCTCGGCTGTCACGCCCTCTGGTCGGCGGACGGCCAGACCATCGCCATGCGCGTCGACGGCCAGGTGGTCCTCTACGACCCGGACGGCAGGAAGCGCCGGACGGTGCCGGGCTTCTCCCGCTCCGCGGGGTGGTGCGACGACGTCACCAGTCTCGCCCCGGACGGCTCCCGGATCGCCCTGTACCGGCCGAAGCCCGGCGACGACGGCACCGACGTCGCCCGGGACCTGCGGGTCAACAGCGTCCTGGACACCGGCACCGGCAAACAGGTCGCGTTGCCACTGGCTGGGCGGACGCTGCGGCAGGTCTACTTCCAGACCGACGGCTCGATGGTCGTACGGGTCCAGGACGGCAGTGGGTACGCGCTGCTGCTGGTGGACGAGGACGGCCGGAAGATCTCCGAGACCGCCGAGCCGGCGGCCCTGAAGGACATGCGGATCCTGGCCGTCGTGGCCTGACGACCAGCAGCCCAAGGGCGGGTCACCTTCGGGTGGCCCGCCCTTCTGCCATCTACGCACCGACCGTCGCGACGACGTCCGTCACCGTCGGTGATCTGCGGAAATGGTTGCCGGGGCGGCCGGATCCGACTGTCGGATAGCGGCGTCGGGCGGCGGCAACTCGGCACGACCGGAGGCTCGTCTTGGGTGGTGTCCCACTCGGTAACGAACTGCACAAGGGAGCGACACCATGAACCTCGGCCCGGTCACCACCCGTCTCGCCGCCCCGTCCCGCCAGTCCCGCGCGCTCGTCGGCACGGCAGCTCTGCTGCTCATGGCGCTCGGTGCTGCGGCCTGCGGGAGCGCAGACCCGGACAGCGCGCCCACTCCCGCCCCCACCGGCAGCGCCGTCCCCGCGACCGGCGGTGCCGTCCCCGCCGCCGCCGACACCTCCGCCGCGGGCGACGCGGGGTCTGGTGCGGCCCCGGTCGGCG
>NZ_JAKKFI010000081.1 GCF_022230955.1 Micromonospora cabrerizensis
CCCGCTGCCGCTCGGTGTCGCGCTGCGCCCGCAGGTCGCGCACCTCGACGCGGGCCTGGTCCCGGTCGCGTTCCGCCTGGGCGCGCAACGCCTCGGCGGCGCTGACGTCGTGGCGGGCCTGATCGCGGGCGGCCTCGGCGCGCTGTGCCCGCTCGTCGGCGGCGGTGGCCTGCTGATGCGCCTGCTCGGCGCGCTGACGGGCGTCGTCGGCCTCGGCGAGTGCCGCCCGGGCCTGCTCGCGGGCACGCGCCGCGTCGGCCGCCGCGTTCTCGGCGTCGTCGCGGGCCTCGTCGCGTTCGGTCTGCGCCGCCGCGACCTCGGTGGCGGCTTCCGCGCGAACCTGGGCGACCTGCCGCTGCACACCGACCGGGGACAACTCGGCGTGCAGCGACTCGGTCAACGTCTCGACGATCTGATCGAGGCGGTCCACCGCCTCCCAGGTGCGGGCCACCTGCCCGGGCAGGCCGGGGGCGTTGCGGTGCCGCATCCGGCTGTTGCGGGAGGCGCGCTGGCAGGCGCCGTCGTTGTCCCGGCAGTAGCGAAACGGCCGGCCCGCGCCGACACGCTGCGGCACCGGCTCTCCACAGTGGGCGCACGGGCGGGTTTCGGTGGTGCTGGGCTGGGCGTCCATCGAGGGCGAAGTCTAGTGCGGGCCGTTCACGTCGTCGCCCGGGCGGTCGCGTCCAGCGTGTAGCGGCGTTGCAGCAGCAGGGCCGCGAGCATCGCCACCGCCGGCAGCAACCCGAAGCCGTAGCGGACCGCCGCGAGCGCCGCGTCCGGCTGCACCGGCGACTCGCCGGCCGTCGAGGCCACGAAACCACCGACGGCCAGGCACAGGGCATAGGCGTACGGGCCGAGGGCGGCGCCGGTGGCCTCGGTGGCCGTCCACACCCCGGTGTAGGTGCCGGCACCCGTGGCGGTCCCGTCCGCCGTGGTGGCGGCGCGGATCACGTCAGGCAGCATCGAGAACGGCAGCAGCTGCATGCCGGCGAACGCCACCCCGAGCACCGCCACCGCGCCGATGAGCACCGGCAGCCCGGCCGGTCGGCCCACCGCCAGCACCAGCGAACCGACGGCGAACGCGCCCTGCGCGCCGAGCAGCGCCCGCTGCTTGCCGACGCGGCGGGCCACCACCAGCCAGGCCGGGGTGACCAGCAGCGCCGGCGCGACGAACGCGGCCACCAGGACCGTGGTCAGGCCCGGGGCCCCCAGCTCGTACTCGGCGTAGTAGGGCACCCCGGCGAGCACCAGGTGGGTGGTGGTGGACATCGCCAGGTACGCGGCGACGAGCCAGCGGAACTGTCGGTCGCGCAGCGCGACGCGCAGCGCCCGCCAGCCGCCGTGCCCCGCCGGGGCGGGGTGCGCGGCGGACCCGCGCAGCCGGGCGATGCCGGCGACACCGACCAGCATGGCCGCCAGCATCCCGACGGCGAGGACCACGCCCATCCGCTGGTAGCCGTCGCGGGTCGCGGCGTCGCCGCCGGTCAGCAGCGGTGCCAGCAGCCCGGAGACCAGGATGCCCAGGGTCAGCACGACCATCCGGAACGCCATCAGCCGGGTGCGTTCGTGGTAGCCGATGCGCAGGTCGGCCGGCGTGGCCAGGTAGGGGACCTGGTAGGCGGCGAAGAGCAGGTTGCCGGCGATGAAGAACACCGCCACCCACGCGGCCGCCGGCGCGCCGGTCAGGCCGCCGGGCACCGCGAAGAGCGCCGCGAACGCCAGTGGCAGGGCGCAACCGACCAGCAGTAGGCGACGCCGGTCGCCGCGTCGGGTCTGCTCGACGTCGGCGCGGTGGCCCACCCACGGGTGCAGCAGCACGTCGGCGATCTTCGGCAGCAGCAGTGCGAGACCGGCCAGCCACGGCCCGACGGCCAGCACGTCGGTGAGGAAGTAGAGCAGCAGCAGGCCGGGCACGGTCACCCAGACGCCCATGCCGAGCGACCCGGCCGCGAAGCCCGCCAGGGGGCCACGGGGCAGTGCCGCGTCGGTGGCGGCCGCGGGCCGCCGGTCGAGCCCGGTCATCGCCGCATCCTCTCCGCAATCCAACGGTTGCTGGATTCTAGGGGCAGAATGGCGGCCATGACCATGCCCCGACGCCGTCCGGGTCGCCCGCGACGCGACGAGACCCGGCCGACCCGCGAGGTGGTGCTCACCGCCGCGACCGCGCTGTTCGCCGAGCGCGGCTTCGACGCCGTCGGGCTGCGGGAGGTCGCCGCCGCCGCCGGGGTCGACGTCGCCACGGTCGCGCACCACACGGGTACGAAGGCGGCGCTCTACGACGCCTGCTTCGCCCGGGTCTTCGCCGCCGAGCGGGAGGTGCTGACCGAGGCCGCCGAGCAGGCCCGCGCCGCCCTCGACGGGGGGCCGGACGCGGCGCGCCAAGCCCTGCACGAGTTGGTCGACGTCTTCGTCGACTTCCTGGAGGACCGCCCGGAGACCACCGCGCTGTGGCTGCGTCGCTGGTTGGAACCGCAGCGGCACGCCGAGCTCGACCAGCGCTACGCCGAACCGTTGTACCGGCTGGTGGCGGAGCTGCTCAGCGCGGCGGCGGCGGCCGGCGCGCTGGCGGAACCGACCCCGCACATCACCGTCCGGAGTCTGGTGTGGGCGACGCACGGCCACGTGGTGGCACTGGCCGCTGGTGCGCCGGGCGCTCGGGAGCGGCGCGAGTTCCGGGCGTTCGTGCACCGCCTGCTCGACGGGCTCTACGGTCCGTCGGCGACGTGACGGGCCGCCTCCGAGGCGACGACTTGACGGGTCGCCACCGGGGCGACGATTATCCATCGGACGTTGGATTACAGGGGGCGGCGATGGGCGTACCACCCAGGGTGGCGGTGATCGGCGCCGGCGCTGCCGGGCTCGCCGCGGTCAAGGCGCTGCGCGACGCGGGTGTCCCGGTGGTCTGCTTCGAGACCACCGACCAGGTCGGCGGCCTCTGGGTGTACGGGGCGCCCGACTCGCCCGCGTACCGGACGCTGCACCTGAACACCAGCCGGGGCCGCACCCAGTTCGCCGACCACCCGATGCCCACCGACTGGCCCGACTACCCCGACCACCGCCGGGTCGCCGGCTACCTCGCCGACTACGCCGACCGGTTCGGGTTGGGCGAGGACATTCGGCTGCGCCACACCGTCGAGCAGGTCACCCGGGGCTCCGCCGGCACGTGGGCGGTGACCGCGCGCGGGCCGGACGGGCCGGTCGAGGTCACCGTCGACGCCGTGGTCGTCGCCAACGGGCACAACCGGGTGCCCCGGCTGCCCGACCCCGCGTACCCCGGCACCTGCACGGCCGGGCAGATCCACAGCCACGACTACCGGGGCCCGGAGCAGTTGGCCGGCAGACGGGTCCTCGTCGTCGGTGGCGGCAACTCCGCGATGGACATCGCCGTGGACGCCTCGTACGCCGCCACCCGCACCCTGCTGTCCCTGCGCCGGGGTGTCTGGGTGGTGCCGAAGTACCTGCTGGGCCGCCCCTCGGACACCCTCAACGGGGCGCTGGCCCGCCGGCTGCCGTGGCGGCTGCGCCAGCGCATCAGCCAGACGATGCTCACCGCCACCGTCGGCAGCCCCGCCCGCTACGGGCTGCCCGCGCCGACGCACGGCTTCCTCCAGGACCACCCGACGCTCTCCGACGGGCTGCTGTCACGGCTGACCCACGGTGACGTGGAGGCCCGGCCCGGCGTCGCCGCCCTCGACGGCGACCGGGTCGAGTTCACCGACGGCCGCAGCGACAGCGTCGACCTCATCATCTGGTGCACCGGCTACCGGGTGGAGGTCCCGTTCCTCGACCCGGCCCTGCTCGCCGGGGGCGCCGACACCCTGCCGTTGTACCGGCACGTCTTCCACCCCGACGCGCCCGGTCTGAGTTTCGTCGGGCTGATGCAGTCCACCGGTTCGGCGTTTCCGCTGGTGGAGGCGCAGGCCAAACTGATCGCCGCGCAGCTCGCCGGCCGCTACGCGTTGCCGGACGAGGACCGGCAGCGGGCTGTCTGCCGCGCCGAACTGCGGGCCGCGACCGCCCGCTGGGGGCAGCGCCGCCCGGCGATGCGCGTGGACTTCGACGTCTACCTGGCCGAGCTGACCCGGGAGTTGGCCGCCGGCACGCGCCGCGCCGGGGCGGGCACGCCGGTCGGGGCGGGGCAGTGAGCCACCGGACGCTGACCGGGCGCCGGGTGTTGGTGACCGGGGCCAGCGGCACCTTCGGCCGACACCTCGGGGCCGCGCTGAGCGCCGCCGGCGCCCGGGTGGTGGGCCTCGACCTGCACGCGCGACCCGACGACGACCTGCCGGTGCTCGGCTGCGACCTGACCGACCCGGACGCCGTGCCACCGGCCGTGCGGGCCGCCGTCGACCAGCTCGGCGGCCTCGACCTGCTGATCAACAATGCTGGGGTGGGTGGCCCCGCCCCGGCCGAGCTGCCGCCCGACGAGGTGGTCCGCCAGCAACTGGAGGTCAACCTCCTCGCCGCCTGGCGGACCACCGCCGCGGCGCTGCCACCACTGCTCACCGCCCGCGGACGGGTGATCTTCGTGGCCAGTCGGATGGCGGTGCTGCCACTGCCCCTCGCCGCCGCCTACGGGGTCAGCAAACGCGCCCTGGTCGCGTACGCGGACGCGCTGCGGCACGAGGTGGGCAGCCACGTCGGGGTGAGCGTCGTCTACCCGAGCATGGTCGCCTCACCCATCCACGACAGCACCGCCGAGGCCGGCCTGTCCCTGCGGGGCGTGTCCCGCCCCGAGCCGGTCGAGGGGGTGGTCGCGGCGATCCTGCGCGCCGCCACCGCCCGCCGGGCACCCCGGGACGTGGCGACCACCGCCCGAGGACGCCTGGAGATGGCCGTCGGCCGGCACGCGCCCGCGCTGGCCGACCGGCTGGTACGCCGTACCCTCGCCGCCCGGCTCGCCGCCGGTGACCTGGACGCCGCGCCGCTGGCCGCCGCGATGGTCCGTCGCCACCGGGGGCAGTGACCGCCGGTCAGGGCGTGGCGACCGCCGCGCGGGAACGGTCCGTGGCGATCCGGACGGCCAGTGCCGCGAGGGCCGTCCCGGTCACCCACCGCTGCACCCGCAGCCACACCGGTCGGCGGGCGAAGAAGCCGGCCAGTGACCCGGCGCTGAGCACGATCAGCGCGTTCACGCTCAGCGCGACGGCGATCTGCGTCAGGCCCAGCAGCAGGCTCTGCATCGCCAGGTGCCCCCGCGCCGGGTCGATGAACTGCGGCAGCAGCGACACGTAGAGGATGGCGATCTTCGGGTTCAGCAGGTTGGTGATCAGGCCCATGGTGAACAGCCTCCGGGGCGGGTCCGGCGGCAGCGGGGTGGGCGCGAACGGCGAGTGGCCGCCCGGGCGCAGCGTCCGCCAGGCCAGCCACAGCAGGTAGCCGGCCCCGGCCAGCTTCACCACCGCGTACAGCGTCGGCACCAGGACGAAGACGGCGGCCAGGCCGGCGACCGCCGCGGCCAGGTAGACCCCGAAACCGGCGGCCACCCCGAGCAGCGAGACCAGCCCGGCCCGGCGGCCCTGCGCCACCGAGCGGGACACCAGGTAGACCATGTTCGGGCCGGGCGTGAGCACCAGCCCCAAGGCGACCAGCGCGATGCCCAGCAGTGCGCCCGTACCCACCATGACGTTTCCCCCGTTCGGCAGCCCCGCACCGACCGTAGGCCCGGGTGACCGCGCCGGCCCAGGGCCACCTGGCAGGTCGTGGCCCTGAAAAACACCCAGCCGGACCGAAACCGCTCGGCCGGCGGTCGCCGGGAATGGTCACGGTTGCCGGCGCGCTGACCCACTGCAAGTGCGTGTCGCCGTCCGGAGGCGGCGCGTTACGGTGGCCGGGGGAGGTGCCGAAGGGTGACAGAGGCGTGGGAAGCGGCCGTGGAGGCGCAGATCCAGGGAGCCGTGCAACGCGGTGAGTTCGACGACCTGCCCGGGATGGGCAAGCCGATCCCCGGCCGAGGGGCGCCGTACGACGAGTCGTGGTGGATCAAGAGTTTCTTGGAGCGGGAGGCGCTGCCCAGCGACCTGCTCCTGCCCACCTCGCTGCAACTGCGCCGACGCGTCGAGCAGGTCCCCGACGAGGTCCGCGACCTGCCCACCGAGCAGTCCGTCCGGGACTTCGTGGGGCAGTTGAACGCCCAGATCGTGGCCTGGCTGCGCAACCCCGACGGCCCTCGCGTCGTGGTGCGGCCGGTGAACGCCGACGAGGTGGTACGCCGCTGGCGCGCCGAGCGTGCCCGGCCCGAGGTCAGCACGCCCGCCGTCGAGCCGGTCACCGCCGTCGCGTCGCCGCGCCGCACGCGCCGCGGCTGGTGGCTGCGCTGGCGCCGCCGGGGCTGAACCCGCGACGGACGGGGCACCCGGATCGGGACTCGCGGCGGCAGACTGTGCGGATGCTGATCGAGCTACGGGCGCCGGCTGTCTCCCCGGCGCGGGACCTCGCCCTGCGCCCCTGGTGCGCCGACGACCTGGACGCCCTGGTGGACGCCTATCGGGACCCGGTGTTGCGGCGGTGGACCCGCCTGCCCGTGACCAACCCCGGCGAGGGGCGGCAGTGGCTGGACCGGGTGAGCCGGGACTGGAACGACGGCCACCGCTACAGCTTCGCCGTCCTCCAGGACGACCCGGACGGCCCACGGCTGGTGGCGAACGTGGTGCTCAAGAACGCCACGCCGGACGGCCCGACGGCCGAGGTGGGCTACTGGACGGCGTCGTGGGCGCGCGGCCGCGGGGTCGCCCCGCGCGCGGTCACCGCGCTGAGCCGCTGGGCGTTCGACCAGTTTCCCGGCCTGACCCGCCTCGACCTGCTGCACCAGGTGGACAATCTGGCGTCCTGCCGGGTGGCGCAGAAGAGCGGCTACGTGTTCCAGGAGGTGCTGCCGGCCCGGCCGCCCTTCCCGCTCGACGGCCACCGGCACACGCTCGTCGCCGGCTAGCCCGCCTCGACACCTCCCGCCGGCCCTCCGACCCTGTCACGAACGGATCCGAACGCCTGCTCGCGGCCTCGACGGCGCGAACGCCGATACGGCGTGGACAACATCTGCGCCCAGGTCGTGCAGGTGGTCGGCTTCGCCGTCGGAGGCAGTCTGGTGGCGTTGATGTGGCGGCGGTCGCCCCTCAGGCGACCACCCGCCCTCGACGCCGGCGCGAGTCAGTCGACCGCGGCCCGCCAGCTCCAGGACGTGCGGCGGGCGCGGCCGTGCAGCTCACCGCGGCCGGTCATCCAGAGCAGCACCTCGGGTGCCGCCCCGTCCGGGGCGTCCGGGAACAGCCGGCGCAGCACCAGCGCGCTCAGCCGCTGCGGCGGTTGCCACGGCACACCGAGGCCGAGGGTGATGTCGTGGGTGTGCAGCAGGGTCTCGGCCACGCCCATGGCGGCGAAACCGGCCGGGTCACACGGACCCCAGTGCCAGGCCCGCGTGTCCGACGGGGCGGCGTCGACGGCAGCGGCCAGCAGGCCGGCGCACGCCCGCACCACGGTCAGCACCTGCGTCGGGCTCGCGTCGGTGGAGACCCGCAGGTCGTACGGCAGATAGCCGTCATCCGGACGGCCGGTGACCTGTCCCGCGTACGCGAGGAGGTCGTGCGCGACGTGCGCCGCGGTGGTCCAGCAGCTCCAGCTCAACGAGCCGGCCGGCACCGACCAGTCGCGTTCGGGGTGTGGCAGCAGCACCCTGGTCATCTCCTCGGCCGCCTCCCGCAGGTCGGCGCCGGTCACCGCGGACATTTGCCAACCCGCCGGGTAGCACCAGGCGTGGAAAGCCTGTCACGGGTATAGAGCATCGAAGCGTGCAAGAATCCATCCTCGCATGTGGGGGGAGGTGAGCAGAGTGTTGCCCAACCTGGTGGTGGACACGACGGCCCTGCCTCCGGCGGACAGGTTCGCGTTCTGGTATGCCCTGGTTGCCCAGGAGACGGCACCGGCGCACATCACCAGCGGCCACCTGGACAACTTCGTCGCGTACGCGCAGGCCATCGATCTTGGCCGTATCCGGATGACCTCGCTGCGCTACCCGTCGCTGGACTCGATCCGGCCCACGAAACTGGTCCGCAGAGCCGAGGGGGACGTGTATCAACTCGCGCTACCACTGACGGGCCGCAGCACCCTGATCCAGGACCGCACGGAAACCACGCTGGAAGCCGCCAACCACTTCACGCTCCTGGACACCGCGCTTCCGCACGTCGCCCGGCACCGCGCGGACGGCCCCGGTCTCGCCACGACGATCACCCTGCAGATACCGCACGCGGTGCTGCCCCTGGCGCCGGACCGGCTGCGCCGCGTGTTGGCCACGCCGATGCCGTCGCACCTCGGCGTCGGCGGGCTGTTGGCCCACCACCTGCGGGGCATCGCGGCGCACCCGGAGCAGTTCGAGCCGGCCCAGGCCGAGATCCTGGGTGGGGTGGCGGTGGATCTGCTCACGGCCGCGCTCGCTCAGTACCTCGACATCGAGGACACCCTGTCACCGGAGGCCCAGCAAACCACGCTGCGGGCCCGCGTCGTCGACTTCATCGACCGCCACCTCGACAGCTTCGAGCTCAGCCCGAGTAGCGTCGCCGCCGCCCACCACATCTCGCTGCGGTCGCTGCACCGCCTGTTCGAGGCGGAGGCGACCACGGTCGCCGAACTCATCCGTGTCAAGCGTCTGGAGCAGTGCCGGCGTGATCTCGGCAACCCGCTGCTGCGGCAGCCGGTCCACGTCATAGCCGCCCGTTGGGGTTTCCCGGACCGGGCCCACTTCAGCCGCCTCTTCCGTGCCCACTACGGACGTTCGCCGCAGGAGTACCGGACGGGCGCCGCTCGCCAGCACCGGTGACCGCCGCCGGCCGCTAGCGCCGACGGTCGGTCGGATCGTCGGCGACGAAGTCACGGACAGCGGCGCGGATGCTCTCGCCGTACGGGTCGTCGGGTAGCCGCACCAGGTGTTCACGGGCTCGGGCGAGGTGCTCCCGGGCCAGATCGACGTTACCCAGGCGTCGGTGACAGTCGGCCAGGTTGAGGTACAGCGACGGCAGGAACGCCTGGACCTGTAGCGAGGGCAGGTATTCCTGGGCGCGTTCGTCGGTCAGGTCGGACACGGCGGCCAGGGCTCGTTCGTCCCAGCCCAGTTCCGCCTCGGTGGTGTCCTGCAGGTCGGCGAGGTAGTGCGCCAGGGTGCAGCGGTGCAGGGCGTCACCGGTGGGCCCGAGCTCGTCCCACAACGCGGTGAGCAGCTCGCGGGCCCGGGCAGGTGTGCCGCCCTGGCCGAGCTGTACGGCCTCGATGATGCGGGTCATGGTCGGGTCCGCGGTCGCTTGGTCGGTCATGTCGCCGATGGTCGGGCCTCAACCCGGTCGAGGGTCAAATCCGCGACGCGTCGAGTATTTACATACCCTTGCTCAAATCTTGCGTTCCACTGTCGAGTTTCCCTAGGCTGCCGTGGTGAGCGAGCATCCGCTGGTCGAGGCGAGAGATCTGTCCAAGGTCTATCCACCGCGTGGGTCCACAGCGGAGTTCCACGCGGTCGACGGCATCGACTTCGAGGTCCAGCGGGGAGAGTCCTTCGGGCTTCTCGGCCCCAACGGCGCCGGCAAGTCCACCACCATGCGGATGATCGCCGCGACGTCACCGATCAGCGGCGGCAGTCTGCGCGTGCTCGGCATGGACCCGATGAGACAGGGGCCCGAGATCCGCGCCCGGCTGGGCGTCGTGACGCAGGACGACTACCTGGACAACGAGCTCACCGTCCGGGAGAACCTGCACATCTACGGGCGGTACTTCAGCCTGCCCCGGGCCGTCATCCGGGACCGCGCGACCCGCCTGCTGGACTTCGCCCAGCTCCAGGAGAAGGCCGGCGACCAGGTCGAGACGCTCTCCGGCGGTATGCGCCGGCGGCTGACCATCGCCCGCTCCCTGATCAACGAACCCGACATCCTGCTCCTCGACGAGCCGACCACCGGCCTCGACCCGCAGGCCCGACACATCCTGTGGGACCGGCTCTTCCAGCTCAAGCAGCAGGGCGTCACGCTCATCCTCACCACGCACTACATGGACGAGGCCGAGCAGCTCTGCGACCGGCTGATCGTCGTCGACCACGGCCGGATCGTCGCGCAGGGCTCCCCCCGGGAACTGATCACCAGATACGCCACCCGTGAGGTCCTGGAACTGCGGTTTCGCCTCGACGACCGGGACACCGCGACGGAGAAGCTCCGGACCTCGGCGCTGGCCACCGGCGGCAGCGACACCGACGGCCGCGTCGAACTGCTCGCCGACCGGGTGCTCGTCTACACCGCCGACGGCGAGGCCGCCCTCGCCGCGGTGCACGCCATGTCGCTCACACCGCTCACCGCACTGGTCCGCCGCGCGACGTTGGAGGACGTGTTCCTCACGCTCACCGGCCGATCGCTCATCGAGTAGCAGGAGAGACCACGGTGCTGCACGCATTCGGATACTGGGTCACGCGCTACCGGCGCACCTGGCGTGGCTCCATCGTGATCAACGTACTGAACCCGTTGCTGTTCCTCATCGGAATCGGTGCAGGCCTGGGCGCCCTCGTCGACGACAACGCGCCGGCCCAGATCGCCGGCGTCTCCTACGCGGCGTTCTTCGCCCCGGGCATGCTGGCCGCCGCCGCGATGCAGAACGCGTTCCTGGAGGGGTCCGCGGGAGTCGCCCGGGCAGCGGGTTTCGGGGCCTACCGGAGCGCCACCCCGACGCCACTCAACCCGGAGCAACTTGCCGCCGGGCACCTGCTGTTCATCACCTTCCGGGTGCTCATCGCCAGCGCTGCCTTCATCGTGGTGATGGCCGCGTTCGGGTTGATCGGGGGCTGGTGGGCGCTCGGCGCCCTGCTCGGCGCGACGCTGACCGGGGTCGCGTTCGCGGCGCCGGCCGCCGCGTGGGCCGTCGGCGTACGCAAGCTGCGCCACATCGACACGGTGTTCCGCTTCGTCATCATGCCGCTGTACATGTTCTCCGGCACGTTCTTCGCCGTCTCGCAGCTACCGGAGTGGATCCGACCGGTCTCCTACCTGCTGCCGCTGTGGCACGGGGTGGAGCTGTGCCGCACCCTCAGCCTCGGCACCGCGACGATCACCGGCAGCTCCGTGCACATCGCGTACCTGCTGACCCTTGCCGTCGGCGGTTTCCTGGTCGCCCGGGTCACCTACCGCAGGCGGTTGCACCCGTGACGGCCCACGTCCGAAGCCCCGGGGAGACAGCATGACCAGCGTCGTCGTACCCACCTGGACGAGCCGCCGCGCCCTCGCGCTCGTCGAACGCAACGTCATGGTCTACCGCCGGTCGGTCACGCCGTTGCTCAACGCGCTCGTCGAACCGGTCCTGTACCTGTTGTCGATCGGTGTCGGCGTCGGGATGCTCGTCGGCACCGTCCCCGGGGTCGACGTCCCGTACGCCGCCTACGTTGCCCCGGCGATCCTGGCCACGACCGCGATGAACACCGCGTTCAACCAGACCAGCTTCGGCGTCTTCAGCCGGATGAGGGTCGAGAAGACCTACCAGGCGATCCTGCCGACACCGCTCTCCGTCACCGACATCGCCGTCGGCGAGGTCACCAGTGCGATGATCAACGCGTTGCTGACGTCGATCGGTTTCCTCACCCTCATGGCGGTCGGCGGTCTGGTCACCTCGGCCTGGGTGCTGCTGGCCCTGCCGGCGTCGGTGCTGATCGCGTACGCGTTCGCGGCTGGCGGCCTGGCCGTCACGACGTACCTGCGCGACTTCCCGGACTTCCAGTACATCCAGCTGTTCATGCTGCCGATGTACCTGTTCGCGACGACGTTCTATCCCCTGTCGGTCTACCCGGAGGCGGTGCGACCCCTGATCCAGGCCCTGCCGCTCTACCACAGCATCGAGCTGGTCCGTGAGCCCGCTCTGGGCCGGCTCGGCTGGGACCTGCTGATCCCGGTGGTCTACCTCGTCGCGTTCGGCTCGATCGCGATGTACGTCGCCACCCGTCGAATGACCCGCGCGATGCTGCGCTGATCGGCTCTCGAGCGCGTCAGCGCTGGGCGACGACGGCCTCGAGCACCGAGCGGACGGATTTCGGGCGGTGGCCGATGACTGCCTCCAGCGTCGGACCGGTCACGGCGAACTCCTTCTCCCGCGCCGCGCGGTACATGCCCAGAGTGAAGTCGGCCGCCGCCGCGGGCATACCTCGCTCGATGGCGGACGCCCGCCACTGGTCGTCATCCACGACGACACGTTCGACGGTGCGCCCCGTGATGTCGCTGAGGATGGCGGCCACCGCTTCGAGATCCAGCATCTCCGAGGCGGTCAGCGGTGCCGTGACCCCGTCGAGTACGCCATCCTCGGTGAGAGCGACGGCTGCCGCCTCGGCCAGGTCGGCGTGCGCGGTCCAGGAGACCGGGCCGTCCGCCGGTGCCACGAGTTGCCCGGTCTCCAGTGCCGTGCCGACGGAGAAGCTGAGCGTGCTCGTGTAGAACCCGTTGCGCAGGGCGGTGAAGGGAACCCCCAGCCCGGCCAGGTGTTCCTCGGTCGCGGCGTGCGTGGGCTGGGCGGCGAAGAGCGAGTCCCGGGAGGCGGCCTGGTGGCTGGTGTAGAGGATTCGACTGGCTCCCGCGGCGCGGGCGGCGTCGATGGCGTCGCGGTTCGCGACGAACGCGCCGGGGCCGCGAATGGCGGCGGAGACGATGAGGACCTTGTCGGCACCCTCGAAGGCGTGCCCCAACGTGGCCGGGTCGGTGAAGTCCGCGGCGCGCACCCGCACCCCGCGCTCGGCGAGGCCGGCCGCCCTGTCGACGTCGCGCACGCTCACGCCCACGGCGTCGGGCGACAGCCGGTCGAGCAGCCGGCCGACGATCTGGGATCCGAGCTGGCCGGTGGCACCGGTGACGACGATCATGGTGAACACTCCTTGTTATCGACGCTACGGCGCAGACGTTAGCACCGATAATTCGCGGATAACAAACCACTGTTAGCATCGGTTCATGGTGACGACCCAGGACACCCGCGACGACGTCCGTGCGGGCATCGTCTCGGCAGCGACCCAACTGCTGCGGGAGAAGGGTGCGAACGCGGTGACGACGCGCGCCGTCGCCCAGGCCGCGGGCGTGCAGGCACCGACCATCTATCGCCTGTTCGGCGACAAGGACGGACTCGTCGACGCCGTCGCCGAGCACGTCATGGCCACCTACGTCAGCGGCAAATCCGTCGCAGCGGACGGCGACCCGGTCGCGGACCTGCGCGCCGGATGGCGCGCGCACGTGGAGTTCGGCCTGACAAACCCCGAGCTGTACGCGCTGATCGGCACCCGGGGGAGCGGTGCGCCCTCGCCGGCAACGGTCGCCGGCCTCGACGTGCTACGCCGCCGGGTCCGACGACTCGCCGCGGCAGGCCTCCTCCGGGTCGATGAGGAGCGCGCGCTCATGATGATCCACTCTGCGGGCAACGGGACCATCCTCACGCTGCTGGGAATGCCCACCGGGCAGCGCGACCTCGGTCTGGGCGAGGCCATGCTCGATGCCGTGCTCGGCAGCATCCTGGCGACAACTCCGGTAGCGCCCGACACCACCGCGAACGCGGTCGCGGTGACCTTCGCGACGGTGCTGCCCGACCTCCCGGGGCTCACCGACGCCGAACGCGCGCTGATGGCCGAGTGGCTCCACCGATCGCTGACCCACCAGACGCCGTGATCACGTGACGAGGAAACAACTCGACGGGATCACGCCGGGGGTATAGCTTGCAGTCGACCGCGACACCGCCCGAGGAGGTGAGACCCATGAACGTTGCAGCGATCTGGGTGCTCCCCCTTGCCGTCACGGTCGGGCGATTGACGTAGGTGTCGCCGGGAGCGCCCTGCCAACACGGCACTCCCGAGAGGCAACACCTATGCACCCTCCGCAATTCGCCGCCGACCCGCCGTCGACCGATCCGGTCGAGCGCGACATCTGCCCGGCATCGTCGGCCCTCAACACCGATCGCGTGCCCCGCACCTGCGACGTGATCATTGTCGGATGTGGGCCGACCGGTGCGATGCTCGCCGCCGAACTACGGCTGCACGACGTGCGGGTCCTCGTTCTGGAGAGGGAGACCGAGCCGACGTCGGCCGTCCGCATCGTCGGCCTGCACATCCGCAGTCTGGAGCTGATGGCGATGCGCGGGCTGCTGGACCGCATCCTCCCGCACGGGCGGCGGCGTCCGGCCAGCGCCTACTTCGCCGGCATCCCCAAGCCCGCGCCCGAGGGCCTGGACTCCCGGTACGCCTATCTGCTGGGCATCCCACAGCCGGTCATCGAACGTCTGCTCGAAGAGCACGCCATCGACCTGGGCGCGCAGGTCCGGCGCGGTCGGTCGGTCGCCGGCTTCGAGCAGGACGACGAGGGTGTGACCGTCGAACTGGCCGACGGGGAGCAGTTGCGGTCGCGCTACCTCGTCGGCTGCGACGGCGGGCGCAGCACGGTGCGCAAACTGCTCGGCGTCGGCTTTCCCGGGGAGCCCGCCCGGACCGAGAGTCTGATGGGCGAGGTGGAAGTGGGCGTCCCGCAGGAGGAGATCGCCGCCACGGTGGCCGAGGTCCGCGAGACCCATCAGCGATTCTGGCTCCGGCCCGCGGGCGTCGGGGTCTACAGCGTCCTGGTGCCTGCCGTCGGGGTCAGCGACCGCGCCGAACCGCCCACCCTCGACGACCTCAAACAGCAGTTGCGCGCCATCGCCGGGACCGACTTCGGTGTGCACTCCCCGCGCTGGTTGTCCCGCTTCGGCGATGCCACCCGGCTGGCCGGCAGTTATCGGGTCGGGCGGGTGCTGCTGGCCGGCGACGCGGCGCACATCCATCCGCCCATCGGCGGACAGGGCCTCAACCTGGGCGTCCAGGACGCATTCAACCTCGGCTGGAAACTGGCCGCGCGGATCCGCGGCTGGGCGCCGCAGGCACTGCTGGACACCTACCAGGCCGAACGCCGTCCGGTCGCCGAGGCGGTGCTGGACAACACCCGAGCACAGACGGAGCTTCTGTCCACCGAACCGGGCGCACAGGCGGTGCGCAGGCTGCTCACCGAGTTGATGGACTTCGACGAGGTGAACCTCCATCTGCTGGAGAAGATCACCGCCATCGGGATCCGTTACGACTTCGGCGGAGGCCCCGACCTGCTCGGTCGCCGCCTGCCCGACGTGGACACCAAACAGGGCCACCTCTACGGTCTGCTGCACCGCGGCCGCGGTCTGCTGCTGGACCGCACCGAACGCCTCACGGTTGGCGGGTGGTCAGACCGGGTGGACCACCTCGCGGATTCGACCGCGGCATTGGACGTTCCGGGTGTCCTGTTACGCCCCGACGGCCACATCGCCTGGATCGGCGACGACCAGCAGGACCTGGACGACCACCTCTCCCGCTGGTTCGGCGAGCCCGCCCACTGATCTCGGGCCGGCGGCCGACTCCAGACAGGCCAGTGTCTGGCTCCAAGGTTGAGTCGCCACGTCGGTGTTGAGGGGTGTGGCGTCTTCCGGCGGAAAGAAGGGATCAGGGCGTGTCGACCCTCATGACGGGTTCTTGGGGGCGTCGTACTCGTCGTGCAGCCGCCACCACTGGTAAGGCTGGGTCTGCGGCCAGCCTTCCGGCGAGTCCTCCCAGGTCTCCTGTCGGCCGTATGGCGTCAGGTCGAGGAAGGTCCAGTTACTGCCGAGCCGTTCCACGCCCCGGGCCGTGGTGGTGTAGGTGCGGAAGATCTGGTCGTCGGCGCGGAGGAAGACGTTCAGCGCGAATCCGTCACCGGTTCCCATGTCGGCGTTGAAGCTGTTGTTCAGTGACGAGTACCAGGGGAGGTCCCAACCCATGCGCCGCCGCAGCGCCAACAGGTCGTCCAGTGGGCCATGGGACGTCAACGCCAGGGTGACGTCGCGGGCGTTGAGGTGGGCCGGGTGTCCGACGTTGTCGGTGAACAACGAGCAGCCGGAGCAGACAGCGTCGTCCCCGTGCCACATGAAGGTGTACACGATGAGCTGGCGGCGGCCCTGGAACAGGTCGCCGAGACTGGCGGGCCCGGACGGGCCCTCGAACACGTAGTCCCGCTCGACCGGCGTCATCGGTAGCCGGCGACGCGCCGCGGCCACCGCGTCGAGCTGGCGGGTGAGCGCCTTTTCGCGGACGCGCAGGGCGTCTACCGCGTCTTGCCAGTCCACGGTCGGCACGATCGGTGGATGGTTCATGCGGGCCTCCTTTTGGCGTCCACACGCAGGTGGACAGAGTCGGCTTCTTGAGGGGACGGACTGATGTGACGCTAACAGAGTCAGTTCCTTCAAGGAACTATCTTGCGTATCGTGGTGTCATGCAACGAACGCAGTTCGGCGCCATGGCGTGCTCGATCGCCCGGACCCTCGACGTCATCGGTGAGCCGTGGTCTCCGCTGATCTTGCGGGACGTCTATGCCGGCACTCACCGCTTCGAGCAACTTCAGCGGGGCCTCGGCATGTCCCGCAAGGTGCTCGCCGAGCGGCTGAGCTGGCTGGTCGACCAGGGTGTCCTGGCCCGGCGTGAGTATTGCGCCCGGCCGGTCCGGCACGAATACCTGCTCACCGACAAGGGCAGGGAGCTCTGCGATCTGCTGCTTGTCATGGTGCGGTGGGGTGACCGCTGGACGGCGGGAGAGGCCGGTCCGCCGGTGCTCTACCGCCACCACGCCTGCGGCAGGATCAGCCATGTGGAACTACGGTGCTCGGAGTGCGAACAGCCCATGCGGGCCACGGACATCGACCTGTTGTCCGGGCCTGGAGCCCACCGAGGATCTTGACCTCTTGGTGAGCCGCACGGAGCGGCGGTACCGCAGGTTGCGTGAGACGTGCGGCATCCGAGTCTCAGCGTCATGCCGCACCGCATCGATCGTGTGTGGCACCCTTCGGTGCTGACAGACTGATCGCATGACGGGTCTGACCGCCGAGGTCGTTGTCGACGGTCGTCAGCCGCAGACCCCGGCGCTCGCCCCGAGCGGGCGCCTGCTCTGCTACGTCCTCGCTCCCATCAGCCGCAGCGGTGACCACCTCGACAGCGCACTCTGGCTCGTCGACACCGACGGCGCCGTCGCGTCGCGACGGGTGACCGCCGACATCGCAACCGAATCCCGACCACTCTGGTCGGCCGACTCGCAGACGCTGTTCTTCCTGTCCGACCGCGCCGACCGCGGTATCCCGCAGCTGCACGGGCTCACCCTCGCCGACGGCACGATGACCACGTTGACCAGCTGGCGCTCTGGCGTCATCGACCACCTGCCGCTCGCCGACCCCAACCTGGTCGCTCTGCTGGCGGAGGACGAACCCACCGAGCAGGACGCGCGCCGCGCCCGGGACCGCGACGACGCCATCGTCGTCGGGGAGCGCGAACCCCGTGCCCGGTTGCGCCTGCTCGACCGGCGCACCGGCCGGGTCACCACCCCGAGTGTGTTCGGTGACCGGCATGTCGTGGAGCTGCGGCAACGCCCCGACGGCGGCCCACTTGCCGTGCTGACCTGGGCCAGCGCCGACAACGACCACGGCCCGCGCACCGGCCAACTGCACCTGTTCGACCCCACGACCGCGACTGCGGAGAACCTCGGACCGGTCGAGGTCGACGCACGATCTCTGGCCTGGTGGCCGGGCGCGGACGGTTGGCACCTCGGTTACATCGCGCTCACCCCACCGGGCCTACAGGGCGGCACCGCCGTGTTCGACCTGGCCGTGGACAGCCGCGTCCTGCGCAACCGCACCGTTGGTCTCTCGATGTGCCCCACCGAACTCTGCCAGACCGACGCCGCCCCGCTGGTGGTGTGCGCCGACGGCCTGAACACGACCCTGGCCCGGCTCGACCCCACCGACCTCACGACCCTGTCGCAGCACTCTGGACGCCTCGACAACCTCACCACCACCCCTGCCGGCGAGGGCATCGCCGCCCTCGCCGGCACCCGCTACCAACCCCCGAACGTTCACGTCGGACCGCCGAGCGGGCCGCTGCGAAGGATCACCCACACCCGCCCGGAGCTGGACGGCATCGCACTCGGCACGCAACAACCGCTGGCCTACCGCGCGGCCGACGGCCTCGACCTGGACGGCCTGCTCGTGCTGCCGGTGGGCAGGACCGCGTCGGAAGGCCCGTTCCCGCTGGTCACGATCGTGCACGGAGGCCCGTACGATCGCTACGCCGATCGCTGCCAGCTGTTCTGGTTCCCCAGTGCGCAGTGGTTGGCCGCCGCCGGCTACGCCGTGTTGCTGCCCAACCCGCGCGGCGGCCAGGGGCATGGCCACGAGTTCGCCGCCAGCGTCGCCGGCCGGGTCGGGCAGCAGGAGTGGACCGACATCCTGACCGGCATCGACCTGCTCGTCGCCGAGGGCGTCGCCGACCCCGACCGGCTGGGCATCGCCGGTTGGAGCCACGGCGGCTTCATGGCCGCCTGGGCCGTCGGCCAGACTGACCGCTTCCGCGCCGCGCTGGTCGGCGCCGGCGTCGTCGACTGGGGGATGCTGGCGGCGACGGGAGAGTACGGCCAGTTCGAAGCCGCGCTCGGCGGCAGCACCGGCTGGTCCGGCGTCGGTCCGCATCCCCATGACGCGGTCAGTCCGATCTCCTTCGCCAGCCACATCCGCACACCCGTGCTCATCCTGCACGGCGCCGAGGACACCAACGTCCCCCTCGGCCAGGCGGTGTACCTCCACCGGGCGCTGCGCCACTTCGACGTGGAGCACGAGTTCGTGATCTACCCGAGAGAGGGCCACTCGATCCGGGAACGCAACCACCAACTCGACGTCCTGCGCCGGACCCGCGCCTGGTTTGATCGCTGGCTCCGGCCCTGACTCCGCGGCGCGCCACTCAGAGGTCGTGCTGATCTGAGCTACGAGGCCGCGCTCGTTCGACGAAGCGCGGTATCTGCTCGGACGCGCTCATCAACCCCGCCGTGATGCCGCAGGCCCCTCCGATGCCGTCCGCGACGGCATCTTCGACCCGTCCAGAGCCATTAACGGTTTACCGGTAACAGTAATCCAATAAATAGCCACCACAAAAGGAGCGAAGTGGACACGCATCATAATGACAGTTCTTGTGCGTAATGCTTCACGCTGGTGTAGCGATCCGCTTGAAGCATCCGCCAGCGGGTTTCAACCGGTGCGGTTGACCTGCGAGCATCTCGCGATGGAGCGCTTGGATAGTCGAACCGTCTACACCAACGCCTGGATGACCGTCCGGGAGGATCTCGTTCGCCGGCCAGACGGCTCGACTGGCATTTACGGGGTGGTGGAGAAGCCGGACTCCGCGCTGGTCCTGCCCCGCTGGGCGGAGGGCTTCTGGCTGGTCGAGCAGTTCCGCTACCCAGTTGGCCGGCGAGCCTGGGAGTTCCCCCAGGGCAGTTGGGGGCACGGGGTCGGGGGCGACGCCTCCGCGCTGGCTCGTCAGGAGTTGGCCGAGGAGACCGGATTGCGCGCGGAGGCGGTCACTCATCTGGGGCACCTGTACGAGGCGTACGGCTTCTCCACCCAGGGTTGCGACGTCTACCTGGCCACCGGGCTGACCGAGGGTGAGCCGGACCGCGAGGCGACCGAGCAGGACATGGTGCACCGGTCGTTCACCGACGCGCAGATCCGTGCCATGGTGTTGGCCGGCGACATCGTCGATGCGCCGTCGCTGGCTGCGCTGACTCTCTACACAATGTCCCGTTGACGGGTTCGCTCAGCCGCTTGGCCCGGAGGGCTTCAGCTCACCTGCCTCCCGTACGCGGCCCGGGCTGCGGCAACCTCAGCCGCTTGGCGCGCCCGCCACCTTCTCTGGGCCTCGCTGTTGCACGCCCGACACACCTTGCGGTACCGGCCGGTCGTGGGATCGATCTCTCGCTCGTGCCCGTTGCGGCAGCGCGGTTGCTGGGTACGGCCTCGGCAGGTCTCGGCATGGGCAACCTGCCGCAGGTGAGTGGGTTCGATGCAGTCCGGCACTCCACAGAGGTGGTGCACGTCCAACCCGGGGTCGTAACCGCCGACGAAGACGACGTAGGCGGTGAGGTGCGCCCAAGCCCGCCCGGCGACTTTTTGGTGAACGCCCCGCTGGCTCCCGTAACCGCGCACGATCAGGCAACCGTCGTCTCGACGGACCGAGCGGTCGAGGAGGTACGCGCGCAGGGTCTCCTCCGTGAAGTGTCGGGACAAGCCCGTCAGCTGCGACAGCACCTCACCAGGCTAGGTCAGTGCTCTGACGGTCCCCATCCGGATGGGAGTCGCTCCGGCCCGTCTCCAACTGGTCGCGGAAATCCCAGGAGAATCGTTCTGACAGAACCGTTCAACCCGTTCGAGGGCAGCGCTGGCCCCGAGACTGCGACATCCTGGTCACTGTGACCACGCAACGGCTCCGGGTGGCCGCGTACGCGGTGTGTCTACGGGACGAGGACGTGCTGCTGGCCCGTTGGGTTTCGCCCGACGGCGCCCGACGGCACTGGACGTTACCCGGCGGCGGGGTCGAGCACGCCGAGGATCCGTTCGACGCCGTCGTGCGGGAGGTGACTGAGGAGACGGGGTACGAGGCGCAGGTCGAGCGGTTGCTCGGGGTGAACTCCCGCACGAGGACTGTGGAGGGCCACGACGGGGAGGCTGTCGAGCTGCACATGCTGGCCATCTTCTACCGGGCCCGGATCGTCGCCGGTGAGCTTCGATCCGAGACGCACGGCACGACCGACCTGGCGCAGTGGACACCCATGGCACAGGTCGCGGCCCTGGAGCGATCCGTCGTCGTCGACATCGGCCTTGAGCTGCACCGCAGCGCCCCACCCACCGGGCACGGGGAGACAATCCAGACGACCGGGCTCCTGCGGCACTGACCAGATTCAGCGCTCGCGGCCGACGGGCGGTCAGGACGAACAGTCGCACGGAGCAGCCGAGCTGCACCGATCACGACACCCAGGTCGGTAGCCAGACCTCGGCGTCGGGTGCCCGCACTCGCCGAGAGTCCAGGTGGTCACGAAGTGCGGCAAGGGCGGGATGCGGGTTGTCGTCGCGCCAGATCAGAGACATGGGATAGATCGGCGCCGGGTGGCGTACCGGTATGCGCCGCAGGTCGTAGCTGTCCGGCCACAGGTAGCGGGTGCGTTCGCCGGCCAAGGTCGCCAGTTGCGCGGAGTCGGCGATCTCGGCCAACAGCGCCTCGTTGCCGAAGACCGGCCCGACCAGGTCGATGGTGAGGCCGAACGCGGCGGCGAGTTCGTCGTAGTAGTCCGCCCATTCGGTGCCGAGGGCCATGCCGGGCATCCAGATGCGGTGCGCGGCGAGCTGACCGGGCGTGACGACGCGGGCGTTGGCCAGCGCGTGACGTGGCCCGACGAGCAGCTCATGGTGTTCGTCGATCACGCGGGCGGTCCGGATCCCGTCGGGCAGGTGGCGCGCCGGGACGGGGACGGCGTGGAAGGTGGCGTCGACCGCCCCCGCCTCGACGGCGGCCATCGCGGCATGGACATCGGCGTCGAGGGTGACGACGTCCAGCTCGATGCGTGGGTGCGCACGGTGGAAATCCTGCAACAGCACCGCCGGCGCGATGCGCCGACTGTGCACGTCCACGCGCAGGGCGCGCCGACCGGGGCGGACGGAGGCGTCGGCGCGCGCCTCGACGCGCAGCAGTTCCCGGGCGTGGGGCAGGAAGGTCTGGCCGTCGATCGTGAGGTGGGCGCCGCGAGCCGTGCGGTTGAACAGTCGTACCTGAAGATCCTTTTCCAGGACGGCGATGCGCTTGGACACGGCCTGCTGCGTGATCGACAGCGCGGTGGCGGCGTCCTGGAACTGGCCGGCGTCGGCGACGGCGACGAAGGTGCGTACGGCATCGAGATCCACGCCGGGAAGCCTACTTTCACAACAATCGGTTGTGGCTCGCCGCTGTTTCGGTTGTTTGATCTGGCCTCTGCACCCCTGCTTTGATCGCCCCGGTCAACGGCGGGTTGTGGGAAGCAGGGTGTGGGTGTGACGGCGGGACGATCCCTGGGTCGGCAGTTCCGATGGTTGTGGGCGTCGTACGCGGTCAGCGCCTACGGTTCCGGGTTCGGCTTCGGTGCCCTACCGCTGATCGCCGTGCTGGTGGTGGATGCCAGCCCCGCCCAGGTGTCCGCGCTGTCCGCGGTGGGGCCTGCGGTGGGCGCGCTGGTCGCGTTGCCGCTCGGGCCGTTGGTGGAGTTCCGCCGCCAGCGGCCGGTGATGGTCGTGATGGACCTGGCCCGGTTCGTGGTCCTGCTGACGATCCCCGTCGCCTACGCGCTCGGCCGGCTCGGTTTCGCGCAGTTGTTGGTCGTCTCGGCCGTCGTCGCCACCGCCAAGATCGCTTTCGGTGCGGCCAGCGGCGCCTACCTTAAGGCCCTCGTCCGGCCGGATGACCTGCTCGTGGCCAACGCGAGGTTCGAGTCGACGACCTGGAGCGCCATCGCCCTCGGGCCGCCGCTGGGCGGCGCGGCGGTCGGCCTGTTCGGGCCGGTCGCCACCATCGTGGTCGATGCCGTGAGCTACCTGCTCTCCGCGCTGGGGATCACGGCGATCGGCGGCCGGGAGGAACACCCCCGGCGCAGTGGCGGTCACCGGGTGCGGGCCGCTGACGTGCACGACGGTTGGCGGCACCTCCTGACCCACCGTGGCCTGCGGGCGCTCTACCTCAACCAACTGCTCGTCGGCGGGCTGATCATGGCCACGGAACCCCTGCTGGCCGTGCTCCTGCTGGGCGAGCTCGGGTTTCCACCGTGGCAGTACGGGCTCGCCTTCGCCGTGCCCTGCGTGGGCGGGCTCGTCGGCTCACGCCTGGCCCGCCGCGTCGTCGCGAGGTACGGCCAACACCGGATCATCCGCACCGTGGGCACGTTGCGCGCGGTCTGGCTGGTCGGCCTCGCCTTCGTCCAGCCCGGTGTCGTCGGGCTCGCCACGGTGATCGCCGTCGAACTTGCGATCATCATCAGCATGAGCCTGTACAACCCGGTTCTCGCCACCTACCGCCTGGAGCAGACGCCCCGCGAGCGCGTGGTGCGCACTCTGACCGCCTGGTCGATCGGCAGCAGCGCCACCATCGCGGTGTTCAGCGCGCTCGGCGGGCTGTTCGCCGCCGCCACCAGTCCACGCACGGCCATCCTGGTCGCGGGACTGGTGATTCTCGCCAGCCCGTTGCTGCTGCCGCGCCGCCCCAATCCTGGAGCGCCAGCGGCAGCTGACGGCCACGGGCAGACGATGAAGGAGTTCGCCTGATGTTCCGGCCGGCCTATCCGATCCGCACCGCGCGGCTCACCCTGCGTCCGTTCACCATCGACGACCTCGATGACGTGTACGCGTACCAGCGTCGACCCGACGTCGTTCGCTGGATGCTCGGTGCCGGGCCGCGTACCCGTGACCAGTCGCGGGCTTCGGTGCTCGCCATGGCCGGCGAGGACGCGCTGCGCGCGGAGGGCGACTAGCTGGCGTTGGCCGCGGTCGGTGACGCGGGGGTGATCGGGACCGTGGAGTTGGTGTGGCGCAGCCGGCTCGACCGTACGGCGGAGATCGGTTTCGTGTTCAACCCCGACCACGGGGGCCGTGGGTTGGCGACGGAAGCCGCTGCGGCCCTGGTGAACTGGGGTTTCACCGAGTTCGGGCTGCACCGGATCTATGGTCGGTGTCACGGGCGCAACGCCGCCTCCGCCCGTCTGATGGCCCGGCTCGGCATGCGTCGTGAGGCACACCACGTCGCGAGCTACCTGTTCGCGGGGGAGTGGGCTGACCAGCTCGTCTTCGCGATCCTGGCCGACGAATGGCGGTCACGGCCCGTGGCCGGCTAGGAGCAGGCACCGCCGCGCACCGACCTGCGGCAAATTGGATCGCTGCCCTGGCACCACCAGTGCGATCGTTTGGCCGTGCCTCAACCGACCTTACGCACCGACCGACTGTTGATGGTTCCCCTTGCCGACAGGCACCTTGAGCTGGAAATCGAGCTCGACTCCGACCCGGAGGTCCTTCGTTACGTCAGCGGCCGGGCGCGAACCAGCGACGAGGTCGTCGCATCCCACGCGCGGAGAATGGCCCTGGCACGCACGGTGGACGGCCTGGGCTACTGGATGGCGTTCGCATCCGCCGACGGCGCGGGTGGTGCGCCGCCGGCAGCACCGGAGGACGAGGGAGAGTTCGTCGGGCTCATGATGCTCCCACCGGCGCACGGCCCCGACCAACCGGACGACCCCAGCGTCACCGACCTGGGTTACCGCCTCGTTCGTCGGCACTGGCGCAGGGGCCTGGCCAGCGAGGCATCCTCCGCTCTGCTGCGGCACGCCTTCGACACCGTCGGGCAGAGCCGGGTCATCGCGCAGACCATGGCCGCGAACACCAGGTCGCGCGGCGTGCTGGAGGCTGTCGGCATGCGGTACGTGCGTACGTACTTCCCTCCCGTCGACGACCTGCTGCCGCAGGCCGAGTTGGGGGAGGTCGAGTACGAGATGACCCGCGCGATGTGGGAGGCGGGCACGCCGGCGGTAGCACGCTGACGGCACCGCGCCCGCACGTCGCCGTGCCAGTCGATCACCACGGCGACGTGCGGGTGGGTCGGTCGTCTCAGACCTGGCGGCTCAGCCACTCCCGGTAGGTCGTGGGCGCGATCACGGCGTCGTCGGGGGCGATCAGGACGCCGTCGGGGGCGGCGGCGAACATGCCGGCGGTGTCGTCGGTGGTGACGGTGCGTTGGTCACCACGGGCGGCGAGGGTGATGCGCCCCAACTCGTCGAGGGCGAGGACGTCGGGGCCGGCGACGTTGCGGATGCCCTTGAGAGGCGCGCCCATGCTGACGTCGGCGACAGCCTGTGCGACGTCGGCCGCGGCGATGGGCTGCAGGGGAGCACTGGGCAGGCGAACGGTGGTGTCGTCGGCCGTCCAGGACATGATCGCCTCGATGAACTCGAAGAACTGGGTGACGCGGACGATCGAGTACGGAACGGGGCCGGCCCTGAGGATGTCCTCCTGGAGGGCCTTGGCGCGGTAGTAGGCCAGGTCGGGCACCTGGTCGACGCCGACGATGGAGAGCACCACCGCGTGACCGACACCCGCACGCTCGGCGGCAGCCAGGAGATTGTCCATGGTCGTCTGGAAGAAGGCGGGGGAGGCGTCGTCGAAGGTCGGCGAGTTGGTCAGGTTGACGACGACCTCGGCGCCGGTGAGCGCCTCGGGCAGCCCCTGCCCGCTGAGCAGGTCCACCCCGGTGGACAGCGAGAGCGGCACCGCCTCGTGGCCGGCGGTCTGCAAGATCTTGACGACCTGCGACCCGATGAGGCCGGTTCCACCCAGTACGGCGATCTTCATGCCCATGCACCTCTCTCTGATATGTGGTCGTCTGTCCGGCTTCTGGGGTCTGCCAAACTCGGACCTCTTCTGTCCGAGAACAATACTCGGACATTGTGAGTCCGAGTATCCGGGGTTGGCTAGGGTGAGCACATGAAGATGTCCGGCGGGGTCGAGTGGGCGCTGCACTGCTGCGTGGTCCTCACGGCCAGCAGCACGCCCGTCCCGGCGGCCAAGCTGGCTGAGCTGCACGACGTCTCCAGCAGCTACCTCGCCAAGCAGCTCCAGTCCCTCGCCCGCGCCGACCTGATCCACTCCGTCCAGGGCAAGTCGGGCGGTTACGTCCTCACCCGCGCGCCGGAGAGCATCACCCTGCTCGACGTGGTGCGGGCCGTCGACGGCCCGGGGCCCAGCTTCGTCTGCACGGAGATCCGCCAGCGCGGCCCGTTCGCGACGCCAGCCGACTCCTGCACCACGCCGTGCCCGGTCGCTCGGGCCATGTGGGCGGCCGAGGACGCGTGGCGCCAGGCGCTCGCCGCGGTCACGATCGCCGATCTCGCCCGTGACGTCGACACCGACTCCGGCCCCGAGGCCCTGGCCGGCATCCACACCTGGCTCACCGGCGGCCGCGCCGGCTGACCTGGCTGACCTGGCGGCAGCGCCGGCTGACCACGGTCAGCCGGTGTGGCGTACCTCGGTGTCCCAGATCTGCGCCCACGGACGCCGCAGCCCCCGGCACACGTGGATCGGGCCGCCGTTCTCGTCGTTCTCCACCTCGACCCGCTGGTCCACCCGACCGGCGAGCGTGCACGTCTCGAACCAGGCGTTCAGCGGGTCGGGACGTTCCCAGCCGACGGCGATGACCACGTCCGCGGCGGCGGGCGGCCGACCGAAGTCGACCATGCTGTTGTGCCCGGAGTAGGCACGCGGAAGACCACGGGCCGGACCGTAACGGGCCACCGCGCCAGCCTCGCCGTAGTTGCCGGTCAGGATGACCGCCCGCGAGCGCTCCTCGGGTGACAGACCACGGTGGACGGCGGCGACCGAGTCCGCGAACGCCGGCCAGCCGATCGTCTCGCCGGCGTCGTAGTTGACGTCGACCACGAACCCGGGCAGCCGCTCGGCCGGCAGCACCGGCAGCAGCAGGACGATGTTGGGCAGGAGGAACGGCACCACACCCAGCACGAGCAGCCCTCGACGCAGCCGGATCGACCCGCGCGACGCCCACGCGACGGTGACCAGCACACCGGCGGCGGTGAGGACCAGCAGCAGGGGCGCGTCGTAGTAACCCTTGCCGCCGGCGATCAGCACGATGGCGACCACCACCAGCCACGACCAGGCCACCGCCCGGTACGCCCGCCACGCCGGTCGGCGCAGCAGCGCGACGAGGCCGGCGATCCAGATCGGCACGGCGTACGGGCTGATGATGACGAAATGGAGGGTGAGCGCCTCGACCCGACCGCTGTAGGAGCTGTCCCCGTCGGAGATGGAGGCCGCCACGCCAAGCTGCGGGAAGCCGTGCGCCGCCTGCCAGATGAGGTTCGGGGCGGCCAGCAGCACGGCGATCCCGGCGGCGGCGAGCACCCACCGGTCACGCAGCAGCCGACGTGGCCCGGCGATGAGCACCCCGGCGATCAGGCCCACGGCCAGCAACGCCGGCAGAAGCTTGCTGAGCAAGCCCACCCCGAGCGCCAGGCCGATGCCGAGCGCCCAGCGGCTGTCGCCGGTGCGCAGCAACCGCACCGCGCACCACGCGGCGACCAGCCAGACCAGCAGGTCGACGGTGGTGGTGCTGAGCAGGTGACCGCTGGCGAGCACGATGCCGGACAGCGCAGCGAGCACCGCCGCGACGGTCTGCGCGCCACGGCCTCCGCCCAGCTCCCGGGCGATGGCGGCGACCAACAGCACCGCGCCGCCGGCCAGCAGCGCCGACGGCGTCCGCAGCACCACCAGGTTGCCCGGCGCGATCGTGTCGAGCAGTCGAGCGAGCACCGGGACCAGCGGGCCCTGGTCGACGTAGCCCCAGTCGAGGTGTCGACCGGCCAGCAGGAAGTACAGCTCGTCACGGTGATAGCCGTAGCGGCCGGCGAGCAGCAGCAACGTCAGGCTGGTCGCGGCGGCCACCAGCCACGGACCGCGCGTGCGCGCGCCGGGCCCGGGTGGCACCGCCGACGGCGGCGACTGGGTGGGCTGGTGCGGGCGGTCGATGTCGGTCGCGGGCTCGCTCACTGGCTCATGATGACCGGCGGCGACGCCGCGCGGGTGCCCGTACCGACGTTCGGCACAGTCCCGAATGCGGGTGGTCCGGACGGGTGCGAAGATCGGCTTTGTCACTCGGACCGAAAGGACGATATGCGCTATCGCACCCTGGGCTCCACCGGCACGGTGGTCTCGACCCTGTGCCTGGGCACCATGACGTTCGGCGCGGAGACCGACGAGGCCGGCAGCTTCGCCCAACTGGACCGGTTCGTCGAGGCCGGCGGCACCTTCATCGACACCGCCGACGTCTACTCCGCCGGTGTCTCGGAGGACATCGTCGGGCGCTGGCTGCGGGCCCGCCCCGACCTGCGCGACCGGCTGGTGATCGCCACCAAGGGACGGTTCCCGATGGGGCCGGGGGCGAATGACGCCGGCCTGTCCCGGGTGCACCTGACCCGCGCGCTGGACGCCAGCCTGCGGCGGCTCGGGGTCGAGGCCGTCGACCTCTACCAGGCGCACGCCTGGGACCCGATGACCCCACTGCCGGAGACGCTGCGGTTCTTCGACGACGCGGTGAGCGCCGGCAAGATCCGCTATGCGGGGGTCAGCAACTTCACCGGTTGGCAGTTGCAGAAGGCCGCCCTGCTCACCCAGCACCTCAACCTCACCCCGATCGTGAGCCTGCAACCGCAGTACAACCTGCTGGCTCGGGAGATCGAGTTCGAGCTGGTGCCGGTCTGCGAGAACGAGGGCATCGGCATCCTGCCGTGGTCGCCGCTGGGTGGCGGCTGGCTGACCGGCAAGTACCAGCGTGACAGCACGCCCACCGGGGCGACCCGCCTCGGCGAGAACCCCCAGCGCGGCGTCGAGGCGTACGCCGGGCGCAACGCCGAGGAGCGCACCTGGCGGGTGCTCGACGCGGTCCGTCAGGTCGCCGGGGAACGCGGCGCGTCCATGTCGGCGGTGGCGTTGGCCTGGCTGGCGGCGCGACCGGCGGTCACCTCGGTCATTCTCGGCGCGCGTACCACCGAGCAGCTCGACGACAACCTGACCGCCGCCGACCTTGTCCTCGACGCCGAGCAGATGCGCCTGCTGGACGAGGCGAGCGCCCCGCTGGTGGGGGACTACCCGTACGGCGCTGCGGGTGTGCGGCAGCGCGCCCGCGACCTGCCGACCCCGTCATGATTCCCTTCCCCGAGCCCACCGCGCCGGCCGGCAGCCGCACCGAGGTCTTCCTGCGCTACCTGGACTACTTCCGCGAGTCCACGGTGGACAAGGTGTCGGCGTTGGCCGAGCCGGAGCTGCGGCGCAGCCGACTGCCGTCGGGCTGGACCCCACTGGAGCTGCTCAAGCACCTGCGCCACGTCGAGTTGCGCTGGATCGAGTGGGGTTTCCAGGGCCGGGACGTCGCCGAGCCGTGGGGCGACCGCCGCGATGACCGCTGGTACGTCGCCCCGGAGGAGACCCGGGAGGACCTGGTGGCCGCGCTGCGGGGGCAGGGCGCGCACACCAGCGCCGTGGTGACGGCGCACGACCTGGCGGCGATCGGCGCGCCGGGGCCGCGCTGGAACGGCGCGGACCCGGCGTCGCTGGAACGGGTGTTGTTCCACCTGGTCCAGGAGTACGCCCGCCATCTCGGCCACCTCGACGTGGTCGCCGAACTCGCCGGGGGCGCCACCGGCGAGTGAGGCCCGGCTCGATAATGGGCGGATGCCGTTGCTCGTCGCACCCGCCCTGCCCGCCGGGAGCTTCGGCGCCCAGAAACAACCCCACCTACCGGTACGCCCCGGGCTGGCGCTGCGGCCCTGGCGTGACGACGACGCCGGGGTCGTCCGGGTCGCCTTCGACTGTCCGGCGATCCAACGCTGGCACGTCCGCCGTCTCGACAGCGACGACGAGGCGCGGGCGTGGACGGCGCAGTGGGCCGGCCGCTGGCAGGAGGAGACGTCCGCGAGCTGGGCGATCGTCGACGTGGACGACCGGCCGGTCGGTCAGGTGGGGTTGCGGGGCGTGCTGCTGGCCGAGGCGTCGGCGCACCTGTCGTACTGGCTGCTGCCGGCCGCGCGCGGCCGGGGGGTCGCCACCGAGGCGCTGGCGACCCTGACCCGGTGGAGTTTCACCGACGCTGGTCTGCACCGGCTGGCCCTGGAGCACTCGACCGCCAACCTGGCGTCGTGCCGGGTGGCCATGCGGGCCGGTTACCCCGCCGAGGGCGTCGTTCGCGGGTCGGTCCGCCACAGCGACGGCTGGCACGACATGCACCTGCACGCCCGGCTGCGCACCGACGAGCCGATCTGATCCGCGCACGCGGCCTGATCGGGTACCACCGCCGACTCGACGGGCCTTACCATCGCCGGCATGGCAACGCGGCTCGTACAGATCAACATGAAGGCCCACGACGATTCCGCGCTGGGCGGGTTCTGGGCGGCGGCGCTCGGTTGGGAACTCTCCAGTGAGGGCCCGGGCGTGACCAACCTCGAACCCGAGGGCTTCGTCTACCCGGACCCCGTCGCTGTCTGCATCGACCTCGTCGGCTACCCGGACCCCAAGACGGTGAAGAACCGCGTGCACGTCGACCTCGCCACCACCTCGGCGGCTCATCAGGCGGAGGTGGTGGCGCGGCTGAAGGATCTCGGCGCCACACCGGCCGACATCGGGCAGGGCGATGTCCCGTGGACGGTCCTGGCCGACCCGGAGGGCAACGAGTTCTGCGTGCTCGACCCCCGACCGCTCTACCGCGACACCGGACCGATCGCCGCGGTCGTGGTCGACTGCGCGGACCCGCGCGCCATGGCCGACTTCTGGAGCCAGGCCACGGACTGGGTCCTGCACGACGTGACCGACCAGCAGGCGGTGCTGCGTTCCGCCCAGGGCGTCGGCCCGTACCTGGAGTTCGTCCGGACACCCGACGTGAAGACCGGGTGGAACCGCGTCCATCTCGACGTCCGCCCCTACCCCGGTGACGATCCGGTGGCCGAGGCGGCCAGACTGCGGGCGCTGGGCGCCACCGCCGTCGACCTGGGCCCCGACGTCGCGTGGACCGTCCTGGCCGACCCGGAGGGCAACGAGTTCTGCCTCCTCAGCCCAAGCTGACCTAGTCGACGGCCGGCGCGCCACCGGTGTCGGCGCGCCGCATCGCTCGCGGCAGTCGCAGCGCGACGACACCGGTGGCGACCAGGCCGCCGACGCCCGCGATGATCAGAGTCAACGGCGCGGAGGTGAGGTCCAGCAGGAGGCCGCCAGCGAGGTAGGACGCCGCGGCGGCGACCCCGATCGCGCCGTACAGGTTGCCGAAGACCCTGCCCAGCATCCCCGCCGGCACCGTCCGCTGCAGCAGCGTGATCGAGCCGATGTCCATGGCCGCCAACCCCAACCCCCGGACGGCCTGAAGTGCGATCGCGGCGGCGACGGCCCAGGCCAGCCCGGTCAGCAGGTTACCGACACTGCTGACCGCGAAGCCCACGACCAGCAGCAGCGGCATCGACGCCCGTGTGCCCCACCGGGACAACATGGCGTAACCGGCCACGAGCCCGAGGCCGACCGCGCCCAGCAGAAGCCCAGCCCCGGAGTTGCCAACCTGGTAGGTCTCGCGGGCCAGCAGCAGCAGCGCCACGTCGTCGACCCCGTTGAAGGCCACCACCGCGGTGAAGCCGAGGAAGATCACTCGTACCGTCGGAACACTGAACAGGTAGCTCATCCCCGCTCTGGCCTGTCGCAGCAGGGACGGCTGGCGCTCGGGGCCGGCCGCCGCCGGCAGTGAGGGGAGCGTCGCCAGCAGCACGGCCGAGGCCAGGAACGACACCGCGTCGACGAGCAGCAGACCACTCACGCCGACCAGTGGAAACAGCGCCGCGGCGAGGAGCGGGCCGACCGCCTCCGCCGCGTTGGCGCCGAACCCCACGGTCGAGTTGGCGGGCTCCAGATCACGGTCAGCAACCAGTGCGGGCACCGCCGCGCGGGACGCCGGTTGGAAGATCTGCGAGGCGGTGGCGCGAATCGCGACGAGAGCCAACAGCACCGGCAGCGGCGGCAGGGTCAGCACGATGACCAGCAGGACCGCGGCCTGGACGAGCTCGCAGCCGACCATCAGCCGCCGGAGGTTGAGCCGATCAGCGAGGGCGCCGGTGAAGGGCCCCAACAGAGATGGCGCGAAATCTCCCACAAGCAACAGCAGGGAGATCGCCAGCGCCGGGCCCGTCGTCTCCGCGACGTGGAACATGAGCGCGACAAGGCCGAGTGAGTCACCCGCGTACGAGACAAGCCGTGCTGAGAACAGAGTTCGGAAGGGCCGGTTGTGGCGAAGCAGGTGGGTGGGACGCGAGGGTTCGGCGCCTGCCGTGGCGGTCACTGCGCCTGGCATGTCGCTTCTCCTCCACGCAATGCCCTGCCCCGACCAGCCCTTGGCTGAAGACAACCACTGAATCGGCGCTGACGCGCGGCATTTATCCCGCACGATGGCCCGCGCCGCCCGCTGATCGACCACCCGGGACGAAGGAGCGTGGCGGTGGGATCAGCGGGCGACGGTGGCGGGTGCAGCCGGTTGCGGTTGCGGGGTCGCTGGCCAGGTGAGTCGGCGTACGCCGGGGACGAGGGCGGTGCCCGCGCAGGAGGCGAGGACCAGCAGGCCGGCGACGGCCAGGGGCACGGGCGCGCCGAACGCGTCGGCGGCCAGCGGCGCCAGCGCGTATCCCAGCGGCATGGCGCCGAGTGACACCAACCAGTCGTACGAGGTGACTCGGGCCAGCACCTCCGGCGGGAAGTGGTGCTGCACGACGGTCTCCCAGACCGGGTTGAGGTAGCCGAGGGCGGTCAGCGCCACGGCGTAGGTGACGATCACCGCCGGGGCGGGCGCG
Source organism: Micromonospora cabrerizensis (assembly GCF_022230955.1). Classification (GTDB taxonomy): domain Bacteria; phylum Actinomycetota; class Actinomycetes; order Mycobacteriales; family Micromonosporaceae; genus Micromonospora; species Micromonospora cabrerizensis. The sequence continues at coordinate 32,265 of NZ_JAKKFI010000081.1, forward strand.
GCGACGGCGAGCAGGAACAGCGGCGCGGCGTAGCAGGCCAGCCCGAGGTTGGCCAGCAGCACCGGTCGGCGTAGCCGGACCCGCCCGGCCAGCAGCGATCCGACGAGCATCCCGATCGCGCCGGCCTGCAACAGCAGCACCCAGGTAGTCTCACCGCCGAGACGGTCGATGGCGACGGCCGGCCCGAGGGTCATCAGCACGGCGGCGGCACCGTTCCACACGCCGTGGCCGAGCAGGCTGGTCCAGAACCAGTCGCGGGCGCGCACCTCACCGAAGCCGTGCCGCAGGTCGGCGAGCACGGAACGGCGGGGCACCGGCACGTGGCGGACCCGCAGCAGCGCCAGCAGGAGGGCGCTGAGCGCGAACGACGCGCTGTCGAGGATGAACGCCCAGCCGGGGCCGGCAGCCCAGATCAGCGCACCGGCCAGTGCGGGCCCGGCGAGGCGGCTGGTGTTGGCGGTCATCCCCATCAGGGCGTTGGCCCGCTGCCGGTCGGCCGGCTCGACGGTGCCGGCGACCAGGGGAGACGCGGTCGGAATGGCGAACGCCGACGCGGTGCCCCCGAGTGCGGACGCCACGACCACGACGGTCAATGACGGGTCGCCGCCGAGCAGCTGCACGCCCACGGCGAACTGGGTCGCGCAGCGCACCAGGTCGGCCAGCATGGCGACCCGTCGGGCGTCGAACCGGTCGGCCACGACACCACCCAGTGGCAGCAGGAGCAGTCGGGGGACCATCGCCGCGGCGAGGACCACGGCCAGCGCGCCGGTGGAGCCGGTGGCCCGCAGCACGGCCAGGGCCAGAGCGGCGGGCACCACCGCCTCGCCGAGAGCCGAGACGGTACGGCCCAGGAACAGCAGCCGGAAGGCGGGGATGCGCAGGGGGTGAACCATGACCTCAATTTACTTCGGCATCGAACTTTTCGGCAACGAATATTTCGACGCTGAGGTAAGCTGGTGCGGTGACCACCACTCCGGATGACGTCGACCGGCACATCGAGCGTTGGCTTCCCGTGGTGCCCGGTCTCGACGCGGACGTCGAGGGCGCGGTGACCAGGATGGTCAAGCTGATCCGGCACCTGCGGACGGTCAAGGAGCGGGTTCTGGCCGATTTCGACCTGCCCCCTCACGAGTACGACACTCTGCACGCCCTGGCCGGCCGACGCGGGCGGGCCGCCCCCTCGGATCTCGCCGTGGATCTCGCGGTGGCCCCCGCCTCGATCACGGCCCGGGTCGACACCCTGCTCCGGCGGGGTTTCGTGCGCCGGATTCCGTCGACAGTCGACCGTCGACGGGTGGACGTGGAGCTGACCGACGCGGGTCAGGCCGCCTGGCGGGGGGCGATGGAGATTCAGGGCGCCGAGGAACACCGACTGCTCGGCGCGCTCACGGCGACCGAGCGGCGGCAACTCGCCGACCTGTTGCGCCGCGTGATGCTCGTCGCCGAGCAGCCGAAGGGCGACTGAGCGGCCCGTGGAGCCGAAGGCCGACTGAGTGGCCCGTGGAGCCGAAGGCCGACTGAGTGGCCCCGTCGAGCCGAAGGCCGACAGGAGAAATGGCGTGGCGTCCCGCGTACGGCTGATGCGAGGGTGGCCGACGTGACTGCGCATGCTCTGGCCGGAACCCTGGCCGACGACGGACGGCGACGGATCTTCGCGGCGATCGTGCTGGGCGCCACCAGCGCGACGGAGGTCGCCGAACGCACCGGCCTGCCGGCGCGGGTGGTGCTCACCGGGGTCCGCCGGCTCACCGACGCGGGTCTCATCACCGGCGCGGACGGCGCGCTCGCTGTCGACGAGGCGTCGCTGCGGGCGGCCGCCCGCGACAGTCGCCCGGCCGACGACGCCGAGCCCGGAGCCGACCCGGTGTTGCGGACCTTCCTGCGCGCGGGCGTCCTGGTGGGTCTGCCGGCGCAGCCGAGCCGACGGCGGGTCCTGCTGGCGCACATCGCCGAGCGGTCGTTCGAACCGGGCACCCGCTATCCGGAGCGCGCCGTCGACGACGCGCTCAAGCCGTGGTGCTCCGCGGGCGGGTCGGATCACGTGACGCTGCGTCGGTACCTGATCGACGAGCGGTTGCTCACCCGCGAGCACGGCATCTACCAGCGGCTCTGATCGTCCGCTTGGCGAACCGTCTCGTTGCGGAGCATCTTGCTAGCCTCGGCGCATGACCTCCTGCACGCCCACGGACGGCCCCCCCGACCTGTTGTTCCTGCTCTCCTGGGCGAGTCACGCGCTGCAGACCGAACACGCCGCCGGGCTGGCCGAGCTGGGTATCTCGCCACGGGCGCACTACGTGCTGGCACAGGCCCGCACCGGAGACCTGACCCAGCGGCAGATCGGCGAGCGGTGCGGCGTGGACAAGACCACGATGGTCGTCACGCTCGACCAACTGGAACGGGCCGGGCTGGCCGAGCGCCGCCCGGTGCCGACGGATCGACGCGCCCGGCTGGTCGCGGTGACGCCGGCGGGGGAACAGGTCCTGCGCCAGGCGCAACAGGTGGTCCAGCGCATCCAGGACGACCTGCTGGCGACCCTGCCCGAGCAGGATCGGGAGGTGTTCCTGCGCGCCCTGCTGGCACTGGTGAGCGGCCCGCTGGCCGCCACCTCCCCGTACGCGCCCGGTAGCCGCTCGGGCTGTTAGTTCTGAAGAAGATAGTTCAGAACAAGACTATCTGTTACGGTCGTACTCGTTCGTTTCCCCTGAACGAGGAGCCGTCATGAGTGCTGCCGCCGTCACGACCCCCGCCACCTCGACCCTGCGCCGCCGCGCCCTCGGTGTCGTCGCCGCCGTCGTGGCCTGCCTGGCCATCTGGTCGATCGGCGCGCTGGCCGGGGTCGACTACACCGTCGAGAGTCCGGGTCAGCCCGCCACGGTGATCGGGGCGGGCGCGATCTTCGTGGTCGCCCTGGGTGCCGCACTGCTCGGCTGGGCGGCGCTGGCCCTGCTGGAACGGTTCGCCCCACGGGTCGCCCGCCCGGTCTGGATCTCGCTGGCCGTCGTGGTGACCCTGCTGTCCCTCGTTCCCCTGGTCGGTGTCGAGGCCACCGGTGGCGCCAAGCTGACCCTCGGCGCGACACACGTGGCCGTGGCGGTCGCGCTGATCGCCCTGCTGCCCCGCCCTCGCCGGTAAACCGTCGCGGACACCACCGCCCACCTCGTGTCGCGTCGACCACGAGGTGGGCGAAACCCCCGTGAGCCGGCGCGTCGACGCTGCTAATCTCGCCGTCATGGCACGAGGTATCTGGTCGCAGAAGGTCCGCTCCGCCCGCTGACGGCGGCGCCCTTCCTTTCTGCTGAATTCGCGCTCGCCGTCCCGGTTCCCGCCGGGCGGCCGTCAGCCGCTGCCCGGCTCCATCGCGAGCTGCGGAGCACCGTTGAACCTCACCCCGAATCCCGAAACCCTGTCAGCGACCGTCGAGGCGGGTGGCAGCGCGCACGTGCGCGCCGTACGTGTCACCGTGACCCGCGGGTCCCGCCGCGTCCTGAACGACGTCTCGCTCACCGTCTCCGCCCGATCTCGGGTGGCGGTCGTCGGCGAGAACGGTCGCGGCAAGACCACCCTGCTGCACGTCCTCGCCGGGCTGATCGCGCCGGACGACGGCGCTGTCCAGCGGGCCGGCACGATCGGCCTGGCCCGCCAGGAACTGTCCGCCCGCGACGGTGAGACCGTCGGCACCCTGACGTCCGAAGCGCTGGTCGCGTCACTCGCGGCCCTCACCGCGCTGGACGAGGCGGCCCGCGCCCTCGCCGAGGGCGATCGCAGCGCCGAGGACCGTTACGCCGCCGCGCTCGAGGCCGCCACCCGGCTCGACGCGTGGGACGCCGAACGCCGTGTCGACATCGCACTCGAGGCCCTCGACGCCTGCGCGGACCGCGACCGTCCCCTGGCGACGCTGTCGGTCGGGCAGCGCTACCGGGTACGGCTGGCGTGCCTGCTGGGCGCACGGCACGACGTGTTGCTCCTCGACGAGCCGACCAACCACCTCGACGCCGACGGCCTGGACTTCCTGACCCGGCGGCTGCGCGAGCACGACGGCGGCCTCGCGATCGTCAGCCACGACCGGTCGCTGCTGCGCGACGTGGCCGACCGTTTCCTCGACCTCGACCCGACCCGCGACGGCAAACCGCGCCTCTACGCCGGCGGTTACGACGCGTGGCAGGACGCGCGGTCCCGGGAGCGCGAGCACTGGGAGCAGGACCACGAGCAGCAGCAGGCCGAGCACCGACGACTGCAGGACGCGGTGTCGAAGGCCCGTGACCGGCTCTCCACCGGCTGGCGGCCGGACAAGGGGACCGGCAAACACCAGCGTCAGTCCCGCGCGCCGGGCGTCGTGCAGGCCCTGAACCGGCAGCAGGAGACGCTCCAGGCGTACCGGATGGACGTGCCGGAACCGCCACCGACGATGCGGTGGCCAGGATTGGGGGCACGGTCGGGAGCACCACAGCTACGCGCCCGGGGCGTAGCCGTCGCCGGGCGGCTCGCCGGGCCGGTCGACCTCACCGTCGACGGCGGCGACCGGCTGCTCGTCACCGGCCCGAACGGTGCCGGAAAGTCCACACTGCTCGCGGTGCTGGCCGGTGCGCTCGAACCGACCGACGGGCACGCCTGGACGGCGAAGGAGGCCCGGGTCGCCTGGGTCACCCAGGAGACCGCCGGACAGGATGCCGGACGCACCGCCGACGAGGTGTACGCCGGCCAGGTGGGGCGGCTGGTGGCCGCTGGGACGCTCACCGACCGCGACGCCGTGCCGCTCGGATCACTGGGGCTGCTGGACGCCGCCGCGATGCGTACGCCCGTCGGGCGGATGTCGCAGGGGCAGCAGCGCCGCCTCGACCTTGCGCTGGCGCTGGCCGGTCGACCCACGGTGATCCTGCTCGACGAGCCGACGAACCACCTGTCGTCAGCTCTGGCCGACGAGCTGACCGCCGCTATCGGTGACACGGGCGCCGCCGTCGTCGTCGCCACGCACGATCGGCAACTGCTGCGGGACCTGGCCGACTGGCCTCGTCTGCGCGTCGGCGGGTCTCCGACGCCAGGTACGCGAAGCCGCGCGACCGACCGGGAGCGCCGACCGGGGTAAAGGCGTTGACCGGGCGGTGATGATCAACTGGTGACCATCACCGCCCGACCACTCTGGACGACCCGCGTCAGTCGACCCGACGAGCCCGACGCGGTGCTGCTGCTGCGCGAGTACATGACCGAGATGGTGGTGCGCTACCACTGCCGCCCGGCCCTTCCCGGCGAGGTCGACGAGGCGCTCGCCGAGATGCCCAGTGACGACCTGACCTACCCGAGCGGGGTACTGCTGCTCGCCCACCACGGCACCGACCTGGCCGGTTGCGCCGGGCTGCGCTGGCACTCGGGCTGGGCGGAGCTGAAACGGGTGTTCGTCCGACCCGCGCACCGTGGCGCCGGTGGGGGTGCCGCGTTGCTGACCGCCGTCGAGCAGCAGGCGGGGGCGGCCGGAGCGGCCGCGATACGGCTCGACACCCGCGCCGACCTGGTCGAGGCCCGCGCCCTGTACGCCCGGCACGGCTACGTCGAGATCCCGGCGTACTCGCGCGGCCCCTACGCCGAGCACTGGTTCGAGAAGCGGCTCGGTGGAGCGGTTGACGGCCGCCAGGGGATGCGCTAAATAAGAAGAGGAAGTTGAGTCGCCCCGGCTCAACTCATCACCTTCGGCCAGGAGAACCGAGGAGGCATGACCATGTTGATGCGTACCGACCCGTTCCGCGAGATCGACCGGCTCGCCGAGCAGTTCTTCGGTACGGCAGCCCGCCCCGCGATGATGCACCTTGACGCCTACCGCGACGGCGACCACTTCTACGCGGCGTTCGACCTGCCCGGCGTCGACCCCGACACCATCGACTGCACCGTCGAGCGCAACGTGCTCACCGTCCGGGCCGAACGACGCCGGCCCTCCGGCGACGGCGTCGAGCTGGTGGCCGCCGAACGTCCGATGGGCACCTTCACCCGGCAGCTGTTCCTCGGCGACACCCTCGACACCGACAAGCTGGAAGCCGGCTACGAGCACGGGGTGCTGACGCTGCGCATCCCCGTCGCCGAGCGCGCCAAGCCCCGCCGGGTGACCATCACCGCCAACGGCGACCGGCGTCCACAGATCAACGCGTGATCACAGCCTCGGGTGGGACCGGCGCGCCTGCACGCCGAACCCACCCGAGGCTGAGAACCTTTTTCACATGGTGTTCTCCGACGCTCCGGTGCTGGCCCGCCCGTCCGCGCCACCCGCGCTGCCGAGTGGGCCGGTCGAGGTCACCGAGGCGTGGCTGCGTAACCGGCGGTTGTCCGAGCACACCCGCGACGCGTACCGGCGCGACGTCACCGGCTGGCTCAGCTGGTGCGCCGGCCGGGACCTGGACCCGCTGCGGGCCACGTTCCTGCACGTCAACGACTACGCCCGGGCGTTGGAATCCACAGTCGCCGCCCGCAGCGGTCGACCGCTGACCCCGGCGACCGTGGCGCGGCGGCTCTCCGCGCTGTCCAGTTGGTACGACTTCCTCGTCAAGCTGGGCGCGGTGCCGGCCAACCCGGTCTCCGGCGCGGACCGGCCCCGCGTCGACCGGGACCACTCCGCCACCCTCGGGCTCACCCCCGAGGAGGTGGACGCCCTGCTCGGCGCCGCCGAGGCGGACACCGGCGCGACCGCCCTGCGCAACCGGGCGGCGATCGCGCTCCTCGCCGACCTGGGCCTGCGGGTCGGGGAGCTGATCTCGTTGGACCTCACCGACCTCGGCGCCGAACGCGGACACCGCAGCGTGCGCTTCGTCGGCAAGGGCGGCAAGCAACGCCGTCGGGCGCTCACCCCCGGCAGCGGGTACGCCGTGGACGCCTACCTGGCCCAGCGGGCCGCCGCCACCGGTGTGCCGGTGGCACAGCTGACCGGGCCGCTGCTGGTCACCGCCAGCGGCGCCCGACTGGACCGGCACTCGGTGTTCCGGATGGTCCGCCGGCTCGCCCGGGCCGCCGGCATCCCCGCCTGGGCGAAGCTGTCCCCGCACTCCCTGCGGCACGCCTTCGCCACCACCGCCCGCTCGGAGGGCGTGCCGCTGGAGGACGTGCAGGACGCGATGGGGCACGCCGACCCGCGCACCACCCGTCGTTACGACCGGGACCGGCACAACCTCGACCGTGACCCGGCCTACGTGGTGTGGGCGGCGCGGTCGCGCCGGAGCAGCTGAGCGCTGCACGGCCGACACCGGGTTGTTGATCAGTCGAGAACCGCAGTGGCTTCGACCTCGACGAGGAGATCAGGCTCGCCCAGAGCACTGACACCCAGCAGCGTGATGGGCTTGACCAGGTCAACCCCCAGCTTCGCACCCGCCCGAGCGACGCCTTCGCCCAGCAGGGGCATCTTGTCGGGCGACCAGTCAACGACGTAGATGGTCAGTTTCGCCACGTCGCCGAAGGACCCGCCGATCCCGGCCAGGGCGGTGCCGATGTTGAGATAGCACTGCTCGACCTGGGCGGCGAAGTCTCCCTCGCCGACTTTGCGCCCTTCGGCGTCGCGGGCCACCTGACCGGCGAGGAAGACCAGCTTGGACCCGGTGGCGATCGACAACTGACGGTAGACGTCCGGCTTCGGTAACCCGTCCGGATTGACGAGGGTGATGGCCATGCTGACTCCTTCTGTCGTTGGTCGTCTCAGCTCTGTGGGCGGGGGCAGATGCAGAACGGCTGCCCGATCGGGTCGAGAAGCACCACCCACCGCTCACCGCCGGGCTGGAATTCCGGCTTCGAGGCGCCCGCCGCGACGAATTTCTCCTGTGCCGCGGCGAGGTCGTCGACGTACAGGTCCAGGTGGTAGCGCTGGTCGCCCGTCGGGTCCGGCCAGGACGGCGGACGGTAACCCTCGACCAGCCCGAAGCCGATGGAGACGCCACCGGAGCTGATCATCGCGTACTCCGGTTGGCTGTGGGTGATCTCCCAGCCCAGCGCCTGGTGGTAGAACGCGGCGTGGCCGGCGGGGTCGGAACTGTCGAGGTTGACCATGGCGAGGTCCGCAGAGGCTGTCACGCCAGCAGTATGCCGCCGGGCCCCGACAACCCCGCCCGACCGACGAACGCGTCGCAACCCCCGTCCTACCGTCGTCGGATGAGACATGGCCTGGAGATCTCCTGCGGTGGCGACCGGATCAGGACACGTCGAGCGGCCACACCGTGACGCGGGCGGTGCCGTCGCGGCAGATGAGCCCGCTGGCCACCCGCCGGCAGTCGGTCAGGCCAGCCGGCAGCACCGCGGTCACCCGGGGGCCGTCGCGACCCACCGTCGCGACCAGGGCCCGCTCGCCGCCCGACGCCGCGCCCAGCAGCACCAGCGGCTCGGCGGCGACCCGTGGACCCGCCACGGTCTGCCACCGCACGCCGGCCGGCCACGTCCACACCCGCGCGCCGGTGCCGGCATCGATCGCCCAGCGACCCCGCTCGTCGTGCCCGCAGATCAGACCCTGGCAGGGCCGCAGGGTCAGCTCGCCCGGCTCCACCGCCCACTGCCAGCGCGGCGTCAACCCGGGCAGGTCGTACCCGGTCAGCGCCGCCGCGCCGCCGTTGGGGTGACGCAGCACCAGGTGCCCGTCCACGACCTGAGGGTTGTCCGGGCCGTAGTCGGCCGGCGGAAGCCACCCCCGCCCGCGGTCGGTGCCGTCGCGGGCGTCGAGCAGCCGGGCCAGCCCGTCGTCCTGCACCAGCAGCAAACGCCCGGGCGTGCCGGGCAGCACCCGCAACACGGCCGTCGAGGGCACCGGCACCGACCATCGGGTCGCACCGGTGGCCGGGTCGACACCGTGCACCGTGCCCTCGACCCGCCGCCCCGGCTCGGAGGCACTGCGCACCTCGCTCACCGCGACCGCCGCGTCGCCGGCCGCGTACACCCGCTCGGGTCGCTGCCACAGGGGCTGCCCGGTACGCATCGACCGTGCGGTGGTCACCCGCGTTCCGCGCACCTGGTCGCGTTCGACCAGCAGCAGCAGGTCACCGGCGGCCTCGGCGGACCACCCGGAGGCGGGCGGCACCGTGACCTGCCACCGCGCCGGGCGGTGCGGCGCGGCCACGTCGTAGGCGCGCAGCGTCGGCGGGGTGGCGCCGGGGTCGACGACCAGCAGCAGAGGGCCCGCACCGAGCACTGTCGCCCGGGCGGGCACCGCCGGCCCGACCTGAGGCGTCAGGTGCGCGGGCGGGGCCGCACCACCGAGCAGCGCGCACGCCACCACCAGCAGCGCCACCCGCCAACGGCGGGACGCCTGCGGCGGTGGCGCCCGGTCGTCCAAGGGCACGCCCCGGTCCTCGCCCAGCTCGATCAGCGCCGACATCGGCACACCCCACCCGTGCCCTCCGGTCGGGCGGTCAGCAGAGCAGATCCAGGTGGTGGTGGGCGTCCTCGGCGATCTCCTCGTGCCGCAGCCAGCGGCGCGCCCACAGGCGGGCGGCCAGCGCCGCCTGCTCGTCGCCCCACGCGGCGTGCTCGACGAGCAACGCGGTGGTCAGCGCGTACGCCAGGCGCAGCGCCAGGCCCCGCGCGCCGGCGAGCACCGTCGACGAGCCCGGGTCGGCGGTCACCGAGGTGATGGTGTCGCCCAACTGCGTGGCCGCGGCGGCCAACGTGTCGGCCAGCACCGGCGACAACGGACGGGCCAGGTCGACGGCGGCGGCGAGCCGGGCCAGCAGCGGCGCCCCGGCGTCCTCCCGGGTCAGCGCGCGCAGCACGTCCAGCGACAGCACGTTGGTGGTGCCCTCCCAGATCGGCAGCACCTGCGCGTCGCGCAGCAGCCGGGGCACCCCCGTGTCCTCCACGTAGCCGGCCCCACCGAAGCTCTCCACGTACTCGCTGGCGGAGCTGACGGCCAGCCGGCCGGTGGCCAGCTTCGCCAACGGCGCCACGATCCGCAGCTCCGCCGCGGCCTCCGGATCGGCGCCGACCTCGACCCGCCCCAGCAGGGCGAACGCGTGCCCGGCCAGGGCGAACGCCCCGGCCGCGTCGACCGCGAGGGTGCCCAGGGTGGCCCGGTGCAGCGGAGAGGACGACAGCGCGCCGCCCGCGACGTGCCGCACGTCGGCGTACGCCCGGGCGTAGGCGAGACCGCGTCTCATCCCGCCCGCCGCCGCCGCGGCGTTGTGCACCCGGGTCACCACGACCAGCGTCATCGCCCGGACGAGGCCGGGCACCGCCGGGTCGCCCAGCGGTAGGGCGTACGCGTCGTGCAGGCCGATCTCGGCGGTGGGCAGCGCCCGGGTGCCGAGCTTGTCCTTGAGGCGGTGCACGGTGACGCCCGGCGCCGGTGCGTCCGGTGCCATCGCGTGGGCCAGCGGTGAGTCGACCGCGTAGCGGGGGACGAGGAACGGTGCGAGCACCCGACTGCCGCGCCCGGAGCCGTCCGGTCGGGCCAGCGCGACCGCCATCGCCGCGTCGGCGGCCGAACAGAACCACTTCTCGCCGGTCAGCCGCCACGAACCGTCCACTGCGGGTCGGCCGATCGTGCTGGAACGGCCCAGGTCGGAACCGCCCTGCGACTCGGTCATCCACTGCCCGCTGGTGATCGCCACGTCCGGGTCGGTGGAGATCAGCCGGGGCAGCCACGCGTCGCGGACCCCGCTGTCCACCTCGGGCAGGCTGAGCAGCGCCGCGGCCCCGTCGGCCATCGCCACCGGGCAGGAGAACGTCGCGGACTCCGGCCCGTACAGGTGCAGCAGCGCGTGTTGCACGACCCGCGCGGCGGCACCCCAGGTGCCGCGCGCGTCCGGCAGGTAGGGCAGCGCGACCACGGCGTGCCGGGCGGCGGCGGCGCGCTGCGTCTGCCAGCCGGCGGACGTCTCCACCCGGTCGACCCGGGCGCCCCACGGGTCGTAGCGGACCAGCGTCGGGGGGTGCGCCTCCGCGTCGGCGTGCGCCGCGCGCAGCGGCCCGGCGACGTCCGCGGCCAGGTCGGCGAGGCGACCCTTGGCGGCGGCGTGTCCGGCCGGGCCGAGGTGACGCTCCAGCCAGGACCGCAGCAGGCCATCACCGGCGTACGGGTCGACGGGGGGTGGTACCGGCTGCACGAAGCGGCTCATCGATCGGCTCCTGGCACTGCTCGGGGGTGTGCGCCGACGGTAGACGATCCGTGGCCGATGCGAACAGGGCACACCCACTCACCGGGGGCACCCAGTTTCCGACTTGTCGTACCTCGGCGCGACCGGGTTCTCTACGGTCGGTAGTCGTGGGTGCCGGCCAGTCGTGGAGCCGACCGGCCCGGCGCAGCCGCCCGATGCGCACCGGGTTGGCGTTCGCCGGGTTCGGGGTGGCGCTGTGCTGCGTCGGGGTGGCCGGGTTGGCCGCCTGGAACCTGCAGACCGTCCGTCAGGCCGCCGGCCCGATCCGGGAGACCGCCGACGGGTTCCTCAACGAGGTGAGTCTCGGCGACAGCGACCGGGCGTACGACCGGCTCTGCGAGGACGCGCGCAGCCGGTGGAGCGCGATCGGCTTCACCAGTTGGGTGCGGACGCCGCCGATGGTCACCGACTACGAGATCACCGACGTGTCGGTCACCACCCGCAGCGGACGACCGCAGGGCACGGTGACGGTGAAGCTGACCCGCGACGGCGGGCTCAGCGAGGAACGCCGCCTGCCGGTGGTCCGCGAGGGCGGCGACTGGCGGGTGTGCGGTGACCCCTTCTGAACCGCCGGCGGTCACCCCGGCGCGGCCCTGGCTGCTGCGACCGCGCCAGGGGGTGCAACCGACCACCTCGACGGAACTCTTCTTCGACCTGGTCTTCATCTTCTCGATCACCCAGCTGTCGCACTACCTGATCGAGCATCCGAACTGGCGGGGCGCCGCGCACACCACGCTGCTGCTGGCACTGGTCTGGTTCGTCTGGGTCTACACCACCTGGCTGACCAACTGGCTGCAACCGGACCAGGGGCCGGTCCGGACGGTGCTGATCGGGGTGACGCTGGGCAGCCTGTCGTTGTCGGCGGCGATACCGCAGGCGTTCGCCGGGACCGGCCTGCTCTTCGCGGTGGTCTACGTGATCGTGCAGGTGGGCCGCACGCTGTTCGCGTTGTGGGCGGTGCGGGGCAGCCCGTGGCTGGTCGCGGGATTCCAGCAGTCGCTGCCGTGGATCGCCGGGACGTCGGTGCTCGTGGTGCTCGGCGGTCTGGTCCACGGCACGGCCCGGGAGGTCGTGTGGGCGGCGGCGGTCCTGATCGACGTCGTCGGTCTCGCGATCGGCTACCCGTTGCCGAGGCGGGGGCGCAGCCGTCCCGAGCGGTGGATGGTGGAGGGTGGGCACCTCGCCGAGAGGTGCGCGGCGTTCGTCCTGATCGCGCTCGGTGAGTCGATCCTGGTCACCGGGAGCACCCTCACCCAGCACGTGGACCTGGTGACGTTCGGGGCGTTCCTGCTGGCGTTCGCCGGTTCGGTGGCGCTGTGGTGGGTGTACTTCGCCCGGTCGGCCGCGGCCGCGACGGAGGTCATCGCCGGTGCCGGTGACCGCACCGGCGCGTTGAGCCGGGTCGCGTTCAACTACCTGCACCCGGTGATCGTCGCGGGCGTGATCGTCACCTCGGCGGGCGACGAACGGTTGCTGCGCGAGCCCGGCGCGCCCACCACCACTGTCGCCGCGCTGTTCATCCTGGGTGGTCCGGCGCTGTTCCTCGCCGGGCACGCCGCCTACAAGGCGCTGCTGTGGCGGGCCCTGCCGGTCAGCCGGATCACCGCGGTGGTGGTGCTGGTGGCGCTGCTGCCGGTCTGTGTGGGGCTGGGGGTGCCCGTCGCGGTGTGCGCCGCGCTGGCGTTGGTGGTGACCGTCGCCGTCATCGTGACCGACCGGTTCCGGGTGCGGGCGGGCACCCCGACGCCGGCCTGACACCGCCCGTACGCCTGCGTCGGTTCTCGGACAACGTCACCGCAGCTGGGCCGGTGGATGGTTAGCGTGGGTCACCGGCCCTCCGGGTGACCTTCCGCGGTGCTCGGATGAGCGGAGGCGACGCGATGGCAGTCGAGCAGCGGCCCCGGCCACGGCGGTGGCTGATGCTGGTTGCCGCCGCCGGGTACGGCAAGACCACCGCCCTGGAGACCGTCGGCGGGGACGGCCCGACGGTCTGCCACCGGGCGACGGACCTGATCGGCGCCGCGGCGCCCACCGTGTGCCCGCCTTCGTCGGCCCGGATCGCCGTGGACGAGGTGTCCGCGCTCAGCGAGGCCGACCAACTGACCCTCGTGCGGTGGTTGGGCGCGCTGCCGGGTCGGCCGGCGGTGACGCTGGCCGCTCGACAGCCGCTGGCCGACGCGGCGCTGAGCGCGTGTGCCGCGCCCGTCGTGCACCGTGGGCCGGAGACCCTCGCCCTCGGCCGGGACGCGGTCGCCCGGATCCTGCGCGACGAGCACGCGGTGCCCGACAGCGACCTGGCCTACCTGGTGTACGAGTTGACCGCCGGCTGGCCGGCGTGGGTGCACCTCGCGGGCGACGCCCTCGGCCGGCAGGGCGTGGGCCGGCGGGAGCTGCTCGCGGCCCTGACCGAGCCCGGCACCGCCGGTGGGCACTTCGCCCGCGACGAGATCCTCGCCGAGCTGCCCTCGCCGGTGGCGGGTCTGCTCGGCCGCGTGCACCACCTCGACCCGATCGGCGTGCCGCTGTGCGTGGCCGTCGACGCCGACGCGTCGGCCGACGCCACCGCGCAGGCGTTGCGCTGGTCGACCCGTACCGGGTTGCTGGTCGCCCACCCCCGCCGTCGGGCCGGCCACACACCACCGACGGTGCAGCTGGTCCGGGTGCTCGCGGCGGTGCTGGCGCAGCAGGCAGGTCAGCCAGACGCCGCGGGACGCCGCAGGCGGTACGCGGCCGCCGACTGGTATCTCGCCAACGCGTACCCGCTGGCGGCGGCCCGAGCCCTGCACGACGCCGACGACACCGCGAGGTGCGCGGAGCTGATCGTGCGCCACGGGGAGGACATGCTCGCCGGTGGCGGCGCGCCGGACGTGACCGAACTGATCAGCGCGTTGCCGCAGGCCGAGCAGAACCCCGACCTTCAACTGATCTTCGGCGACGCGTTGCGGATGTCCGGGTCGGTGACCTGGGCGTCGCGGGTGTTCGCCCCGCTGCTGGCCCGGGCCGACCACGACCGTCGCTGGCCGGCGCGGTTGCTCTGGCGGGCGGCGATGGTGCCGTACCTGCGGACCGACTACGCCGGCGCCCTGGCGGTACTCGACCGGGTGGCCGCAGCGCCGACGGTCACCCCACCCGGGCCGGACGACGTGCTGCTGCTGGCCTGCCGCGCCAGCACCCTCGCCCAGCTCGGCCAGGTCGACGACGCGGTCACCACCGGAGCCCGGGCGCTCGCCGCCGCCCAACAGCTCAACGAGGACGCGCCGTTGGCGGCGGCGCACATCGCGGTCGCGCTGACCTCGTCCGGCACCCGCCGTGACGAGCACCTGGCCGAGGCGCTGGCGGCGGCGGAACGCGCGGGTGACCTGGTCCAGCAGGCACGGGTCCTGGTCAACCAGGCGCACTGCCTGCTGCGGGAGGCCCGGTACCCGTCGGCGCTGGCCACCGCCGTGCGGGCGGTCCGCGCGGCGGAACTCGCCGGCCCGCCGGGGGTGCTGGTGACCGCTCTGCACAACGCGGGCGAGGCGCTGGTACGGCTGGGCCGCTACGACGAGGCGTCGCTGCACTTCACCCGGTCCAAGCTGGTCTCGCAACGGTTGGGGCTGAACCGGGCGGCCGCCGGGGTCCACGGGTTGGCGGAGGTCAGTCGACGTCTCGGCCGGCGGGAGGAGGCGTTGGCGGCCTTCATCGAGGCCGCGGAGCTGGCCCGCGACGTGGGGGACCTCCAGGTGCGCATCCCGGCGCTGGCCGGTCTGGCCCGGCTGCGCTGCGAGGGCGCGGGCGCCGACCTCACGGCCGCTCGTGCCGCCGCTGACGAGGCACACCGGCTGGCACCGGCGTTCCTGCTGTCCTGCGCGCTGGTGGCGACGGGTTGGGTGGCGTACGCCGGGGGTGATCTGGGTGTGGCCCGGCGGCGCGCGGCCGAAGCGGTCGGTGCGGCCCGCAGCAGTCGGCAGGCCGACGCGCTGGCCGAGGCGTTGGAGCTCACCGCCGCGGTGGCCGCCGACCCGGCCGCCAGCCGGGACGCGCTGCTGGAGGCCGGCGCGATCTGGCGCGCGGCGGGCGCGGGACCGGCCGCCGAACAGACCGTCGTCCTGCTGGGCCGCGTCCCGGGCGCCGACGGTGCCCAGCGGTCCGCGGCGCAGGTGGCCGCCGGCCGGTTGCTGGCGCTCGGGGTCGAGACGGTCGACGGGCGGCAGTTGTCCGAGACACCCGCCGACGGTGGCACCGTCGAGGTGCGGGTGCTCGGCCGGTTCGAGGTCATCGTCGGTGGGCGGGAGGTCCCGCTGCCGGCGTGGCGGTCCCGGCAGGCCCGCACGCTGCTGAAGATCCTCGTCGCCCGGCGCGGTCGTGCCGTGGCCCGGGCGGAGCTGTGCGAGCTGCTGTGGCCCGACGACGAGCCGCGGCGCACCGCGCACCGCCTGTCGGTGCTGCTGTCCGCCGTGCGCGCCGTGCTCGACCCGCCCCGCCGGTGGCCCGTCGACCGGTACGTGCGCGCCGACCTGACCGGAGTGCGCGTCGACCTGACCCGGGTGGTCGTCGACGCGGAGAACCTGCTGGCTGACGTCCCGCACGCCGAGCAGCTCGCCCGCGACGGTGACCCGGCGCGGGCCCGGGCGATGCTCACCGAGGTGGCCGCCGGCTACCGGGGGGACGCCTTCGCCGACGAGCCCTACGAGGACTGGGCCGACGGGCTGCGGGAACAGGCCCGCTCGGTGTGGTTGCGGGCGCTGCGCGAACTGGCCCGTGGGTACCGGCGCGACGGTGACGACGATCGGGCCGCGACCACCCTGGTCCGGCTGCTCGACGCCGACTCCTACGACGAGCGGGCGCACCGCGCGCTGGTCGCCACGCTGGTCGCGGCCGGCCGGCACGGGGAGGCTCGGCGGGCGTTCGACAGGTGGGTCGGGGCGATGCGCTCGATCGACGCACCGCCCCCGGACCCGGATGTGCTGCGCACGAGGACCGGTCAGCAGGCGTAGAAGTTCTCCTGGCCCGCGTCGGTTTGCACGTACGCGTAGAAGATCGCCCCGGGGTCGGCCGTCTCGTCCTCCGCGCAGGTGTCCACCCCGGGCCCACCGTCGAGGGTGTCACCGCCGGGCCCCGTGACGGTGTCGCCCGTGACGGTGTCGCCCGCCACCCCGATCAGCAGGTCGGCGCCGTGGGAGCCGGAGAGGACGTCGTTGCCCTGGAGACCGGCGAGCAGGTCGGCGCCGGCGCCGCCGGCGATGAAGTCCCCGCAGCCCTCACCATAGATGGTGTCGTCACCGCCGCCGCCGTGGATCGTGTCGACGCCACCGCCGCCGTAGATGATGTCGTTGCCGCCGAGCCCGTAGATCTCGTCGGGTCCGCCACCGCCGAACAAAGTGTCGTCGCCCTCGGTGCCCATGATCGGGTCGCCGTCGGTGGTGGCGCACGGGTTCGCGTCCGGGTCGGCCTGCGCCGCGGCGCCGCCCACACCAACCAGTGTGCCGCTGAGCAGGAGGGCGGCCAGCACCGCCGCCACTCGGGTACGCATGATGAAACCTCCTGTTCGTGGACCCCGTAAGGAGTCCGCTGACGCCGCGCTGACGTCACCGGCACTGTCGCAGCCGCCCGTCATCGTGGCGTCAGTACGCCGAACGCGGTCGCGGTGCTGACGCCCTCCTGACGGCGGTGCGGAGTGTGGTCCCCACGCCGTCGTCGACCGTCGACGAGGCAGTGCGGAGGGAACATCCAATGAAGCGGAAACTGGCTGGTCTGGCAGTGCTGACCGGCATGGCGGCGGCCACGACGCTGCTCGCACCGACAACCCCGGCGCAGGCGTCGGTGGGCCTGTACCGGGTCGCCGCGACCAGCGTCCTGGACGCGACGAACGCCAAGACGATGGCCATCTCGTGCAACGGCGTCGACCAGGTGGTCGGTGCCGGCGGGCGGATCAACGACGGTCAGGGTGACGTCCTGATGACCCGGGTCTACGCCGACGCGACCCTGCACACGGTCACCGTGCTCGGCGTGGAGGCCAACGCCACCAACGTGCCGTGGTCGGTGGACGCGTTCGCGGTCTGCGCCCCGGCCGGGGCGGTGGCCGGACTGCAACTGGTCACCACCACGTCGGCGAACAACGCGGCAAGCAAGGTGGGCATCACCGCCGTGTGCCCGCCGGGCAAGAAGACCTTCGGCGGTGGGTACCGGATCGACAACGCCAACGCGGCGGTGGCGATCGACGAGCTGGCGTTCACCTCGGCGCTCGGCTCGGTGTCGAGCACCGCGTACGTGTTCGGCGCCCCGGGCAACTTCACGTTGCAGACCCAGGCGTTCTGCGCCACCCCGCTACCGGCGATGGCGTTGACGGAGGCGACGAGCGCGCTCAACGCGACCTCGCCGAAGCCCGTGACGACGCCGGCCTGCCCGGCGGGGTCGCAGACCGCGGGGGTAGGCGGCGTGCTGAACGGGCTCCTCGGGGCCGGCTCGGTGACGACGTTGTTGCCCAAGCCGGCACTGGACACCGCTGAGGCGACCGGACGGGAGATCGTCCCGTCCGCGGCGGCGTGGACCCTCAGGGCGCAGCAGGTCTGCGTGGGCTGATCCACCCGCAGCACGGCCGGCCGTCCCCAACACCGGGGGCGGCCGGCCACCATGTCTCAGTCGCGGGGGCCGAGGTCGCCCGAGCGGTAGTGCCGGCGGCAGAGCACCTGGTAGCGCACCTCGGCGGTGTCGACGGTGTCGCCGATGACGACCTGTGCGCCCTCGCGTACGACCCGCCCGTCGACGACGCGGGCGTTGAGCAGCCCTTCGCGGCCGCACCAGCAGAGCACCTCGACCTGGATGCGGGCCACCTCGTCGGCCAGCTCGAACAGCCGCTGCGCGGCGGGGAACAGGCAGGACCGGAAGTCGGTGGCCAGGCCGAACGCGAACACGTCGACGTCGTAGCTGTCGACCAGCTCGGCCATCTGCTCGACGTGCTCCACGGTGTAGAAGCACGCCTCGTCGCAGATCAGGTAGTCCACCCGTACGCCGTCGGCCCACCGGCCGCGGACCAGGGCCCGCAGGTCCAGGTCGTCGGTGACCTCGATGGCCTCGTGGGCCAGCCCGATGCGGGTGGTGACCTGCGGGCCCAGCGACCGGTCGATGCGGGTGGTGACCAACCCCCGACGGCCCTGCCGGGCGTGGTTGTAGTTCATCTGCAACGCCATCGTGGACTTGCCGCAGTCCATCGGCCCCCAGAAGAACTTCAGCGCCGCCGCGTGCACCGGACGACCGTCGAGCCCACGCGCAGCCGCGCACCCGGCCGGAGCGTGCGGCTGGCCGGGGAACGGGTGGGCCAGGCAGGTCGGGGCGGCGGCGGCGTCGTCAGTCACGGTCGGGCAGCCTAGCCGATCCACCACCCCTGATCTGCTGGGCGAGGGATGCGTGCTCAGAGCACCCGGGGTGGCGTGTTGCCCGCGGCCACGATGGCACGGCGGATCGGCACGGCCGCGAGGAGCAGGAAACCGACCACGAAGAAGATCAGCAGTGAGACCAGGCCCACCCGGTAGGAGGAGGTGAGCTGGAACACCAGGCCGAAGGCAAGCGGCCCGAGCCAGCTGGTGCCCTTGTCGCTGATCTCGTAGAAGCCGTAGTACTCGCCCTCCTTGCCGGCCGGGATGAGCTGGCTGAACAGCGACCGGCTCAGCGCCTGGCTGCCGCCGAGGACCAGGCCGATGGCCGCGCCGAGGACCATGAACGGCAGCGGCGCCTCGGCGGGCAGCCGGAACGCGGCGATGATCACACCGGTCCAGAGCACCAGGCTGAGCAGCACGGTCTTCCAGGCCCCGATGCGCTTGGCCAGCGCGCCCAGGCTCAACGCGCCGCCGAAGGCCAGGAACTGCACCAGCAGGATCGTGATGATCAGGGTGCTCTGCTCCAGGCGCAGCTCCTCGGTGCCGTACTGGCTGGCCAGGGTGATGACGGTCTGGATGCCGTCGTTGTAGACCAGGAACGCCAGCAGGAAGTACAGCGTCAACGGGTACGCCTTGACCTCGCGCATGGTGCGGGCGAGTTGCCGGAACCCGTCGGTGAGCACGTTGCCGCCGCCGGCCAGGGCCGCGACGCTGGGGCGCTCGCGCAGCCAACGCAGCGGCACCAGCGTGAACAACGCCCACCACACACCGGCGGACACGATCGACCAGCGGGCCAGGTCCAGGGTGCGTTGCGGGTTGTCGCCGTCGTCGAGCAGGGTGATCGCGACGAGGTTGAGCGCCAGCAGCAGACCGCCGCCGAGGTAGCCCAACGCCCAGCCTCGGCTGGAGATGCCGTCGCGTTCGTCGGGGCCGCCGAGCTGCGGCAGGAACGAGTTGTAGACCACGATCGCGGCGCCGAAGGAGATGTTGGCGACCAGGAAGAGCGCCCCGCCCAGCAGGTAGCGGTCGCCGGTGACGAAGGCCATCGCGATGGTGGCGCCCGCGCCGGTGAACGCGGCACCGCCGAGCAGCCGCTTCTTGTGCGCCGACCGGTCGGCGATCGCCCCGATGACCGGCAGCACGAAGACGGTGAGGAACACCGACAGCGAGATCAGGTACGGGTAGTAGGACCCGGCGGCGATCTTGATGCCCAGCGGGTAGACGGAGCCGTCGCAGGTGTCCGCGCCCAGCTCGCAGCCGGCGGCCAGCTCGGCGACGGTGGTCAGGAACGGACCGAGGAACACGGTGACCACCGTGGTCTGGAACGCGGAGTTGGCCCAGTCGTAGATGTACCAGCCGCGCCGCTCCCGGCGGGTGCTCGCCGGAGGCGGGGTGTCGTCCACCGTGGGGGTCACGGTCTCGGCCATCGGGGGTCCTTCGATCCTCAGGCGGCCCAGTGGCCGCGGCTGCGGTAGACGTCGCGCAGCACGCCGACGTGATCGGTCATGATGCCATCCACGCCACGATCCAGTAAGTCGTGCATCTGGGCTGGTTCGTCGATCGTCCAGACGTGCACCTGGAGGCCGACGCGGTGGCAGTAGTCGAGGAAACGGCGGTCCACCACCGGCACCCGCCCGTAGTGCGGCGGCACCTGCGCGGCGACCACCGACGGGGGCAGCCGCAGCGGGCGTCCGTGCAGGGAGGCGAGCCGCAGCCGGGCGACCCCGCGCATCCCGAGGCTGGTGGCGACGCGCCCCTCGGTGAGCGCGCGCAGACGGGTCAGGCGGGCGTCGCTGAACGAGGCGAGCAGCACCCGGTCGGCGGCGCCGGTGCGGGTCACGGTGGCGACCGTCGGCGCGACGCCGCCGTCGGCCTTCACGTCGATGTTGAAGCGGACCTGCGGCCAGGCGCCGAGCACCTCGTCGAGCCGGGGTACGACGGCAGCGCCACCGACACGTACCGAGGCGAGGTCGGCCCAGCTCATCTCGGCGATGCGCCCCGCCTCACCGGTGACCCGACGCAACGTCGGGTCGTGGAAGATCACCGCGACGCCGTCCGCGGTGGCGTGCACGTCGGTCTCCACGTACCGGTAGCCGAGCCCGATGGCCCGGGCGAACGCCTCGGTGGTGTTCTCGTCGCCCTCGGCCGCGCCGCCACGGTGGGCGAACGCCAGCGGCGCGGGCGCGTCGAGGTAGCCGAATCGGGTCAACACGCGACGCAGTATGCCCCCGGTCGGTGGCCGGCGGGTGGCCGGCCGGCGTCTGTCGCCCGCTCGCGCCGCCGGCCGGGCGCGGGTGATCGAATGGGCCTCGGAAAGGCGGGGTGTCCGGCGACGCTCCGGTGGGTCAGCTCCAGTCGGTCTGGTGGCCGTCGCGGCGCAACAGGTCGAGCAGCTCGGCGTCGCTGGGCGGGTGCACCCTGCTGAGCGCGGCGTTCAGCTCCTCGACTGCGACCGGGTCCGGCCCCTGCACCTCGATGGCTCGTACCCTGGCTCCGTCGGTGCGGTAGAGGGCGCTCGACGGGTCGCTGTTGTCGGTCTGGTGGGTCACGACCAGGGTGCGCCCGCCACCCAGGTCGGTGCAGGTGCGCAGGCGCGGGGTGTCGCAGTCCACGCCGTCGGGCAGGCCGGTCGCGGGTTGCGGCACGCGTAGCCGCCAGAGCACGGGCACGGCCCGACCGTCGGCGGTACGAAGCGGATAGGCGATGTCGAGGCCGCCGTGATCGAGCCAGCCGACGGTGCCGGGCCGGGTGACGCCGTCGGGGATCAACAGGTGCTCCCGGGGCCAGGGCGATGACCTGGTCAGGTCGGCCAGGTCCCGCTGATCCCTGGCGCGGTGGGACGCGGTCCGCAGCCCGGCGTAGCCGATCCCGCCGACCACGAGGAGCACCAGTGCGACGAGGATGATCTGACGACGCGACACGTGATCATTGTCCGCGTCGCCCGGGCAGGTCGGTTGCCCGGGCGACACCGGTCAGCGCCGCAGGAGCCGCAGCGTCTCGTCCCAGAGCAGGTTGGCGCTCCTGTCGTCCAGGGCGTACGGGAGCACACCGCTCCTGCCGTCGACGGGCTCGGCGAGAACGACGGCCTCGTTGGCGTCCTCGAAGTAGCGGCCGGTCACGCCCTGGACCTCGGGGCGGGCGGCCAGCAGGACCGAGGTGGCGGCGCCCTGCTGCGGGGTCTTCCAGCCCGGCGGCACGGCCAGGCGGTTGCCCTGCTCGTCGACCGCGCCGACCCAGCGCAACTGCGTGTCGTCGAGGTGTCGTTGCAGGTTGGTCATGATGGCGCCGGGGTGCAGGGCGTTGGCGGTGATGCCGTCGGCGGCCCACCTGCTCGCCAGGGCGACGGTGAACAGGATGCTGGCGGTCTTCGACTGGCCGTAGGCCGACCACGCCTCGTAGGGGCGGGCGGTGAAGTGGATGTCGTCGAAGACGACCGGCGACTGCTGGTGGGCCGACGAGCTGACGACGACGATGCGGGCGTTGCGCGCGGCGGCCAGTGCGTCGTGTAGACCCAGGGTCAGCGCGGCGTGACCGAGGTGGTTGACGGCGAACTGCGCCTCCCAGCCCTGGGCTGTGCGGGCCAGTTCTGGCAGGGCCATGATTCCGGCGTTGTTGACCAGGATGTGCAGCGGCCCCGTCCACGCGGTGACGAACGCGTCGACGGAGGCACGGTCGGCCAGGTCGAGGTGGTCGACCCGGACCTTGCCGGGCGCCCCGCCCACCGCGATGTCGGTGGCGGCGCGTTCACCGGCGGTGGTGTCGCGGACCGCCAGTGTCACCTCGGCGCCGGCGCCGGCCAGGGCCCGGGCGGTTTCCCGGCCGATCCCGGACGCGCCGCCGGTGACGACGACGCGTCGGCCGGTGAGGTCGATGTCGGCGATGACCTCGGCAGCGGTCGACCGAGCAGAGTAAGGGGTTATGATTCGTGACATTTCGGATCTCCTTGGGTGCAGAATCTCGGCGTTCCGCGCGGGACGGGGTGCGTCAGCGGTGGAGCAGCCGCAGTGCCCGGCGGATCCGGTCGCGGAACTCGTCCCTGGTGGTCGAGGTCGACTTCCAGGTGAGCGCGGCGGAGAAGAGCAGGTCCATGACGTCGTCTGCGGTTCGCTGCGCGTCAAGCAGCCCGCCCGGGGCGGTGGCGTCGATGTGGGCGCGCAGTGTCGCCTGAGCCCGCACCTGGTAGTCGTGGAACATCGAGCCCAACTGTGGCTCGCTGTTCTCCAGTAGCTCGTTGAGGTCGCGGGCCACCTGGGTGTCGATGTACGGACCCATCAACGCGTCCAGCCCCGCGACCACCCGCTCGTCGAAGCTCGTCGACGGGTCGGCGAGGCAGGCCTGCATGGCCTGCTGGGCACGTTCCATGACGCCCCGCATGGTGGCGCGGTACAGCTGTTCCTTGTTGGGGAACAGCAGGTAGAGGCCAGGACGGGAGATGCCGGCGGCCTTGGCGACCGCCTCCATCGACGTCTTCGGGAAGCCGTAGCGCCCGAACACCCCGGCCGCCGCCGCGAGGACGGCGGTGCGCTTCGGGTCGTCGGCGTCCTGCTCCACGATGCTCACCTAGACAGCTTAGACAGATTTTCGAAAGTTGTCTAACGCGTCTACGGGGGCAGGTCAGCCGAGGGGGCGGCGGTGGGCGCGGCTGGGGTCGCTGGGGCGCCCGGGGTCGACGTGGCGGGGCAGGTTGGGCTCGTCGGGCCGCAGCGGCGCGAGGCCGTCGGTGAGCGCGTCGATGATCCGGACGGTGGCCCGGCGGGCGGCGCCGGGGCTCGCGGCGCTCGACTCGCCGAGGTCGACGGGCGCGCCGAAGTGCACCCGGATCACCGGGCGGCGCCACAGCGAGCGGGCGATGCCGCGCAGCATACCCCGGGGCGCCCGGTAGGGCAGCACCTCATGCGAACCCCACTGGGCGACCGGGATGACCGGGGCGCCGCAGGCCAGGGCGAGTCGGGCCGTGCCGGTCTTGCCGCGTTCGGGCCACATGCCGGGGTCCAGGCCGATGCGTCCCTCCGGGTAGATGAGGATCACCGACCCTCGGGCGACGGCGGTGGCGGCGTCGTCGAGGGCCCGGTGCACGGCGCTGGTGCCCCGGTCGACGCGGATGTGCCCGGCGTGGCGCATGGCGGCGCCGAGCACCGGGGCGCGGAACAGGCCGGCGGTCGCCATGATCCGGGGGGCGATGCCCCGGGTGTGGCAGGCGGCGGCCATCACGACCGGGTCGAACGGGCTGATGTGGTTGGCGGCCAGCACCAGCGGGCCGCGACGCAGGTGCGCCGGGACGTCGCCGGTGACCTCGAGGCGGGCCAGCAGGCCGACCAGGGCCCGGGCCAGCAGGAGAGCGCCGCGCCAGATCAGCGGCGGTTGCCAGGGGGAGTGCGCGGTGTCCATCAGCGCGACATCGTCGCACGCGCCGGTGGCCTCGCGGGGGCGGGTCGGGTGATCAGGGTCATGGCGCCCGGGTGGGGTCGGGCCGCCCGCCCCTCTACGACAAGCAGTAGTATTTACTACGTCTCGTAGTACGGATGGCTGGGGGTTTCAGGTGGACGCGTTGGACGTTGCCCGCTGGCAGTTCGGTGTCACCACCGTCTACCACTTTCTCTTCGTGCCGCTGACCATCGGCCTGTCCGTGCTGGTGGCCATCCTGCAGACGATGTGGCACCGCACCGGCAACGAGCGCTACCTGAAACTCACCAAGTTCTACGGCAAGCTGTTCCTGATCAACTTCGCGATGGGCGTGGTCACCGGCATCGTGCAGGAGTTTCAGTTCGGCATGAACTGGAGCGACTACTCCCGCTTCGTCGGCGACGTCTTCGGCGCGCCCCTGGCCATCGAGGCGCTGGTCGCGTTCTTCCTCGAATCCACCTTCATCGGTCTGTGGATCTTCGGTTGGGACCGGTTGCCCAAGCGGGCGCACCTGGCCAGCATCTGGGCCGCCGCGATCGGCACCAACCTGTCCGCGTACTTCATCCTCGCGGCGAACTCGTTCATGCAGAACCCCGTCGGCTACCGCATCAACCCCGACAGCGGACGCGCCGAGCTGACCGACTTCCCCGCCGTGCTGACCAACAAGGTCGCCCTGATCACCTTCCCGCACACCCTGGCCGGCTCGTTCCTGGTCGCCGGGTCGCTGATCGTCGCGGTCGGCCTCTGGCACGTGATCCGCAACCGCGACTCCGCCGACACCGGCGCCTACCGCTTCGCCACGAAGTTCGGCTCCTGGGTGGTCCTGGTCGCCTCCGCGGCCGTGCTGTTCACCGGCGACATCCAGGGCAAGATCATGACGGATGTGCAGCCGATGAAGATGGCCGCCGCCGAAGGCCTCTACACCACCGAGAGCCCCGCCTCGTTCTCCGTGCTCACCATCGGCAGCCTCGACGGCACCCGCGAGGTGTTCGCCCTCAAGATCCCGTACCTGCTGTCGTACCTGGGCACCGGCGACCCGCACGGCACCGTGCACGGCATCAACGACCTCCAGGCCCAGTACGCCACCCAGTACGGCGCGGGCAGCTACACCCCGATCATCCCGGTCACCTACTGGAGCTTCCGCTTCATGATCGCCTTCGGGATGGCCGCCGGGGCCATCGCCCTGCTGGTGCTCTGGAGCCAGCGCAAGGGCCGCAGCCCGAGCAGCAGGTGGCTGCTGCGCGCCGGGCTGGCCATGCCGGTGCTGCCCCTGCTGGCCAACTCCTTCGGCTGGATCTTCACCGAGATGGGCCGCCAGCCGTGGATCGTCTTCGGCGAGATGCTCACCCGCAACGGGGTGTCGCGCAGCGTCTCGCTGGCCGAGGTGCTCACCTCGTTCGCCGCCTTCACGCTCATCTACGCCACCCTCGCCGTGATCGAGGTCAAGCTGCTGCTGCGCTACGCCAGGGCCGGCGTGCCCGACGTCAGCGAGGAGCACCCCATCGACGACACCACTGACGACGCCGAGCGCCCGCTCGCCTTCGCCTACTGATCCCGGAGCCCATCGTGGAACTGACCACCATCTGGTTTCTCCTCGTCGCCGTGCTGTTCACCGGGTACTTCATCCTGGAGGGATTCGACTTCGGCGTCGGCATGCTGCTGCCCGTCCTGGGTCGCGACGACCGGGAGCGCCGCGTCCTGATCAACACCATCGGCCCGGTCTGGGACGGCAACGAGGTCTGGCTGATCACCGCCGCCGGCGCGATGTTCGCCGCGTTCCCCGAGTGGTACGCCACCCTCTTCTCCGGCTTCTACCTGCCGCTGCTGCTGATCCTGCTGGCCCTGATCGCGCGGGGGGTCGCGTTCGAATACCGGCACAAGCGCCCGGAGGCGTCCTGGAAGCGCCGCTGGGACACCGCGATCGTGGTCGGCTCGCTGCTGCCGGCGATCCTGTGGGGCGTCGTCTTCGCCAACATCCTGCGCGGGGTGCCGCTCGACGCCGACCACGAGTACGTCGGCGGCCTGGTGGACCTGCTCAACCCGTACGCCCTGCTCGGTGGCGCGACCACCCTCGCGCTGTTCGCGACCCACGGCGCGGTGTTCCTCGCGCTGAAGACCACCGGCGACATCCGCGAGCGCGCGGGAGCGCTCGCGGTGCGCCTGGGCGCCGGCGCCGCCGTGCTCGCGGTCGGGTTCCTGACGTGGACGCTGAGCATCCGCTCCAGCGCGGCGGCCGTGGTGCTCGCCGTCGGCGCGGCCCTCGCCCTGCTCGGCGCTCTGGCCGCCGCCCGGGTACGCCGGGAGGGCTGGGCGTTCACCGGCACCGCCGTGGCGATCGGCCTGGCCGTGGCGACCCTGTTCGCGGCGTTGTTCCCGAACGTGCTGCCGTCCACGCTGGACGCGGCCGGCACGTTGACGGCCACCAACGCCGCCTCCACCCCGTACACCCTGAAGATCATGACCTGGGTGGCGGTCATCTTCACCCCGATCGTGCTGGCCTACCAGGGCTGGACGTACTGGGTGTTCCGCAAGCGCATTGGAGTGGGCAACATCCCGCAGCACTAACCCCAGCCCCAGCCCCCGACCCGGCCCCGTCGATCATGGAGTTGTGGTGGGGTATCCCGGCGGTAAATCTGCGCGGCGCGGGAGCCTGCGCCGCTAGGGTGTGCCGATGTCCGAGCCTGTGCACGTTCGTGAACTCGGCGTCGACGACCTCGACGCCGCCTGGGAGTTGGGCCGGTTCGCGTTCGGCTCCGCCTCGGAGCGATCCGCCAGCACCACCGTCGCGGTGCCCGGCCTGACCCGCTACGGCGCGTTCGACGACAGCGGTCGGCTCGTCGGCAAGGCCGTCGACCTGCACCATGACCAGTGGTGGTCGGGCCGGGCGGTGCCGGCCGCCGACGTCGCCGGGGTGGCCGTCGCCCCCGAGGCCCGGGGTCGGGGCGTGGCCCGTGCCATGCTCACCGCCCTGCTGCGTGGCGCCCGCGAGCGGGGGGCGGCGGTCAGCGCGCTCTACCCGACCGTCGCCGCCCCGTACCGGGCCTGCGGGTGGGAGACCGCCGGGGTGCTGCGTACCGTCGACCTGGCCACCGCCGCGCTGCCCCGGCACCGGCCCTCCCCGGACCTGACCGTGCGGGCGGGCGCGGTGGCCGACCTGCCCGCCGTCGCCGACCTGTACGAGCGGGTCGCCCGGCACCGCAACGGCATGCTGACCCGCCGGGGTGAGCTGTTCGACTTCTTCGCCGCCGACCGGGGCCTGCCCGGCGACGGCCTCACCCTCGTCGAGCGCGACGGCGACCTGGTCGGCTACGCCACCTGGCAGCGGGGCCGCGGCTACGGCGCCGACTCGGTGCTCACCGTCGACGAGGCCCTGGCCGTCACCCCCGAGGCCGCCCGGGAGATCGTCGGGGTGCTCGGCAGCTGGGCCAGCGTCGCACCGACCCTGCGGCTGTGCCCCCTCGACGGCGACGCCGTCAGCCCTCACCTGCCACTGGAGTCGGCCCGCGACCACGAGCGGGACCTGTGGATGCACCGACCGGTCGACGTCGCCCGCGCGGTGGGCGCGCGGGGGTGGCCCGCCCACGCCCGGGGCGTCGTCGACTTCGGCCTCACCGACACCCTCGCAGAGTGGAACACCGGCACCTGGCGGTTGACGGTCGCCGACGGGGCCGCCGAGCTGACCCAGGTCGGCGGCGAGACCGACCTGCGGCTGGACGTACGCGGCTTCGCCCTGCTCTACGCCGGTGCCGCGCACGCCCGCGCGGTTGCGCAGGCCGGGCTGCTGCACCACCGCCCGGGTGTCGACCCGGCCGCGCTCGACCTCCTCGGCGCCGGAGGGCCCGCGCAGCTGCTCGACTACTTCTGACCGACGTTTCTGCCCCCGAAGTGGGAACTCGCCGGCGGCAGCGGACAGGTACAGGTGTGACAGCCGAGATGCGGGCCCGGATCCGGGCCGGAGACTCCGAGGCGTTGGGTGAGCTCTTCGACGAGCACGCCGACGCCGTTCACCGACATGCGCTGTGGAGCGCAGGCGATCCGGCACACGCCGAGGACGTGGTGTCGCTGACCTTCCTCGAAGCGTGGCGGATCCGCGAAACCCTGCACCCGGACGGGGACAGTCTGCGACCGTGGCTGCTCGGGATCGCGACCAACGTGCTGCGCAACCGCCGCCGGGCGGCGCGCCGGCACCGGGAGGCGTTGCGGCGGCTGCCGGTGCGCGACACCGTCCCGGACTTCGCCGACGCCGTGGTCGACCGGATGTACGACGCCGAGCAGGTGGCCGCCGCACTGGCGGGGCTGCGCGCGTTGCGCCGCGCCGACCGGGAGGTGTTCCTGCTCTGCGTCTGGTCGCACCTGGACTACGCGGCGGCGGCCGAGGCGCTGGGAGTACCCGTCGGGACCGTGCGCTCCCGGCTGTCGCGGGCCCGGACCCGCCTGCGAGCACTGGCGGAGCAGGAACTGGCCGGCAGCCGAATGATCCCCGTCGAGCAGGGAGAGTACCGATGAGAGAGCCCTTGGCCCCGCCCGTGCCGGCCCTGCCGGCGATGCGCCGACAGGCGCTGCGGCATCATCTGCTGAGCGAGGTCCGGCGGCCGTCGCGGCGGCCACGACGGGCGCGGGTGCTCGTGCCGGTGGCGGGCGTGCTGACCGTCGCGGTCGCGGCCGGGATGGTCGCCCAGCCGTGGGCACCGGACAGCGCGCCACTGATCGTCCCGGTCGAGCAGGGGGAACGCGTCGGCGCGTCGCTGCTGCTGAACCGGATGGCCGTGGCGGCCACCGACAAGCCGGGGCCAGCGTCCGACCAGGGCGGGTACGTCTACATCCGCAGCCGGGGCGCCTTCGCCGAGCTCGGTGACGGCCCGGCGCGGCTGCAACCGGTGCACGAGCGGGAGATGTGGATCCCCCGGGACGAGCGAGGTGACGGCCTGCTGCGGCAGCCGTACTTCCACGTGCCGATCGTCGGTGGAATCCCGCAGAGCGAGACAATCCCGGACGTGACGCCCAACGCCGCGCTGGTCGATCTGCCCGCTGACCCGGACGCCCTGCTGGCGAAGCTGTACCAGGAACGCGAGCAGCGCGGTCGGGGCAACAGCCGCGACGGCGCGGCGTTCACCGCGATCGGTGACATCCTGCGCGAGTCGTTGGTGCCCCCGGCCACGAGCGCGGCGCTCTACCGGGCCGCGGCGAAGATCCCCGGGGTCGAGGTGGTGCGCGGGGTCACCGACGCGGCCGGGCGGCGGGGGATAGCCGTCGCGCACACCGAACGCAACCGCCGCGATGAGTGGATCTTCGATGAGCAGACGTTCGACTACCTCGGTGAGCGCAGCTATCTCGTGGCGGACACCGACGACGGGCCGGCCGGGACGGTGCTGGGCACGACCGCGGTACTGCAACGGGCCGTGGTGTCGCAGCTCGGGCAGCGCCCGCAGCGGTAGGTCGTCCCGGCGGCCGGCACCCAGGGAGACTGGGCGCCGGCCGCCGGAGTCCTGACCGCCCGGCGCCGGCCGTGCGGTCAGGCCGTGCGGTCAGGCCGTGCGGTCAGGCCGTGCGGCCAGGCCGTGCGGCCAGGCCGTGCGATCAGGCCGGGATCGCCGCTCAGCTCGGCGTTCGCCGGGGTTGCCGCCAGCTCCGCGTTCGTGCGGTCAGGCGGGGATCGCCTCTCAGCTCCGCGTTCCTGCGGTCAGGCCGGGACCGCGGCCAGCTCGGCGTTCGCGCGTCGGGTGACGAGAGTGAGCACCCGCGCCGCCGTGCTGGCCTCGTCGGTGGGAATGTCGGCGTACAGCCGGGCGCTGAGGTCGGCGACGGCGGCGACGACGCGGCGTTGTGTGGTGCGACCGGTGTCGGTGAGCGCCAGCCGCGGCTCGTCACCGCCGACTGTGGAGGACGGGGCGTCGACCTGGGCGAGGCCGGCGTCGACGAGCTGGTCGACCACCTGGTGCACGGCCGGCTCGTCGATCTTGAGGGTGCTGGTGACCCGGTGCGTCAGGTGCGCGCGTTCGGCCGGACCCTCGGCGAGGACGTGCAGCGCGAGGAGCTGGTTGAACGTGACGCCGAGGGGGCCGATGGCCCGTTCGAGCAGGGCCCGGGTGGCGTAGTGGGCGTGGCCGATGACCTGCCCGTTGAGGGTGGGGACGGTGGACATGGAACCTCCTTCAAAACGTTGGCATCGCCAACGTTGGAGCCGCCAACGTAACATCCGATCGTGGGTCGCACCAACGATTACTGGTAGGCTGCGCCCATGGATTCCGCGGCCCCGCAGTCACCCGCCGGGCTGCGCACCACCCCGACCTGGCTGCTCAACCAGACCGCCACCCACGCCAGCCGCCTGCTCAGCGAAGGCTTCGCCGCACACGACCTGCGCGGCTACCACTACCGGCTGCTCACCGCGCTCGCCGAGGACGGCCCGGCGAGTCAGGCCGACCTGGGACGCCGCTGCGGCATTGACCGCAGCGACGTCGTCGCGGCCATCAACGACCTGGCCGGCCGAGGGCTCGTGGTGCGCGCCCCCGACCCGGCCGATCGCCGCCGCAACGTCATCAGCATCACCGACGACGGCACCGCCGAGGCCCGCCGGCTGGGCCACACCCTCGACCGCGTCCAACGTGACCTGCTCGCCCCGCTGTCCGCCACCGAACGCGACCAGCTGACCCGCCTGCTCACCCGACTGCTGGCGCACCACAGCCGGCAGTGACCCGCCTCAGCGGGCCTCGCGCAACTCCGCCAGCCGGGCCTCGATCTCGGCCAGCTCGGCGCGCAGCTTCTCCGCCTGCTGCTCCGCCTCGGCCCGCTCGGTGCCGAGGATCTGCTCCACCGCCTCCTGCACACCGGGCACGTCGACCAGCCCCACCATCTTCAACGCCTCCGCCGGCTTCACCACGTACGGCTTCGCGAGGGCCTTGCTGCCCTGCTGCGCCGCGACGGTCCACTCACCGTCGGCGTACGCCAGCGTCACCGTCAGACCCGCGGGACCCTTCGGCTTGACGGCCTTGACCGCCCGCCGCGCCGGCGGCTTCTCCGTCTGCTCCACCTTCGGCTCCTCCTGTCGCTGCGCGGGCACCCGCGGCGTGTCCAACACGAACTCCGGCGCCGCCACCGTGGGCGACTCCTGCGCCTCCGGCTCCGGTTTCGGCTCCACCACCCGCCGCGTCACACCCTTGGGTGCCACGGCCAGGTCGGCGGGGGAGAACGGCAACTCGTCGCGGCCGAAGCGCACCACCACGAACTCGTCGGACACCTCAGGGTCGGTCAGCTCGATCACCTGACCGACCTGACCGGCGATCTGCCCCGCCGACGCGGTGAACACCACCCGCGGCTTACGCCCGGCAGCCAACGCCTCCCGGATGCTCTGCACCTCGCTAGTGGACAAACCCTGGCCGGCATCCATCACAACCCTCTTCCGTACACCTGTTTGATTGCTGTCTTGATACCAGCCGACTGCGACACCCGTCGCACAGGGCCCACGCCCACTCAGCCGCCCAACGCCCGCAGCGCCCGGTCCGCGTGGTCGTTCATGCTGACCTCGCTGTGGATCACCTCGACCACCCGGCGGTCGACGCCGATGACGAACGTCATCCGCTTCATGCTCAACGGCCCCAACGGCACCCGCCGCTTCACCCCGAACTGCTGCGCCACCGTCCCGTCCTCATCCGAGAGCAGCGGATAGTCGAAACCGTGCAGCTTCGAGAACTCCGCCTGCTTCGCCACCGGGTCGCGGCTGATGCCCACCCGCGACGCGCCCAGCGCCGTGAACTCCGCCCCGAGGTCACGGAAGTGACAGCTCTCCGCCGTGCACCCCCGGGTCATCGCCGCCGGGTAGAAGAACAGCACCACCGGACCGGCCGCCAAAAACTCCGACAGCCGCCGCGGCGTGCCCGTCTCATCCGGCAGCTCGAAATCCTGCACCACGTCGCCGACACCCACACCCGCCACCGCGCACCTCCGTTGTCCGATCGAACGCGCGGTGAGCGTAAGCGATCACGCCCAGAGCGCCGCCACCTCGTCGGCCACCTCGTCGGCCTGGGCCCACCCG
The DNA here is from genome assembly GCF_022230955.1 of Micromonospora cabrerizensis. GTDB lineage: Bacteria > Actinomycetota > Actinomycetes > Mycobacteriales > Micromonosporaceae > Micromonospora > Micromonospora cabrerizensis. Next base: position 64,157 of record NZ_JAKKFI010000081.1, read on the forward strand.
GCCCGCGCCGCACCCGCCCGCCGCGCCGGGTCCAGCACGTTGCGGCCGATCGCCGTACGCGCCGCCGCGTCCGGCGTCACCACCACCACCCGCGACCCGGCCACCCGCAACGCGTCCACCTGCGCCGACAGCCGCGGCATCGGCCCGAACGCCGCCGACGTCGGCGCGAACACCAGCACCCTGCTCGCACCGGCCGCCAGGTCCGCATTCACTGACGAGCGCATCCCACCGTCGACGAACCGCCGCGCACCGATCGTCACCGGCGGCCACACCCCCGGCACCGCGCAACTGGCACCCACCGCATCCACCAGGGACACCCCACTGTCCCGGTCGAACACCACGAACTCACCGGACGACGCGTCCACCGCCGTCACCAGCAGCCGCCGCTGCGGCCACTCCCGGTCCGGCAGACGGGCCTCGATCACCACGCGCCGCGACGCCTCCGACTCGGTACGCGCCGCCACCGCCATCGCCCCGATCCGCGCCCGAGAACGCGCCGCGTCGCGGCTGCGGCCACCGGCCCACGCCAACCTCGCCAGCACCGCGAAGCCCAGCCGCGCCGGCGTCGCATTCGACGGTGGCGCCAGCTGCTCCTCGTAGAACCGCCGCACCGGCAACCCCGAGCACACCTGCGCGCCGACCACCGACCCCGCCGACGTGCCCACCACCAGGTCCGCCTCGGTGACCGGCACCCCCTGCTCGACCAGACCCGCCAGCAACCCCAACTCCCAGGCCACCCCGGTCACCCCGCCACCACCGAGCACCAACGCCCGCCGCATGTGACCCTCCTCTCGACGACCGACCCGCGCCGGCCACGGTAGCGTCGGCCACACATCCGCGCAGCCGTCAGCACCCCGGGAGGCACCGTGGCACCCGTCACCGTCATCACCGGCGGTGGCCGCGGCATCGGCGCGGCCACCGCCCGCCGCCTCGCCCACGCCGGTCACCACGTCGCCCTGTGCTACCGCCGCGACGAAGCCGCCGCCACCGCCGTCCTGACCGACCTGCGCGCCGCCGGCGCACAGGCCGTCGCGGTACGCGCCGACACCACCGACCCCGACCAGGTCGCCGCGCTGTTCGACGCGGCCGCCCACCTCGGCCCGCTCACCGGCCTGGTCAACAACGCCGGCGTCACCAGCCCGATCGGGCCCTTCACCGAGCTGCGCGTCGACGACCTGCGCCGCGTCGTCGACGTCAACCTCGTCGGCTACGTCCTCTGCGCCCAGCAGGCCGCCCGCCGGCTGACCGACGGTGGCGCGATCGTCAACGTCTCGTCGGCCGCCGCGACCCTCGGAAGCCCGGGGGAGTACGTGCACTACGCCGCCGTGAAGGCCGCCACCGACACCCTCACCGTCGGCCTGGCCAAGGAACTCGCCCCGAAGGGCATCCGGGTCAACGCCGTCGCACCCGGCATCGTGCGCACCGACATCCACGCCGACTCCGGCGTACCCGACCGCGCCGACACCGCCGTCGGTCGCATCCCGCTGGGCCGCGCCGGCGAACCCGACGAGATCGCCGCCGCCATCGCCTGGCTGCTCAGCCCGGACGCCTCGTACGCCACCGGCACGGTCCTGCGGGTCTCCGGCGGTCTCTGACCCCGCGTTCACAGAGTCAGAGACCGCCGGACCCAGGTCAGTGGGTGAACAGCTTCGCCGCCGTGATGACCGTCTGCGTCACCCCGTAACCCAGCAGCGCCGCCACCACCAACCAGGAAATCCACAACCGGGCCTGCTGCCCGGATCGACTGTCGTCGCTCATCGCGTACCACTCCTCTGCGCGGTCCTGTCCTCGTCAACGCCCTGATCCGCCGACGGCTCGTGGTAGCGCTGCGGCACCGGCCGCACCAGCAGGTTCGCCACGAAGCCCACGGCCAGCACCCCCACCATCGTGAACAACGCCGGCCGGTACGCCGCCGCCGTCAACGAACCCGGCTCACCCTGCGCGTCGAGGAAACCGTTGACGATCAGCGGACCCGCGATCCCCGCCGCCGACCAGGCGGTCAACAACCGGCCGTGGATCGCGCCGACCTGGAACGTGCCGAACAGGTCCCGCAGGTACGCCGGCACGGTCGCGAAACCGCCGCCGTAGAACGACAGGATCACGCACGCCAACAACACGAACAACGCCGTCGCGGTCTGCCCCACCAGGGCCAGCAACGTGTACAGCACCATCCCGACACCCAGATACACCATGTAGATCGGCTTGCGGCCGATCACGTCCGAGGTGGACGACCACACGAACCGGCCCGCCATGTTGAACAGCGACAACAGACCCACGAACCCGCCGGCCGCGGCGACGCTCACCGCCGACGTGCCGTTGTCCCGGAAGAAGTCCTGGATCATCGGGCTGGCCTGCTCCAGGATGCCGATGCCCGCGGTGACGTTGCAGAACAACACCACCCACAGCAGCCAGAACGAGCGCGTCTTCACCGCGTTCGCCGCCGACACGTTCGCCGTGGTGACCAGCGGTTTCGCCGCCACGCTCGCGGGGTCGAACCCGGCCGGGCGCCAGCCCTCCGCCGGCACCCGCACGTTCGCCACCCCGAACATCATGATCACGAAATAGCCCAGGCCGAGCGTCACGAACAACCACACCAGCGCGCTGCCCGACGCCGTCGAGCCCGCGTTGGACGGGTCGTAACCGGCGTCGAAGAACGACAACAACTGTCGGGACAGGGGAGAGGCGACCATCGCCCCACCACCGAACCCCATGATCGCCAACCCGGTCGCCAGACCCGGCCGGTCCGGGAACCACTTGATCAGCGTCGAGACGGGGGAGATGTACCCGATGCCCAGACCGATGCCACCGAGCAACCCGTAGCCCAGATACAGCAACCACAGCTGCTTCGTGGCGATGCCCAGCGAGCCCACCAAGAAGCCCGCCGCCCAGAAACAGGCCGAGACGAACATGGCCTTACGCGGACCGTTCGCCTCCACCCAGGTCCCCGCCACCGCGGCGGACAACCCGAGCATCACGATCGCGATACTGAAGATCACCCCGATCGCCGTCTGACTGGCGTCGAAGTGGGCGATCAGCGAGTTCTTGTAGACGCTGGTCGCGTAGACCTGACCGATGCAGAGGTGGATGGCCAACGCCGCCGGGGGGATGAGCCACCTGCTGTAACCGGGCGGCGCGACGGTGTGCCGACGATCGAGTGCGGAAAGCATGCGGTGCTTCCTCTCCGAGGACGAAGGACGTCCCGGACAACGTGCCCACACCACACGCACACGGCAAACCTCACCGTCGCCGGACGGTCATCCCGGTGAGCTGAGCGGTCAGTCAGCGACCACGCCGACCCACTAGCGCAGGTCCGGGGTGTGCCAGCCGCCGGCCAACGCATCGGCGTCCGCCGGACCCCAACTGCCCTTCTCGTACGACTGCACCGCCGCCGGCAGATCCAGGATCGGCTCCACGACACGCCACTCCTGCTCGATCGTCTCCTCACGAGCGAAGCGCAGGTGCTGCCCATCCATCGCGTCGTCGAGCAACCGCTCGTACGCCTCCTGACGCCGACCCAGAGCCGAACCGAAGTCAACCGACAGATCCACCGGACGACTCGTCACCTCCGCGCCCGGGCTCTTCGCCTGGATCGACATCGTGATGCCGTCACCACGCCCGAGGCGGAACCGCAACAGGTTCGCAGCCGGCACCATGCCCCGCTCCGCCGGGATGAGGGCCCGCTGCGGCTGCTTGAACTCGACCACGACCTCCGTCGCCGTCCCCGGAAGAGACTTACCGGTACGCAGGTAGAAGGGCACACCCGCCCAGCGAGGCGAGGCGATCGTCAACCGGGTGGCGACGAACGTCTCCGTGTTCGACTCCGCAGCGACACCCGGCTCGTCCCGGTACCCCGCGTACTGCCCCCGCACGGTCGACTGCGGCGACAGCGCCTCGATCTGCCGCAGCACCGCGACCTCCGCCTCCCGGAACGCGGCCGCGTCGTCAGCGGCGGGCGCCTCCATCGCGATCAGCGCGACGACCTGCAGGATGTGGTTCTGCAACACGTCACGGGTCGCGCCGACGGTGTCGTAGAACCCGGCCCGCCCCTGCGTGCCGAACCCCTCCGCCAGCGTGACCTGAATGTTGTCGATGTGCTCGTTGTTCCACAGCGGCTCGAACAGCCGGTTGGCGAACCGGAAGGCGTAGAGGCCCTCGACGGCTTCCTTACCGAGGTAGTGGTCGATGCGGAACACCCGCTCCGGGTCGAAGGCCGCCCGCAGCGTGCGGTCCAGCTCACGGGAGGACTCCACGTCCCGCCCGAACGGCTTCTCCACGATCACCCGGCCCCGGTCGGCCAGGCCGACCGCCGCGAGACCGTCCACGACGGCACCGAACACCGCCGGAGGGATCGCCAGGTAGAACAGCGGTCGCTCGGCACCTCGCAGACGCTCCGCCAACCGTTGGTAGGTGACCGGGTCCGCGTAGTTGCCGGAGATCATCGACAGGTTGGCCGCCAGCTGGTCGAAAACCTCGTCGTCAACCTCGTCGTTGGCCTCGGCGACCGCCTTGCGGGCCATCGTGACGAGCTGTTGATCATCCCAGGGGGAGCGGGCCACACCGATCACCGGGACGTCCAGGCGGTCGCGCCGGGTCAACTCGTACAGCGCCGGGAACAGCTTCTTCGAAACGAGGTCTCCCGTGACGCCGAACAGCACGACCGCGTCTGAGCGCATGCGCATGGCACTTCCATTCGATCATGTAATTCTGATCTTCCGAACGGACAACGGCGCGGCCCAGCGCGAGAATTCCCCTGCGAGGGGCGCACGTGAGGTCGGCGACAGCGACGGCGCTTACCCTGAAGAAGGTTCGCAGCTCAGGTGTGATGCGGGCAACGGCCCACCCTGATCGACGAAGTTCGATCATCATAACGCCTGCACAGACCCGTCGGTAGGGCAGAGAGACGGCCGACACCAGTCCACCCTTCGGGACCATGGACAGCACCGGCGACCAACGCCCGTCGTGACCGTGGTCGCGGCCCTCAACTCCGGCGGTCCGGGTGACGCGACCTTCCAGGAGACGCTGTCCGCGCGGCACCTTCACCCTGATCGACGCGGTCGGGCACTACCTGCCGTACGAACGACCCGCGTTGCTGCGGTCACTCACGCAGGACTGGTTGTGCCGTACACGCGCGTAGACGCACGACGAGTACGATTCGATAATGTACATTATGTAAAGCTGCGTTATCTGGCGGTCCCCTCCGCCGCCGCTGAGCAGTGGTCAGTCGCGTGTCAGTCCCGGCGGACACGCGTCCTCGTCGGGTCGGACCGGACGGGCACCGACCAGTGGGTTGCTCCGCAGGCCGGCGATGACAGCGTCGCTGCCGCCGACGTCGGTCCAGGTGTCGTCCCAGAGGGCCGAGACGAGCCAGGAGCGATCCGCCGGAAAGAACAGGTCGGGCAGCGGGCCGTCACCGCGCATGTGACCGGTCCGCCAGGTCAGGGCCTGCCCGGGTCCCGCCTCGATGAGGACGTAGGACCAGCCCCAGTAGAGCGACACCCTCGGGGCGCGCGGAAAGACGACGTCGTGGGCGCCGGTGTCGAGATAACCCAACCACCAGGGCTGCTCCGGGGTACGTGCCACCAGCTCGTGGACCACGGCCTGTTCGTGGGCGTCGACGCCGACACCGTCGGGCGGGTGGAAGGTCGCGTACGCGTCGAACACCTCCGGGATCGCGGCGGTGATCGCAAGACCCTGTGTGGTGTGGCCGGCGAGCCAGGCGACGTCGCTGGCCGTGCCGATCCGCCAGCTCCGTCCGTCCTTGTGGACGTCCAGGGGCTGCGCCGAGGCGTTGTCCCCGTCGTGGCGTCCGGCCAGGGCGGTGGGCGATGCGGAGGGGGCCAACCCGGGTCGGCCGTCCGCTTCCCACTGGTGCCCCTGGGGGCAGGCCACGTCGATGGGGTGGGCCGGGTCCCGGTAGACGATGGGCATGCCGGGTCGACCGCAGACGGGGCAGGCGGCGGCGGGCGACGTCATGCCGCGCACGATACGGCCTTCGGAGGCTGCAACGGACTCCTAACCGCCGCTGCGGGGCTCCGACAACCGCTGCTCTTCGGGGCTGCGGCGCTCCATAAGACTGCGGGCTGCGGCGTTCGAGGAACGACAACGACTGCCCGCGCAGCCGGGATCACCTGCCCCACCGGTGGGGCAGCTCGACAGGCACCTGAGGAGTTAGCAACGCCTTCTCCCGCGCGGGTTCGGTCCGCTCCCCCTCTCCCCACGCTTCCCGGCAACGCGAAAATGCTGCATAATATCCCTTATGCATGACAAACGGGACGAATCGCTCATGGTGTTGATTGAGGAGTTCCTGACCGCCCGCGCGACCCGCAAGCCCTCCCCCCACACCCTGGCCGCGTACCGCCGGGATCTGCACGCGGTGGCGGCCCTGGTCGCCGAACATGCCGCCACTCCCCTCCCCCTGGGTGCGCTGTCGATCACCGATCTCTCCCCCAGGGTGATGCGGGCGGCCTTCGCCCGGTTCGCGGCGCCTCGCGCGCCCGCGTCGGTGCACCGGGCCTGGTCCACCTGGAACAGTTTCTTCACGTTCCTGGTGGCCGACGGGATCGTGGCCGGCAACCCGATGCCGGCGGTCGGGCGACCTCGGGCGCTACTCCCCCAGCCGAAGCCGTTACGCGGTGCGGACACTCCCGAGGTGCTGCTGGCGTCCGCGGCGCGCGACGAGGGTCGGCAACGGGACCCGTGGCCGGAGCGGGACGTGGCGGTGTTGGCGGTGGCGCTCTGTGCGGGGCTGCGCCTGTCGGAGTTGCTGGCGCTGCGGGTCGGGTCGCTGGGTGGTCGGCCTGGTGAGCGGCGCATCGAGGTGCTCGGAAAGGGCGGGCGGCCCCGGGTGGTGCCGATCGAGGCGGATCTGGACCGGGTGCTGGTGGACTACCTGGACAGCCGGGCGCGGCGCTTCGGTTCGCGGTCGGTACGCCCCGACTCGGCGTTGCTGGTGGATCGACGTGGTGAGCCGTTGCGCAGGGGTGGTCTGCAGTATCTCGTCGAGTCGTGTTTTCGGCGGGCGGGCATCGGTGACCGGGTGCCGCGGGGTGCGCGGTTGCACGCGTTGCGGCACACGTTCGCGACCCGGTTGGCCGAGGACGGGGCGAGCGCCGCGGAGATCATGCGGTTGTTGGGGCACGCGTCGTTGACGTCGTCGCAGACGTACATCGAGGTGACGGCCGGGCAGCAGCGCGACGCGGTGCGCGCGAACCGCACCAACCGGGCGCTGGCGGCTCTGCTGCCTGCGTCGGCGGAGTGAGGGCGGTCAGTGGGCGCGGTGGCCGGTGCCGTCGGCGGTGACGGGCAGTGGGCCGAGGACCGCGTTGATGATGTGGATGCGGGCGTTGGTGGCCTGGTAGTCGGCGCAGACCGTGTCGGCGCGGTCGGCCAGGCGGGTGGTGGGTCCGGTGCGGGTGACGGTGACGGTGGTGCCGTCGAGGGTGGTGGTCCGGCCGGCGGTGCTGAGGTCGCCGATCGGGTGGGTTCCGGTGATGAGGTGGGCCTTCAGCAGGGTGCGCAGCTGGTCGGTGTGGTGGGTCATGAGGTCGTCCCAGTTGTCCTCGGAGAACGTGGCGGCGAACGCGTCGTCGGAGGGGGCCAGGATGGTGACGCCGGTGCCGGCGGGTAGGTCGGTGAGGACGCCGCTGGTGCGCAGGGCCGCTTCGAACGTGGTGAGGGTGGGGATCCAGCGCAGTGCCTGGTCGACGGATTGGCCGGCGAGGAAGGTGGGGTTGCCGGGTTCGGTGCCGGTGGGCAGGGCGGCGCAGAGGGGCCCGGTGACCTGGGGTGCGTTGGCCGGTGGTGCGGCGTCGGCGCGGGGCGTCGCGGGGCTGCTGGTGCAGGCGGCGAGCAGCAGTGTCGGCGCGAGGAGGCCGAGGGCCCTGAGTCGGGGGTGTCGTGGTGGGGTGGCGGGTTGCGACACGGCGGCCTCCACGGTTTCGGGTTGGTGGGTGGGGATGTGCCGGCGGCGCGGGTGTCGACACCCGCGCCGCCGGCAGTTCGGTTCGGTCAGGTGGCGGTCACAGGGCCGCGCACTGGTTGGTGCGGGGGCCGTGGACGGTGTTGGCGATGCCGAGGTTGCTCGGGGTGGGGTTGTTGCCGGTGCAGCTGAGCGGACCGCGGATGGTGGTGCCGGCCAGTAGCGGGGTGTCGGTGCCGGTGGTGTTGGCGGTCAGGCTGACCGGGCCCGCGACGGTGACGTCGATGAGGGACACCGCGTCGGTGGTCGCCGCGATCTGGACGGGGCCGTTGACGGTGCTGTCGGCGATGAGGATGCCGGCGGCGCGGGTGGCGGTGACCGGGCCGCTGATGGTCGTGCCGGTGGCGACGAGTGCCGCGCCGGCCCGGACGGTGACCGGCCCGTTGATGGTGGCGTCGGCGGCGCAGGTGAAGCCGGTGACGGTCAGTGGTCCGTTGCGGCGGCCGGTGATGGTCGGGTGGACGCGTTCGCCGTCGGTCAGCTTCTCCACGCCCATGGGGTCGAGGAGCAGTGGGATGAGGCCGCGTTCGGGTTGGTTGAGGGGGACGTAGTAGCCGTCGCCGGTCTTGATGACCTTCCAGCCGTGGGCGGCGATGCGTTGCGCGACGGTGGTGCCGACGCCGCCGGGTCCGTCGGTGCGGGCGCCGTTGTACTGGGCGTCGGTGAGTTTGTAGGCGCAGGGCGCGTTGTCGAGGATGAGGTTGGCGGGGGGCGCGTCCAGCGGCGGCGGGCTGTCGCCGGGGTGTGGTGCCGGGTGGGCGGGGATGGGTCGGGAGCCGCGGAAGACCAGCCGGCCGGTGTTGGCGGCCTGGAATTCGATGGCGTCGGTGCGGGCGGTGAGGATCTCGCTGCGGTCGGTGCGGTGGTAGTCGAGGAACTGCTGGAACGTCCAGAGGGCGGAGTAGGTCTTGCGGCGCCGGTTGTTGGCGGTGTTGCCCTCGTCGGGTCGGGTCTGGCCGCCGGAGCTGCGCAGTTCCAGGAGCGAGTTGGTGACGTTCTTGAGGCCGAGGGTGTTGCGCAGGATGGTTTCCTCGCTGAGGCCGACGTTGCCGCCGCCTTCGCAGCCGTAGGGGCAGGCCCACCAGCCGGCTTCGGCGCCCTTGGCGTACATGTGGCCTTCGATCATGTCCTGGGACTGGTCGAAGATGGGTTGGGCGACGTTCTGGTGCCGTGGGGGCAGCATCGGCAGGTCGCCGGCGCGGGAGTTGCCGAACTCGTGGCCGTCGTAGCCGGCGACGGGTCGGTAGTCGCGGACCATCTTGATGTACGCGGTGGTTTCCGGCTGGCGGATGAGTGAGTAGTCGCGGTTGAGGTCCTGGCCGGTGGAGTTGCCGCGGGTGTTGTTGGCCCGGCCGTCGCCGTTGATGGTGGGGACGATCAGGACGGTGGTTCGGCTGAGCAGGTCCGTGATTCGGGCGTCGGTGCTGAAGGCGAGTTGCCGGGCCATGATGAGGCAGGCTTCGCGGTCGCCTGGTTCGTTGCCGTGCACGTTGCAGTTGATGGCCACGGGTGCGGTGGCGGCGACGGCTTCGGGGGTGGCCGCCGGGGTGGGGTGGCCGATGACCATCATGTTGATGGGTCGGTTCTGCACGGTGCGGCCGAGTTCGACGACGCGGACGCGGTCGCTGAGGGCGTCGATCGCGGCGGTGTAGGCGTACTCGTCGGTGTCGCTGGTGTACTGCGCGGCGTGGGTGGTCTCCCAGCCGGTGCGCAGTTGTTCACCGGGGGTCGTGGGGTTGCCCCAGGGCGCGGTGGTGGTGGCGGTGACCGGGTCGGAGTAGGGCTGTTCGGTGGTGTCGGTGCGGGCGCGTACGCGCCACTGGAAGGTGTCGCCGGGGTTGAAGCCTGCGTCGGCGAAGGTGGGTGCCTGTTGGTTGATCTGGCGGTTGGGTCGCCAGATTCCGACGATGGTCGGTGCGCCGGTGGGGGTGCCGGAGGTGTCGACGGCGGTGCGTTCGATCTGGTAGTCGGTGGCGCCGTCGACGGGTTGCCAGGCGAGGGTGGCGTATCCGTCGGCCTGGCGGACGGTGAGGGCGGTGACCTGGTGGGGTTGCGCGGCGCTCTGGGCGTTGGCGGGGGTGGGTGCGGTGGTGAGGGTGAGTGCGATGAGGGTGGACACGGCGATGAGGGTGGGTCGCTGACGTCTCATGTGGCCTCCGACGAGTTGATCGTGGCGCGTGTCGACCAGCATGATCGTCGAAGTGCGTCGATGCAATGATCTTGAGGGAATCTTGCGTCTCGGGGCGGCGCTCCCCCGGGCGCGGCTGCGCGCCACGGCCAGCCTTGGTCGACTCGGGTTCCTGAAGGTCGGGGCGTCCCCGTCGCGGCGACAGCGCGGTTTCCCGAAATCCGAGTTGATCAGGGTGGGCAGCGCACGCCGTGTCGCTCAGCGAGGTCGACCAGCTCAGCCGAGGTCGACCAGCAGGGGGCGGTGGTCGGAGATGGTGGACGCCGGCGCGGTGACGGCGCGTACCGGTGGGAGCTGGTCGAGGGCGTGTCGGTCGGCGAGGATGTGGTCGAGTTGGACGCGGGGCTGCCCGGAGGGGTAGGTGGGGCGTCGGCCCAGGGGCCGCCAGCCGGAGACGAGCCGGGCCGCGCCGGCGGGCAGGTTGAGGTCGCCGAGCAGGACGCGGGGGGCGGGCAGCGCGCGGAGGGCGCGGACGGTCTGGCGCAGTTGGCGGGCGTTCCAGCCGGGCACGAAGGACAGGTGGGTCGCGGCCACGGTGAGTGGGCCGTGTGGGGTGTCCAGGATGGCGGCGAGCACGACGCGGGGTTCGTCGTGCAGCAGGATCAGGCCGCCGCGGGGGCCGGGCACGTAGACCGGTGAGCGTACGGGGGCGGGTTTGAGTCGGGTGATGTGCCAGCTGCGTACGGGGTACCGGCTGATGAGTCCGATGCCGTAGCAGGGTTCTCCGTGTCCGTCGTCGTCGTGGCGCAGGGGGCGGAACTGTTCGCCGGGGGTGCCGACGACGGCGGCGGCGAAGCGGTGCTGCGGGGCGTCGAGGGCGCGGGCGGCGATGGCGGTGAGGTCGAGTTTGCCGCTGCGGCGTTGGTCGCGGTCGACCTCCTGCAGGGCGAGCACGTCGGCGTCAAGGGCGCGTACGGCGTCGGTGAGGCGGTCGGAGTCGACGAGCCCGTCGGTGAGGGATCGTCCGTGCAGCAGGTTGAAGGTGGCCAGGCGCACTCCTGCACCTTACGTGCCCGTGGCATGGTTGCCGGGTGGTGAAGGTGCTGCTGTGTTCCGTGCTGGTGTTCGTGGCGGTTGGCGCGTTGGGGGTGTGGTTGCGGCGTGCGCGGGGTCGGTGACCGGGTGAGGCTGGCCACCCAGGTGTCGGTCGGGCGCGTCGGGTAGGCAGAATTGCCGCCCGTGGACGCCGTGACGCTGAGTACTCTGCTGGCCGCTGCCGCGATGGCCGGGTGGGTCGATGCCGTGGTCGGTGGTGGTGGGTTGTTGCTGCTGCCGGCGTTGTTGGTGGCTGCTCCGGGGTTGCCGGTGGCCACCGCGTTGGGCACGAACAAGCTGGCCGCGATCTTCGGTACGGCCACGGCGGCGGCGACGTACGCCCGCAGGACCAAGGTCGACTGGCGGGTGGCGGCGCCGGCGGCGGGGTTCGCGGTGTTGAGTGCGGGGGTGGGTGCGGCGCTGGCCGGGGCGGTACCGGCGTCGGCGTACCGGCCGGTCGTGCTGGTGGTGCTGGTGTCGGTGGCGGTGTTCGTGCTGTTGCGTCCCCGGATGGGGGTGGTGGCGGTGCCGGCGAAGCGGACTCCGGTGCGGGTGGCGGCGGTGATCGCGGTGGCCGGGGTGGGAATCGCCCTGTACGACGGTCTGATCGGCCCGGGGACCGGCACGTTCCTGGTGTTGGCGTTCACCGCTGTCGTGGGGGCGGACTTCGTGCACGGCTCGGCGATGGCGAAGGTCGTCAACGCGGGCACGAACCTGGGTGCGTTGGTGGTGTTCGGGGTGACCGGGCACGTGTGGTGGTTGCTGGGTGCGGGGATGGCGGTGTGCAACATCGCCGGTGCGGTGCTGGGGGCGCGGATGGCGTTGCGCCGTGGGTCGGGGTTCGTGCGGGTGGTGCTGCTGGTGGTGGTCGTGGCGTTGGTGGCGAAGCTCGGCCACGACCAGTGGGTGGCTCGCTGACGGTGACCCGGGGCGCCGGCCCTGCCGGGTGGCGCGGACGGGTCAGCGCGGGTCAGCGGCGGCGGCTGGGTGAGTCGAAGCGCCCGGCGCGGATCTCGCGCAGGGCCCGGCGGCGGATGTCACCGCGCAGGGTGTCGACGTAGAGCGTGCCGGCCAGGTGGTCGGCCTCGTGTTGCAGGGCGCGGGCGAGGAACCCGCTGCCGGCGATGGTCAACGGTTCGCCGTGCTGGTCGACGCCGTGGGCGGTGGCGTGCAGGGCCCGGGCGGTCGGGAAGTACAGCCCGGGGATGGACAGGCAGCCCTCCTCGTCGTCCTGGAGCTCGTCGGACAGGTCGAGGGTGGGGTTGATCAGGTGGCCGCGGTGCCCGTCGGCGTCGTAGACGAACACCTGGGCGCTGACGCCGATCTGGGGTGCGGCGACGCCGGCGCGTCCGGGGGCGCCGAGCAGGGTGTCCATCAGGTCGGTGACCAGGGCCCGCAGCTCGGCGTCGAAGGTGGTGACCGGTTCGCATCCGGTGCGCAGGACGGGGTCGCCGATGATCCGGATGGGCCGCATGGTCATGTCGGTCAGCGTATCGCCGGTGGCGAAGGGGTCACCGGCCGGCCAGGGTGGCGCGGATCGGGGCGGTCTTCGCGGCGGCTTCGGCGACCTCGGCGTGCGCGTCGCTGTCCCAGGTGATGCCGCCGCCGGCCCAGGTGTGCAGGTGCTGGCCGTCGGCGGCGGCGGTGCGGATGGTCAGGCCGAGGTCGACGTGGCCGGGGGCAACCCAGCCCAGCGCGCCCATGCTGGCGCCGCGACCGACGGGTTCCAGGGCGGCGATCTGGGTGAGGGCGGCGTGTTTGGGCGCGCCGGTGACGGACCCGCCGGGGCAGGTGGCGCGCAGCAGGTCGGCGAGGCCGAGGCCGTCGGCGGCGGCGGCGCGGACGGTCGACTCGGCCTGCCACAGGTCGCACCAGCGGCGGACGGTGAACAGGTCGTCGACGGTGACGGTGCCGGTGCGGGCGATGCGGGCGAGGTCGTTGCGTTCCAGGTCGACGATCATGATGTGTTCGGCGCGTTCCTTGGCGCTGGCGAGGAGTTCGGCGCGGCCGGTGGCGGTGGCCGGGCGGGTGCCCTTGATGGGTCGGGTGATCAGGTGTCCGTCGGTGACCTCGATGAGGGTTTCCGGGGAGGCGCAGCCGATCGCCCAGCCGTCGCCGGTGAGGACGCCGCCGTAGCGGGCGCCGGGGAGCGCGCCGAGGCGGCTCAGGGCGGGCAGGGGGTCGCCGGTGTAGCGGGCGGCGGCGTGTCCGACGAGGTTGGTCTGGTAGACGTCGCCGCGGCCGATGGCGGCGCGGACCTGGTCGACGGCGTCGGCGTGTTGACGCGGTGTCCAGCTCTCGGTCCACTCGCCGAGCCACCACGGTGACGCCGGTGGGTGTGGCGCGGTGGCGCGGGCGGGGCGGTGGCCGTAGACGACGACGGTGAGGTCGGGCAGGGTCGGCGCGGGCTCGGGGGCCGCGCCGGGCGCGCCGCCCAGGTGGGCCCCGGCGGCGGCGGACAGGTAGAGCGCCGCACCACAGGCTCCGGTGTCGTGCTGGCGGGTGGCGGGTCGGCTGAGGTCGTGCAGTGGCAGACCGTGCGCGGCGAGGAACTCCTCGGCGAGGGCGGCGGGGTCGCCGCCGTCAGCGAGGCGCCATTGCAGTCGGGCGCGTTCGGTCAGCGCGCCCCGGCACGCGGCGGGCGCCGCCGGTACGTCGATCAATGTGGCTGGGCCGTTACCGGCGGTCAGTGAAGCTGGCCCGCTGTTCGCGGCCAGTGAAGCCGGGCCGCTGCTCACGGCACCTACCCCTGGGAGCGTTTCCACGCCGTACGGTCCGACCTTCCTCATCCGTTCAGTGGATTTCCGGTGCGCCAGGCGGGTGCCTGCTCGATGCTGGACACTTTCGCTTGGTACTGTGCGTCACTGGTCATGTGAACCATGACACAGTGCCCCCACAGTCCGGAGAACCCGATGTGCCAGCACCAACCGACCTGCCCCTCCGCTGAAGCCACCGATCGGGAAGCCGCGCGAGTCCTCGCCTGCTTCCGTGAGCAGGGCTGGAGCCTGCTCTGCAATGGTGTCATCGTCTTCGAGGACACCGGCGAGCTGCTCCCCGACGGCAGCAGCATCGCCCCGCACCGCGGTCCCGCCCGTCACGCCCTCGTGGCCTGATCGACCACTCAGCGTCACCGTCTAGCCGCCGTCGACCCAGGTTGGTCCCCCGGTAAGGGACACCGAGCCCAGGTCGCAGCGGCTGCCGGGGCGGCCAACACCGCCCGCCCCGGCTCGCCGCCGTTCATCGTCGAACGCCTGCGGCATCCCTGAGCCCTCGAACGCCTGCGGCGTCGTCAGTCCTCGAACGCCTCCGGCGACGGGCACGAGCAGACCAGGTTCCGGTCGCCGTACGCGCCGTCGATGCGCCGCACCGGCGGCCAGTACTTCCCGGCCCGGTCCACCCCGACCGGGTACGCGCCCACCGACCGCGGGTACGGGTGCGACCACTCGTCACCGCTGACCATCGCCGCGGTGTGCGGCGCGTTGGCCAGGGGGTTGTCCCCCGCCGGCCACTGCCCCGACCCCACCTGCTCGATCTCCGCCCGGATGGCGATCATCGCGTCGCAGAACCGGTCCAGCTCGGCCAGGTCCTCGCTCTCGGTCGGCTCCACCATCAGCGTCCCCGCCACCGGGAACGACATCGTCGGCGCGTGGAAGCCGTAGTCGATCAGCCGCTTCGCCACGTCGTCCACGCTCACCCCGGTCGCCTTCGTCAACGGCCGCAGGTCGAGGATGCACTCGTGCGCCACCAGGCCCTTGTTGCCGGCGTACAGCACCGGGAAGTGCCCCCGCAGGCGCGCCGCCACGTAGTTCGCCGCCAGCACCGCCACGCCGGTCGCCCGGGTCAGCCCCTCGGCGCCCATCATCCGCAGGTACGCCCACGGGATCGGCAGGATCCCCGCCGACCCGTACTTCGCCGCCGAGATCGCCGGCGTGGAGTCCACGTGCGCGCCCAGCGGGTCACCGGGCAGGAACGGCGCCAGGTGCGCGCGCACCGCGACCGGGCCCACGCCGGGGCCACCGCCGCCGTGCGGGATGCAGAACGTCTTGTGCAGGTTCAGGTGTGACACGTCCGCACCGAACTTGCCCGGCTTCGCGAAACCGACCAGGGCGTTGAGGTTGGCCCCGTCGACGTACACCTGACCGCCGGCGTCGTGGACCTTCGCGCACAGCGACGCGATGCCCGTCTCGTACACGCCGTGCGTCGACGGGTACGTCACCATGATCGCGGCGAGGGCGTCCCGATGCTTGTCGATCTTCGCGTCGAGGTCGACCAGGTCGACGTTGCCGTCCTCGTCGCAGGCCACCACGACGACCCGCATACCGGCCATCACGGCCGACGCCGCGTTGGTGCCGTGCGCCGACGACGGGATCAGGCACACGTCGCGGTGCGACTCACCCCGCGAGGCGTGGTACGAACGGATCGCCAGCAGCCCGGCCAACTCACCCTGCGAACCGGCGTTGGGCTGCACACTGACCGCGTCGTAGCCGGTCACCTCGGCCAGCCACGACTCCAGCTGACCGATCATCTCCCGGTACCCGGCGGTCTGCGCGTCCGGCGCGAACGGGTGGATGTGCGCGAACTCCGCCCAGCTGACCGGCTCCATTTCGGTGGTCGCGTTCAGCTTCATCGTGCACGACCCGAGCGGGATCATGCCCCGGTCCAGCGCGTAGTCGAAGTCCGACAGCCGCCGCAGGTAGCGCAGCATCGCCGTCTCCGAGTGGTGGCTGCGGAACACCGGGTGGGTGAGGAAGTCACTGCCCCGGGCCAGGTCGACCGGCAGGGCCGCGTCCACGGTCCCGTCGAACGCGGGCACCCCGAACGCCGCCCACACCTGCGTCAGGTGCGCGACGGTGCTCGTCTCGTCGCAGGACACACCCACCCGGTCGGCGTCGACCAGCCGCAGGTTCACGCCCCGCTCGGCGGCCGCCGCGACGACCTGCGCCGCCCGGCCCGGCACGCTCGCGGTGACGGTGTCGAAGAACGCGACGTCGGTGACGTCCACGCCGCCGGCGCGCAGCCCGGCCGCGAGCCGCGCCGCCATCTCGTGGGTACGCGCCGCGATGTCCCGCAGCCCGTCCGGGCCGTGGTAGACGGCGTACATGCCGGCCATCACCGCGAGGAGCACCTGCGCGGTGCAGATGTTGCTGGTCGCCTTCTCCCGCCGGATGTGCTGCTCGCGGGTCTGCAATGCCAACCGGTAGGCCGGGTTGCCGTCCGCGTCGCGCGACACCCCGACCAGACGCCCGGGCAGCATCCGCTCCAGGCCCGCGCGCACCGCCAGGTAACCGGCGTGCGGCCCACCGAAGCCCATCGGTACGCCGAAGCGCTGGGTGGTGCCGGCGGCGATGTCCGCCCCGATCTCCCCCGGTGCGCGCAGCAGCGTCAACGCCAACAGGTCCGCGGCGACCGTGACGAGGGCCCCGGCGGCGTGTGCGGCCTCCACGAGGCCGGTGTGGTCACGGACCGCCCCGGACGCCCCCGGGTACTGCAGGTGCAGGCCGAAGAACTCCGCCGGCAGCTCGTCGCGCTCGACGTCGACGATCCGCACGTCGATGCCGAGCGGCTCGGCCCGGCTGGTGATGACCGCGATGGTCTGCGGCAACGCGTCGGCGTCGACCACGTACACCCGGCTCTTGCTCTTGGAGGCCCGCCGCGCGAGGGTCATGGCCTCGGCGGCGGCGGTGCCCTCGTCGAGCATGGACGCGTTCGCGGTGGCCAGGCCGGTCAGGTCGGTGACCATCGTCTGGAAGTTCAGCAGCGCCTCCAGGCGGCCCTGGCTGATCTCCGGCTGGTACGGCGTGTACGCCGTGTACCAGGCCGGGTCCTCCAGCACGTTGCGGCGGATCACCGCCGGGGTGTGCGTGCCGTGGTACCCCAGCCCGATCATGGAGACGGCGACGGTGTTGCGCGCCGCCAGGGCCCGCAGCTCGGCGATCGTCTCGGCCTCGGTGGCCGGGTCCGGCAGGTCGAGGGTGCCGTGCCAGCGGATCACCTCGGGGATCGCGGCGTCCATCAGCTCGTCGATCGAGCCGTGCCCGACGATTTCCAACATCCGACGCTCGTCGTCGGGGCCGGGACCGATGTGACGGGTGGCGAACTGCTCAACGGTCATAGGGGGCACTCCCGGGGCGAGGTCGACGTGTCGGCCTCCCCCTCTGTCACACCCCGTGAGGCGCTCCACAGTGCCTGCCCACGAGGTCCTTTTGCCTGAGAGGTTCCGGGGAGGATTTGCCCCTTCGGCGCCGCCCTGAGTGTTGTCGGGCGGTCTCTCCCACGTGGGTGTTACCGGCGCTGTCAACGCTACCAGCGCCGGTGTTTCGGGCAGATGTCCTCCCCCGGGTGCGGTGCCGGCGGTTCAGACGCCGACCGTCGCCGCGGTGCCGCCGACCCGCGCGGCCAGCTCCGGCAGCAGCGCGCCCAACGGGGCGTCGACGCACACGCTGGCGTGGGCGTCACCCCGGGTGGGGCCCTGGTTGACGATCGCCACAGGGATGCCCCGTTTCGCCGCCCGAATCACGAAACGTCGCCCCGACATGACCGTCAACGACGACCCCAGCACCAGCAACGACCGGGCCTGCTCCACGGCCGCGAAGCAGCGCGAGACCCGCTGCGGCGGCACCGTCTCCCCGAAGAACACCACGTCGGGCTTCAACATGCCGGTGCCGCAGATCCCGCAGTCCACCGGCCGGAACGCCGCCACCTGCTCGTCGGGGAGATCCACATCACCGTCCGGGTTGACCGCGGCGACCCGGGCCACGAAGTCCGGGTTGGCCTCGCGTAACCGCCGGTCCAGCTCCTCCCGGGAGGTCAGGTTGCCGCAGTCCAGGCAGGTCACCTCATCGAGGCGACCATGCAACTCGATCACCGACGTGCTGCCGGCCGCACCGTGCAGACCGTCGACGTTCTGGGTGATCACCGCGCCGACCAGCCCGGCCCGTTGCAGCCCGGCGACCGCCCGGTGCCCGGCGTTGGGCGCCGCGCCCGCGATCAACCGCCACCCCAGGTGGCTGCGCGCCCAGTAGCGCCGCCGGGCGAGGGGGTCGCGGGTGAACGCCTGGAACGTCATCGGGGTGTGCCGCCGGGCAACCCCGCTGGGCCCCCGGTAGTCGGGGATGCCCGACTCCGTGGACAGGCCCGCGCCGCTGAGCACCACCACCCCGCCACCGGCCACCAGCGAGGTCAACGCGTCGAAGCTCTCCGTCACCCCTCCATGCTGCCTCAGCCCGGCCGGTGGCGGCGAACGGTGCGCCGCCACCGGCCGCACTGAAGCGCCGCGGCGTCTACACCGCCACGACGTCGGCGACGACGCAGGAGATGTTGTCCGGCGCACCCGCGGCCCGCGCCAGCTCCATCAACTCCCGCACCGTCTGCTCGGGGTCGGCGCCCGCACCGAGCGCCGCGCACAGCGCGGCCCGGTCGACCACGGCGGACAACCCGTCGGAGCACAACAGGTACCGGTCACCGGGCAGCGCGCTCCGAAGCGCGAGATCCGCCTCCACCGGCCCGCCGGCGCCGAGGGCCCGCACCAGCACCGCCCGCTGCGGGTGCGCGGCGGCCTGGGCCGGGTCGAGGCGGCCCTGGTCCACCTGGGCCCGCACCCACGTGTGATCCTGCGTCAACAGCGACACCTCACCGTCGCGCACCAGGTACGCCCGGGTGTCACCGATGTGCACGAGGGCCAGTTGGGAGCCGCTGCGCAGCAACGCGGTCAGTGTGGTGACCGGCTGATGATCATCGGTCGCCAACCCGCGCACCGTGCGGTCGGCGTCGGCGACCGCCCCGGCGAGCATCGTCAGCAGCAGCTCGACGGCCGGCGCGTCCGTGAGCTCCAGCTCCCTGAGGGCGTCGATGGCGGCGGCGCTCGCGGCCGCGCCACCGGTCCCTCGCATGCCGTCGGCGACGGCGAGTAACCGCTGACTGGCGTACGCGGCGTCCTCGTTGCTGTCGCGCACGGCCCCGGTCTGACAGTCGGAGGCGTAGCGGACGGCGAGAGTGGGTGGGGGTGATGACACGGTGGTGCTCCCTCCGGACAGGTGGTCCACGAGGACGGTGGCGAGCCGGGCGCGCACCGCGGTGTCGGCGCTGACCTGCCGCCAGTACGCGGTGATCGCCTCAGCCGCCGCCGCGGGCGCCAACCCACACACGGTGCGGATCATGGCCAGTGGCATGCCGAGGCGACGCAGCTGGGCGACCAGCCGGGCCAGCGGCACCTGCTCCGGGTCGTAGAGCCGGTACCCGGACTCGGGATCGACCGCGGCCGGCAGCAGCACCCCCACCTGGTCGTACAGGCGCAGCGCCTTCGGTGTCAGTCCCACCGCCCGGGCGAACGCCCCGATGGTCAGCAGCCCCACGTCGGCTTCCTCCTCGTGCCGGTCACGGCGACCGACAGGCACCAGACTGGGCCCTGACCAAAGGTCAAGGTCAAGGCCGCACCGGCAGCGGGTGACGCGCAAGCGGGTCGGAGGGGCCGGTGTCGCACGTGCCGCCGGCGTCGCCGGTAGGTTGGTCGCATGCGAGTCGTCATCGCCGGAGGTCACGGCAAGATCGCCCTGCTGCTGCAACGCCACCTCGCCGGGCGCGGGGACACCCCGGTCGGTCTGATCCGCAACCCCGAGCAGGCCGCGACGCTGCGCGCCGCCGGCGCCACCCCCGTCGTCTGCGACCTGGAACACGCCGACGTCACGGAGGTCGCCGCGCACCTCGACCGCGCCGACGCGGTCGTCTTCGCCGCGGGCGCCGGCCCCGGCAGCGGCGCCGCCCGCAAGGACACCGTCGACCGGGGAGCCGCCGCGCTGCTCGCCGACGCCGCCACCCGCGCCGGTGTGCACCGCTACCTGCTGGTGTCCTCCATGGGCGTGGACGACCCACCCGCCGCCGGCACCGACGACGTGTGGGCGGCGTACCTGACAGCGAAACGCGCCGCCGAGGACGACCTACGCGGCCGCGACCTGGCCTGGACGGTGCTGCGACCCGGCCGGCTCACCGACGACCCACCCACCGGGCGGGTCACCCTCACCCGCCACGCCGGCCGCGGCGCGGTCAGCCGCACCGACGTCGCCCACGTCCTCGTCGCGCTGCTCGACGAACCCCGCACCACCGGCAAGACCCTGGAACTCGTCGACGGGCCCACCCCGATCGCCGACGCCGTCCACGCCGCCACCTGACCCCACCTGCACTCCGGGAGAGCCATGGACCCGCAACCACTCGACCACCGCTTCACCGCGCCCATCGAAAAGGACGGCGCGTTCGCCACCTACGTGACAGTGCCCGACTCCGCGAACCTGCTCGGCACCCGCCGCGCCGTGAAGGTCACCGGCACCATCGACGGTCACCCGTTCAACGCGACCCTCATGCCCTCCGGCGCCGGCCCACACTGGCTGCCCATCCGCGCCGCCCTGTGCAAGGCCATCGGCAAGAGCCAAGCCGGCGAGCAGGTCACCTTCCACCTCGAACAACGCCTCAGCTGACCCGCCGCGGGTGGGGTCCACCAACGGTGCCCCCACCCGCGCGACGGTCAGCGCTGCTGGTGCCGCGGCAACGCCGACTGGCCCGCACCGCCCGCGAACGGCGCACCCGGCGTCTCCGCCGCGATCCGGTCCATCGTGCGGGCCAGATGCTCACTGCCGTCGTCGAGATGCCGCGCCGCCGCCTGCATGTGCGACACCATCATCTCGCCGAAGATCCGCAACGCCTCCCGGGTGGCGACCGTGTCGTCGAAGCTCGGCCCCGCCGCGCTGCGGTACTCCGCCACCGCCCGCTCCGCCTCCTGCTTCGCCTCCGCCTCCGCCGCGTGCAGGTAGCTCTCGTACTGCACCCGGGCGTACTCGGCGACCCGCCGCGCGTAGTCATGCGCCTGAGCGATGATCTGCTCCGCCTCCCGCTGCGCCGCGGACAGCAGATTCACCTCCCGCGCCGCCGGGACCTTCGCCGCCGCCCCCGTACTCGGAATCACCCCGTGCCGGTGCAACTCCACCCGGTCGGTCAGCCGCTCGTTCTCCGCCCGCAACGTCGCGATCTGCGTCGCCAACAGGTCCAACTCGTCAGCCACCTGCACCCGGAACCGGTCCACGTCGGCGTTGTCGTAACCACGCCGCGCGAACGACGCGGCACCGAACTCCCACCGCCGAACCCGGTCGGCGGTCATCCGCACCTGCACACCGCCGGAAACCTGCATCCCGTCGTACCGACTGATCGGGGTCGCGCTCACCTGACTGCGCCTCCGATCGCGACTGCGGGACCCGCAAGCTCACCTTTCCCGCTCACCTGAGCCCACCTCCCGAAGTGTCACCGGCGGTCGTCTCCTGCACCGCCGTGCGCCAGGCCGGGCCGTACCACTGCGCGCCCAGGCCCTCGTGGTGCACCTGACCCGCGTGGAAACCCGCCTGGACCAACGTCTGCACCGCATGAGAAACCATCTCGTCGGACCCGCACACGTAGACGTGCCGGGAACGCCAGTCACCGTCGGCCAACGCCCGATCCACCGCGTGCACGAACTCCCCCGGCCGGTTGAGGTCGGCACCCACCACGTACGTCACCGTCAACCACGGGTACGACGACGCCAACTTGTCGATCGCCTCGCTGTCGTAGAGCTCACTGCGGGAACGCGCCCCCACGTAGAGATCCACCCGTCGGCGGGAACCCTCCGCCGCGACCTGCTCCACCAACGCCTTCACCGGCGCCCAACCCGTCCCCGCGACCACCAACAACAGGTCACTGGAGCCCGCCGACCACAACCCCAGCCGATCCCCCACCGGCGCCGCCAGGTGGACCCGGTCCCCCACCGCCGACCCGTACACCAACCGCGACGACACCGCGCCACCCGGCGCGGCCCGCACATGCAACTCCAACGTGCCGTCCGCCCGCGGCGCGTTCGCCGGCGAGTAGTACCGCCACGACCGCACCGCCGGATGCGACACCCCGATCGACTGACCCGGGGTGAACGGCAACAGGTACTGCGGGCGCACCGTCAACACCGCCACGTCGAACGCCCGCCGCTCGTGGGCCACGATCTCCGCCACCCACCACGGCGGGTTCACCGCCTCGGCGGCCTGCGCCGCCTCCGTCATCACCTGAGCCACCAACCCGTACGCGGCCGCCCAGTCCGACGCCAACTCGTCGGTCCACTGCTCGGCGAGGAAATGCTGCAACGTCGCCAACAGCGCCTCACCGACCGCCGGATAGTGTTCCGCGCGGACCGCGAACTTACGGTGGTCCGCGCCGAGATCCTGCAGGAAACCCACCAGGTGCTCCACCTGGTCCACGTTGGACACGATGTGACCCAACGCGGTCACCAGACGGTCCCGCTGACCGGCCATGTTCGTGGGGAACATCTGCCGCGTCTCGGGATGAGCGAGGAACAACGTCGAATAGAAATAGAGCGGCACCTGGTCACCGTGCTCGGCGACCACCGACCAGCTCCGCTTGAGTCGGGCCGCGTCCACGCTCAGACGCCCGACCGGTTTCCGCGGGACACCACCTGGTCCTGCACCTGCCCCAGCACCGTCTGCACGTCCGCCAGGATGTCCGCCGGCACACCCAGCTCGGTCAGCGTCACCACCAGGTGCCCACCCACCATCGCGTAGTGCTCCACCGGGATGTCCAACGGCTGGTGTGCCTCCGCCAACCCACGACCGGTGTACTCGTTCGGGCCACCCAGCACCGTGGTCAACATCAACGTCAGGTGCCGCCGCTGACCCACCATGTCCACATCGGAGAAGTAACCCGCCAACACCGGGTCGACGAGCACCCTGTCGTAGAACAGGTCAACGGCCGCCTTCACCGCGCTGGCACCGCCAATGCGGTCGTAGTGCGAGGCGGGAGCGGTCTCTTCCGTAACCGTCACGGTCGTTCCTTCCGGGGGGTGAAGGGTCCAGAACCGTGTCGGACCATAGCGTGTCAACCGCCTCCGGTCAGCGCCCCCTTATCGGGTTCCCGACAACACGACGACACGCTGCGTCACCACTACCGATGGGTATCTCCACAACGAGCCACCACAACGACACCCAAAGTGTCCACAGTGGACATGACAGGCCCGACGAACCTGCCCACCGTCACCGACGGTCGCCAGAAAACCAACCGAAAAAAAGCGGAACCCGGCAACGCCCCCGGCGCTCAGCCAGCCCGCCGCCGCGCCCGCCGCGCCGCCAACTCGTCACCGACCGGATCCGACTCGGACACCACCGCCGGCTCCACCGGGCCGCTCGTCGCCGGCTCCGCCGGCAGATGCGACAACGACCCCTGGATCTCCTTGAAAGCCCCACCGATCGCGATCCCGAAGACACCCTGGCCACCCTGCAACAGGTCGACCACCTCCTCCGGGGACCGACACTCGTACACCGTCGTCCCATCGGAGATCAGCGTGATCCCGGCCAGATCCTCCACACCACGCGACCGCAACGCCTCGATCGCCTTACGGATGTTCTGCAGGGACACCCCCGCGTCCAACAACCGCTTCACGACCTTCAACACCACCAGGTCCCGGAACGAGTACAACCGCTGCGTCCCCGAACCCGAGGCGTCCCGCACGCTCGGCACCACCAGCGTCGTCCGCGCCCAGTAATCCAACTGCCGGTAACTGATGCCCACCGCGTGGCAGGCCGTCACACCCCGGTAGCCAACCGAACCCTCACCCTCAGCCGCCCCATGAGGCGACGAGGCACCAGGCTCGTCGAACTGTGCACCCGGATCGGAATCCCGCGGCTCGTGCATCCGGACAACCTCCCCGTCAGTGTGGCGACGCGTCGTTTCCGGGACGCGCACCCCTCGACACGGCAACCCTAACGCCACCCTCAGGGGTTACCAGGGAGGAACCGACGCGACACGCCGCGCAGCCACCGAGAAAGATCACCAACCCACCCGGAGCATCACCCACAGTGACACCGGCAGGGGCAGAGCAAACCCCAACCTCAGCCCGCGAAATCCTCCGGACGCACCTGCTCCAGGAACTCGCGGAACTTCTCCACCTCGTCCTCCTGCTCGTCAGGGATAACGATCCCCGCCTCGCTGAGGACCTGCTCCGAACAACGAATCGGCGCACCGACACGCAACGCCAACGCGATCGAATCGCTAGGCCGCGCCGACACCCGCACCCCGTCACCGATCAACAGATCCGCGTAGAACACGTTCTCCTTGAGCTCGGTGATCTCCACCGCCTCCAGGGGCGCCTTCAACGCCGCCAACACATCCCGCAGAAGATCGTGAGTCAACGGCCGGGCCGGCTTGACCCCCTGCTGCTCGTAAGCGATAGCCGTCGCCTCGACCGCGCCGATCCAGATCGGCAGATAGCGGTCACCCTCGACCTCCCTGAGCAGGACGATCGGCTGGTTGCTGGGCAGCTCCACCCGAACTCCGACCACGCTCAGCTCGCGCACCGCCGCCTCCGTGTCGTCGTCACCTACGCACCGCGCCCTTCCCTGCACGGTACACGGACCGCGACACGGCCGTCCCATGCGCTACAGCACCACGCCCGCGCCGAAAAGGGGTTACCCCGGCAAGCCTACGGCACGCTTCCCGGAAGAGATCTTTCCGCTCAGCCACCACCCACCGGGCACCATCACCGACCCAACGTCGACCGCAGACCCACCCGCACCAACGCCGCGTGCAACTGCTCCGACAACGCCACCAACTCCCGCGCCGTCTCCGCCGCACGCGCCCGCGCCGCCGGATCACTCTGCCGAGCCAACGGCGCCACCAACTGCGCGAACAAACCAACCTCACGGTCAGCCGCAGTCCGATAACCCCGCAGATGCCGCGGCTCCAACCCGTACGACGCCAACCCCGCCACCGCAGACGCAATGATCAACGCGTCCGCGTCATACCACCCCGGCGGATCCGACACCAGCACACCGAGCCGCTCCAACTCCACCAACGTCGACTCGTCGATCCCACTGCGCGCCACCAGATCCGACCGGCCGAGCCGCACCTGCGACGACTCGGCCGGCTCCACCGACTCACGGCCCGGCACCGCACCATCAGGACCAACCGCCACCAAAGCCGGCCGCGACCGCCCCGGCTGCTCACCGGACGAATCCCACTGCGCCAACTGCTCACGGATCACCCGCAACGGCAGGTACTTGTCCCGCTGCGCGGTCAACACGAACCGCAACCGCGCCACATCGTCCCAGCTGTACTTCCGGTAACCCGCCGCCGTCCGCTGCGGCTCGACCAGACCCTCGGCCTCAAGAAACCGCAACTTCGAAATCGTGGTGTCCGGGAAATCCACCCGCAACTGCCCGAGCACCTCACCGATGCTCATCAGCGGCTGAGACCGGGCCGCACCGGGTGACGAGGAGGCCGCAGGCTCGTTCACCCCCGGCCGGCCTCCTCCTCCGGGCGCGGACCGGCGATGAACACGACCCGGAACTTACCGATCTGAACCTCATCACCATTACTCAACGTGGCCGCCTCGACGCGCTCACGATTCACGTACGTGCCATTCAAACTACCCACGTCCCGCACCGTGAACGTCCCACCATCCCGGTGGAACTCCGCGTGCCGACGCGACACCGTCACGTCATCGAGGAAGATGTCACTGTCCGGATGCCGGCCACTGGTCGTCACATCGTGGTCCAACAAGAACCGGGCACCCGCATTCGGACCTCGACGAACCACCAGCAGCGCCATACCCGGCGGCAACGAACCGGACATCCGGCTCGGCACCACATCGGTGTCCGGTCCCTCCAGCACTTCGTCGAGCGAACCGAGATTGAGCGTCGAAGTGACGTCGAGCGGGGGGAACTCGTCGTCTGGCCGCGTCATGGGACCACCTCACGGATCTGTTCGGTCGGCGTCGGGTAATGGCGGGTCTGGCCGCCGGGCACTTGAACACCCGGCGGCTGGCTCCCCGTGCCCGGGAAGGCAATTCCGCAACGCTCAACTATTGGGTTCTCGGTCGACTGGGCGAGCCTAGCCAGCGCCGAAATGCAGGGCAACCGGACGCGCGCAGACAACCCACGCGCCGGAACAAGCACACTCAGCCTTCGGTGATCTTCTGATACGCGCCCGCCGTGAGCAACCCGTCCGTCGCGGTCGGATCATTCGGCGTGATCTCCACCAACCAACCCTCACCGTACGGATCAGTGTTGATCAGCTCCGGCGTGTCACCCAACGCCTCGTTGCGGGAAGCGACCGTACCGGCAACCGGTGCGTAGATCTCCGACACGCTCTTGGTCGACTCGATCTCACCCAACGAGTCACCGGCCGCGACCACCGCACCCGCCTCGGGCAACTGCACGTACACGATGTCACCCAGCGCGTCCTGCGCGAAGTGCGTGATGCCGACCCGGATCGAACCCGTGCCGTCACCCGCCACCCACTCATGCTCGGCGGTGTATCGCAGATCCTCAGGAATCACCAGACGCGTCCTTCATCCATCGGTGCCCCGGACCACCCGGGTCCGGCGCGGCCGCGCCGGTCAGGAGACCGGACGGGCGTGTTCCAACTTGATCGGCACGTGCAGCGCCGAAACCTCGGCAACCTCACGCTCCCCAAACGTCACGTTACCGCCGACACCACGGACCGACGCCACCACCCCACCAGGAATGTTCAACGCCGTACGCATCGTCGCCGGATCACCGATCACCGTGATCGTGAACGGCGCCGTCAACCGACGCCCCTCCACCACCAACGACCCGTTGTCCCCATCGAGGAAGTACGTCGACGCGATGATCCGCACCGACGCCCGGTCACCGCCGGAAATCTGCATCGCCTCCGCACCCGCGCCCCGCAGCTCCTGCACCGCGTCCAGCACCCGGTTCGCCGTGATCGGCTTCGCGCCAGCGTCGAACTGCACCGTCAACCCCGGCCCGACCGCCGGCAACGTGCCCGCCAGGATGCCCAACTCGTCCGCCCGCCGCGTCGCCTCGTCCAACGCCGCCTGACGCCCCTGCTCACCCGACCGCAACTGCCGCTGACTGTCCTCCAGCGCCCGGATGTCCTGCTGAAGACGGTTCTCCCGCGCATCCAGATCCGACAGGATCCGCACCAGGTCCTCCTGACGCGTCGCCCCCAACGTCGGATCCGTCGACGTCGTCTTCAACTGCACCACCAGGGTGAAACCCAGCAACGCCAACAACGCCACGATCATCACGCCGGCCGTACTCCACCGGGACCGACCCGCCGCCACCGGCGCCGACCCACCGACCGGCTCCCCCAACCCGTCGGAAGCCGCCACCGGCTCCCCCGACCGAGGCACCGCGCTCAGATCCACCGTCGCGCCGTCGTCGCCCGGCTCCACGTCCGGCTCCACCGCTGGCGCATCGCCCGGCTCGCGCTCCGCCGGCCCCTGCGGCGCCAACGGGCTCAACTCGTCCGGATCCGGCGCGTCCGGACGCGGATCCGGCTCACCCGCCGGCCCAGCCGGCCGCCCCGGGCCCGCCGGCTGCGGCCACCCCGTCCCCGTGTCGGTCTGCTCGTCACTCATCGCAACCCAACCTACGCCCGGAACAGGTGCCGGCGGATCGCCGCCACGTTGCCGAAGATACGCACACCCAGCACCACGACCACACCGGTGGACAACTGCCCGCCCACCCCCAACTGGTCACCCAGATACACGATCAGACCAGCGACCAGCACGTTCGAGATGAACGACACCACGAACTGCTTGTCGTCGAAGATGCGGTCCAACCTCGCCCGCACCCCACCGAACACCGCGTCCAACGCGGCCACCACCGCGATCGGCAGGTACGGCTGTAACGCCGCCGGCACCGTGGGATCAAGCCACACACCCAGCACCACACCGGCCAGCAACGCCAGCACCGCGATCATCGGCCACCTCCGGAGGGGCTAACGGTCGTCGTCGGACCAGACGACCCAGGACTGCCGGAACGGACACCCGACGCGGAAGGGCTCGGACTGACCGACGGCTTGGCGTAGCGTAGCTGCGGCTCCGGAGCCGCCGGCAGGGTGAGGTCATCCGCCTCCCGCACACCGAACGACAACCCGGTCTTCTGCGCGACCTCCCGCATCAACGCCGCGTTGCGGCTGTCCTCGAACTTGCGCCGCATCGAACCCGGCCCGATCGCCGACACCTCGTACGGCCCGGTCACCGGCCGGAAATCCACCAGCATCGCCTCACCCGCCGACCGGATCGTCGACGTCGACGTCAACCGCTGCCCGTTGATGGCGACCGCCTCCGCACCAGCACTCCACAACGCGTTCGCCACCCCCTGCAGATCGCTGTAGAGCACCCGCGACGGCCCAGCACCGGCACCGGTCACCGCGTCCGCCTTGTCCGGAGCATCCGCCAACCGCACCACGACACCGTCACCACGCACCCGACCCAGCCCCGTGCTCGCCTCCATGTCCCGCAACCGGGCGGCGGCCGACCCGCTCAACGCCGCGTCACGCTGCCGACTGACCTCCTCGCGCAGCTGATCCGCCCGCGTGGACAACCGGTCGGTCTGACTCTCCCGTTCCTTGATCTGCGCCACCAGGCCGGAACGGGCCTGACTGCGCCCCGGCTCGTCCGCCATCGTCTGCCGGTACGCGACCGCGAACAGGAAACCGAGCATCACCAGCACGACCAGACTGACCGACCGCGTCGGCAAGGCCCGCCAGCCCGCGGCCCGCCCGGTGGACGCCGACCGCCGACGGGCAGCCGCCGCGTCCGCGTAGCCCGGATCCAGCGGATTGCGGAACAGCTCGGTGAGGAAGTCCGGCGCGTACACCCGGTCCTGGCGGGGCTTGCCCGACTCCGGCGCGCTCACGCCGTCGCTCCCGGGCCGCGTGCCGCGCGCACCAGCCGAGCAGCCTGTACGACGTACATCCCGCCGGCCACCCAGTAGAGCACCAGCCCCCACCAGGCCAGCCCCCAGCCGATCGCCGCCATCGCCGTCGCCGCCGCGCTCCACTCGGTGGCCAACAGCAGCACCGGGAACGCCGCGAGCAGCAGGAACGTGGCGGTCTTGCCCACGTAGTGCACCGGCGGCGGCCCGTAGCCGTAGCGGCGCAGCACCGCCAGCGAGGCGAGCAGGAGCAGCTCACGGGCCAACAGTGCCGCCGTGAACTGCCACGGCACCACCTCCCGCGCGGTGAAGGCGACCAGGGTGGCGAGGATGTAGAGCCGGTCGGCCAGGGGGTCGAGCAGCTCACCGAGCCTGCTCACCTGACGCAGTCGGCGGGCGATCCAACCGTCGACCCAGTCGGTGGTGCCGCCGATGGCCAGCACGATGATCGCCGCCACGTCGGCCCGCGTGACCAGGAACAGGTAGAGGAAGAGCGGCACGCCCAGCAGCCGCCCGAAGCTGATCAGGTTGGGCAGGGTGAGCACCTGGTTGCCGGGAGTCTGGTCACCGGTGTCCGGCGGTTGCTCTGCCCGAGCCGGCCGACGCGACACCGATCCTCCTCCACGGCACGCGGGCCCCGAGCCGACGTCGAGCGTGGCTGAGGGTCGTACGCGCTGTCGGGCCGGCCACCGCCGGCTCCCCCTGCGGCCCCGGGCGGGGCCCTCCCCTGATGCGGCCCGCGATCTTGGTGATCGCGGGCCGGGTAAGTGCGCTGTCACTATATCGGGCTTCCCCCGGGCTCCCGGGTGCCGCCGTGCGGCGTCTGGATGCGGCTCTGCCGCTCTGTGGCGTGGATCACCACGCGCAGAGCGTCCTAGGATACTAGTGGAAGGCGGGACGTCCTCATGCCGTCTGCGCCGCGGTGTCGGTCTGCTGCTCCGGCACCGACTGCGTCGCCGCCCGGCCGAACGCCAGCAACGTCAGCAACAGGTCGTGCTGCATCCGCGTCGGCATCCGATCCAACACCGCCTGCACCGCCCGCTGCCGCCGCTCGGCCAACTCCCCCAGCAGGGTCAACGCGGCCGCGGTCGGCACCAGTCGCACCTCGCGCCGGTCGCGCGGGTCCGCCACCCGACGTAGCAGCCCGGTCGCCTCCAGCCGGTCGCAGAGGCGACTCGCCGACGACGGCACCACGTCCAGCAGCTCCGCCAGCCCGTTGACGTTGGTCTCCTGCCGGCCACAGATCAGCGCCAGCACCCGCAACTGGGTGGGCGGCACCTGGTGCCGCGACGAGGCCGAGTCGAGCACGGCGATCAGTGTCTCGGCAGCCGCGTCGATCGACGCGGCGAGATCCGCAGGTCGCTCCACCCGATGTCCCCTGCCGTCGTCGCGCTGCTGACCGCCCGGCCGAGCGGCGGCCACCCTCACCCGCTGCTCCGCTCACGCGGACCACGCCAGTCCAGACAGACCACGACGGCGTCGTCGCGCAGATCGGAATCCGCGTGATAGGCGTGCAGTTCGCGCATCACCGTACCAACCGCCTCGGCCGCTGGCTGCAACCGCGTGGCACGCAGGGAACGAGCCATCACCCGGTCCCCGTACGGCTCCCGACCCGCCGGCTCCGCGGCCCACACGCCGTCGCTGACCACGAAGAGGCGGTCACCGGGCGCGAGTGGCAACTCCTGAAGCTCGTAACGGGTCTCCGCGAACATGCCCAGCGGCAGTTGCTGATCCAGTTTCAGCCGCTCCACCACGGACCCCCGCATCCGCAGCAGGTGCGGGGAACCGGCATCGACCGCCCGTACCTGACCCGTGCGGGTGTCCACCTCCAGCAGCAGGGTGGCCACGTACCGGCGACCCCGGTGTTGGTAGAAGACGGTGTCCGAGGCCAGCTCGGCCTGCTCCACCAGGCTCCCGCCGGAGCGACGCGCGTTGCGCATCGCGTTGACCGTGACCGAGGTCAGCATCGACGCGGTCAGGCCACTGCCCTCGCCGTTGAGCACGGTCACGGTCAGGCGGTCGCCGTCCAGGGACCAGTCGAAGTGGTCCCCACCCACCGTGTAGGCAGGTTCGAGCTGACCGGCCAGATCGAACGCGTGGTGCGCCACACTGCGACCGGGCAACAGATCCCACTGCATCTCGGCAGCCAGTGTCAGTCGCTCCCGACGGCGCGCCCGGCGGTAACGGTCGGTCCCCCGGTCCGCCGCACGCATCGCCATCGCCAGGGCGCCGGCGACGTCCGTCGCGCGGCCGGTGACAGCCGGATTGGGTACGGCGGGAAGCTCGATCAGCAGCACACCCAGCCGTTCCCCCCACACCGTCAACGGCAGGTAGAGCCGGCAGGGGCCGTCGCCGTCGCGCACCGGTTGCTGGCTGCTGAAACACCGCTGAGCCACGGTGTGACAGGCCAGGAAGCCCGCCGCCGGCAGATCCGGGTCCAGCAGGGGCCAGAGCCCGCTGATCCGGTAGTCGGCGACGAACACGTCGGTGCGCAGCGCGCCCATCGTCGACCGGATCACCCGGTCCGCCGCCTCCGCCAGTTGGTCGGGCGGGGCGTCGCGCAGCGCGCACGACACCACGTCCGGCACGTCCACCATGGTCGTCCTCTCCAGAAGCTTGCTCTAGGGCAAGCATCATACGGACGCCCCCGGCCGACGAAACCGGCGCGGTCAGTCGCCGTCGCGGGTCGCCAGCACGCCGTGGAACGCGTCCGGCACCTCGGCCGGCAGACCCTCCGGGCGCCACTGGGCGACCGGGACGATCCCGTCCGCCGTCGGCGTCCAGCGGCCCAGCAGCGGCGCGAACGCCGCCGGTGGGCGCATCCGGAACTGCGGCCCCATCATCGCCAGCGCCTGCGGGTGAGCGGCCAGCTCCTCGGTGTCGAAATCCACGGCGAGCAGGCTGCCCGGCGCCGCGGCGGCGTACAGCTCGTCGAGCGTGTGGGTCAGCGTGGCGTCGTCGAGGAACGCGGCGAGCCCGAGAAAGACCACCCCGACGGGCCGTCGGCCCCAGCCCGGCACGAAGCGGTGCAGCTGGGCCGGGTCGATCGTGCCGATGTCGGTCGCGTCGCCGAAGCCGTAGCCGGCCCGGTCGCTGCCGGCCAGGATGCTCTGCCCCAGCCGGATGGTGACCGGGTCGACGTCGGTGTAGAGCACTGTCGCGTCGGTGGCGACCTCGTGCACGTTGCCCATCGTGGGCACCCCGGCGCCGAACACCAGAAACCCGTCCACGCCCTGCTCGGCCATCGCCCGCACCGCCCGACCCAGGAATGCCCGCAGCTCCCGGAACACCGGCGCGCACGGCCCGTACGCCTGCTCGAACGCGCTCGCGGCGGCCACGTCGACCGGGAAGTGGTGCTCCCCGCCGAGCCAAAAGTCGATCATGCGTGCGGTGCTCGGCTGGTCCGGTTCACCCATCGACGACGCTCCCTCCCCGACCGCTCGTCGCCAGCGTACCGACCGGGACGTGCTCTGCGGTATCGCGACGCGGAGGCGCCCGGGCCCGCGATACTGGCGCGAGCAGGAGGTGGGCGGTGAACTCGGCGAACAGCGCGGCGGTCGTGGTCGGCGTGGACGGCTCGGAGCCGGCGCTGCGCGCCGTTCGCCTCGCCGCCACCGAGGCGGCGCGCCGGCAGCGGCCACTGCGGGTCGTGCACGGGTTCATCTGGCCGCTGTTGCACGTCCCGGTCTCCCCCGCGCCGGACGCTCCGCCCGGCGGTGGGCTGCGCCACCGGGCCGAGGAACTCGTCGACGCCGCGGTGGCCGAGGCCGAGGCGACCGTACCCGGGCTGTCGATCTCCGGGGAGATCATCGACGGCGAGGCCGCGGCGGTGCTGGTGGGTGAGTCTCCCACCGCCGCGCTCGTCGTGCTCGGCGACCGCGGGTTGGGCGGCTTCTCCGCGCTGGTGGTCGGCTCGGTCGCGGTGCAGGTCGCCGCGTACGCCGACTGCCCGGTGCTGGTGGCCCGCGGCGAGCAACGACCCGACGAACCGGTGCTGGTCGCGGTGGACGGCTCGGCGGCCTCCCGGCTGGCGGCCGACTTCGCCGCCGAGACCGCCGTGTCGCGCGACGTGCCGCTGGTGGCGATGCACGCCTACCGGCACCCGGGCAGCAGCGGCCCGGGCGACATGCAACCCCTGGTGTACGACGAGGCGACACTGCACGGCGAGCAGGAGCGGATGCTCGCCGAGTGGCTGACCGGGCTGACCGAACAGCACCCGACGGTGCGACTCACCTGCCGGGCGGTACACGGCCGGCCGGGCGCCGTGCTCGCCGAGGCGTCCCGCTCCGCCCAACTCGTGGTCGCCGGTGGGCAGGGGCGGGGCGAGGTGTCCGGGTTGCTGCTGGGGTCGGTGAGCCAGTCGTTGCTGCACCACGCGCAGTGCCCGGTCGCGGTGGTCCGCGCGCCACGTTAGGCGCCGGGGTTGGCCCGTCGCGAGACGGGTAGACGTCCGGACCGACGAAGGAGGCACCAGATGCCAGGACCACGGCCGGGCAGCAACGCGTACGACAAGCAGCGGGCGCGGTTGCGCAACGCGATCGACGATTCCGGACGCCGGGTACCCGACGGCAAGGCCAACCAGGTCGCGAACCGGATCCTGCAGGAGGATCGCGGCCAGCGGGGCGTGGTGCGTGGTGAGCGCACGTACGGCCCCAAGAGTGAGCGCGAACCGGGCGACCCGAAATGAGGAGGGTCGACCTTGCCGACGGCGCCATCGCTGGCGCCGTCGGCAGCACCGCGCTGAACGTGGTCAGCTACCTGGACATGGCGCTGCGGGCGCGACCGGAGAGCAGCGTCCCCGCGGAGACCGTCGACCGGTTGGCCGACATCGCGCACGTGAGCCTGGGGCCCGGGGCCCGGGCGGCCAACCGCCGCTCGGGCCTCGGCCCGCTGATCGGCTACGGGCTCGGCATCGCCGCCGGCGTCGCGTTCGCGCTCTACGCCGGCGGCCGGCGCCAGCCGCTGCCGATGGCCACGGGAGTTCTCGGGGCCGGCGTGATGACGATGACCGACGGGTCCATCACCGCGCTGGGCATCAGCGACCCGCGCACGTGGCGGCGCTCAGACTGGATCTCCGACATCATTCCGCACCTGGCGTACGGGCTGACGGCCGCCGCCACCTGGAACAGGTTGCGGCGGCCGTCAGGTCGCGACCGTTAGGCGTCCGGTCAGCGGGTGTCGCTGTCGTCCTCGGCCACCGGTTCACCGGCCGGGCCGTACGGCGACACCTGCCCCTTGGGGACCGGTCGACCCTCGTCGCCGCGCGACGAGCCGCGGTTGAGCGGATGCCCGGTCGGCGTGGGCCCCTTGCTGTCCTGACTGGTGGCGCCCTTGGCGTTACGCCGGAACTCCTCCTGCTGCGGGTTGACCATGGGTGTCTCCCTCCGGGTACGGCGGGCGGCATCGACCGCCTCCACCGTCGGCATACCCGCCCGCTGCGGCGCCATTCCGTCCCCGGTCGGCGGCACGACGGCTAGCAGAGCCCGGATCGGGTACCCGGTCGGTGTGGGCAACGATCGAACGGTGGCGCGGGTCCTGCTGGACCGCCGCGGCCGCACGTACGCGGAGGAGGCCGGTATCCGGCTGTCCGACCGCCCCGGGCCGCTGTACCAGCTGCTGGTGCTGACCACCCTGCTGAGCACCCGGATCCGGGCGTGCGTGGCGGTGGACGCGGCACGGGAGCTGTTCGCGGCGGGCTACCGAACGCCGCAGGCGATGGAGGCGGCCAGTTGGCAGGAGCGCGTCGACGCGCTGGGCCGGGGCCACTACCGCCGCTACGACGAGCGCACCGCCACGATGCTCGGCACCGGCGCCCGCCTGTGCCTGGACCGTTGGCACGGTGACCTGCGGCGGTTGCACCGCGAGGCCCAGGGCGACCCCGTCGGGCTGCGTCGGCGGCTCACCGAGTTCCCGGGCATCGGCCCCACCGGGGCGGACATCTACCTGCGCGAGGCGCAGACCGTCTGGTCCGACGTGCGCCCGTACGCCGACCGTCGGGCCCTGGCCGGGGCGAAGCGGCTGGGTCTGCCCGGCAATCCGCACGGGTTGGCCGACCTCGTCGACGAGCCCGACTTCGGCCGCCTCGCCTCCGCGCTGGTCCGGGTGGCGCTCGGCGAGGAGTCCGCGGGCGAGGTCACCCGGGTCGCCGCCCGCTGACGGCGCTCACTTGACCGTCTTGTCTCCCGGCCGGGTCAGGTGCCACACCAGCAGGGCGGCGAGCAGTGCCAGGACCACCACCCCGCCGGAGATGCCACGGCCCTCCTCGGGGCTGCGACCCGCGCTGCCGAAGTAGATCACCGCGAGGCCGGCCAGCACCGTGACGAACGTACGCAACCCTCGGTCCTTCACGTCTCGCACGCTAGGCGGCTGAGTGCCATTTAGGAGGATTACGGGTTTTTGTCCCTCGGCCGGGTGACGTCAGCGTCACTGACGAACCCGCGCAACCGCACCCGACGCACCGCCCGGTCGCGGACCTCCACCACCTCCAGGGTCAGCCCGGGCAGACGCACCGTCTCCCCCGCCTCACCCGGCAGGTGCCGCAGCCGGGCCAGCACCAACCCCGCCACCGTGGTGTAGTCCCGGGACAACGGGAAACTCAGCCGCACCCCGAGGTCGGGCAGGTCGTGCAGCGGGAAGTCACCGGGCACCAGCAGGGACCCGTCGGCCTCCCGGACCACCCCGCGCACGTCACGGTCGGTCTCGTCGTACAGCTCGCCGACCACCTCGGCCAGCAGGTCCTCCATGGTGACCATGCCGTCGATGCCACCGTGCTCGTCGACCACCAGGGCCAGTTGCTGGTGCTCCTGACGCAGCTCCCGCAACGCGTCGGCGACTGGCAGGGTGACCGGCAGCAGCAGCGGCGACCGGACCCGCTCCCCCACCGAGGCGGTGCCGGCCCGCACCAGGTCACGGATGTGCACCACACCGAGCACCTCGTCCAGGCCAGCGGGACCGGTGACGGGAGCGCGGGACCGCCCGGCGGCGGCGAGCCGGCGCACCCCCTCGTCGGCGGTGAGGCTGGCCGGCAGTGTCGTCACCTCCCGCCGGGCGACCAGGATCTCGCGCAACGTCCGGCCGGCGATGTCGAACGCCCCGGTCAGGATCTCCCGCTGCTGGGCGGACAGGCCACGCTGGCTGGCCAGCATCTCCCGCAACTCCTCCTCGGTCATCTCCTCCCGATTGGCCCGCGGGTCACCCCCGGCGAGCCGTACGACCGCGTCGGTGGCCCGGCTGAGCAGCCACACCGCCGGCCGGGACACGCGGGCGAGCAGGTCCAGCGGACCGGCGCTGAGCAACGCCCACCGCTCCGCCCGCTGCATGGCCAGCCGCTTCGGGGCCAGCTCGCCGAGCACCAGCGTGACGAACGTCAGCAGCACCGTCACCAGCAGCACCGCGGCGGGGCGGGCCAGGCCGCCGAGGAAACCCAGCGGGTCGACCAGCGGCTCGGCCAGCGACACCGCGGCAGCCGCCGAGGCGAGGAAGCCGGCCAGTGTGATGCCCAGTTGGATGGTGGCCAGGTAGCGGTTCGGGTCACGCGACAGCTGCACCAACCGGTCGCCGGCGCGCGACCGCCGACCCAACCGCCGCAACTGACCCTCGCGCAGCGTCACCAGCGCCATCTCGCTGCCGGACAGCGCGGCGTTGACCAGCACCAGCACGGCCACCAGCGCCAACTGCCCGAACTGACCGCCCATCGCGCACCCCCGTCCGCCGCCTCAGGTCACTCAACCGCAGCGGAGCCGTCCCCGGGACTGCTTTGCGACCGTGCCCTGCTCAGTCGACCTCCAGGTCGTCCAGCGAGATGGCGTGCGTCATCAGCCACCGGGCCAGCGCCGACATCCCGAACAGCCACAGCGGCACGGACTCGGTGGGCCCGTTGGTGGCGTAGATGGCGAAGCGCAGGTCCGGCGCGCGGTACGCCTCGATCCGCCACCGGTGCTGCCTGTCCCGCCAGACCGCCGAAGGGTCCATGGCGTCACCGTAGGTGACCGCCGTCGGCTCCGGGGGCGGGTTGGCCCGGGACGCTCAGCCCGGAACCACCGTCGTCCCGAACACGACGCGGGCAATGGACACCAGAAGGCTGATGCCCACTCCCGCGAGGATCAGCCAGCCGACGCCACGCCACCCGGAGCCACGGTCGAGCACCGGCGGCGACGGCGGCCTCCACAGCTCCCGGTACGACCAGGCCAGCACACCCACCCCGAACGGCAGCAGCCCCACCCAGAACCAGAACCACCGGGTGCCGACCAGCGGCGGCGCGCCGCCGATCAACCGGCCCAGCCACAGCACGATCAGCACGCCGGCCAGCAGCCCGGCGGCGCCCCCGATCCGGTCCGCGAGGACGTTACTGGCCTGCCACCGACCGGTCAGCTCGGCGAGCAGCGCATCCTGCCGGGAGCCCGTTGACGGGTCCGGTCCCCCCGGGTACGAGCCCGGGGCGGGCGGTGCGTCGAAGGTGTACCGGGTCTGACCGTTCGACAGGGTCCAGGTCAGCATCCCGCCGTTCGACGCGTACTGCGATCGCGGTCGACTGGCCCAGTACGCGCCGTCGTCGGCCCAGCCGTTCGCCCGCTGGGCGCTCACCACCCGGCCGCCCGCGAGATCCCGGTTGAGCTGGGCCTCGGTCGACTCGCGCGGCTCGGCCCACCACGCCAGACCGGCCCACAGCACCCAGAGCACCGGCAGCCCCCAGCGCAACGCCACCGGGACGACCTCGCGCCACCGGCGGCCGGACGGCCGCGACCGGGATGGGGTGACCTCGACCATCAGCCCACCGTCGCACCCCGGCGCCATCCTGTCAGCCCCGGATCGTCGCCCAGGGCAACGGCCGCCGGGTCCGTTGCTCAGGTGACGACTGCTCAGGTGACGACGATCCGGGCGTCGTCGGGCAGTCGTCGGGTCGCGCCCCGACGGTCCAGCAACTCCAGCAGGGGCACCGCCACCCGACGGGTGGTGTCCAACGCCTGCCGGGCCGCGGACAGCGTGAACGGCTGCGGCAGCCCGGCCAGCACCCGGACCGCGTCGTCGAGCGCGTCGGGCAGCAGCACCACGTTGTCGGCCAGCCGCAGCAGCGCGCCGGCCCGCACCGCCGCGCCGATCTCGCGCGGGCCCAGACCGAGGTCGACGAGGCGGTCCGCCTCGGGGGCGCGAAACGGCCGGTCACCGTACTCGACGCGGACCCGCCGCACGGCCCGCGCCACCGGCTCAGGCAGCGCGTCGGCGCCCGCCGCCCCGACCCGCCCGGCGTGGATCCGCAGCGGCGGCCGGACCAACGCCTCGACCAGCACCCGGTCGGGCAGGGCGAGGCGCTGGCGCAGCGCGTCCACCGGCATCCCCGGTTCCAACGGGTGCTCCCTGGCGTAGCGGGCGACCTCCTCGCTCACCTGCTCGCCCAGCCGCTGCCAGTGCGCCGGGTCGGCCAACCAGTCACCGGCCACCGGCGCGGCGTGCACCGGCACACCCATCCGGGTCAACGCGTCGGCGCGGACCAGCCGGCGACGGCGCAGCTCCCCGGCCAGGTCGGGACGACCGTCCAGCTCGGCGAGGACCTGGGCGCGGGCGACGGCGGCACCCCGGCGGGCCAACGGTGGCGGTGCCACGTCCAGCACCCGCACCCCGCCGGTCACGTGGTGCCGACCCGGGTCACGCAGCAGCGCCCGGTCGCCCACCAGCAACGGCAACGGACGGGCCAACCGCAGTCGTACGGTGTCCGGGCCGAGCGGGCGGACCCGTACCGGCACGGCCGCCGACCCGACGTGCAGGGTGAGGGTGGCCGGCAGGTCGGCCGCCGGATCGCCGCTCAGCCGCACGTCGACGAGGTCGGTGCGGTGGAACCGGCCCGGGGTGAGCAGCGCGTCGCCACGGCCGAGCCGGTCACGGGACGTACCGCGCAGGTTGACCGCGACCCGGGACACCGCCGCCACCTCCGGTCGAGCCTCGCCCAGTGAGTGCAGGCCACGTACCCGCACCGGCTCGTCGGCCCCGGCCAGCTCCAACTCGTCGCCCACCCGCAACCGGCCGACGCCGAGGGTGCCGGTGACCACGGTGCCGCTGCCCCGCACGGTGAAACTGCGGTCCACCCACAGTCGGACCGGGTCGTCCGTCACCGGCGCGGGCAGTCCGGCGGCGAGCCGCTCCAGGGCCGCCCGAAGCTCCGGCAGGCCGGCGCCGGTCAGGCCACTGACCGCCACCGCCTCCACCGTGCCGAGGCTGGTCGCCGCGATCTCGGCCCGGGCGCGGGCCATGGCGGGCCCCGGGTCGGCCAGGTCCGCGCGGGTGACGGCCACCAGGCCGTACGCCACACCGAGCGCGTCGAGCGAGGCCAGGTGCTCGGCGGACTGCGGCATCCAGCCCTCGTCGGCGGCCACCACGATCAGCGCCGCCGGCACCGGGCCGACCCCGGCGAGCATGTTCGGCACGAACCGCTCGTGCCCGGGCACGTCGACGAAGGCGACGGTGCCGCCGGACGGCAGCGTCGTCCAGGCGAACCCCAGGTCGATGGTCATCCCCCGACGGCGTTCCTCCGCCCACCGGTCGGGTTCCATCCCGGTCAGCGCCCGGACCAGTGTCGACTTGCCGTGGTCGACGTGCCCGGCGGTGGCGACGACGAACACGGTCAGTCGTCCCCGGGTACGCGCAGCACGGCCGCGCGGACCGTCTCGTCGGCCTCTTCGGGCACGCAGCGCAGGTCGAGCAGGAGCCGACCCCGCACCACCCGCCCGAGCACAGGCTGCTCGCCGGTGCGCAGCGGCTCCGCGTACCGCTCGGGCAGGCTCAGCGCCCACGAGTCCAACTCGACGCCGGGGGCCCCGCCGCCGCCGACCACCGCGGCGGCCGGCACCACCTCCGCCTTGCGGCCGTCCGCGCCGAGCCGGTCGCGCAGCCGCTCCACCCGGCTGCGCAGCGCACCCGCGTCGGCGTGCAGCGCACTGCGGGTCGGCGTGTCCGGCTGGTGCAGGGTGGCGGCCAGCGCGGCCAGGGTCAGCTTGTCCACCCGCAACGCCCGGGCCAGCGGGTGACGGCGCAGCCGGTCGACCAGCGCGACGTCGCCGAGCAGCAGCCCCGCCTGCGGGCCGCCGAGCAGCTTGTCGCCGCTGGCCGTGACCAGCGTGGCACCGGCGCGCAGGGTGCTGGCCGCGTCCGGCTCGTCGGGCAGCAGCGGATCCGCGGTGAGCAGACCGGAGCCGATGTCGGCGACCACCGGCACACCGAGGGTGGCCAGTTGTCGGACCGGCGTTGCCGAGGTGAAGCCGGTGACCTGGAAGTTCGACGGGTGCACCTTGAGCACGAAGCCGGTCTGCGGGCCGAGCGCGGCGGCGTAGTCGGCGAGGGTGGTGCGGTTGGTGGTACCCACCTCCCGCAGTCGCGCGCCGGTGCTCTCCACCAGGTCCGGCAGGCGGAAGCCGTCGCCGATCTCGACCAGCTCGCCCCGGCTGACCACGATCTCCCGGCCGGCGGCCAGCGCGGTGGCGGCCAGCACCAGCGCCGCGGCCCCGTTGTTGACCACGTGCACGGCGCCCGCGTCGGGCACGGCCGCGGCCAGCGCGTCGAGGGCGTCGCGGCCGCGATGGGCCCGCCGGCCGGTGCCCAGGTCCAACTCCACGTCGGTGTGCCCGGCGGCGGCCACCACCGCGGCGACCGCGGCGGAGGACAACGGCGCCCGGCCCAGGTTGGTGTGCAGCACGACGCCGGTGGCGTTGAGCACCACGCGGGGGCCCGGCGCGGGCAACGCGGCGACCGCCGCGTCGCGTACGTCATCGGGGTGCAGCTCGCCTCGGCGGGCCCGCTCCTGGGCCCGGGCGACGACCGCCTTCACCCGGTCGCGGCCCAGCGTCGCGCTGGCCGCGGCCAGCCGAGGGTCGGCCAGCAGCGTGTCGGTGCGGGGCACCCGGCGTCGCGGGTCCACCGGCCCGTCACCCATCGCGTCATCTCCTGCACTGGTTGGCGGAGACGGACGGGAATCGAACCCGCCTGGCCCGGGTCCCGGACCACACCGGTTTTGAAGACCGGGAGGGGCACCAGCCGCCTGAACGCCTCCACCGGACATTCGATCACACTGCGGGCGGGGCCGCCCGATCAGATGGAAGATCCATGCCGCTGCGCCGGGCGTCGACCCGCTCGCGCTGCGGCACCACCGTGTAGCGAGGGTCGCGGGCGGAGGCGACGCCACCGTAGAAGATGCCGAACCGGGTCGCCAGCGAGGCGGCCAGCAGCGAGACGCCGGACAGGCCGCTGACCAACCGGCTGCGCCGACCGAGCAGCGCGCCGGCGACCCCGCCGATCGTCAGCATCCGGCTGGCGCGCAGCAGCCAACCGGGGTTGCCCTGCCGGTAGGGCTCGCTGAGCAGACCGAGTCGGGTCTCCACCCGGTGCGTGCCGTACAGCTCCAGGGCCGCGCCGGCCACCGCCATCCGCCGGGCCGGCCCCGCCTGGGCCGTCGGCGCGGCGAGCAGACCGACGCCGGCGCCGCTGGCCAGCGCGCTGCCCGCGAAGATCACCGGCAACTCGGGGTACGCCTCGTGCCACGACGGCACCGCCGTGCCGGCCAGCAACACCCCGGTGTACGTGGCCAGCGCGGGCGCCGTACCGGCGGCGAGCAGCCCGGCGACGTTCCCGACCGGCGGCAACGCCCGACCGGCCATCCCGAGCAGGCCGTGG
Source organism: Micromonospora cabrerizensis (assembly GCF_022230955.1). Classification (GTDB taxonomy): domain Bacteria; phylum Actinomycetota; class Actinomycetes; order Mycobacteriales; family Micromonosporaceae; genus Micromonospora; species Micromonospora cabrerizensis. The sequence continues at coordinate 105,738 of NZ_JAKKFI010000081.1, forward strand.
CGCGGCAGTACCCCGGCGGCCTCGGCGATCGCGGCGACACCCGCGGCCGGCCCGTACGCGGTGAGGATCCAGGTGCCCATGGACATCGGTGAGGTCGGCTTGGCCACGCGCAGCATGTGGTGGAACCGTGCCGGCCGGCCGAGGTCCTTGACCAGGAAGACCGCGCTGGCGCTGACGGCGGCCAGCGCGGTGACCCGCCCGGCACGGCGCAACGCGGGCCGACCGGTGAGCTGCCCACCGGCGGCGAGCAGCGACGACCCGGCGGCGAGCCCTCCGGTGAACAGGTACGCGGCGATGTCCCACTTCCACACCGGCGCCTTCAGGATGGGCCGACCGTAGTACGACGTGAACTCCGCCTCCGGCACCCGCAGTTCCTCGCCGCCCCCGCGACGCCCGCCCCCACCACGCCTGCCCCGCCGGCCGGTGCTCTCACCGTTCGCGGCCGGAAGCTCGGTGCTCTGGTCGTTCGCGGTCGCCCGGGCGGTGCTGTGGTCGTTCACGGTCGGCCGGTCGGTGCTGTCCGTCGGTTGGTGGCGACCGTCGGCGGCCAACCGGTCGCGGAAGCGGCGGAAGATCTCGCCCACCTCGGGGCGGTGCGGACTCACGAGGAGCCTCCGACGAACGCGGCGACGGTGGCCGCCGCCATGGCGAGGGCCGCGATGCCGGCGCGTTTCCACATCTTCGGCAGGTCGCGGGTGGTCACGATCGGGTCCGGTGGCAGCCCGTACACCTCCGGCTCGTCCAGCAGCAGGAAGAACGCCCCGTCACCACCCACACCGTCGTTGGGGTCGTGCCCGTACAGGCGCGCCTCCGGCACACCGCGCTCGTGCAGCGTCTCGACCCGCGCGGCCGCCCGCTCCCGCAACTCGTCCAGCGGCCCGTACTGGATCGACTCCGTCGGACACGCCTGCGCACACGCCGGCGTCATCCCCGCGCCCAACCGGTCGTAGCACAGCGTGCACTTCCACGCCCGACCATCGTCCTTACGCTGGTCGATGACCCCGTACGGGCAGGCGGAGATGCAGTAACCACAGCCGTTGCAGATGTCCTCCTGCACCACCACCGTGCCGAACTCCGTCCGGAACAACGAACCCGTCGGACAGACATCCAGACACGCCGCATGCGTGCAGTGCTTGCACACGTCCGACATCATCAACCACCGAAAATCCGTCCGCCCCTCCTCGCCCGTCCCGCGCCCCGGCGGCTGCGCACCCGGCATACCCAGGAACTGCGGTCCCGCGCTGCCCAGGCCGGCGGCGGTCGGATCGGCCGCGATCGGATTGGCGGCGGTCGGATCGGCGGCGATCGCGCCGAGCACGTCCACCGGCCCGCCCCCGGCCATCCGGGCGGCGGCGGACGGCGTGCCCGTCGGCACACCCGGGTCCGTGCCGGTGCGTTTGCTGGTGCCAGCCGCCACGGCCGCCGACGCCGCGCTGACCGAAGCGTCGGTCGGCGTCCCCGCGAACGGCGGCGTGCGGTGACCAGCCGGCCGAGGTTGCTCGATGAACGCGACGTGCCGCCAGGAGTTCGCGGTCAGCGCGCCCGTGTTGTCGTACGACATGCCCAGCAGGTCGAGCCCACTCTCCGGGACACCGTTCCACTCCTTGCAGGCCACCTCACAGGCCTTGCAGCCGATGCAGACGCTGGTGTCGGTGAAGAACCCCATCCGTGGCGGCGCCGACGACCAACCGGCGTCCGGCGCCGGGTCCAGTGGACCGTAGAGGCTGTTCGGGTCAGGAATCACTGCGCTCCCTCCCCTCGCTGTCGGTGGTGACCGCCGGGGCGTTGTGACCCGGGCCGATCCCGGCGCGCCGCTGGTAGTCGGCCACCAGGTCCAGCAACGCCGGTCCGGTCGGCCGGCGGCCGGGCCGCACGTCGCAGGTGCCGACCTTGCTCTCCTGGATCAGCACGTTCGGGTCCAGGCTGATGCCGAACAGGTCGTTGGCCGAGTCACCGGTCACCAGACCCTCGAAACCGAAGTGGTACGGCAACCACACCTGGTGGATCAACCGGCCCTCGATGCGCAACGGGGTGAGCCGGTCGGTCACCAGCACTCTCGCCTCGATCACCGCACGACCGCTGACCAGGTGTGCCCATCCCAGGTGGGCGAGACCACGCTCGACGGCCAACTCCGGGGACACCTCCACGAACATCTCCGGCTGCAACTCGGCCAGCGGCGACACCGTCCGACTCATCCCACCGGCGGTGTGGTGCTCGGTGAGCCGGCTGACCGTGAACACGTACGGGAACACCTGACTGTGCCCCTCTGGCGGGCTCGGGTTCACCGAGTTCACCGGGTGCGCGTACATCTTGCGGGTCGGGTTGGCCTGCTGCCCGTAGAGCGGGTTACGCACCGGCGACTCCACCGGCTCGTAGTGCGTCGGCAACGGGCCGTCCAGGACACCGCTGGGCGCGTACAGCCAGCCCTTCCCGTCGCCCTGCATGATGAACGGGTCGTCGCCGGCGATGCCCTCCGTCCCCGACGCGCCGGGTGGCGGCCGGTACGACGGCGGCTTGGTCTTCTCGAAGTCCGGCACGTCGTGACCGGTCCACTCGCCCTTCTCGGCATCCCACCAGATGTAGCGTTTGCGCTCACTCCACGGGTTGCCGTCCGGGTCCGCCGACGCACGGTTGTAGAGGATGCGCCGGTTCGCCGGCCACGCCCACCCCCACTCGGCAGCCACCCAGTCCTGCTCGTGTCGGGACTTGCGCCGGGCCGCCTGGTTGACGCCGTCGGCGTACACCCCGGTGTAGATCCAGCAGCCGATCGCGGTGGAGCCGTCCGCGCGGGCCTCCGCGAAGCTGGACAACGGACGGCCCGTCGCCACGTCGTACCCGTTGATCTCGCGCAGCACCGACTCGGCGCTCGGCTCCGCGCGCGGACCGTGCGTGGGGTAGTCCCAGGTGAGGTCGAGCAGCGCCCGGTCGCGCGGCAGCTTTGAGTCGGCCAGCTTCTCCCGCAGCCTGCGGCCCAGGTGGTAGAAGAACCACAGCTCGGAGCGGGCGTCGCCTGGTGGCTCGACGGCCTTCTCCCGCCACTGCAACAGCCGCTGCGTCTGGGTGAACGTGCCCTCCTTCTCCACATGCGAGGCGGCGGGCAGGAAGAACACCTCCGTACGGCACTCCTCCGGCACGATCTCCCCGGTGGCGACCTCGGGGCCGTTCTTCCAGAACGTGGCGCTCTCGATCTCGAACAGGTCCCGGACCACGAGCCAGTCGAGGTTGGCCATGCCGAGGCGCTGCGCCCGGCCGTGCGCCGAACCGACCGCCGGGTTCTGCCCGAGCAGGAAGTACCCCTTGATCTTCCCGTCGATCATGTTCAGCACCTGCTGATAGGTGCCGTGGTCACCGGTCATCCGCGGCAGGTAGCCGTAGCAGAAATCGTTCTCCGGTGTCGCCGCGTCACCCCAGTACGCCTTCAGCAGGCTCGCGGCGAACGACCCGGCGTTACCCCAGAAACCCTTCTGCCCGGGGTGCCGGATGCTGTCCACCCACTCGTCGAAGGTCGGGTGGTCGGCGTGGTGGGGCATCGGCAGGTAACCCGGCAGCAGGTTGAACAACGTCGGGATGTCCGTGGAGCCCTGGATGCTGGCATGACCACGCAATGCCATGACCCCGCCGCCCGGGCGACCCATGTTGCCCAGCAACAGCTGGATGATCGCGCCGGTGCGGATGTACTGCACACCCACACTGTGCTGCGTCCAGCCCACCGAGTAGATCAGCATCCCGGTGCGTTCCCGGCCGGAGTTCCGCGTCCACGCCTCGGCCAGCTCCAGGAACTTGTCCTGCGGGATGCCACAGACCCGCTCGACCATCTCCGGGGTGTAGCGGGAAAAGTGTCGCTTGAGGATCTGGTAGACGCAGCGTGGGTGCTGCAACGTCTCGTCCCGCGGGGTGTCCCCGTCGACCTGCGCGCCGTGCGACTCGTGCTCCAGCCCCGACGCGCTGTCGCGCTCCTTGGCCGTGTGCCCACTGCCGGAGGAGCCCTCGTTGCCCTCGTACTGCCAGCTGTCCTGCACGTAGGTGCCGGTCTCCGGATCGAACCCGGAGAAGAACCCGTCGCCGTCCTCCGTGTCGCTGAAATCCTCGCTCACGATCGTCGCCGCGTTGGTGTACGACAGCACGTACTCCCGGAAGTCCAGCTCGTTGTCGAGGATGTAACGCACCACCCCACCGAGCAACGCGATGTCCGTGCCCGCGCGGATCGGCAGGTACGAGTCAGCCACCGCGCTGGTCCGGGTGAAACGCGGGTCGACGTGGAAGACCTTCGCGCCTTTGCGCTTCGCCTCCATCACCCACTGGAAACCCACCGGGTGCGCCTCAGCCATGTTCGAACCCTGGATGACGATGACGTCAGCGTTGGCGATGTCCTGCTGGAAATCCGTCGCACCGCCACGACCGAAGCTGGCCCCCAGACCGGGGACGGTGGCGGAGTGTCAAATACGGGCCTGGTTCTCGATCTGGAGCGCCCCCATCGCGGTGAACAACTTCTTGATGAGGTAGTTCTCCTCGTTGTCCAGCGTCGCCCCGCCCAGACTGGAGAAACCCAGCGTCCGGTTGAGCGGCCGGCCCTGCGTGTCGACGTCCTCCCAGGTCTGCTCACGAGCCGCGAGCATCCGGTCGGCGATCATGTCGAGCGCGGTGTCGAGGTCCAGATCCTCCCACTGCGTCGAGTACGGACGCCGGTAGCGAACCTTCGTCTGCCGCAGCGGGCTGGTCACCAGACTCTTGCTGGCCGAACCCTTCGGGCAGAGCCGACCCCGCGAGATCGGGCTGTCCGGGTCGCCCTCGATCTGGCTGACCTGCCCGTCCCTGACGAACACCCGCTGACCGCAACCCACCGCGCAGTACGGGCACACCGAACGGGCAACGCTGTCGGCGTCCTCGGTGCGAGCGGTCAGCCCCGCCGAACGAGCGGACTGCGCCGCCGCACCCCGGCCCAGCGGGTCGGTGCCGGTGAGCTGTCGGTAGACCGGCCAACCCTCGATGAAGGTACGCAGACCCATGCCCCGACACCCCCTCCCACGCGAGCGACCCCATGAACATAGGCCAGGCGAGACATCTTCGCGAGCGGGGGGAAGCCAAACAGCGCCGCCCCCGGGCCGTGTGGGCTCGGGGGCGGCGCTGGTGTCGGTGTGCAGGTCGCCTCTCGGCGAGTGGCACGACGCGGCTCCAGCCGAACGGTATTCCGCGAAGGCGATATTAGGTGAGGCCCGGGGACACTGAGTCACACCGACACTGACCACAACCAACCAGACCCCACCCGTGTTCCCACCCCACGCCGCCCCGCCCCGCCTACTGGGGTCGATCATGGAGTTGTGGTGCTGGACAAGCCGCCCGAAGCAGTCCGGCACCACAACTCCATGATCGACGACCCCAGCCGGGACGCGCGAGGTGCGGAACATGCCGCTGGCCGGCACCCCGGGATGGGCGTGCCGGCCAGTGGTCGGGTCGTTCGGTGTGGGGGTCAGCTGTTCCAGTGCTGGCCGACCAGGTCGGTGGCCTGCTGCTCCCACTGGGCGTACGCGTCCGGGTACGCCGAGACCTGCACGGTCTGGGCGGCGTCGGTCAGGGGCATGTCCTGCCACCCGTCGACCTGCTTGAGGCCCTTGAGGAACGCCGTCGTGGAGTACTCCGGGTTCGTGATCTGTTCCGGGGTGCCCCAACCGCTGGTCGGGCGCTGCTGGAACAGGCCCAGCGAGTCGTGGTCGTTGGCGTCGCCGAGGTGACCCAGGTTCTCCAACTTCGACTCCTGCAGGCTCGTGGCGATCGAGATGACCGCGGCCCGCTCGGGCAGGCCGGCCTTCTTCGTCGCGGCGATGATCGCCTTGACGTTCGCGGTCTGCTCGTCATTCAACGTGATGTGGGACTGGTCGCCCTGCGGCTTCGGCGCGTCCGACTGCACCGCGACAGCGACGGGCTTGGCATCAACCGGGTTGGCGTGCGCGGCGATCGGACCGGCGAACACACCACCGGCGAACGCGAGACCAGCAACAGACAACATGCTCTTACGAATGATCGTGTTCATGGGGGTAGCTCCTTCGGGGGTAGGAACACCCGCTCACCGCTCGGGGGAGACGGTGGCGCAGGGTGTGAGCACCTCGTCCGGCGCTGCATCAAACAAGGGGAAAAGTCTGGGGGGAGATCGGCACCAGTCAGGCCGGGGGGCTTGCGGGGGCCGGGTCGGCGGCCTGCGAGCCGGAGGGCTCGGGCGCCGGGTCCATGTGTAACGACCGGGATCCGGGGGTCATTCCCGGGTGGCTTCCCGACGTCCGCTCGTGCGATGCGGTAGTCGGGTGGTCGCTCGTGGGGACTGCAACGACCGGGGGCCCGGGGTCATTCCGGGGGCCGGGCCATCCCGTGACACCCGATGGAGCGGGGTGCTGGGAAGGGCTTCAACGATGCGGCCCGGGGCGGCATTCCAACCCCGCCACCAGCTGTTCCAACCCCCGGTGGGCGGGGCGGTGAGGCCGTAGTCCTGCGATCGTCAGGGTATGTAACGACCCCGGCCCGGCCATCATTCCGACCCACCGGTGCGACCGGTCACAGGCCAACCGCCCCAGAGGCCGTGAACCTCGTGGCGGGGTGCTCGGCGCGCTCGACTCGACCCCTCAGACCGGACAAAAGCCCTCAGCCTCGGACGTGGTCGGCCCTCAGGACGCTAAATCGGGCTTGATCGACTCGGCTTCCTGAAACCCGGGGTGTCCGAGACGGCATGACACCGCGACTTCAAAAAACCCGAGTTGATCACGGAAACCTCAGCTGTCGCAGGCCGGGACAAATCGGACGAACCTCCGTTGGAGGATGCCCGACCCGGGCGCTCGGGCGGCCTGTTGGCCTGGGCTCCGCGAAGCACCGTCAACAGCCTGCGGCAGGGCGCAGGGATCGTCTTGAGCGACACCGGCTCGGGTGGGCGTTACCCTGACACCATGCAGGCCGTCTCCCCCACCGCGACCGGCGTGGCCTTCCTGGCCCGACCGGGTCGCCCTGCCGTGGTGGCGCGGACGCTCGTCGAGCTGGCCGGGCCCACTCGCGGCGTGGTGGAGCTGCCGGTGCGGTTGATGTGGAACGCCGAGCGCACCTTCGACCTCGCCGACCCCGACCAGCTGCTCTGGATGTACGAGAACGTGCTGCGCGAGACGACCCGCACCGAGGACCTGCGCGTCCTGATCAACGGGCGGACGCTACGCCGGGTGTGGCGACTGCTCAACCTGCCTCGGGGCGTACGGCAGGCGTGGGAGAGCCGGCACCGCGGCCTGCGCGCGGCGTGACCGAGCCTCATCTGCACGACTTCTACCGGGAGGTGGCCCGGGTGGCGCTCACCGCCGCCGGACCGTACCGGTTCGTGTTGGGTGGCGGGGTGGCCTGGGCGGCGCACGGGTTGGTCGCCCGCCCGACGGAGGACGTCGACCTCTTCGCGGACGTGGAGGGTGCCGCCGCGGCGGCCTCCGCGGGGGTGCGCGGGGCGTTGGAGCGAGCCGGCTTCCTCGTCACCGACGCCGACCCGGACAGTGAGCTGGGCGAGCTGTTCGACGGGTACGAGCAGGACATGAAGGACTTCGTGGTGAGCCGGGACGGACGGCAGATCCGGCTCAGCCTCGCCCGGTTGGACCGCCAGCAGAGCCCGGTGGTGATGGACCTCGGCCCGGTGATGGACGTCCGCGACCTGGTGGCCAACAAGATCGCGGCACTGGTCAACCGGCGGGAGGTCCGCGACTTCATCGACGTGGCGGCGGCGTTGGAGCACTACGACGTGACCGAACTGCTGGTGCTGGCACGGCAGGTCGACCCCGCGCTGGACCCGGACGACGTGCGCGCCGCCGGCCGCTACCTGGACCGCCTGCCCGAGCAACGCTTCGGACGTTACGGCCTGAGCGCCGCCGACATCGCCCAGGTCCGGCAGCGCTTCGCCGCCTGGCCACGCTGACCCAGCCGCCCTCGGCGAACCACGCACCGAGACGGCCCACGCCCTTGCGGCGGTGAGCTGGTCGGCGAGTCCGCCCGCGCAACGAACCACGCACCGAGACGGGCCGCCGGCCCAGCGCAGCGCCCGGAGGCCGGATCACGACTCACCGGACCGAACGGCGGCCTCCTGCGCTGTGGCGGGGGAGGCCGCCGCCGCGTGTGCGCGACTCACGTGGGCGGCGCCAGGCCGTGGTGGTTGCTCGGGTCGCCGGGTGATGGCGGTCCGACGGCGTTTCGGTGCGGGGCCGCGTCGTTTCAGGGGAGCGCCCACGGCGGCGGCGTGCAGCTTCTTCACGGTGGCGTCGATGGCGTGGATGCCGGTCTCGCCGCGCAGGGTCAGCGGGGGCTCGTCCCAGGCGTCGACTTCGGTCGGCGGCTGCAGGCCGGCCAGCGGGTCGGCCTTGGTGAGCGCGGCGTGGTAGACGCCCAGCGCGGCGGCAGCGTAAACGCGGGCGGCCCGCTCGGCGCGTTCGGCCAGGTCGGTGACGTGTGCGTGGGCGAGCTTGGCGCGCTGACGGCCGGTCTCCTGCCACAGCTCGTGCACTGCAGCGGCCTGCTCGGTCACCGCGGCGGGCAGGACCGCTGCCGACGCCGGCGGTTCGGCGCTGGCCTCACTCTCGGCGGCCAGGTGCATGTCGTGTGCGGCGCTCCACGCCTTGACCAGCGCTTGGTAGAGGGTCCGGTGCTGGCCGAGAAGTTCGTCGGCGCGCGCCGGCCAAGGTTCGGCGTCGGCGCCGTCGGGGTGCGGGGTGGTGACGGTGGGGTACGCGGCCGTGTGCGCGGCGTGCTGGTTGCGGTAGAAGTCGCGGCCCCGGTCGGTGATGCGGTAGCCGTCCGGGCACGGTTCGGCCAGCAGCGGCATGTGCCTGTCGATCAGCACGTGCTCGATGGTCGCCGAGTAGCTCCAGGTCAGCGGTTGACCGCGCTGGTCGGCCGCCCACAGCCCCGCCAGGACCTCCCACGCGCGCTGGCTGAGCCCGACCTTCGGCTTCGCCCCGTTGGTCCAGGAGCCGCGTCGGGGCGGGCACCCGAGCAGCGCCCGCCTCGACGGCGGATCACTTGGTCGGTCGACCGCCCGTGACGCCCAGGATCTCGCCGGTCACATAGCTGGATTCCTGCGAGGCGAAGAAGACGTACGCCGGGGCCAGCTCCGCCGGCTGGCCGGGGCGACCCTCCGGGGTGTCGGTGCCGAACTGCTTCACCTTCTCCTCCGGCATCGTGGCGGGGATCAGCGGCGTCCAGACCGGGCCGGGCGCGACCGCGTTGACCCGGATGCCCTGCTCGGCCAGGTCGGCGGCGAGGGCCTTGGTGAAGTTGGCGATCCCGGCCTTGGTGGTCGCGTAGTCCAGCAGCTGCGGCGACGGGTCGAACGCCTGGATCGACGCCGTGTTGATGATCGCCGACCCCTCGGTCAGGTGCGGGATGGCGGCCCTGCATAGCCAGAACATCGCGTACAGGTTGGTCCTGAGCACCCGGTCGAACTGCTCGGTGCTGATCCCGAGGATCCCCTTGTCCTGCGACATCTGGTACGCCGCGTTGTTGACCAGGATGTCGATGCCGCCCAGGTCGTGGACCGTCCGGTCGACCAGCTCCTGGCAGTGCGCCTCGTCGGTGATGTCGCCGCGGACCGCGATCCCCCGCCGACCGGCGTCCTCGACCAGGCGGATGGTCTCCTGGGCGTCGGCGTCCTCCTCCTCGCTCAGGTACGAGATCAGCACGTCGGCGCCCTCCCGGGCGAACGCGAGCGCGACCGCCCGGCCGATGCCCGAGTCACCCCCGGTGATCAGCGCCCGCTTGCCGTCGAGTTTGCCGCTGCCGCGGTACGACTCCTCGCCGTGATCCGGCTTCGGGGTCATGTCGCCGGTCGAGCCGGGTGGTGACTGCTGTTGTGCGGGCTGGCCGGACTGCTGGCCGTACTGGCTGGTCGGGTCCTGCTGGGTGTGCTGGTCCTCGCTCACCGATCTCTCCTCGCGCCGCGCGGGAAGCGGGGGCTGCCCCGCGAATGTCGTCCCTGACCGCCCTACCCCGCCCCGGTCTGCGGAAACCGCGGCAGCACGTGGGGCTGGCGTGGCGGGTGTGCCGCCTGCTGGTTATGGTGCGCAAGGCGCTCACGAGGCGCGTCCACCCCCATGGAAAGGCACGTCATGACCTCTCCCTCCGGCCCGTCGCGCCGCCAGGTGCTCGTCGCCGCGGCGGCTGCGGCGTCCGCCCCGCTGATCGCCGCCGCGCCCGCGCAGGCGGCCGGCCGCCCGGCCCGGCCGCGCACCTGGGACCTCACCCTCCTGGGCACGTCGGACACGCACGGCAACGTCTACAACTGGGATTACTACCGCGACGCCGAGTACGACGACAGCAAGCAGAACGACATCGGCGTCGCGAAGCTGGCGACTCTGATCAACCAGATCCGTCGGGAGCGGCGCGGCAAGGCGACGCTTGTGCTCGACGCCGGCGACACCATCCAGGGCACGCCGCTGGCCACGTACTACGCCAAGCAGGAGCCGATCACCGCCACCGGGGAGAAGCACCCGATGGCCCGGGCGATGAACGTCATCGACTACGACGCGGTGACGCTGGGCAACCACGAGTTCAACTACGGCCTGCCGTTGCTGGACCTGTGGATCCGTCAGCTCGGTTTCCCGGCCCTCGCCGCGAACGCGGTCAACGCGAAGACCGGCAAGCCGGCCTTCCTGCCGTACGTCATCAAGAAGGTCTCGCTCGGCTTCGCCGCACCCACGCTGCGGGTCGGCATCCTGGGGTTGACCAACCCCGGTGTGGCCATCTGGGACAAGGGCAACGTCGAGGGCAAGCTTCGCTTCGACGACATGGTCGCGACCGCCGCGAAGTGGGTGCCGATCATGCGGGCCCGCGGCGCGGACCTCGTGCTGATCTCCGCGCACGGCGGGGACAGCGGCACCTCCAGCTACGGCCCGGAGCTGCCGAACGAGAACCCGGTGGCGCTGATCGCCCAGCAGGTGCCGGGGATCGACGCGATCCTCTTCGGCCACGCGCACAACGAGGTGGTCGAGCGGTTCGTCACCAACGAGCGCACCGGCGCCCAGGTGCTGCTCTCCGAGCCGTCGAAGTGGGGCCAGCGGCTCACCCGGATGGACTTCACCCTGACCCGCGAGCGCGGCCGGTGGACGATCACCAAGAAGGCCGCCAGCATGCTGAACACCAACACGGTGGTCGAGGACCCGAAGGTGCTCGCCGCCGTGCGGGCCCAACACCAGAAGACCATCGCGTACGTCAACCAGGTGGTCGCGCAGTCCACCGTGGAACTGTCGGCGGCGGAGTCACGCTACAAGGACACGCCGATCCTGGACTTCATCAACCACGTGCAGACCGAGGTGGTCGGCGCGGCGCTGGCCGGCACCACGTACGCGGACCTGCCGGTGCTGTCGATCGCGGCACCGTTCAGTCGTACCGCGGTCTTCCCCGCCGGTGACGTCAAGATCCGCGACGTGGCCGGCCTGTACGTGTACGACAACACCCTCGAAGCCGTCGTGCTCAGCGGCGCCGAGGTGCGCGCGTACCTGGAGTACTCGGCGAAGTACTTCCGTACCCTCGCGCCGGGCGCCCCGGTCGACCCGGAGCAGCTGAGTGACCCGACGGTGCCGGACTACAACTACGACGTCTTCTCCGGCCTCGACTACGACATCGACATCTCCAAGCCGGTCGGGCAGCGGATCACCCGTCTGGTGCTGGCCGGCACCGACACCCCGGTGGCCGACAACGCGCAGTTCGTGGTGGCGGTGAACAACTACCGGCGCAGCGGCGGCGGCAACTTCCCCGGCATCGTCAAGACCCAGGTCTACAACGCGCAGCAGGAGATCCGTCAACTGCTCATCGACTGGGCGCAGGCCAAGGGGACGATCGACCCGGCCGACTTCTTCCAGCAGAACTGGCGACTGGTACGCGAGGGCGTGCCGGTCTTCTGAGCACAGCGCACCGCGAACGGGCCGTGGGTGGCGACACCCGCGGCCCGTCGTGCGTTCTCAGCCCTGCACGATCCAGCAGGTCAGCCCTGCACGTTCCAGCGGGCCAGCCCTGCACGTCCAGCAGGTCAGCCCTGCACGTTCCAGCGGGCCAGCCCTGCACGTCCAGCAGGTCAGCCCTGCACGTTCCAGCGGATCGGGTCCTCGGCCTCCTCCGGGCGGTCGCGCCCGGGGTCGGTCTCGGTCAGGGCGACACGGTCGTCGGGTCGCACCGCGGGCGGCAACTCGCCGAACCGGGTGTGGCGCAGGAACGCGTACTCGTCGTCGGTGAACGGTTGCTCGGCCATCGGCGCCTCCTACTTCCCTGTCATTGTCCAGCGGCTGGGCCACTGGACACCAGTGTCTGCTCACACCGCGTAGGGCATCCTAGGATCCTGGGTGAATAGAAGGGGCGCGGCGCGGCGTGGGTAGCCGATCCAGGACCGCGAGGGCCGCCCGGATGGGTCGACGCCCCAGCATCTCGTCGAAGCTCGCCCGCCCCTGGCAGAACTGGACGAACATCCGCCAGCCCGGCGGCGTCGCCAGCAGGGCGTGGAACACGTCCGGGCGGCGGGTGAACACGTCCAGCAGCCGGAAGCCCGCCCGCATCTCCGGCACCAGCCGCTCGGCGACCGCCCGCTCGTACCCGCACACGTCACCGGCCGCGACCGCCGCACCGGCCAACCCACCGGACCGCAACGCGAAGCTGATGCCCTCCCGGCTCCACGGCTCCAGCAGCCCCGCCGCATCCCCCACCACCAGCACCCGGCCGTTGCGCAACGGCGAGTCCTCCGCCCGGCACCGGGTCAGGTGACCGGAGTCGTGCTCCGCCGGCAAGCCGGTCAGCCCCAGCCGGTCCACGAACTGCCGCAGGTACTCCCGCGTCCCCTCCCCCGCGCCCCGCCCGGCAATCACCCCGACGGTCAACCGGTCACCCTTGGGAAAGACCCAGGCGTACGACCCCGGCATCGCGCCCCAGTCCAGCAGCAAACGCCCCCGCCACCGCTCCTGCTCCGCCGGGGGCACCGGAACCTCCAGCTCCAGGCCCAGGTCCACCTGCCGGTACCGGACCCCCACGTGCCGGGCCGTCACACCCGACGAACCGTCCGCCCCGATCACCGCCCGCGCCGCGATCGTCGTACCGTCAGCCAGCCGCAGGCGTACCCCATCGGGGTCCTGCTCGATCGCGCGGACGGCGACCCGCTCCCGCATCTGCGCGCCAGCGGCGACCGCCGCCGCGCGCAGCCGGTCGTCGAACTCCTCGCGGCGCACCATGGTCACGACGGGACTGTCGTTGCGGCGGGTGAACTCCCGGCGGCCGTCGCGGGTGAACGTGACCCGGTCCACCCGGTCGTGCGCGGGCACCTCGATCCGATCCGCGACGGCCGCCAGAGACGTGCCGATCAGCCCACCACCGCAGGTCTTGTAGCGCGGGTGCGCGGCTCGCTCGACAACAAGGGTGGAGACACCGGCGCGGGCAGCGGCATGTGCCGCGGAGAGCCCGGCGGGGCCGGCGCCGACGACGACGAGGTCCCAAACGATCACGAAAGCAGCCTAGGGCACCGCCGAACGCCGGGCCCTTCGCCACAGCCGGCGCCGACCGCCCAATCGGGTGTGCATCTTCGGTCAGCCAGGGGGTAACCGGCGCACGGCAACCGCCGCACGACGGCGGACAAACGAAGGAGGAACCAATGCAGCAGGTGCAACTGTCGGAGGCCGAGCAACGGGTGTACCAGGCGGTCACCACCCTGGAAGCACGCGGGCAGGTGCCGTACCCGGACCTCATCGCCGAGGAATCCGGGCTGACCCAGGAGCAGGTGGACAGCCCCCTGCACCTGCTCACCGAGAAGGGCCTGCTGCACCGCGAGGACTCGCCGATGGCCGGGCTCGACTTCGGCCCCCGGTTCTGCGCCCGCCAGATGGCGTGAGGGCACCGAGCCATCCAGGACGATTCGCCCCCCGTTGCGGCGGGTAGCGATCAGCAATGCGTGATCGACAGCAACGGGGGGCGCGATGAGTGCGGCGCAGACGCCGCAGCCGGTGACGGCGGCCGAGAACCGACGACGCTGGCAGGCGGTCGGCGTCGGGCTGGTCGCCGCGTTCATGACGCTGCTCGACGTGAGCATCGTCAACGTCGCGGTGCCCTCCATCGACCGGGCGCTGCACGCGTCGCCGAGCGACCTGCAGTGGATCCTGTCCGGGTACGCGCTCACCTTCGGCCTGGCACTGGTCCCCGCCGGTCGCTTCGGCGACGCCCGCGGTCGGCGCAACGCGTTCGTCTTCGGCATCGCGCTGTTCACCGTGACCAGCGCGCTCGCCGGCCTCGCCACCTCCCCGACGTGGCTGGTCATTGCCCGACTGCTTCAGGGTGCCGCTGCCGGCATCGTCAACCCGCAGGTCATCGGGCTCATCCAGCAACTTTTCCGAGGGCCGGAGCGGGCCCGCCCGTTCGGGCTGCTCGGCGCCACCATCGGGATCTCCACCGCGGTCGGGCCGCTGCTCGGAGGGCTGCTCATCGCCATCGGCGGCGAGGAACACGGGTGGCGGTGGGTCTTCTTCGTCAACGTGCCGGTCGGCGTCCTCGCGGTGATCCTCGGCTGGCGTCTGCTGCCCGGCCGCCCCGCCGGTCAGGCCGGCTGGCATCGACTCGACCCCGTCGGCGTCCTGCTGCTCGGCGTGGGCGTGGTCCTCGTCCTGCTCCCGCTCGTGCAGGAGCAGCAGTGGCAGACCCCCTGGAAGTGGGCGCTCATCCCGATCGGCCTGGCGGTGCTGGTCGTCTTCGGGCTCTGGGAACGGCGCTTCGCACGCCAGCACGAACCCCTGTTCGACCTTCGACTGTTCCGTCTCCAGTCGTACACACTCGGCTCGATCCTGGCGTTGGTCTACTTCGGCGGCTTCACCGCGATCTTCTTCATCTTCACCCTGTTCCTCCAGATGGGTCTCGGGTACAGCGCGTTCATCGCCGGTCTGGCCATCACCCCGTTCGCCCTGGGCTCGGCGGCCGCCGCCGTGCTCGGTGGCCGCATCGTCAACCGCTTCGGCCGACCACTGGTCGCCATCGGTCTGCTCGCCGTGGTGATCGGACTGGCCGGGACCGTGGTCGCGCTGAAACTCGCGCCGGACGCCCCCGCGCCCTGGGTCGCCGCCGGTCCACTGCTCATCGCCGGAATCGGCAGCGGGCTGGTGATCGCCCCCAACCAGACGATCACCCTCTCCCAGGTGCCGGTCGGGCAGGCGGGCAGCGGCGCCGGGATGCTCCAGACCGGTCAGCGGATCGGCGCCGCGGCCGGCATCGCCGCCGTCGGCTCGTTGTTCTTCTCGTCGCTGGCCGACAGCCGCGGCAACTGGACCAGCGCCTTCGAGCGCTCCCTCCTGCTGGCCACCGGCATCATCGTGCTCGCGCTGATCTGCGCGCTGATCGACATCGTCCGCACCCACAACCACCACAAGAACTGACCCGGCTACGCCGCTGGCCGGCACCCCGGGATGGGCGTGCCGGCCAGTGGTCGGGTCGTTCGGTGTGGGGGTCAGCTGTTCCAGTGCTGGCCGACCAGGTCGGTGGCCTGCTGCTCCCACTGGGCGTACGCGTCCGGGTACGCCGAGACCTGCACGGTCTGGGCGGCGTCGGTCAGGGGCATGTCCTGCCACCCGTCGACCTGCTTGAGGCCCTTGAGGAACGCCGTCGTGGAGTACTCCGGGTTCGTGATCTGTTCCGGGGTGCCCCAACCGCTGGTCGGGCGCTGCTGGAACAGGCCCAGCGAGTCGTGGTCGTTGGCGTCGCCGAGGTGACCCAGGTTCTCCAACTTCGACTCCTGCAGGCTCGTGGCGATCGAGATGACCGCGGCCCGCTCGGGCAGGCCGGCCTTCTTCGTCGCGGCGATGATCGCCTTGACGTTCGCGGTCTGCTCATCATTCAACGTGATGTGGGACTGGTCGCCCTGCGGCTTCGGCGCACCCGACTGCACCGCCACGGCGACGGGCTTGGCATCAACCGGGTTGGCGTGCGCGGCGATCGGACCGGCGAACACACCACCGGCGAACGCGAGACCAGCAACGGACAGCATGCTCTTACGGAAGATCGTGTTCATGGGGGAAGCTCCTTCGGGGGTAGGAAACACCCAGGCCACCAATGGGGGTCGGCGGTACAGGGTGTGAGCACCTCGTCCGGCGCTGCATCAAATACGAGTGAAAAGACTGGGGAGGTCGACGTCTGGCAAGCCGGGGGCTCATGACGCCGGGGTTGGCGGCCTATGAGCGGGGGGGCTCGGGCGCCTGGGTTGGCGGCCTACGAGCGGGGGGCTCGGGCGCCGGGGTTCCGGGGTCACGAGCGGGGGCTTGTGGCGCCGGGTCCATGTGTAACGACCGGGGGCCGGGGGTCATTCCCGGTGGCCCATCCACCGACACCCTCTAGGAAAGCGGTGGCGGGTGGTCGTTCGCGGGGACTGCAACGACCGGGGGGCCGGGGTCATTCCGGGGTTGGCCCGTCCCGTGACACCCCCAATAAGCGGGGTGCTCGTGCGGTCATCTCGGGAGACTCCAACGATCCGGCCGAGGTCGACATTCCAACCCCCACCAATCCTCGGCGGGGCGGCGGGCCGGTGGTCCTGCGATCCTCAGGGTATGTAACGACCCCGCCCCGGCCACCATTCCGCCCCACCGGTGCGACCGGTCACAGGCCAAAGCCCTCCAGACCTCGTAACGGGGTCATCCCCACGCCCGGCCAACCGCCCATACCGGACAAAATTCCTTTCGCAGAGCGTCAGCCGCCTCAAGGCACCTCGATCAGGCCTTGATCCACGCGACTTTCTGCAAACCGCGGTATCCAGGATGGCTTGATACCCCGCCTTCAAGAAACCCGAGTCGATCTAGAGGAAATCGCGGTGACCTGGGCGGGCGGACACCCCGACTTCAAGGAAGCCGAGTCGATCAACGAGCGTCCACGACGGCGGGCTACGCGAAGCGGACAAAAGCCGAGGTGAGCGGTCTGTGACCGTTCGGATGAACGATTGTGGCTCGGGCCCGGACGCGAAGACCTCCCAGTGGGAGATCGCCCCTCGGGCGACATCTCCCAGACTGACGCCCATCGGAGTCAGCACCTGGTCCGTACCGGCCACCAGGCCCGCGCCGCCCGTCCGAAGGGCGACATGTCACAGACTGGCGCCCGTCGGAGTGGTCCGACGGGCGCCAGCCTCAGTGCGATCCGGGCGTTGCCCGGTGGTGCGGGTTAGTGCGCGGCACCGCCGAGGCGCTGGCGGCGACGCCAGGCCAGGGTCAGCAGCAGCATGATCGCTCCGGCGCCGACCAGGCCGCCGCCCAGCTTCATGGGCGTGCCCAGGCTGTCACCCGTGACGGGCAGCGGCTGCTTCTTGTGCAGCACCCGCAGCTCGGTGGTGGCCGTACGACCGGACTCGCGACCGGTCGCGGTGAAGGTCAGCAGACCGGTCACCGACGGCTTGTAGCTCTTGGTGAAGCGACCCTGGGCGTTGGTGTTCGCCGTGAAGTTCAGGGGCGCGCTCGCCTGCTGGGCGACCGGGACCATGGCCACGGTGCTGCCGTCGCTGCGGCGAGCCGGAGCCTGACCGCCGGCGGGGGCGGCGATCGGGGTCACCGTCACCGCGATGTCGACGGTCTCGTTCGGACCGAAACCGGTGCCGGTCAGGACGACCGTCTCGCCGAGGAAGATCGTCGGCCGGTTGACGGTGAGCAGCGCGGCGGCCGGCGGATACGGCGGCGGCTGCGGCGGGTCAGTGGTCGCCGTGGTGCTGGGCGTCGGCTGCGGCTGTGCCGCCCCCGCTGCCGTCGGCACGGCCACCACGGCCAGGCCGACCGTGAGCGCCATGATGATGCGGGATAGCCGCATGATTGGTTCCCTCCTACTGGTCACAGCTTGGTGCGGAATGAACTTGGGTGGTCCAGGGGCTGGCGGTGGGGGTCAGCCGCAGTTCGGCCTGGCCGACGCCGGTCTTGGCCGTCAGCACGGTGACCTCCAGCGCCCTTTCGGCGCCGGGGCCAACGTCGACGCTGGCCGTTGCGACCTGGCGGCGGCGTTCGGTGCCGCTGCCCAGGGCCGTCTCGGCCCCGTCGAGCCGGGCATCGAGCACCGCCCCGCCGGCAGGGCTGAAGATCGACACCAACGTGCGGGCGGTGTACGGATCGCCAGCCAGGCCGAGGCCGAGGACCGACTCGCTAAGTCCGGACTTCGGCGCCGTCGAACGCAGGGTGACCCGCAACCGGAGCTCACGGCGTCCGTCGGGCCGGCATTCGCCGACCGTCATGTTCGCCGCCGGCCGCAGGTAGTAGCCGAGCTTCGCGCCGCTGCCGTCGTTGAGGAACACGCCGACGGTCGGCACGGTGTCCTGTTCCGGAAGCGTCCCGGCCATCCGGCTGTCGCCGAAGGTCCGCTGTTCCTCAGGTCGGGCACTCCAGAACAATATCCGCCGTTCGGTGATAGCACGGTCAAATGCGGACAACAACACCCGCGGGTTGACATTCTTCTTGAAGAAGGCATCAAACACCGAGGCTGCCGACGACGCGAAGAACTCGTCCTGCTGCTTCACGGTCAGCCGTTGGTAGCTGTCGTTGAGCAGGGTCTGCACGACCTTCTCGCTGGCGAGCGGGACCCCGCCGGGCACCAGGACCGGGCCGGTCGCCTTGAGCAGGTACGACAGCACCACCGGGTCCACGGCGAGCACGCCGTCGACGGTGGTGCCCGTCTTACGGCGGAACATCTCGCGGTACAGCGCCGCGGCGGTCGGGAAATGCGGGGACAGGTTCACGTCGGCCGGGTAGATGCCGGGCAGATCGGTCCAGAGCGCGCGGGTCTCGGCGGGCAGCTTCAACGCCGGGGTGAACTGGCCGAGCGAGGCACTGCTGCCCTGCTTGCCCATCTTCACCTTGCCGTTCTCCGCATCCATGATCGCGTACGCGCCGAACATGCCGCCGGTGGCGCGCAACTCGGCGAGGTTCTGCGAGACCAGTAGGTATCGTCGCGGGCCGCTCGCGCCGAGCAGTGGCGGCAACAGGCGGGCTCCCTGGTCGGCGGCCGAGGTGAGGCTGGACAGGCGGTCGATCTCGCCGCGCAGGTCGACCAGCGCCTGCCGGACCTGACTGACCAAGCTCTCGGTCGGCACCGCGGCCAGGTCTCGACGTGTCCGCTGCACCGACTCGTCCGCGCGGGTCAGTTCGGCGGATACGTCGCCGAGCCGGGCCAGGTCCAGTCGGCCGCCGGCCGGCACCAGGCTGGTCAGATCCGTCCGGAGCAGGGTCGGGAACGCCTGCCGGGCCAGCTCGTCGATGGCGATGGCGATCTGCCGGACGGCGTCGAGGTCGTCGCCGGCGACCGGGGTACGCCGACCGATCTGCCAACTCGGGTCACTCGTCGCCTTGCGGGCCGCGCCCGACTGCGCCTGCAGAGCGGCGAGCGTCCGCAGAGCACGGTCGGTGTCCCCACCGACCACCTGGGCGCTCAGCTCGCGAGCCAGACCGGCGGCGTTGAGCAGGTGGGCGCGTGCCTGCCAGCCGCGGAAGCCGACCCACCCGCCGGCTGCCAGCAGCAGCGAGCCGACCACCAGGGCACTGAGGAGGACGCGGCGCAGTCGGGCACGCCGACGACGCCGGGAGCGGCTCCGCCGCCGGGTCGGCCGTTCGCTTTCCGTCACACCACACTCCCGTTCGGAACCGGACAGATGGTCGATTCCCTGACGTTCTTAGCACGCCTCGGGGAACTTCGTACGCTTATTGCATTTATTGCCGTTTAAGCGAAGTTCCTTCGCGATTCGCCGGCTGGCTGCGCGAATCGCCCCGCCGCCTCGTGCAGCAGCTGCTCGATCCGGTCCACACCGGCGGGCAACGACATCTCCCGCAGGTACGCCGCCCGCCCCCGCCGACCCATCTCGGCGCGGGTCGGCGCAGGAATGGTCGCGGCCAACCAGAACCGGTCGGCCAGAGCAGCCCAGTCCTCCGGAGGGCAGGAAAGCCCAGCCCTGGCGCGCTCGACCAGCTCGGCCGTGTCTCCACCGGCCGACGCCACCACCGGTGCGGCGCACGAGAGCGCGGCCTGGAGCTTGCCCGGCACCGTGCCGCGCAGCTCCGGAAGGTCACGCAGCATGACCAGCTGATAGTCGGCGGCGGCGTACAGCTCGGGCATGTCGACCGGTGACCGTCGCTCCACGAAGCGGACGTTGTCCGCCCCCAGCTCGGCGGCGAGCCCCCGCACCCGCCGCTCAGCCGCCCCCGAACCGACCAGGACCAGATCCATCGTCCGGTCCAGTGCCGCCGCCGCCCGGACCGCCGTCTCCAGCCCCTGCCGCGCGCCGATGGTCCCGGCGTGCATCACCACGCACCGGCCGTCCCGTCGGATGAGCTGACGGGCCGCCGCGCCGGGCGTCACCGGATGGAAGATCCGCTCGTCGGTCCAGTTCAGCACCAGTCGGACCCGGGTCGGGTCGGCACCCGCGGCGACCACGAGATCCCGCATCGACGGCGCGGCCACCGCGATCCGGGCCGCGGCCCGGTAGATCCGGGTCATCGCGCTGCCCATCCGCGCCGCGAAGCGGCCCTCGCCCGTCTCGTCGGCGCCGTCCGAGGCCCAGACATCCTGCACGTGCAGCACCGCCGGCACCTGCCCGAGCAGCCGGAGCACCCCGGCGGTGGCGAACGTCGTCGCCGGCAGTTGGAAGACGTAGAGCGCGTCCACGTCGCGCAGGTAGCGGCGCGCGGCCAGCGTCGCGCTGCCGGCGAAGGAGAGATAGCTGGCCATCCGCGTTCCGGTGGACGCGGCACGACCGGAATAGCGCGGCACCCGTCGCACGGTCAGCCGTTCGCTGTGCGTCTCGTGGTGCCAACGCTGCCGCCAGCCGGGATAGACGTGCCCACCGGGGTAGTCCGGGAAGCCGGTGAGCACCCGGACCTCGTGCCCGCGCGCGGCCAGCTCCTCGGCGAGGCTGCCCGGGATGAACGCCGGCTCGGGCGGGAAGTGGTACGACAGGATGCCGATCTTCACCGCAGCGCCCCCGTCCGGCGCCGATCGACGTCGGTCGGCGCGGCACCACGACCGGCAGGCGTCCGGCGCGCGTACGATGCCGTCAACCCCTCCCCGCGCGGCCTTCGGCGTCGACGCACCGCCCTCGCGGTGCGGACACCCGCGTCCGCACCGATGAGAGGGGCACCGATGGCTGATCGCGTGTTGTTCGTCTGCCACGCCAACCTGTGCCGGTCGCCGATGGCCGAGTTCCTGGCCCGCCAGCTGTTGGCCGACCGGCCCGTCACCGTGGCCAGCGCCGGCACCGACGCGATCGACGGGCTGGCGATGCACCCGTACGCGATGGAGGTCGTGGCCGACAGCGGCGACGGCCCGGCGGCGTTCCGGACCCGGGGGTTGCGCCCGGAGTACCTGGCCGACGCGACGCTGGTGCTGACCGCGACCCGGCGCCAGCGCTCGGTCTGCACCGCGCTGGCACCGGCGGCGCTGCACCGGACGTTCACCGTGCGCCAGTTCGGCCGGCTGGCCGCGGCGGCCGAGCCGCTCGACGGGTCGACCGACGACCCGTTGGGCGCGGCGATCGCCGCCGCCGCCCAGGCCCGGGGACGGCTGCAACCTGCCGCCCCGGAGGCGGACGACCTCCGGGACCCGATCGGCGGCACCGCCGCCGACTTCCGACGCTGCGCCGAGGAGATCGAACGGTCACTGCGACCCCTCGCCGCGCTCATCGGGGCAACCGGGTGAGTTCCTGGGTGTGGTCGACGACGCCGTTGACCCCGTCGGTGGTCGCGACGTGCTTGCCGGACGCGCCCCGGTCGGTCGGCACCGACGTCTTGGGCGTCGAGGCGACCACCCGGTAGGCCTCGTACTGGTACGTCTCGGCCTTGGCCACCTTCGCCATGTTCAGCACGCAGCCGAGCAGCCGGACCGAGACCGAGTGCAGCGAGCGGGCCGCGGCGGCCACCTGGGTCCGGGAGGTACGGCCCTGCTGGGTCACCAGCAGGGCACCGTCGGCCTGCACGGCGACGACCACGCCGTCGGTCACCGCAAGCAGCGGAGCGGTATCGATGATCACGATGTCCGCCGACTCGCGCAGCGCCAGCAACAGGTCCGACATGGCCTTCGAGCCGAGCAGCTCGCTCGGGTTCGGCGGTGCGGACCCGCTGGGCAGCACCAGTAGCGACTTGTCCCCCCAGCGCTGCACGACATCCCCGACCTGCACGTCGCCGACCAGCACGTCGGTGAGGCCGACGCCAGCGTCCAGGCCCAGGTAGTCGTCGACCTTCGGACGGCGCAGGTCCGCGTCGACCAGCAGGACCCGCCAGCCGGCCTCGGCGAGCGCGATCGCCAGGTTGCAGGAGAGAGTCGTCTTGCCCTCGCCCTGCAGGGCGCTGGTCACGGCGATGACCCGGGCCGGCTCGTGGACATCGACGAAGCGCAGGTTGGTCCGCAGCTTGCGAACCGCCTCGGCACGCGCCGAGGTCGCGGCCTCGCCCACGATCAGCGGCGCGGTGCGGGCGCTGGCCTCGAACGGGATCTCGCCGAGCAGCGGGCTGCCGGTGGCGCGTTGCAGGCCGGCGGAGTCGCGCAACCGCACGTCGGCGATGCCGCGCAGGATCGCCAGGCCGACGCCGAGGAGCAGCCCGATCAGGCCGCCGAGGGTGAGGTTGCGGACCGGCTGCGGCGAGACGGGGTTGGCGCTCACCCGCGGGCCGCTGACTACTTCGATCTTGATCGGTGCCTTGCCTTCGGGCGTCGTCTCGACCTTCTGCACCAGTTCGACGAACTTCGCCGCGAGGGTTTCCGTCACCCGCAGCGCGCGGGTCTGGTCGGTGTCGGTGACCGACGCCCGCAGCAGAACCGTGCCGGTCTCGGTCGAGGTGCTCACCCGGCGCTGCACCTCGTCCGCGGTGAGGCCCACCGGCGTCTCGGCCACCACGCTCTGCGCCAGCCGGTCGCTGCTGAGCAGGTCGGCGTACGACTTGACACGCTGCTGGAGGAAGAGCCCACCCTGGTAGGCCTCGCTGATGCCGGAGTTGGGGGTGGTGACGAAGAAGGTCACCGAGGCGACGTACCGGGGTTGGGCCCGCACGGTCACGAACGCCGAGACGCCCAGAGCCACCATGATCGTGATCAGCGGTACCCACCAGTGCCGACGCACGTGACGCAAATGGCGGAGCAGGTCCATCAGGAGCGCCTCCGTGCCGGTCCGGTTACGCCAGAAAACTTCACGAAATCCCCCAAGGTCGTCTCGAAACCCGTGAAACCATTAAAGCGGTTGATGCGCCTTATGTCCGGAGTTAGGTATTTTCCGCTGTGCGTTGTGCATCCGCATGACCAACCCGACAAACACCCATTCGGCTGCGGCGACACCGAGGAAAAAGTCGAAAGCCGATCGGGTGGCATCCGATCGGCCCACCGTTCGCCGCCGGACACGAAGCCGGATAGGGTCGGCAGCGGTGTGCCGGGAAGTCTGGTCGGCGAGTGGATTCCTGCCGTCCTGACTCCCGAGGTGACCCCGCACATGACCTCCCGCACCCCGCCATCCGAGCAGCGCCCGCAGCGGACCCGGCTGTTCTCCCGCTCGTCGTGGCCGCAGGCTCGACACCTGGCCGACGTGCTGCGCACCGAGACGGTCGGTGGCGCGCTGCTGCTGCTCGGTGCCGTGATCGCGCTGACCTGGGCCAACTCCCCCTGGTCGGCCTCGTACACCCGACTCGGGGCCTGGGTGCCCTGGCCCGGCGGCGCGTTTGCGCACCTCGACCTGGACGTGGCCACCTGGGCGGCGGACGGCCTGCTGGCCATCTTCTTCTTCGTGGTGGGTCTGGAACTCAAGCGGGAGTTCGTGGCCGGTGAACTGCGTGACCCACGCAGGGCGGTGCTGCCCGTGGTGGCCGCCCTCGGGGGGATGCTGCTGCCGGCGCTGTTCTACGTGGGGGTCGTCCTGAGCGCCGGCGGGGAGGGACTGCGCGGCTGGGCCATCCCCACCGCGACCGACATCGCCTTCGCGCTGGCCGTGCTCGCGGTGGTCAGCTCACACCTGCCCCAGGGCCTGCGCGCCTTCCTGCTCACCCTCGCCGTGGTCGACGACCTCTTCGCGATCACCATCATCGCGGTCTTCTACACCGCCGACTTCCACCCTGTTCCGCTGCTCGCGGCGCTGGTGCCGATCGGGCTCTTCGCCCTGCTGGTGCAGCGCGGGCGCACCTGGTGGTGGGCGCTGATCCCCCTCGCGACCGCCGCCTGGGCGCTGGTGCACGCCTCGGGTGTGCACGCCACGGTGGCCGGCGTCCTGCTCGGTTTCACGGTCCCGGTGCTGGCCCGCCGCCGCACGATGGCCGGTGGCCAACCGGCTACCGGGTCGGACGAGGGCGGGCTCGCCGCACGCCTGGAGCACCGGTGGCGCCCGGTGTCGGCCGGCTTCGCGGTGCCGGTCTTCGCGCTGTTCGCCGCCGGGGTCACGCTGCGCGGCAGCGACCTCGGCGCCCTGCTGACCGACCCGGTCGTGATCGCCGTCGTCGCCGGCCTGGTCCTCGGCAAGAGCATCGGCATCTTCGGCTCGACGTACCTGCTGGCCCGGTTCACCCGCGCCGAACTGGACGAGGACATCACCTGGGCGGACCTGCTCGGGATCGCCCTGTTGGCCGGCGTCGGGTTCACCGTCTCGCTGCTCATCGGCGATCTGGCCTTCGGTGCCGGCAGCACGACCGACGGTCGGGTCAAGGTGGCCGTGCTGCTCGGGTCGGTGATCTCCGCCGGCCTGGCCGCCACGGTGCTCGTCCGCCGCAACGCGACGTACCGCCGGGTGGCGGAGCGGGAGCGGCTCGACGCCGACGGCGACGGCGTGCCCGACGTCTACCAGCGGCCCGCCGGCGGCTGAGCGGGTGGCGGCGCGGGCCGGCGAACGGCCGACCCGCGCGGCCCGCCGCGTGCCTGCGGCACGACGGGCTGCCGGTCAGCGGCGACGATCGGCGGGTGGCAGGTCCTCGGTCTCCTCGACAACCGCCTCCGCCGCCGGGGCGGTGAGGTCGTCGCCCGGCACCGCCACCGCCTCGACGCGATCCTGCTCGTCGGCCTTGCCGCCGGGCGGCGGCTCGGGAGCGGTGCCCGCCCCGGAGAAGCCGTACTCGTTCGGTTCGTCGTGCCGGCTCATATGGTTATCCTCCCATTTTCCCGGTTCCACGTCTCAGCGCCAACGGTAGGTGGTGATCGTCCCCGCCGCAGGGTGGCGGGGATTGTCGTCCGGACCACGGCGGTGGAGCGCTCAGTGCCGCCCCGAGCAGTTGACGCAGGGCGATGATCGCCACCGCGCCGGCCAGGCCGTTCCAGCCGGGGTCGCCAGCCAGCCGCAGCAGACCGGCCGCCGTCAGCAGGTCCAACAGCAGCCGGACGCCGGTTCGCAGCGCCCCGGTGCTGAGCACCGTGACCACCCCGACGACCAGGGCCAGAGCGGTGACCGCCGTGAGCAGGATGCCGATCACCGGGGAGACTCCCCCTCGGTCACCTGGCGCTGCTCCTGACGGATCTCCCGGCCCAGGAAGTAGTTCAACGCCGTTCGGATCGTCGCGATGGCCGCCAGTTGACCGATCTGCTCGAACGACGGCGACACCGCGGTCCGCAGCACGTCGGCCGCCAACTGGAATTCGAGGCCGAGGGTCAGGAACCGGCCGAGCGAGAGCCGGATCGGCGTGAAACGGGCGGCGGAGCGGTGTCGTAGCCCCTCGACCACGAACCGCACCGCCGCCCAGACCGCGCCAACGAAGATCACCAGTGCGCCGGCCACCTCCACCACGGCCACCAGCACCTGGTCGCCCTGACGCAACAGCTCGGCCGGCTCCACCCCGGGCCGTTACCCGCCCTCGGTGCAGCTAGTCGGCTCAGGTCAGCTCGTTCACCGCCTCCAGGATCAACCAGAGACCGGAGATGGCGAACAGGATCGCGGCGCCGTACTTGATGGCCTTCTCCGGCAGCCGGCGACCGAGCATCCGGCCGACCAGGATGGCCAACGCGTCCGCCGCCACCATGCCCAGGGTGGAGCCGAGCCAGGTGCCGAACCAGCCGTACTTGGTGGCCAGCGTGATCGTGGCAAGCATCGTCTTGTCACCCAGCTCGGCCAGGAAGAACGCCACCGACACCGCGACCAGCGCGGTCTTGTTGGTCTTCTCGGCCTTGCGCTTCTCCTCCTCGGTGAGCTTGTCCCCGCGCAGGGTCCACGCCCCGAAACCAAGGAACGCCACACCGGCCACCAGGGAGATCCACTCGGTCGGCAACACCGCCCCGAGACCCGCGCCGATGGCCACCGACGCCAGGTGCACCACCGCCGTGGCGACGGTGATGCCGATCAGCACCGGAACCGGCTTGAACCGCGTGGCGAAGGTCAGCGCCATCAGCTGGGACTTGTCCCCCAGCTCGGCGACGAAGATGACGCCGAAGCTGACGACCAGCGCGGCGAAAAATCCCTCCATGACGTCCTTCCCGCTCATGCCGGGAGGAGGTACAGGGGCGCCCTCGACCCGGCTGCAACAGCCTGAGTCGAAGGTCTCGCCCGCCTCGGAAACCGAGGCCGCGTGGCCGGATGCGGAACGCACCAGTATGTCGACCACGACATTGGGGGCTACTCCCCTTCGCCCGGTCAGCCTAACCGATCATCGGCGGGCCGGTTCGAGGCGGGTGAACAGGCTCACCGGGCTCGCGCCAACGTCACCCCGAAGAGACCTCCCGGGTCGGTCCAGAAATCCGTCGTGTCGAAGCCCGCCGTGGCCAACTCCGCGGCGATCCCCTCCGGTCGAAACTTCGCCGAGACCTCGGTGCGCAGGTCCTCCCCCGCGGCGAAGTCGACGGTCATGCCCAGCACCCGCACCCGCATCGGCCGGGTCGCCCGCAACCGCATCTCGATCCACTCATGGTCCGGGTCCCAGAGGGCGACGTGAGCGAACGCCTCCGGGTCGAAATCCGCACCCAACTCACGGTTGATCACCCGCAGCACGTTGCGGTTGAACTCGGCGGTGACCCCGGCCGCGTCGTCGTAGGCGGGCACGATCACCGACGGATCCTTCACCAGGTCGGTGCCGAGCAGCAGCCAGTCGCCGGCCTCCAGCGCGGCGCGCATCGCCGTCAGGAACCCGGCCCGCTCCGCGGGCAGCAGGTTGCCGATGGTGCCACCCAGGAACACCACCAGACGCCGGCCACCGGTGGGCAGCCGGTCCAGTTGCCGGGTGAAGTCTCCCACGATGCCCCGAACCCGCAGGCCCGGATAGTCGGCGGCGATCTGGGCGGTGGACCCCCGCAGGGCGCTGACCGACACGTCGAGCGGGACGAACGTGCCCAGCCCGCCCTGACCGGTGAGCGCGTCCAACAGCAGGCGGGTCTTCTCCGACGAGCCGGAGCCCAACTCGATCAGAGTCTTGGCGCCGGTCAGCGCCGCGATGTCAGGGGCGCGCTCGGCCAGCACCGCCCGCTCGGCCCGGGTGGGGTAGTACTCCGGAAGTCGGGTGATCTCCTCGAACAACTCACTGCCCCGGGCGTCGTAGAACCACTTCGGCGGCAGCCACTTCTGCCCGGCGCTGAGCCCGGCCCGGACGTCGTCGCGCAGGCCACGCTCCAGATCGCGCTCCTCGAGGTAGATCTCCAGCGGTTCCGCGGTCATCGGTTCGCCTCTCTGCTCGATCAACTCTGCTCGATCAACCGTTGCGTGCCCAACCGGTGCGACTCACCGGGTCGGCAGTGGACCTACCCGCACCTCGTCAGCGGTGGCGACCACCAGATGCCCCTCCGGCACCGCCCGCCACCCGGGATCGTCGTCGTGCGGCTCCGAGGCGAGCAGCACCGAACCGGGCCCCTCGCGTACCGACAGGGCGTGCCCGGCCACGCTGGCCACCGCCCGGTGACCGTCGGTGAGCAGCAGGTTGAGCCGTGACCCGGGGGCGGCCGCGGCGACGTCGGCCACCGTCTGCCCGACGGCGTCCGCCGGGTCGTCGCCGGCCCGCAACCGATGCCGCACCAGCGCCCAGAGCAACGCCGAGTCGGTGGCGGCGTCCAGGGTGAGCAGGTCACGGACCGGCAGACCGGCGGCGAGCGGCACCACGGCGTCCGGCCAGCCACGAACCACCCCGTTGTGGCTGAACAACCACCGCCCCTCGGCGAAGGGCGCGGCAGCGCCGTCGAGCACCGCCATCCCGACGGTTGCCGACCGCACCGCCGCCAGCAGCGCGCCGGCGCGGGTCACCGACGCGAGCTGGGCGATGGTCGGGTCGCTCCAGATCGGCTGCGCCCGCCGGTAGCGCACCGGCTCACCCTCGCCCGGATACCAGCCGACGCCGAACCCGTCGGCGTTGATGGTGCCGCCGCCGCGCATGTCCCGGGGAGCCCAGGACTGGCGCACCAGCGAGTGCGGAGGGTCGAACAGGACCTCGGCCAGGATGACCGGCGGCCCCAGATAGACCAGGTGACGACACATTTAGCGCCCCCGGCGGCCGAGCCCACCGTGACTCACCGGGACGACTCGTCGGGCCGGGCGTCGCGGGCGCAGCGGAAACCGCTGAAGATCTGCCGGCGGATCGGATGGTCCCAGTTGCGGAAGGTGCCCCGGCAGGCGGAACGGTCGGTGCCGAACGAGCCACCACGCAGCACCCGGTAGTCGCCACCGAAGAAGACCTCCGAGTATTCGCGGTAGGGAAACGCGGTGAAGCCGGGATGCCCGCCGAACGCGCTCGACGTCCACTCCCAGACGTCACCGATGAGCTGGTGCACCCCCAACGGCGAGACACCCGCCGGGTACGCGCCCACCGGCGCCGGCCGCAGATGACGTTGGCCGAGGTTGGCGTGCGCCTCGGTCGGGTCGTCGTCCCCCCAGGGGTAACGGCGTGACCGCCCGGTCGCCGGGTCCCAACGGGCCGCCTTCTCCCACTCCGCCTCGGACGGCAACCGTTTACCGGCCCACGCCGCGTACGCCTGCGCCTCGTAGAAGCACACGTGCACCACCGGCTCGTCCGCGCGCACCCGGCTCCACCGGCCGAAACGCTGGTAGGACCATTCGTCGCCGTCCCGACGCCAGTGCATCGGCGCCGCCAGCCCCTCCCGGAGCCGATGTGCCCAGCCGGCCGGGCTCCACCAACGCTGATCGCCGTAGCCGTCCTGCGCTATGAAGGCCGCGAACTGCCCGTTGGTGACCGGGGCGGCGTCGATGACAAAGGCCGGGAGGCCGACCCGGTGCGCCGGGCGTTCGTTGTCCAACGCCCACGGGTCGGTGTCGGTGCCCATGGTGAACTCCCCGGCCGGCACCAGCACCTCCCCGCCGACCCGCACGGACGGCTCCGGCGGCGACGGCGCGTGCAACACCGCCGGCCCCGAGCGCAGTTGGTGGGTGGCGAGCATGGTCTCGTCGTGCTGCTGCTCGTGCTGCACGATCATGCCGAACGCGAACCCGTCGGCGACCAGCGGCCGCTCGGTGAAGGCCACCGCGTCGAGCAGATCATGCACCTTGTCCCGGACCGTGCCCAGGTAGGCGCGCGCCTCCGCGGGCGCCAGCAGGGGCAGCGCCGGGCGGTCCCGGCGCGGCTGCTTGAACGCGTCGTACAGCTCGTCGATGTCGCACCGGACCGGCTCACGCCCCCCGACGTCGCGGACCAACCACAGCTCCTCCTGGTTGCCCACGTGGGCGAGGTCCCAGACCAGCGGCGACATCAGCGGGGAGTGTTGGCGCATCAGGTCGGCGTCGTCGACCACCTCGGTCAACAACGTGGTGCGGGCACGGGCTCGCGCCAGCTCCGCCGCGATCCGGTCGCGCAACCGCTCCCCGTCGACGTGCCCGACCCTGCTGGCGGTCACCGCTTCGCTCCTCGCGCTCACGGCGTCTCTGTCCGTGCCCGACTGCGGGGCTCGCAACCCCGGCTCACTCCTCGCGCTCACGGCGTCTCTGTCCGTGCCCGACTGCGGGGCTCGCAACCCCGGCTCACTCCTCGCGCTCACGGCGTCTCCCCTCTGGGCGGCGGCCAGCCGCCCTCGTACGCCTCGCTCGATGTCGTCGTGGGTGCTGGCCGGCAGGTCCAGCCCGGGCAGGGTGCGCAGGGCCAGGTCGAGCAGCGCCGCCGCGGCAGCGGCCAGCGCGGGGTCGGCCAGGCCGTACCGGGCGGCAGCCGACCAGCGGTGCGCCACCGGCGCGGCGATCGCGTACGCGCCGCGCAGCGTGCCCGGGTCGTGGAAGAGGGCGCTCAGCACCGCCAGCGGGAGCCGCCAGTCCCGCCCGGGTTGGGCGTCCAGGTAGCGCAGCTCCAGGTAACCGCGTGGCCGTACCGGCGGGAAGAGCGTGCTGACGTGGTAGTCGAGATCGTCGGTGGTGGGTGGTTCCGGCAGCGCGCCGTCGAGCCAGTCGGCGAAGGTCACACCGGCCGGCGCGGCCCAGTCGGAGCCGTGCCGACGCCGGCAGAGCAGTGGCGCGGCGAGCACGTACCGGACCCAGGTGGCGGTCGGGTCCTCGGCGGCGTGGCCCGGCGTCCAGACCGGGTGGGTGCGGGCCGGGTCGATGGCCAGCCAGGCGGCCATCCGGGCGGAGGCCCAGCCGGTGCGTCGCCCGGCGTGTCGGGCGGCCGACGCGAACGCCGCCAACAGGGGCGGCCCGACGGCGTGGGCCGTGGCCCAGCGGTCAGCGACCTGGTCAGGCTCGCCGGCGTCGAGACAGATCTGGAGGCCGGCGGTGCTGTACATCATGGTGCGGCCGGCCGGACCGCGCCGGTCGAAGGCGCCGCGCATCGCGCGGTAGCGGGGAGTTTCCAACACCGGACGGGGCCGTCGGTGTGGGTCGATGCCGCTGCGGCCGAGAATCAGCCCGGCGGTGGCCAGCAGGTCGGTGACCTGGGCGATGTCGGCCTCGGTGGCGCGGATCAACGCGGCGGTCGAGGCGCGGGGCGGGGTGGAGATCTCCAACTGGCCACCCGGCTCCAGGGTCACCATGCCGCCGTGCCGCAGGGGCTCGGCCGGGCTGGTGGGATCCAGTGTGACGGGGCTGTGGCGCCCCAGCGCCGCCCGCAGCCTGGTCGGATCGACCGGGCGGACGGGGTCGGCGGCGTCGTGCACGGTCCATTCCAGTTCGACGCCGGTGTGCGTCGGTGGACCGGTCTTGAAGCAGATCCGGGCGAGATGCCGGCCTGCGGCTGCGGACTCGCGCAGAATGGCGCTGCGGTCCAACTCGGGCGACGTCACCAACGGTCCGGCCCCCTCTCGTGTGCCGACTTCGCGACACACTGCCACCGTAAACCCACCCACCGACACCGTCGGGGCGTGCACGGCGCCACCAACTTCTGTCTAACAGACGAATTTCCGGCGCAGGGCGGAACGGACCGCCCCCGGTCGCCGACCACTCACTGCGGGCTGGGGCGGCCCGTCGGTGGACGTGACGGGGTGACCTTCGACGGTGCGGACGGCTTCGCCTCGGGCACCAACCGCAGGCAGTACTCCTCGACCTGGCCGGCGCTGCCGGCGGCCGTCACCAGTCTCTCGAACGCGGGCGTCCGCAGTGCCTTCTCCCGCTGGTCGGGCTTCTTGGCCAGCCAGGCGCGGCACAGACCGTGCAGCGAGCCGCCAGGCGCGGTGTGCGTCGGTGGAGTGCCGGGCGCAGGTGGCGTGCCGGGCGACGGCGGGTGGTGCGACGGAGTGCCGGGAGACGGACTTCCCGGGGAGGACGGCGATCGACTGGGCTCGCCGGATCGGGGCGAAGCCGGGCCCGTCGCAGGTGACGTGCGGGTCGGTTCCGGTGCGAGCGGGCCGGGCACCCAGTCCTGACTGACCGCGGCGAAGGCGGCACCCGCCGTCGCGGTGACGGCCACCGCACCGATCCAGGCCACCGCGCCGGTGGTCAGACGGCGACCGTGCGGCCGGTGCGGCACCGACGGCGACGGGTCTGCTCGGGCCGCCCGGAACGCGGCCACCGCCGCGTCCTCGCCAGCCAACTCTCCGGGGAGGCCCGGGCCGGCGGCAGCCGCCAGCAGCCGCGCCACCGGCTCGGCGGGGGCCGACCCCTGGACCTGGGCGGACGTCGAGGGGGCGTCGGCCTGGCCCGACACGACGTCGAAGGTCCCGTGGGCGGAGTCGAGCAGCCGTTCGGTTTCGGCATGGTCGGCCCGCCGGAACGGGTTCATCGGGAATCCCCTCATGTCAGCCGTCCGCCGGCTCGGTGTGCGACGCCCGCAGGGTCGGACCGCTGGCCGTACGGGGCGGCGGCACCCCCTCGACACCGACGGGCAACCCGGCCGCGTCCTCGCGCTCCAGCAGGGCTGCGAGCCGCCGCAGCCCTCGGTGGGCGGCGGTCCGGACAGCACCGGCCCGACGACCCAGCACACGGCCGGCGGAACCCGCGTCGAGCCCGATCACCGCCCGTAACAGGACGGCTTCGGCCTCGCGGGGTGGCAGGGTCGCGATCAGCGCCAGGGCGGTCTCGGTGCCGATCGTCTCGCTGGCCCCCTCGGCGGTGTCGGCGTCGCTGGCGAGGTCGGCGAGCGCCTGCACCGGGACCGGAAGTGACGGGCGGCGGCGCAGTCGGCGCAGGTGGTCCATCGCCCGGTTGCGGGCGATGGTGACGGTCCAGGCGCGGAACTCGCCGCCGGTGAAGCTGGGCAGGTCACGGGAGATCTGCAGCCAGGTCTCGGAGGCGACGTCCTCGGCGTCCGCGCCGACCAGTGCGGTCAGGTACCGCAGCAGGCCCGGCTGGAGGCTGCGGTAGAGGAAGCGGAAGGCCTCCTCGTCCCCGCTCTGTGCCGCGCCGACCGCTTCCGACAGGTCGCCGGTCATCCGCGACCCGTGCGCAGCCCGGGGCACGCCGGCCCGATCCGCCGCGCGGAGGCGGACCACGCGGTACGAGAGGACCGCCCGACCAACTCCCGCACCCGCACCGCCCCCCGCCGATCTGATCGTGCCCTCGACCGGAGTGGTCCGGGCAGGACGTCCGGGGCCGACGCCAGGGTGGGCGGCGCGGCACGACCGCGCGCCGAAGTCGCCGGGCGGGCCCGAGCCGGGCTAACGCTAGGAGGGGGACCACCGACGAGCAAGTCGGCACCGTGTCACGGAAGAGTGACAATTATCAACCCGACGCACGGCGCGTTGTCGTAACAGTCGGTGCCCGCGACTCGCGCTGCGTGCCGGAGGGCGGATTTTTACGGCCGTCGGGCGTTCGGATGCCGAAAGATGTCAGTTTTCGTCACACCACGTCGCGGCCCGGTCACGGAGACGCAGCGTCCACAGAGGTCAAGCCGATGACCCGACGCGTACCACCCACTCGGCCGACCGGCCGCGGCGCGCCGCGCGCCGCCGCTCTAGGTACGGTAATGCGGTGTTGTCATCGGAGGTCGTGCTCAGCGGTCGGTACCGCTTGGACGAACGTGTCGCCACCGGCGGTATGGGCGATGTCTGGCGTGCCTCCGACCTGATCCTCGGCCGGCAGGTCGCGGTCAAGGTCCTGCTGCCGGCGTTGGTCTCCGACCCCGACTTCATCGCCCGGTTCCGGGCCGAGGCCCGGATCATGGCGGCGCTGCGGCACCCCGGCATCGTGCAGGTGTTCGACAGCGGCGCGGATGATCTGCCCGACGGCGGGCGTGCGGACTACCTCGTCATGGAGTTCGTCGCCGGCGAGCCGTTGTCCAAGCGGATCGAGACCGCCGGCCGGCTCGACGTGGCCGAGACGATGTCGATCGTGGCCCAGGCGGCCGCCGCGCTGAACGCGGCGCACCGCGGTGGCATCGTTCACCGCGACGTCAAGCCCAGCAACCTGTTGGTGCACGAGGACGGCACGGTCGTCCTGGTGGACTTCG